>NZ_JBQFSH010000004.1:0-386485 GCF_056537865.1 Ruegeria sp. BJ5
GTCTGGAAGCCGCTCTGGAAACGGCCGGAAACGACCAGATCTCGGAAACCGGCCTGCCCGCCGAAAAACTCGCCGCCTTTTTCGATCTATGGATCAATACCCCGCGCGTCGTGACGATCTTCAGCCAGGGAGTGAACCAATCTTCCAGCGGGACCGACAAGGTAAACGCCATCCTGAACTGCCATCTGGCCGCCGGTCGGATAGGGCGGCCGGGAAGGGGCCCGTTCTCGGTCACCGGCCAACCCAACGCGATGGGTGGGCGCGAAGTGGGCGGTCTGGCCAACACGCTGGCCTGCCATCTGGACATCGAAAACGCCGATCATCGCGCAGCGGTTCAGGCGTATTGGCAATCCCCTGCAATACCGCAGTCTCCGGGCCTGAAGGCCGTGGACATGTTCCGCGCGGTCGAAGACGGTCGGATCAAGGCCCTTTGGATCATCCACACCAACCCGGCGGCAACCATGCCCGAAGCTGACAGGGTCAGCCGCGCAATCGCCGCCTGCCCGTTCACGGTCGTCAGTGATCTGACGTTGCACTCCGACACGGCGCGTCTGGCCGACGTCGTGCTGCCGGCCGCCGGGTGGGCCGAAAAGAACGGAACAGTCACGAATTCGGACCGAACCATCAGCCGGCAACGCGCCGTTTTGCAGCCACCGGGCCAAGCGCGCCCGGATTGGGACATCTTGGCCGAAGTTGGCCGCCGCATGGGATGGAAAACCGCGTTCGACTACGCTTCACCGGCCGAAATATTCCGGGAATACGCCGCCATGTCCCAAATCGCCGCGCGGTTCGGGAAAGACTTCGACATTTCGGGTTTCTCCGAGATTGACGAGGCGAGCTATGCCAAATTGGAACCCACCCGCTGGCCATTGGGTCGCAAGCGTGCAGGTAGGAGATTTTTCGGTGACGGACACTTCTTTCATTCCGACGGGAAGGCCCGGATCGTTCCCGTTGCCCATCGGCGTCCCGCAGCCCTGCCCGGACAGCAATATCCCTTTGTGATGAACACCGGACGCACACGGGATCAATGGCACACCATGACCCGGACCGGTCTTTCAGCCCGCCTGTCCGCGCATCTGGCCGAGCCGTTTGTGGACATTCATCCCCAGGACGCCGCCCGCGAGGGGATATCCAGCGCAGACCTTGTCGAAGTCACCAGTCCCTCTGGGCGTGGTATTTTTCGCGCGCGCATCACCCAAGATGTTCGCATCGGTCACGTCTTTGCCCCCATCCATTGGACTGCGGAAACGGCCCCTTCGGGCCGGGTGGACATGCTGGTTCCCGGCACCACTGATCCGATTTCCGGACAACCTGAAAGCAAGGCCACACCCGTTTCGATCTGTGTCATGCAGGCGGCGTGGTACGCCTTTGCCGTCTCCAGGAAACCCCTGACCCCCTCGGTCGCCTACCGCGCGACGGTCCGAACGGACAACGGTTACAGGACAGAGCTGGCTGATCATGCCCGGATACAGGATTGGGAACAAACCGCCCGCGAATGGTTTGCGCTGGCCGATGCGGACGCGGTCACGGCAGGTGATCCGGCCCGAGGGTCTTTCCGCATTGCGTTGTCGCAAGACGGATGCCTGCAAGCGGCACTGTTCGTTTCGCCGCGCCCCCTGCCCTTGATGCGGGACTATCTTGCGACGATGCCGGACATACCACCCGCACAGGTTCTGACCGGCCGCGCGCCCGCAGATGCCAAGGACACCGGACCGATTATCTGCGCCTGTTTTGGCGTCGGGTTGAAGACGATCGTCGACGCGATCTCGTGCGGGAAAGCGATCAGTGTCGACGCTATCGGCGCGGCGTTGAACGCCGGAACAAATTGCGGGTCTTGCCGGCCTGAATTGGGTGCCCTGATCGACCGGTATGCCCCGGATGCCGCCGACAACCTAAGCCTACAGTTGCAGGGAGACGTCGCCTAGGCCGGTCGCATTTCTGTTGACAGGTGATCCCGCGATGGGCAGCATTTTTCCATCGGATCGACAATCAGAGTGACCAAGCCGTGATTGACTGCGCCAAAGACACCCAAGGCCGCCGGGCAACCGGTTGTAACCTCGTCGTCTGACGAGGGACGGATCTTTTGCGCAGTCTCCGGATGCTGAACCAGCATCCCGGAATGATCTGAAACTTCTGCCCATGGCTTCATTTTATGCACAATCACGCTGTGCTTCGGCTGGCCGTCGATATTGGCGGCACCTTTACCGATACCGTTCTGATGGACGGGCAATCCAATATCCTCGCAACGACCAAAACTCCGACGACACCGGACAATCCAACCGCCGGCGCCTTGACTGGTGCAACGCGCGTTCTGGATGACGCCAACGCCAGTTTCTCGCAGGTTTCCGGGTTCATTCACGGCACCACTCTGGCCACCAATGCCCTGATCGAGAGGCGCGGTGCCCCGGTTGCGACAATAACCACCGACGGGTTTCGGGACATACTCGAGATTGGGTATGAACGTCGCTACAGCCAGTATGACATCAATCTGGTCAAGCCCGACCTGCTGGTCCCACGCGCCCGTGCCTTCACGATCGGCGGGCGAATGGATGCCCGTGGTGACGAACTGACACCGCTGGATGTCGCCGGAATGGACGATCTGGTGCGCCAGATTGCGGATAGCGACGCCCAGGCCGTAGCGGTATGCCTGATGCATTCCTATGCCAACCCAAAGCACGAGCTGGCTCTGCGGGACCAGTTGCTCAGCGCGCTCCCCGACCTGGCCATCTCGCTCTCGCACGAAGTCAGCCCCGAGGCGCGCGAATTTGACCGCCTGTGCACCACTATCGCCAACGCCTATATCCAGCCCCAGATGGCCGGGTATCTGGCCGAGTTCCAGTTCCGCTTCGCCGCAGAGGGGCTGACCTGTCCCATTCTCATGATGACGGCCGGCGGTGGTATGACAACCCTGGAAACGGCCGCCCGCCTGCCGATCCGATTGGTCGAATCCGGCCCGGCCGGCGGGGCCATCCTTGCCGCACGGATCGCGGCTGAAACCGGTGCGCGCGCCGTAACCAGCTTTGACATGGGCGGGACGACGGCCAAGCTGTGTCTGATTGATGCTTTCCGCCCGCAGACCGCGCGCAGGTTCGAAATCGCAAGGGCCGCGCGATTCATCAAAGGCTCAGGCATGCCGGTGCGCATCCCCGTGATCGAGATGATCGAAATCGGCGCAGGCGGCGGCTCGATTGCCAGAGTCGACCGGCTAGGTCGCCTGCAGGTTGGCCCCGAAAGTGCCGGCGCACAGCCAGGCCCTGCCGCTTTCGGCAATGGCGGTAGGGCGGCGACCGTGACAGACGCCGATGTGGTGCAGGGCCTGATCGAACCCGGCCGGTTTGCCGAAGGCCGACTGACGATTGACACGGCAGCCGCCGAACAGGCCATCACCGTGGAAATCGGGAGCGCACTGGATTTGGCGCCGGACCTGGCCGCACGTGGTCTCAGCGAAATCGTCGACGAAAGCATGGCCGCCGCAGGTCGGATGCACGCGGTCGAGTCCGGAAAAGAGTTGGCAACCCGAGTGATGATCGCCTTTGGCGGCAATGGGCCATTGCACGCAACGCGAGTGGCCCGGCGGTGTCAGGTCGACCAAATCGTGATCCCGAAGGAACCGGGCGTAGGGTCAGCGGTCGGATTTCTTTATGCCCCGGTCGCCTTCGAAATCGTCCGGTCGCGCTATGCCACTCTGGATCAGCCGGATCTCGACGGTCTCAACGCTTTTTTTGACGAAATGACAGCCGAGGCGCTGACCGTGGTCCGTGCCGGTGCACCTGAAGCCGAGTTGTCGATCCGAAAACAGGCTTTCATGCGGTACCACGGCCAGGGTCATGAGATCGAGATCGCACTTCCGGATCGGGCACTTGGGCCTGCAGACATCGAAACCCTGCGCCGGGATTTCGAATCCGAGTACAGCCGGTTGTTCCGCCGCGCGGTACCGGGAATGTCGATCGAGATTCTCAACTGGTCTGTCGAGATCTCGTCGCCCGCTCCTGCCCTCAGCCGGGTTCCCGACGGAGCCCACCAGCGCACGGTGCGCCCGTGCGGCCATCGACGCATTCTGTGTGATGTCAGCGGGCATTGGTGCGACGCCGGTATCTACGATCGATCCGTGCTTGAACCCGACGATAGCTTGCGCGGACCGGCGCTGATTACCGAGCCTCAAACCACCACATTCGTCAGCGCGGATTTTCAGGCCAGCGTCGATGGCGGCGGCAATCTCTGGCTCAACCGGATACAGGAGGACGCCGAATGAACACGACGAATACCCGTCTGCAGGTCATGTGGAACCGGCTGCTAGCGGTGGTCGAAGAACAGGGCCAGGCGCTGATCCGCGCCGCCTTTTCTCCGATCGTTCGTGAATGCGGCGACATATCCGCCGGTATTTTTGATGTACGCGGCCGTATGCTGGCCCAGGCCGTTACCGGAACGCCGGGTCATATCAATACGATGGCCGAAGCGGTGAAGACCCTGTGCGGGCGATACTCCCGCTCCGAAATGAAGCCGGGCGACATCTTTCTGACCAACGATCCTTGGATCGCATCCGGCCATTTGAACGATTTCCTGCTGATGATGCCGGTCTTTCATCGTGGCAATGTGGTTGGGTTTACGGCCTGCACCTCGCATCTGGTCGACCTTGGCGGTTTGGGCATGGGTCCCGAAGGCTCGGATATCTTTGATGAGGGGCTCCGTATCCCGCCGTGCAGACTGGTCGACCAAGGTCAGTTGAACGCGCTGCTGATGGATATCGTCAAAGCCAACTCGCGCGAGCCCATCGCCAATGAGGGCGACATCTACGCATTGATCGCGTGCTGCGAAACAGGCGCAGCGCGTCTGGCCGACATGATGGCCGAGTTTGGCATCGACACTTTGGACAGTCTGGCCGATTACATTATCGAAACCTCGCGCCGTGGCACGATCGAGGCCATCACGGCACTGCCAAAGGGTACTTGGCACAATGTGCTGACCGTCGATGGGTACGAGTGTGAGATCGACTTGCGCGCGGCCCTGACCATTAAGGATGACCGGGTTCTGGTCGACTTTTCGGGCACATCGGGCCTGTCGCGCAAAGGCATCAACGTGCCACTCAACTATGCAACGGCTTACACGGTATTTGCCCTGCGATGCCTCATCGGCCCAGACATCCCCAACAACGCAGGCTCTTTGGCGCCATTCCTCGTGACCGGCCCGCCGGATTGCATTCTGAATGCACAGCCACCCGCTCCGGTGGCCATGCGCCATACGTTGGGACAGATGACCCCGGATCTGGTCTATGGCTGCCTGTCGCAGGCTCTGCCGGACGCCGTGCCGGCCGAAGGCGCCTCGTGCATGTACGACCTGCCTCTGCGCCACGCACCCGAGGCGGTTTCCCGCGGTGGCACGCAGTTTGCACTGGAACTGGTGTTCAGCGGCGGAACCGGCGCCAGGCCAAGCCTGGATGGCCTGTCGGCGACGGCCTTCCCCTCGGGTGTTTGGGGCAGCCAGGTCGAGACAACCGAGGCTGTCGCGCCTGTCCTGATCACACGTCGCGAATTGCGCCAGGACAGCGGTGGCCCCGGTCGCCTCCGCGGCGGATTGGGGCAGGACATCGAAATACGCTCCTCCACCAGCGAGGATTTCATGCTGTTCCTTTCGGTCGAACGCATCGCAAACCCAGCCAAGGGACGGCACGGCGGACTGGCGGGCGCGCCCGGTCGCATCCGTCTCGGCCCCGACGGTGCGGACTTGCCGGGCAAAGGTGAGGTGCGGATTGGCGGCGGCGAAACGCTGATCTTCCAAACTCCGGGCGGCGGCGGATTTGGGCCACCCAATGAAAGGTCACCCGTGGCCGTTCGACAGGATGTGCGGGACGAGCTTGTGAGCGCCCGGGCCGCGCAGCATGTCTATGGGATAAAGCCATGATCCGGCCCGTTTCCCATGTCGCTGCCATGTCGCCCTACGCGTTGGCCCAGCTGGATCCGCCGGCAGGACAGCGCCTTGTTTCGCTATCGCAAAACGAAAGCCTGCGCCCGCCAAGTCCCTTGATCGCACAGGCCGTCGCAGAGGCGGCCGCAAACGGCCACCTCTACCCGGACCCGGACTGGACGGCATTGTGTGCGCGACTGGCCGAGCTTCATGATCTGCCCGAGCAAGGTCTGTTGTGCGGGAACGGGTCGATGGAGTTGATTGCGGGTCTGGCGCAGGCCTTTGCCGGGCCAGACGCCGCCGTTCTTGCTCCTGCGAACGCATACCCGTTTTTTCGTACCGTGGCGCAGTTGGCCCGCGCCCGTTTCGACACCGCCGCCGAGGTGGACGGATGCGTATCCTTCGACGCGCTGCTGGCAGCCGTGCAGCCGGATACTAGGTTGGTATTTGTGGCCAATCCCGGCAACCCGACAGGCACCCGTATCTCCCGCCGCGATCTGCTGCGGCTTCGTGAAGGGTTGCGTGAAAACACCCTGCTTGTGATCGACGAGGCCTATGGCGAGTTCGCCGATGATCTGAACGAGCCGATGTTCGACCTTGTCGCGCGGGGGGACACGGTCGTTCTTCGAACTCTGTCCAAGGCCTACGGGCTGGCCGGATTTCGCGTGGGCTGGGGCCTGTTCCCACCGCAGATCGCGGTCCAGATACGCAAGGTGATGAACCCAAACAATGTGTCGGTGTGCGGACAGGCCGCCGCCTTGGCCGCTCTGAACGATCAGGACTACATGCTCGAGACATGTGCCCTCACTGCCGAGCTGCGCGACCGGTTTGCCAATCGCCTTCGGTCCGCCGGGTACGACGTTCCCAAAAGCCATACCAACTTTCTGCTGATCCGCTTTGCGGACCAATCCACCGCGACCAGAGCCGACAAAGCCCTACGGGAAAAAGGCATATTCCTGAGACCGCAATCCAGCGCGGGACTGGCCAATTGCCTACGTGCCACCATCGGTCAGACTGCAGACCTCGAACTCATGGCCGCAGTTCTGGAACATTGGGCCGAGGAGCTTCAGCCATGACACAGCCAAATTTCCACCCATCCAGAGGCCGGTCCCGTTTCGGCATTCTCGTGCCGTTCACGAACACCAATCTCGAACCCGACATGACGATGCTACGGCCCGAGGGCGTTTCACTGCACTTTGCCCGGATGGGTGGCTATGATCAGGAAGAAATCCCCGATGCTGCCCAAATGCACGGTCTTGGCGCCGCCGATCTGGATGAGCCGCTCAGGCTTTTGCTCGGTGTCCGGCCGGATGTCATTCTTTACGGGTGTACCTCGGCAACGCTGACCCATGGCCCGGCCTTCGATCGCGAACTTGCCGATCGTATCAGGACCAGCAGCGGTGCGCAGACCGTTACGGCCGCGGGCGCCCTGGTGCATGCGCTGCGTACGCTGGGGGCGACACGCATCGGCTTTGCCTCTCCCTATGTCGCAGACATCAATGACTCGGCAATCCGGTTCCTGGCCGAGACTGGCATTTCAACCGTGTCGCGGTCCGAAGTAGCAGGCCAGCTGGACAATTACGGCCAAGGTGCTCTGACCCCACAGGCAGTGTTTGACCTGGGTTTGGCTGCAGACTGCCCCGAGGCCGAGGTGTTGGTTTTGTCCTGTACGGACATGCGCAGCGTGGAAATCATCGACCGGCTTGAAAAAACTGTTGGCAAGCCCGTTGTCACTTCAAATCAGGCGATGGCATTTCAGGCAATGGAAATGGCCGGGATCACCACGCCGCCGGCCGGATTTGGCCGGCTGATGCTGAACCTGCAACGCTGAAGTCGTAGCGCCAGAATGCGCAGTCGTTTCAGCCGAGACTTTTCGGGGTGTTCAAGTCTCAAACGCCCTCAATGCCTTGGATTGCTCGTGCTGGAAATACCCGTTGCGGTCACACAGGTCGTTCAAATCGGATTGCAGTTCCTTGGCCTCCTTCGTTCTGCCTTCCTGCGCCAGAACCTGCACTTCGGCCGACAGCAGCCAGGCGACGAAGGCCTCCATCTCCATGTCCCGCGCCAGTTCGAGACCTCGGTTCAGGACCAGCCGGGCATCCGGAAGTTCACCCAGAACCGACTGCACCCGAGCGAGGGGAGCCGCTGCGAAACAGCACAGAACATCGATTCCAGCATCGTCCGACACGCGCAAGGCGCGACGCAACGCAATGGCGGCGTCAGCCGGTTCGTTTCGCTGCCAGCACCAGATCCCCCGCGCGATCAGCGCAAAACTCAAGTCATAGGCCTTGCCGGTTTCTTCGGCGATCGACAGGACCTCGCGGATACCGGCATCCGCTTCGTCAAACCGATGCATCATGCTGTTGGCGTTGGCACGGGTTGCAAGCCCAAGCACCGAAATCGACCCGGTGGTGCCCGCTTCGGCCACACGGAACACCGTCTGGAACAGGTCCGCATGTTGATCAATCGCCGACCGTGCGGCCGCGAAGTTACCGTGAAACCACGCAGCCTGGGCCAGCGCAAAGGCCGCGTTTGCCTGCAGGCGCGGATCTTCGGCGTCGGTTGCGCTCCGCAGCGCGCGCTCAGACACCTCCATAGCTTGCCGCACATCCGCCAGGATCGTCAGCATGATCGCCTGGTCGACCTGAAACGCAACGCGCGCGGATGTGTCCCCCAACGCATCGGACAAGGCTTCCGCCTCGCGTGAGATGGTCAGGATACGGTTGAAGTTCCCGCTGGCCACCAGCGAAACGCGCAGACCGCGCCGGGCGCGTAGCCCGAGGTCAACAGCCACCTGAGTGCCGGTCCGCTTTTGAACTTGGTCGATGCACCGCAGGGCGTTTTCGAAATATGAGACGGCGGCCTCGAACGAAAACAGCTTGATCGACAGCTCGCCGCACCGCGTATAGGCCTCGGCAGCCTCCAGCCATAACTCGCCCTTGTCCGCGTGACGGGCGATGGACTGTGCCACGTCCAGATCGTCGGATGTGCCGCGGCTCAGCAGAGTTTCATAGATCGCACGGTGCAGCCTTGCGCGGCGCTGGCGGGGAATACTGCGATACCCAACCTTCTGCACCAACGCATGGCTGAACCGCAGCTGCTGACCGTCCTGAGATTCCGGCAGCTCAAGAAAACCGCGTTCTACCAATGTCGAAATCTGGGTTTTGGCGTCGAAGCCCAGCCGTTGAAGCGTGTCGGCCAGAACACCCCACGTCCACTGCAACCCGCCGACGGCAACCAGCTGCAGAGCTTTGCGGTCCTCGCTTTGCAGTGCATCAATCCGGGATGCGATCAACGGTTGAACCCGGGCGGGGATCTCAATATCGCCCAGGCTGTCCATCGCTCCGTCCTTGAACCCGGCTTGCGACATGCGGTCCCGCATGTGGTGGGCAAATTCTTCAACGAAAAGCGGTGTGCGGCCGCTCATGGCTTCGATGTATGAGCCCAGCTGACCATCGATGTCGCTCTGGCCCAGCAAGCGCGTGATCAGGTCCTTGCAGGCCGCCTCGCCCAGCGGGGCGACCGGAACGACCTTGAGCAAACCCATCGGGTCGTTCGTGAACAGGTTCGCGTTGCGCGAGGTCAGAAGGATCAGAACATTCGTTCCCCGCACCTGACCCAGCAGGTTGTCGATGACGTCCAGAGTACCCTGGTCGGCCCAATGCAAATCCTCGAACAACAGAAGCAGGGGCTTGTCCTGCTTCATCGACAGAACCAGCCGCGACAGCATCTGGTTCAATTGCCTCCGTCGGCGAGACGGGTCTACAGCCGACAGTGCCGGTTCCATTTGGAAACGGCTGAACAGCGAATACAGGGCCGATCGGGTATGCGCATCCAGGAACTTGGTCCCGCCCAGAACGTCGGACAGCTTTTGGTCCAGTTCTGCATCGGATTTGGTGTCCGACAGTCCCAAACGGGCATTGATCACGCGGGTGATCGGCAGATACGCAGCTTCCTGATCCAGCGAAAAGCAGTTGAACTCCAGAACCTGGTGCGCGCCCAGAGGCCAGTTCTCGACCAACTCATGCAGCAGCCGAGATTTGCCAACGCCAGCCGCCCCCAACAACAGAACCGAGTTGCCCTTGCCGTCGCGCGCCTGGTTCCACGCCGCAACAAGCTCGGCCAGTTCCCTTTCGCGTCCGACAAATGGCGAACGTTCGCGGCGCGCCCGCGCCATCCAGCGCGACACCTGTTCTTTGCGGCCGGTGATTTCGAACAGTTTGATCGGACCCGCACCCCCGTCCAGCTCGAGATCGCCCACATGGGTATGGTCGAACAGATCGCCGGCATTCTCCAAAACCTGACCGGAAACCGTGACCACGTTCTTTCTGGCTGCGGCCTCGATCTTGCTGGCGATGTTCATGACCGGTCCTAGAAAGGCCTGCTCTTCCCCGAGGGTGTGTTGCAACTGGCCCACCAGCAATTCGCCGGAATGAACGCCAACCCGCACATCCAACTGCCGATCGTCCAGCTTGCCGATGCGTTCGATGATCCGCTGGGCGCTGGCTATTGCCTTGACCGCGTGATCCTCGTCCGCGTTCGGTGATCCAAAAACCGCGAGCGCTCCATCGCCGGTGAACAATGTCGTTGCGCCGAAATTTTCGCAGATCGACATGATCAGTTCGATGGCAGGGCCCAGATGGCTGACGGCGTCTTCGGGATCCAAACTGCCGATCATCATGGTCGAACGAACAATGTCGGCGAACAGAACCGTGCACATTCTGCGCTCGGTCGGTTCGATCTGGACCTGTTTCCTCATGTTCAAGCGCCCCCCGACTGCCCGAGTACAGTATGTCGCTGATCCCGGCCTTTTTCCAGACACCACGCAAGGGTGGCGCGGACCATCCACGGCATTGATATTGAGTAAAAAAACTATTAACAATTGGCCTTGTATTGCGAAAGGAACAATTATGAGTGACCACCATACTCGGGGTTTGACCCTGGAAGATGTTCAGCAGATCATTGGCCGCGGCATCCTTGACGAGGCCTTTCGAAAAGAATTCATCGACAACCCCGAAGGCGTAGTAAACCGCTTGGGAATCTCGCTCGATCAGGATGGCGAGGCGCGCAAGCTGTTGGCCGCGATTGGGAACGTCTTTTCCGGTGAATCCGACCTGAAGTCGGCGATGCAAGACATCAAGAAAGCCTATGAAGATACGTCCGACGGTGTGATCCGGCCCCGCTGCGCGTAACTTCGCATGAGCGAAAGCGCGACCGTCTCCAGTCAGGACCAAGGCGCAGCCCTGCATCAGCTGTGTCTGGTGTCCATGCCGTTTTCTTCCCTGCAACATCCAGGGCTTGGGATGTCTCTTCTTGCGCAGCTGGCACGGGACAACGGCTTTGCGACGACCGAGAAGTACTTCAGCTTCGACTATGCCGAGGCGATCGGCCTCGATGAGTATTTCATGCTGTCTGATGGCCGCTGCTATCAGGCGCTGCTGGGTGAATGGATATTCAGCGATCTGATCTATCCGCGCAGCGATCTGGACGCGATGGACTACCTGACCACGGTTCTTGGTGACTATGTGTCGGGTGTCGAATGGCTGGCGTTCATGCAAAACGCCATTGCCGCCCGAAAGCAAGCCGGAGCATTCGTCCAACGTTGCGCCGATGCGGTGATGGAACAAAACCCGACCGTGATCGGGATTACGTCTTCGTTCCAACAGGTCATGGCCTCGATCGCACTGGCCCGGGCCGTGCGGAGACGGTCAGCCGACGTGATCATCGTCATGGGCGGCGCAAATTGCGAAGGGCCGCTCGGGCGCGCGCTTTTGCAGGCCCATCCTGAACTGGACGCGGTTTGCATTGGCGAGGGCGACCATGCTTTTCCCGAGTTTCTGAAAGCCCTGGGGTCCAGCAGACCCTTGCCCGTGGTCGAGGGGTTTCTGAACCAAAGCCAATTGGATAACCCGCTGGAGGAGTCTCGACCGCGCCTGACCACGGATCTGAATACGCTGCCCATCCCGGATTTCAACGCTTTCTTTGAACAATTTCAAAGCACTCCGGGGCTATCAGAGCGCCTTGTGCCATCTGCGACGATCGAAACATCGCGCGGCTGCTGGTGGGGCGCGAAACACCATTGCACTTTCTGCGGGCTGAACGGCCAATCGATGACCTACCGGAGCAAGTCCGCCGAGCGGGCTTATGTCGAATTCTGCACGCTTGCCGATCTCTATGGCCCGGATCTTGTCGTGGTCGACAACATTCTGGATCACCGCTACCTCAAGACCCTGATCCCGAAGCTTGCGCAGGACACCAGACCATTCCTGATGCATTACGAGGTCAAATCGAACCTTTCGCCGACCGTGATCGCCCGTCTGGCCGACGCCGGCGTTCGAAAGATCCAGCCGGGTATTGAGACCTTCGATACTCCGACCCTTGCGCATATGAGAAAAGGGGTCAGCGGAATTCAGAACATCCAGACGCTGAAGCTGTGTGCCGAGGCCGGGGTTTTTGTCGAATGGTGTTTCCTCTACGGGTTTCCCGGAGAAAGCGCAGCAGCCTTCGAACGGATGGCAAAGCTCATTCCGCTGCTGCATCACCTGCAACCACCCGGCTCGATAGGACCGGTGCGAGCGGACCGGTTCAGCCCTTATTTTGAACACCCCGAAGCATTTGGGGTCGAGGTCGAACCAGCGAAGCCGTATTCATTCATATTCGACCTGCCGCCCGAAGAAGTCTGGAATTTCGCCTACCATTTCGACATCGTCGACAACGGTCCAAGCCCGCCAGCGCAGCGCGCGGCGTCGACGTTGGATGCGCTTGCCGCATGGCAAAACGAGGCCGGTACGTCAGCCCTCTACGTCGAGGGCGACACGGTGATCGACCTGCGGGCGTCAGGACAAAGAGTTGTTCACCAATTGGACGAGACGGCTCGGGCCATCCTTGACCTGAGCCCAGTGATCATAGGCAGGGCGCTTCTTGGCGATCAGGTGTCCGACTTGTACGGGGCGGACGCGTTTGAAGCCGCGATGGACCGCCTTGAGAAGCTTGGGCTGATCTATGTCGAGGACAAATCCGTACTGTCCCTCGCCCTCAGGTCCCCAGGATTCCAGCGGGCGCCGACCTGGTCCGAGATCCGCAATGCGCCTGAACGTGCTTTCGCCGCTCAATTTCCCTCAGAATTCGCAAGTGCACAGGTACCGGGACCGCAACCGGCGGAATGAGATCGGACCCGGAGCTTCTCGATGCCCCGGATCCGACTGACACTCAAAGAGCGGCCCTGAACAATCCGGTCAGGTTTTCCTCGGTCAACTCGATGGGGTTGCCACCGCACGAGGGGTCAATGATCGCACCTTTGACTAACTCCGGGATTGCATCCTCGGTCACGCCCAGATCGGACAGCTTGCGCGGAATGCCCAGCGAGTCGTTGAATTCCTGCACAAAGGCCCGGAACCCGTCGAACCCGCCCGAAATGCCCAGATAGGCTGCGGCCACGTCGAACCGGTCGGCGATCACAGGCGCGTTGAATTCCAGAACCGGTGGCATGCAGACCGCGTTGGTGGTGCCGTGATGGGTGTTGAACACCGCGCCGATCGGGTGGCTCATGGCGTGGATCGCGCCCAGCCCCTTTTGGAACGCCGTCGCACCCATGGCGGCCGCACTCATCATTTGGGCGCGGGCCTCGATGTCGGTGCCGTCCGCATACGCGCGCGGCAGAAAGTCCTTGACCAACCGCATCCCTTCCAGCGCAATGCCCTGGCTCATGGGGTGATAGTGCGGGCTGGAATAGGCCTCGACACAATGCGCAAAGGCATCCAGGCCGGTCCCGGCGGTAATGAATTTCGGCATGCCCACGGTCAGTTCAGGGTCGCAGATCACCACGGCCGGCAGAACCTTGGGGTGGAAGATGATCTTCTTGGCATGGGTTTCCGAATTGGTGATGACGCTGGCGCGGCCCACTTCCGAGCCGGTGCCGGCCGTCGTCGGCACCGCGATGATCGGCGCGATCGCCTCGGCGTCCGCACGGGTCCACCAATCGCCAATGTCCTCGAAATCCCAGACCGGCCGCGTCTGACCGGCCATGAAGGCAACCATCTTACCCAGATCCAGCCCCGAGCCGCCGCCGAATGCGATCACACCGTCATGCCCACCCGCCTTGTAGGCGACGACGCCAGCTTCGAGGTTCTTTTCGTTCGGGTTGGGATCGACCTCGCTGAACAGGCCCCGGCCCAACCCTGCGGCCTCGAGAATGTCCAGCGTCGTCGCGGTGATCGGCAGATCGGCCAGGCCGCGGTCGGTCACCAGCAACGGGCGCTTGATACCGGCTGCCGCGCAGGCCTCGGGCAGTTCCTTGATGCGGCCCGCACCGAATTTGATCGTGGTCGGATAGGACCAGTTTCCAACAAGACTCATGTCAGTTTTCCTTGTGTCAAAGGCCTGCCCCGGCGAGGGGGGTCGGTCCGGGGCAGGCAAATCGTCCTCAGCCCGTCACCTTCTTCAGGTGGTAGGATTTGGGACGTGTCAGGTTGTGATATCCGATGATCGACAGGCCGCCGCCGCGGCCGGTATTCTTGCACCCGGTCCAGCAAAGGCCCGGGTCGAGATAGTCGGCCCGGTTCATGAACACGGTTCCGGTCTCGATCCGGTCGCCGACGCGTTCGGCCCGCGCCACATCGCGCGTCCACAGCGAGGCGGTTAGGCCGAATTCGCTGTCATTCATCAGGGCGATGGCCTCGTCATCCGAGGTCACTTTCATGATCCCCACGACCGGGCCGAAGCTTTCGTCGCGCATCACGCGCATGTCGTGGGTGACGTCGGTCAGGATCTGCGGCGTCAGATAGGCGCCGCCGTCATCCTCGGCAAAGGTCTCGATATGCGCCACGGCACCGGCGGCCACGGCCTCGGCGATCTGGGCGCGCACTTCGTCGGCAAAGCGCACGTTGGCCATTGGCCCCAGCGTGGTTTCCGGATCCAGCGGATTGCCCAGCTTGTAGCCCTTGACAATCTCGACCGCCTTGGCGACGAAATCGTCATACAGGCTTTCATGCACATAGATCCGTTCGATCCCGCAACAGCACTGGCCCGAATTGAACATGGCCCCGTCGATCAATGTTTCGACCGCCGCATCCAGATCGGCGTCGTCCATGACGTAGCCAGGATCCTTGCCGCCCAACTCGGTGCTGACGGGGGTAAAGGTGCCGGCCGCCGCCCGCTCCATCGCCTGCCCCCCAGCGACCGAGCCAGTGAAGTTTACGAAATCGAACGCCTTGCCGGCAATCAGACCGTTGGTCACGTCATGGCTCAGGAACAGGTTCTGGAACACGTCCTGGGGCACGCCAGCCGAGCGGAAGGCCCGGGCCATCCGCTCGCCCACCAACAAGGTCTGCGTAGCATGTTTCAGCACAACCGTGTTGCCCGCGATCAAAGCGGGCGCCACCGTGTTGATCGCCGTCATGTACGGATAGTTCCAGGGCGCCACGACGAAAACGATACCATGCGGCGCGCGCTTGATGTACCTCTTGAACGTCTCATCCTCGCCCACGGAAATGTCGGCAAGCGCATCCCGGGCAATCCCGGCCATATAGGTCGCGCGTTCGTTGAAACCGCCGAACTCGCCGCCATAGCGCACCGGCCGGCCCATCATGTGGGCCAGTTCCGGCACGATCTCGTCATTCATCGCACCCACGGCCGCGACGCCGGCCATCACCAGATCGATCCGCTCCTGCAGGGGCCGCGCCGCCCAATCCGCCTGCGCCGCCCGCGCCCGGCCCGCTGCGGCGAATGCCGCGTCGCGATCCAGCGTGTCCCGCTCGGCTAACACCGATCCGTCGATCGGCGAGATACATTTCAATACCTGACCCATTGGTCACTCCATCCTCAAGCAAAGCAGGCCCACTGCTTCATCTGGCCAAAAATATCCCGGGGAGCGTGAGGGGCTGGCCCCTCACATCTGCCCTCTACGCCCGCTCGAACCCGCGGGCAATCTCCCAATCGGTCACCACGCGCTCGAATTCCTCGATTTCGACCTCGGCGGCGCGGACATAGTGGTCGACCACGTCATCGCCCATGGCCGCCCGCAGCATGGCCGAGCCATGCAGCGCATCCCGCGCCGCGCGCAGGTTGCCCGGAATCATGCCGGTATCCCCCTGATAGACATCGCCCTTGGTCGGCGGCTGCAGCTCCAGCCCTTTCTCGATGCCCGCGATCCCTGCGGCCAGCATGCCCGCGATGGCCAGATAGGGGTTCATGTCCGAACCCGGAATCCGGCACTCCACGCGCACCGCCTTGGTGCCATCCCCACACAGCCGGAACCCCGCGGTGCGGTTGTCCACCGACCAGATGATCCGCGTCGGCGCAAAGGTGCCCTTCATGAACCGCTTGTAGCTGTTGATGTAGGGCGCCATGAAATAGGTATAGTCGGCCGCGTATTTCAGCAGGCCCGCCATGTAGTTTTTCATCAGGTCCGACATGCCCAGCGGATCGGCCTTGTCAAAAAATGCCGGTTGCCCGTCCGTCCACAGCGACTGATGCACATGCGACGAACTCCCGACCCGGTCGTGATGCCATTTCGGCAGGAAGGTCGCCGCATGGCCGTACTGCCATGCGATCTCCTTGACCGCGTTCTTGGCGATCGAATGATACTCGGCCGTCTGCATCGCCGGGGCGTATTTGATGTTCAGCTCTTCCTGCCCGGCCTCGGCCTCGCCCTTGGAGTTTTCGACCGGAATGCCCGCATTCCACAGGTGATTGCGGATCGGCCGCATCACATGCTCTTCTTTGGTGGTCTGCAGGATGTGGTAATCCTCGTTGTAGCCCGAGATCGGTTCCAGATCGCGGAAGCCCTCCTTGCGAATCTGGTCAAAACTTTTCTCGAACAGGAAAAACTCCAGCTCGGTCGCGCACATCGCCTCAAAGCCCATGGCCTTCAGGCGATTGACCTGCTTCTTCAGAATGGCGCGCGGAGAATGCGGCACCTCTTCATGCGTGTGGTGATCCAGCACGTCGCACATCACCATCACCGTGCCCTCCAGCCACGGCACCGGGCGCAGGGTGCTGAGGTCGGGCTTCATGACATAGTCGCCATAGCCGCGCTCCCAGCTGGTCGAGGCATAGCCATCCGGCGTCGCCATCTCGAGATCGGTGGCCAGCAGGTAGTTGCAGCAATGGGTTTCTTCCCAGGCCCCGGCCACGAAATGACCCGCGTGGAATCGTTTGCCCATCAAGCGGCCCTGCATGTCCACCATGCAGACCAGAACCGTATCGACCGAGCCTTCGGCAACTTGGGTCTTGAGCGTGTCGAAGTTGAGCATGAGCCACCTATTTCTGCGCCGGCGCCACCTGCCGGACTGACGTTTTCAACGGCCCGCCCCCGGTATGAGGGCAGGCCGGTTTCACCTTAGCCGTACCGGTAGGGACGGCCAGCCTTTTGCATGTCGGCATTGTACTTCTTGATGATCTCGACAACCTTCGCCTTGGTCTCGGACTCGGCTGCAATCTCATCCCAGAACGCCACTGCGGCGGCTTCGACCTGCGCCCATTCTTCATCCGGGATCGAGGTCAGCTTCATCTTGTCACCATTCACGCGAAGCGATGCCTCGCCGCCCCAATACCACCACTGACGGTAGTAATGCGACTGGTCGGTGCAGACGCGGAACAGGGTCTGCAGGTCTTCGGGCAGTTCGTTCCAGCGGTCCATGTTGGCAAAGAACGACCCGGCCCAGGCGCCCGAGATGTTGTTGGTCAGGAAGTAGTTGGTCACATCCGCCCAGCCGACGGTGTAATCCTCGGTGATGCCCGACCAGGCGATGCCGTCCAGCTCGCCGGTCTGCACGGCGACCTCGATGTCCTCCCACGGCAGGGTCACCGGGACCACGCCGAACTGCGACAGGAACCGGCCCGCCGTCGGGAAGGTGAAGACCCGCTTGCCCTGAAGGTCCGCCAGGCTGTTGATCGGGTCCTTGGTGGCGAAATGGCACGGATCCCAGGCGCCGGCCGAGATGTGCTTGACGCCCACCTTGGAATACTCTTCGTCCCAGATCTCGTTCAGACCGTATTGGTTGAACAGGACCGGCACGTCCAGCGAGTAGCGCGAGGCAAAGGGGAAATAGCCGCCGAACACGGTTACTTCGGTGGGCGAAGCCATCGAGTCGTCATCCGACTGCACCGCGTCGATCGTGCCACGCTGCATGGCGCGGAACAGCTCGCCCGTGGGCACAAGCTGGTCGGCATAGAACAGCTCGATCTGCATCCGGTCGCCGGCGATCTGGTTGAACATCTTGATGGCCGGGTCGATCACATGCTCGGCCAGTGCGGGGCCGGCATAGGTCTGCATGCGCCAGCGGATTGTGGATTGCGCCAGCGCCGGGGTGGCCAGCGCGGCTGCCGGGGCCGCGGCGGCCCCTTTCAGGAATGTGCGTCTGTTCGTCATCTTCTCTCTCCGTTGTCGGTTTCGATGGGCGAGAGACCATCCTCTCGCATGTGCCCCGGTATGTCCGGGGTCATTTGTTGTAGATGTAGTCGGGCAGCCACAGCGCGATCTGCGGGAAGGTCATGATGATGGCCAGCGCCAGCGTCATCACCATCACGAAGGGCAGGATCGAGCCGTAGATGTCGCGCAGCGAAATCTCGGGCGGGGCCATCGCCCGCATCAGGAACAGGTTATAGCCGAAGGGCGGCGTCATATAAGCGATCTGCGTGGTGATCGTGTACAGCACCCCGTACCAGATCAGGTCAAAGCCCAGTTCCCCCACCAGCGGCACATAGAGCGGCGCCACGATCACCAGCATCGCGGTGTCGTCCAGGAAGGTGCCCATCAGGATGAAGCTCAACTGCATCAGGATCAGGATCACCCAGGGGTTCAGACCCAGCCGTTCGGTGAACAGGGTCTCGATCGCGCGCACGGCGCCCAGCCCATCGAACACCGCACCAAAGGCCAGCGCGGCCAGGATGATCCACATGAACATGCAGGTGATGCCCAGGGTCGAGCGCACCGAGACCTCGAACACCTTGCGCGTCATCCGCCCTTTCAGCACGGCGGCGGCAAAAGCCGTCAGCGCGCCGATGGCAGAGCTTTCGACCAGCGAGGTCCAGCCATTGACGAAGGGCACCATCATCGCCGCGAAAATCGCCAACGGCAGCAGTCCCGCGCGCAGCAGCCGCAACTTTTCCGCCATCGGCACGTCGCGCTCTTCCTTCGACAGGGCCGGGCCGAGTTCCGGGTTTATCCGGCAGCGGATCACGATGTACAGGATGAACATCCCCGCCATCATCAGGCCCGGCAGGATGCCCGCCAACCACAGCTGCCCCACCGGCTGACGCGCGATCATCGCATAGAGAACCAGCACCACCGACGGCGGTACCAGGATGCCCAGCGATGACCCGGCCTGGATCACTCCGGTCACCATTTTCTTATCATAGCCGCGTTTGAGCAGCTCGGGCAGCGCGATGGTGGCCCCGATGGCCATCCCCGCGACGCTGAGCCCGTTCATCGCCGAGATCAGCACCATCAACCCGATCGTGCCGATGGCCAGCCCGCCATTCAGCCCGCCCATCCAGACATGGAACATCTTGTACAGGTCGTCGGCGATCTTGGACTCGGCCAAAACGTAACCCATGAAGATGAACATCGGCAGCGTCAGCAGCGGGTACCATTTCATCAGCTTCATCGCGGCCGAAAACCCGATGTCATAGCCGCCGCGGTCGCCCCACAGCAGCAGCGCTGCCACCACGGCCACGAAACCGATGGCACCGAACACGCGCTGACCGGTCAGCAGCATCAGCATCATGGTCGAGAACATCAGGATGGCGATCAACTCATACGACATCAGATCACCTCGCGCGGGATGTCATCGCCCTTGAGGCGTAGAAAATCTTTGAACAGTTCGGAAATGGCCTGCAGCAGCATCAGGATCAGCCCCACGACCATGATCACTTTGATCGGCCACAGATAAGGGCGCCACGCGGTCGGGCTGCGCTCGCCATATTGCAGGGAATAGCTGAGCGAGTCGAAACCGCCATAGATCATCACGCCGAGGTAGAAGATCAGAAACAGAACGGTGATCGCATCGGTCCAGGCCCGGCGCCGGTGCGACCATTCGCTGTAGAGAAGGTCCATCCGCACGTTCGAACCCATCTGGATCGAATACGGTCCGCCCAGGATGTAATAGGCGACCATCGCAAACTGCGCGACTTCGAGCGTCCAGAGCGACGGAAGGAAAAAGGTCTTCGAGATCGACGACCACAGCAGGATGCCCATCATCACGAAGATGCCGTACATGACGACCCGCCCGATCCAGCGGTTCATGCGGTCAATGACCGCAATATATCCCCGCATGAAGCTCATACCTGCACCCCTGTCCTCATGTGTTCTGCCCTGCGTCGGAAAAGGTTTCGACCGTGGCGGCCAGTATTGGCGTCAATAGCCCCACGATCCGATTGACCCCGGTCGGCGTGTCGATCAGATCATTGCGGATCTCGATCATCACGTTGGGCAAGCCCCGCGCGATACCGTGCTCGCGCAGGGTGTGCGTGACACCATCCTCTGGCGAATAGGGTTCGTTCAACGCCACTCTCAGCCCGCAATGCGCTGCATGGTTCAGCATGACCTGAGCCGCACGGTCATCAGAGTCATGCAATATCCCCAGTTCGACCGCCCGGGTCTTGCCGTTGTAGATTGGTGTGAAACTGTGGATCGTAATCAGGACAGGCGGTTCTGGGCGGCGGTCCAGCGTTTGCGACAAGATACACCGGAACGGTTCATAAATGTCGCGAACTCGCTGGGCACGCTGTTCCGCCGTCAGACCCTGATTGCCGGGCACAGCAAACACCTCGCTACGCGGCGGCATCGAGTCTTCCCGTTCGGGCGGACGATTGCAGTCATAGACCAGCCGACTGACCCGCGAGTGTACGAGAGGCGCATCCAGGGCGCCGGCCAGTTCAACCGCAACCTCCAGAGCCCCGATATCCCAGGCGGCGTGTGAACGGGCCGCCACGTCGTCCAACCCCAGCCCATCCAATGCCGCAGGTATGAACCGGCTTGCGTGTTCGCACACCAGAACCGCGCGTGCCACGCCACGCGCGTTCAACACACGTGCGGCGGGCGCTTCCAGCGGGGATAACAGGGATGACTCGGTCTTGGACTGCATGCGTAGCATTTGTTACAGCGGCCTTGGGCCTGTCAAGAAAATTTCTGTAGACAAAATTACAATCACTCATATCCTGTAGCAAATTGAATAATACGAGGGCGCCGATGGCCTCTGTCGCCAAAACGGTCAAACAACGCATTCAGGACGAACTTGAAGGCCTGACCCGCTCGGAACGGCAGCTGGGATCGGTCCTGTTGCAGGATTATCCGATGGGTGGGCTGCAATCGATCACCAAGCTGGCCGCGGCGGCCCAAGTGTCCACCCCGACGGTCATTCGCATGGCGAGAAAACTGGGTTTCGATGGGTTCCCGGCGCTGCAGGAGGCGCTGCGTGAAGAAGTTGCGGCACAGATCCAAAAGCCGATCTCGAAGCGCGACGCCTGGATCGTGGATGATGAAACCGAGCATCCGATCACGCGTTTTGCCCAAGCCGTCTGGACCAACATGCGACACACACTGGAGCGGTTGGACAAGTCGATGTTCGACGCGGTGGCCCAGTTGCTGGCCAATACCGAGCGCCATTTGTATGTCGTCGGCGGTCGGATCACCCGATCGAACGCCGACTATCTGTTCAACCACATGCAGATCATCCGGCCCAACGTGACGATGTTGGGCAACTCGGCCAACGTATGGCCGCAATACCTGCTGGACATGGACGAAAGCTCGGTTCTGGTCATCTTCGACATCCGCCGCTACGAGGCGCATCTGGAAAAGCTGGCGCAAGTTGCGTCCGATCGCGGGGTGACCGTCGTGCTGTTCACCGACCAATGGGGATCGCCCATCGGCAAATCGGCCAACTATACCTTTCACGCTCTGGTCGAAGCTCCATCAAGCTGGGATTCGACGATCGCCCTTCAACTCATTTCGGAAACCTTGATTGCGGAGGTTCAGGAGGCGCGCTGGGAAGAAAGCAAGGAGCGTATCGAGGAGTTGGAGCGCTATTTCTCGACCACACGGATCTTCCGCAGCCACGAGGCGTGACGAACGAACCATCGCCTGTGCGCCGGATTTTGGTTGGAAATGCCGCATCTGCTTGGTAGCCATTGGGCAATCTCTAAAAAACCGGGCTAGGCTGTTCTGCTAAGATTAGCCTACGTCTGCGCGGAAGCACGATACCTTTTGCGTTCCGCGAATAGCCAGTTCACACCGCCTCGAGATTCCCAAGCAGGATCGACGTCATGTCCACACTGAACATCCCATCCAGGGCGGTAACCGCAGCGCCGGTTTGATAGTCGACATTCGTGGGCGTGATTGAGGAAAGATCGGCGTTCTGATCCAGATAAACCCATTCCGGCTCGTGTGCGGTGGGCAACCCAACGGCAACCTGCAGGATCGCCAGGGCATCCAGTGCATTGACGGTGCCATCCCGGGTGATATCGGCCGCGATCAGGTTTTCGGGGGCTGCGGGTCCCCAGGTTGGTCCCAAACCGACCGCTATCCGCAAAACCTGTAGCGCATCCAGGGCCGTGATCTCTCCGCTGGCATGGGAATACGATTTGATGATGTCCACGTGACCCGACAACGAACCTGATGGCAAATCAAGATCGAATTGGCCCTGATCGTCGGCCTGTACCGATATCGGGCTGTTTCCAACTGGCGTGAAGACGATCTCAGCATCGCTCAGCGCGGGGTTCGAACCGGAAGACTCTACCGTGATTGGACCCGTCACACCGGCCGAGGCCTCGGGCCCCGCAAGCACGCCAAAGTCAACAGGGATATGATCCGGCCCCTCGAAACCGGACCCGAAAATTTCGGCGCTGGTGAGTGTGCCGCCGTCGGTCGAAAATAACTCGACGGTTTCATCCATGAACTCAATCCGAGCCCCTTGTGCCGTTGACGTCACGGTCAGCTGCCCGGGGTTGCGCAACATCGGGTAGTCAAACAGATCCAACCGATCGGTTCCGGCCTCGAAATCCGTGATCGTCGTCAATCCACTGCCGAACCGCATAACGAAGATGTCCGCGCCGGAACCGCCCTGCATGGTGGTTTCACTGCGACCGGCAATCAGAATGTCGTCACCGGCACCGCCCTGCAAATCAGTGTCTAAAACGCCGGCGCTCAGCATGTCGTCCTGAGCGGTTCCGGTTACGAATCCATTCCCCTCGATGACATTGCCCAAGGAGTCCAAAGACACTGTCAGCTGGGTTAGCCCTGCATCCTGCTGCGATGCCACAAAGATCTGAAGGTCGTCCCCAACATGAGCCACCTCGATGGTCTCAACATTCTGAAGACCGCTATCCAGCGTATCCGCAAAGCTGTCCAGGTAGATCAGCTTGCCATCAGGGGTCATCGTCAGCAGGGTCACCCCGTCATCTCCGCCGCCGGCGATGGCAAAGACGCGTCCATCCACCTCGACGACCTTCATGTCCTGAACTGCGCCAAAACGGGTACCCAACGTGTCCAACGCATGATCCTTTGGAACCAGTGTTCCGTCTGCGCGCAGCTCCATCACACTGATGGAGTTGCTGCTGGACCCGGCTACTAGAACCCACGTGTGTCCATACGCATCAACGGTTTCCAACGCTGTCGGAGAACTGATCCCAAGCGTTTGGGTTGTCGTGTTGTCAACTTCGATCAGCGTCCCGCTTCCCTGATCGGCGTTGAACACCCGGATCGCATTGTCGGTGGCATTGGCAGTGACGACATACTGGTTGCTGCTCACCGCCGCAGTCTGCATCGTCCCGGCATTGCCCGCGACCGAGCCGACATGACTGAGTGCACCATTCGAGTTCACCACGTAGGTGCCGATGAGCCCGCTGTCCTGATGGGCCACCGTCAGGTAGTCGACCGCACCCACCGAGTATTGGACCAATGCTGTGACATCACCGCCTCCGGGAATCGCCGCCGTTTCTTGCAGCGCCCCGATCGTGCCATCCGTATTCAACACGTATCCGACAAGGCCTGTTGCGTTATCGACGTCCAGTGCCAACAGATCGCTTGCGCCCAATGCGACCAGAGCACCAAGGCTGCCGACCTGCAACGATATGGTGCCGCTGAAATATTGATCGTCGTGGAATTGCAGAGCCCCACCATCCACAAGCTGCCAGACCACGATGCCGCCGCCAGCCCGGGTCGTGCTGTACAGATACGTAACACCGTTAAACGTTTTTAAAGCCGTATCGCCGATACCTGAATCGAGCGCCGGACTCCCCGTTGCAACCACTCTTTCGAACTGAAGCATCAACTCAGATCACCCCCAATGCCATCGCTGGCAGTCCTTTCGAGGGTGACGCGGTGCCAAGGCAAAGACGAGAACGAAATTGTGGTGAAAACGAGGAATTCGGCTCCAGATTAACTCAATTTTTCAAGGTCCGACCGCATGAATAACTCGGCAGCAGGAAAGAAGAACAGAACTTGGCTTCTTCGGTCTTGTCGCGCGGGTATCCGCGGCCACCGATTGTGAGGACATGATGACGATGAAACCTGTTTCGCACGAAGTCTCCATCCAGAAGGACTCACCAGATGCAGGGCATGAGAAGCATGTCCGCAAATGGGTCAAAGCGCGTCTGCGCCGATGGGCCGGATCGGGAGTCGGCGGTGGTTTGGCCTCTGCCCTTCTGGCCTTGCCCGCGCTGGCCCAAGCCACTGAGGAGGAGTTGAGCACATTTCAGTTTGCCGATGTCCTGCCCGGTGTCCAGTCGGTCAAACTGCTGCTCAACGGCGACGTTCAACTGAAGCTATTGGACGGTCGCACAGTCCTGGTTTCCGCGGAAAACGTGCACGTTCTGGAAAACGGGTCAATCATGATTGCCGAAGACGTGGCCGTTGAAGTCGCGCAGCTTGCAGTGGCCGCTGAAGCCGCCGGAGCAGCGGCAGCTGGTGGTGGCGGTATGGGAGCCGCAGGCGCGGTGCTGGGTGGTTTGGGTCTGGCCGGCGCGGCCGCCGCTGGCGGCGGTGGCGGCGAAGATGCCGCGACACCCGCGGAGTCGCCGAGCCCGTCCAGCCTGAACCTATCCCAGTTGCAGGGAAATTCGCTGAACAGCACCACCGCCAAGGCGTCAGCACCTGATGGCACCGTTTCGGTCGAAGTAACCATCGGGTCGGTCACCAAAACCGTATCAGCGGGGCCGGACGGCAGTTGGAGCGTTTCGCTGAGCCAAATCGAGGCGGCAGGGTTGCCTCAGGGGGTCGCATCCGTGACGATCCGGCACCTGGATGGAGCCGGAGGTGAGATCGCTGTCGAAACAGCCACGTTCAACATCGACACCATCGCTCCGGCCATCGCGATAACAGGATTTTCCCACGGGGCGGTCATGAATGCGGCCGAGCGCGGGTCCGATCTGGAAATCCGTGGTACGACCGATGCGGAAAATGGTCAGATGGTGACTGTGGGGTTGAACGGTCAGATCTATACCGCAACGGTGTCCGGCGGCACTTGGAGCGTCACGGTTCCGGCCGCCGATCTGGCGTCTCTGCCCGATGGTGCGACCGTCAATGTGACCGCTGATGTGGTGGATCGCGCAGGCAATCCCGCGGCTCAAGCCACCAACAGCTTTGATACTGACTTTTTCGCCCCAGCCATAACAATAGACCCTGTCGCAGGCGGCCAGATCGACCTTGTGGACGTCGGATCGGACCTGACGATTACCGGCACGACGACCGGCGAAGATGGCCAACCGGTTGTGCTGACTTTCAATGGCCAGACCTACAGCGGAACCGCTTCAGGCGGTGTTTGGAGTGTGACAGTTCCCACAGCCGACCTCGGCGTTCTGGTCACCGGTAGCCCCATCAACATCAGTGCCACGATCAGCGATGCCGCCGGAAACCCGGCCACGCCTGCTGCGGTTTCGGTGCCCGTGGACCTGAGCGGACCGTCTATCTCTATTTCGCCTCTGCCCGTCGGTGCGGTCTTGAACGCGGCCGAAGCCGGAGCAGATCTGACGATCAGCGGCACAACCGGGAATGTAACCGATGGCCAGACAGTCACGGTAACTTTGGACGGTCAGACCTACACGGGCCCTGTGTCCGGAGGGACGTGGAGCGTGACCGTGCCGAACGCGGATTTGATTGCCCTGGCCGACGGCGCAACTTTCACCATCACCGCCGACGTGACGGATGCCGATGGCCTCGTGGCCCCACAGGCGAGTGCAGGAGTTTCCAAAGACGCGACCGCCCCAACGATAAGCATCGACACGTTTTCGGACGGCGCGGTCATGAACGCGGTCGAACAGGGAACCGACCTCAGCATATCCGGAACGACGACCGCCGAAGACGGCCAGGTCGTGACCATTGGAATGAACGGTCAAACCTACGGCGCCACCGTTTCAGGTGGCAACTGGAGTGTCAGCATTCCCACAGCCGATCTGGTCGGCCTCTCCGACGGTGCCACCGTCACCGTGACCGCCGATGTTTCGGACCTTGCTGGGAACCCGGCCGCACAGGCCACTGGCAGCTTCGACACGGACTTTACGGCCCCCGCCCTGTCAATCTCGACGGTATCGGCCGGGGGCACCATGAACCTGGCAGAGCAATCCGGCGGAATGACGGTCTCCGGCATTTCCGACGCGCCTGATGGAACGGTCGTCTCGATCCAAGTTCAACGAGCGGATGGGACTGTGGATGTCTCAGGCACCGCTACAGTAACGAGTGGCGCGTGGACCTACACCGCTTCACCCCTCGACCTGAGCGGCCTGCAAGATGCCGAATCCTACACGGTTTCCGCGTCAGTCAGCGACGCGGCCGGAAATACACGGACGACTTCGACTGGGTTCAATACCGATTTCAGCGCGCCTACCATCTCAATGAACCCGCTGGAAACCGGATCCGTGCTGGACGTCACCGAAAAGGACAGCAACCTGACAGTATCGGGGACAACGACAGCCGAAGATGGGCAAAGCATTACTGTCGGGCTGAACGGGCAGACCTATACTGCCACCGCTTCGGGTGGGGTCTGGTCGACCACCATTCCTAAAGCTGATCTGAACGCGCTTTCTGACGGAACAACCTATTCTATCACCGCATCGGTTTCGGACATGGCTGGCAACCCCGCTTCTCAAGCAACGAACTCGGTGACCACGGACTTCCGACCCATCCTGACCTTGAATGAGGTCGGAACCAACGACGCGGTTTCGCTGAGTGACGCCCAATCCAGCGGCCTGACCGTCAGTGGTTCATCCATAGGCCTCACCGCGGGACAAACCGTTGAGGTGATGCAGAACTCGGTCTCTGTTGGAACAGCCACGGTTGCGGCCAACGGCACGTGGAGCCTGAACGTACCTGCGACATCATTTGCAGGTACGACGGCGGGCGACCTTTTGGATTTTTCGGTTTCAGCGACGGTTGCCGTAGGACCGAACCCCCTACCTGCGACAGACCAAGCGACAGCTCACGTTCCAGCGGCCTATTTCATCTCAGAGGCAGGTCGCAGTGGGTCGACGATAACCTTCGAAATTCATGCCGAGGCGGACCGGGACATATCCAGTGGGTTGGCTTTCACGGCCAACTTGGGTTTTGACCCTGCGGTCGTGACCTATGACACGGGATCCGAGGTCGAAAGCACCGATTTTGATCTGTTTCTGGCAAACCCGAACGGGGCGGCGGAACTCGGTTTTGCCGGCGCCGCGACAAGCGTCAGCGACCTGACCCAGCCTATCGTTACGTTCACGATGACGGTGCTGGACCCGACGAAGCCGATCGAGTTGACGATCAACACGCCCGACGGCGGCGCCACCCATTGGGTATTGGGAACAGACGGCGCGGACACATTGGCGGCCACTGGTATCGACGATGTCATCCGCGGTGGCGACGGTGACGATGTGATCGATCTGTCCGGCGCTGGCCGAGATCTCATCGTTTTCGAAGCGGACCCGACGGCGAACGGCACCGACATCGTAACGGGTTTCACCCTGGGGCCCAAAGCCGACATGGCCGACGCCATTATGTTCAGCGGGTTGGATGTCTCATCGCTTCGCGGTGATGGAACAGGTGTCGAAACACTGGCGATTGGCGACATGATCGCGACCAACACAGGGTTTGTAGGGCTGACAACCACACTCACCGATCTGACAACCGGTACTCTGGAAGCCGCCGCCGAAACGCTTACCGGGGCTCACGCCGGAGATGAGATCTATCTACTGGCCTGCGATGGAACTGACAGTGTGCTGGTCAAGGTGGACTATTCCGCCCCAACCTCCGCCACGGTCAGCGCGGTCGCGCAGTTTGACGGCCTAGGTGATCTGAGTGGTCTGAGCAGCGACAACATTCTGCATACCGATCCGACCGGCGCGTCAAGTTGATCCTGACAAACATGAAAAGGTGGGGTCGCCCCGGCCCTTCCTAACGGACCAGCGGAGACATCAATGGCACAGAACGGCCCAGTACCCGTCACTTTCGACAGGCATTCCGATCGCTCGTGGCACAGATTTACATCCTACGATTTCGCGGGCTGCAGATTGGAGTGCGAGATCGTAAGTGCGGAAGTCTCAGAAGCCGCCGCCTCTTTTCCAATTGCTTTTCGATCCTCGGGGGGCGGAGTATCACCTCATGCTATTCTGGCGACCGCAGCTTCTTCGGAAACACCATTCGTTTCGGACCAAGGACGCTGGCGGGCCACCTATGTTCCCTCCTTGCTGAGATGCCATCCGTTTTCAATCGAACTGGTCGGTGGTGAAGCGGAACCGTGTGCCGCTTCAGGCAAGCTAGTCGTAGACGAATCCACCGGACTCGTGTCCTGTGACCAATCCGGCAGCCCGTTCTTCGCAAAGGACGGCTCGATCTCCTCTGAACTGGAAACCCTGAAGGCCTTCTTCAAGAGCTTTCTGGCTGATCGCAACGTAACCCGACGTGCCTGCGCGCTAATGAGGGAATTGGGCCTATTCGTCGAATTGACCCGTTTTCAGGATGCGGAGTTGCCCGACGGTTGGATGAGCGTGGACTTTCGACGCTTCAACCAGCTTGGGCCGGCGCAGATAGCAGTTCTGCAATCAAGCGGTGCGATGCAGTTGATTTTCGCTCATCAAGTCTCGCTCAACCATCTTCGTTGGATGCACCATTGCCAGAGGCGTTCTCCCAACGTGGTCAGCAGTCCCTCCAACAGCAGGGAATCCGACCTTGTGGGGTTCTTGGATGCCATTGCCAGGGAACGAGACTTGTCGGACGTGGAGGCCAAATATGCCTACCTCTGATCGACTCGTCTTGCCTCTGCTGGTCGGTTTGGTGGCTCTGCTCACTGCGGCTTGTGAGCCGGTCCCGGATCTTGCTCCGGTTGAGATGGCTTTTTCAGAAGGATCAACGGGCGCCGGAGCGACTAAGCCGTCGGGCCATCTGACTCGCAGTTCATTTGGCCAGAGAATACGGCGCGCGGTGGAAACCAGCCCGAACCTCGCGCAAAGCGGGACCGGCGTTGACGCCGCCTTTGCCGATATGGACGCGGCAGAAGGAGCCTTTCTTCCGCAGGTATCACTTGGTGTGAATGCCCGATCGGAACGGGTGGACTCGGATATTGCGAATGTATCGCCATATCTGCGGGTTTCTCAGCTTGTATACGACGGGGGAGCTGCCGCCGGCGACTTGGCAGCGGCGCGGGCCCGTGTGCTCGTAAGCCGTGGCGATCAGCTTCAAACCGCAGCCGCGACGGCCCTTGCCGCAATTGAATCCTATGTGTTGGTCATCGACCGTCGGAAAATCGTTGAAATCGCGTGGGAAAACGTCCGCCGCCATGAGGAGATCGAGAAACAGATCTCCGACCGCGCCGCGCAAGGGGCCGGCTCCGCTGCCGATGTCCTGACGGCGCGTTCTCGGGTCGCGGATGCCAGGACCAAGTTGGCGGATTCCCGGGCTCAGGCTGATCGCGCCAATGCGCGATTCCAGGAAATTTTTGGGGCCCCGCCGGGCAAACTGGATCCCCCTGTCCCAGCGCCCAACCTGTCGAGAAGCGACGCCGTCATCGTGATGGACAGCCCGCAGGTTCGACGCGCAGACGCGGCGGTTCTGGCGGCAAAGGCAGACCGCTCTGCCGCAATCGCGCGGCGTCAGCCGGACGTGAGGGTTTCGGCCTTTGCCAACCAGGACGACAGCAGCGACGCGAATTTCGGCGTAGACCTGTCGGTCAACTACGAGCTGGACAGCACCGGTCAACGGCGGGCGGCAATTGCCGCCGCCGAAGCGCACGTCAAACAAGCAGAATTTGCCCGCGAGGTTCTTGTTCGGGAAATCCAGCGCGAGCTAGGTTTCATTCGATCCGACCAAAAGGCCGGCGCCCAGCGTCTGCGCGAGGCCCGCATCGCAGTTGCCGCAAATGCCGACAGCGTTGCCGCCACTCAAGAGCAATTCCACATCGGGCGCAGCAGCTTAGTCGAAATCCTGGACGCGCAGCGCGATTATGTGAACGCACAGGAGCGCCTGATCCTGGCGGAGCAGAATTTCTTCCTAACGAACTACGCCGCGCTCAGCCTTACGGGCGACATCATTGATCTGCTGGGCATCCAGTTCAGAACATGGGGCAACAGACCATGACCCAACGCAGCCAGCCTCCTACATCCCTGCCCCTCACCAACTTTGAGGCATGTCTGCTGCATGTGGCGGCAGAGCTTGACCGGCCATTGACCAAAGCCAGCCTTTTGGCAGCCCAATCCTCGGTCTCTGGTGGGTTGAAGGTGCAGGACGCGATCGCACTGGCCCATGACCATGGATTGCAGGCGGGCTTCGGGCCGCGCCGGCTGTCGGAGTTTGATCCCAGCCTCGCACCGGCGATACTGTTGCTCGAGGACCATCGGGCCGTGGTTTACCATGGCCGTTCGAAGTCTGGCCGTCTGTTGATCCACGACCCAGAGCTTGGAGACAGCATTGGTGAGATGGATGAATGCCAGCTCGACGCCGTCTATTCCGGCTATGCGATGTTGTTTCGTCGAGCATACTCCGAGGAAATCAAAAACAACCCAAGCCAGCCGAGCCGTCACTGGTTCCGATCAGCGCTTGTGGCCAATCGTTGGTCGTACTTGCAGGTTGCTCTGGCCGCGGCTTTGACGAATATCCTGGGGCTTTCAACCTCGGTTTTCATCATGACCGTCTATGACCGGGTTCTGCCAAATGAAGCCGTCGAGTCCCTGGTCGCCCTGACCATCGGTGTCGGCATCGCACTGTTTTTTGATTTTGTGCTGAAGATCCTGCGCGCCAGTTTCATCGACAGGGCAGGTCGGAATGCCGACATGTTGATGGGCCGGCGTGTTTTCGATCAACTTCTGAATATCCAGATGAAGTCCCGAACCGGATCAACCGGCGCCATGGCGAACACGGTGCGTGAGTTCGAAACGCTCCGCGAGTTCTTCACATCGGCTACGTTGGTCATGGTGGTTGATTTGCCTTTCATCGGTTTGTTTTTGCTTACGATCTACATGGTCGGCGGGCCGCTGGTTCTGATCCCAGCTCTCGCCGTACCAATCGTGCTGATCGCCGGGCTCGCCATTCAGCCGCTTTTGTCCCGCTTGGCGGAACGCAGTTTTTTTGATGGCCAGTCAAAGCAATCCGTGCTGATCGAAACTCTGGCCGGTCTGGAAACGATCAAGACGACAACTGCGGACGGTACGATGCGGCGACGCTGGGAAGAGGCGATCGAACGACAATCCGGCAACAGTGTTCGGTCGCGTGCCATCACTCAATTCGCATTGAATCTGACCGGTTTCACGCAACAGGCGGCCCAGGTTCTGATCGTGTTTTATGGTGTTTTTCTGATAGCGGACGGCCTAACCAGCATGGGCGCTTTGGTCGCCTCAGTGATGCTGACTGGACGGGCTTTGGCACCCCTTGGTCAGCTGTCACAAACCCTGACCCGGTTCAACCAGGCGCGCAGTGCTTACCGGAACCTTGACGCAATGATGCAAGCCGACAGCGAGCGGCCATCGGGTCGCACCTGGATCAGCCGCTCCAACTTCAAAGGGCGTATCACGTTCAACAACGTGTATTTCGCCTACCCAGACCAGGATGAGGACACACTGAAAGGCGTGTCCTTCGACATCAAACCGGGGGAGAAAGTTGCGATTCTCGGGCGGATCGGATCAGGAAAAAGCACCATCGCAAGACTGCTTCTGGGATTGTATCAACCCCGTGTCGGTTCGGTTCTTTTGGATGGGATTGACATCCGCCAGATTGATCCGGGGGACCTTCGGCGCAACATTGGGTCGGTCCTACAGGATGTTTGGCTGTTTTCGGGCTCGGTCCGCGAAAACATCGCGGCCGGCGCCGTCCGCCCGCGCGACGAAGATCTGATCCGGGCCGGACGTATTTCGGGCGTTGAAGACTTTGTATCGCGGCATCCCAGCGGGTACGATTTGATGCTGGCCGAACGTGGTGAGGGGCTCTCGGGCGGGCAACGTCAGACGATCGCCCTAGCCCGGGCATTGATCGGGCAGCCGCCCGTCCTGTTGCTGGACGAACCCACCAGCGCGATGGATCTCGCGAACGAGGCGAACATCATTCAGCGGCTGAAAGCAGCGGCTGCGGATACGACTATGGTCATCGTTACCCATCGGGCAAGTCTGCTGGAACTGGTCGACCGGGTCATCGTGATCGAAAACGGCAAAGTGGGCGTTGACGCCGTCAAGTCAGTTCTCACCAACCGAGCCAAAGACGCGCGGAGGCACATGAATGTCGCGGCATCCTGACCTTGCAAGATTGGCCCGCGAGATGAACGGCGGCTCGGGGTTTCGCGGCTCGGTATTGCTGCTGGCCATAATGGGCTGCATGTTGACCGCCGGCGCATGGGCTTTCGTCACCGAACTGGACGACGTGGTCCGCGCGGACGGTCGCGTCGTACCGTCAGGCGACGTTCAGGTGATCGAAGCAACCGAACCTGGGGTTCTTCAGGCTGTTCATGTTCAAGAGGGTCAGATCGTCGACAAGAACGCTTTGCTGCTGGAATTGGACGCAACGCAAATCGGCAGCGAGCTGGACACCGAGCGGCAACGGGCATTGGGACTACGGGCGCGTATTAAGCGGTTGCAGGCCGAAATTGACGGATCCGATTTGCGGTTCGAGCCCGAGCTTGTTCAACAAGCACCGGACGTCGTTCGCTCGGAAACGGCTCTGTATCTCGGCCGAAAATCGGAATTGGCCGACGAGATCGCCATTCTGGAACGCCAACGTGAGCAGAAGCAGCGCGAATTGGAAGAGGGGTTGGTGGACCGGGTCACTGCGGAAGAAACACTCAAGGTCCTGTCCGAAGAGCGCGCTTTGATGGAGCCGCTGGTCCGCCGCAAGATGGAGCCTGCGACAACTCTGCTAGCCCTGCGACGCAGCGAGGCGGAATGGAAGGGCCGCAAGGTAAGGGCCGAGGCCGCTGCAAGCCGTCTGGAAACCGGGCTGAGTGAAATCGATGACCGCATCACGGCCACCAAAAGCCGGTTTCGCAGCGCGGCACTGACCGATCTTGCCATTGCCACTGCGCAGCTTGCGGCGCTTGAGCCCACCCTGCCCGCGTTGGAGAACCGCGCGGCGCGCGCGCAGGTTCGTGCGCCAGTCAGGGGCATCGTCAACCGAATCCACCGCACGACCTTGGGCGGCTTGGCCCGCAGCGGCGAGGATCTGGTCGAAATCGTTCCGTTGGACGACAACCTTCTGGTCGAAGCCTATGTCCGTCCTGACGACATCGCGTTCCTGCGTGCGGGTCAGCAGGTGAAGGTCAAGATCACCGCTTACGATTTTGCCAGATACGGCGCGCTGGACGGCGAAATTGTTCGCATCGGCGCGGATACGATTACACGGTCAGAGCGGCAGCACGAGGAAGTCTTCGTGGTCGAGATCCGAACCAGCGGCACCTTGTTGGACGCCGATGGACTGGCGGTAGAGATCATTCCGGGAATGATCGCACAAGTTGACATTCTGGCCGGCAGGAAGACCGTTCTCGACTATCTCATCCAGCCTGTTCTCAAGGTAAAAAACCAGGCTTTACGGGATTGATCACGCAGCCGGTGTCTTGAATTGCTGATCGAACAGGCGGCGGAAGCTACCATTCTGTTCCATCAACTCATCCAACTTGCCCTGTTCGATCACCTGACCATCCTGGACAACCATGATCTTGTCTGCCTCAAGCACGGTCGACAGCCGGTGAGCAATGACGATCGTGGTCACGTTCTCCGTCAGCTTATCCAAAGCCTGCTTCACCAGTGCCTCGGACTCAGCATCCAACGCGCTGGTGGCTTCGTCGAGCAGCAGAATTTCAGCCTTCCGAAGAATGGCGCGGGCAATTGCCAGACGCTGTTTCTGTCCTCCAGACAGAAACGCACCGTTCTCACCGACTTCGGTGTCGTATCCCTTGGGCAGCGACATGATAAAATCATGCGCATGCGCGGCTTTGGCCGCATCGCGAATCTCGTCCTCGGTCGCATCGGGACGGGCATATCGCAGGTTTTCCATGACCGTCGCGGAGAACAAAAACGTATCCTGGCCAACATAAGAAATCTTGCGCCGCAATGAGGCAAAGCTGACATCCTGCAAATTCTGTCCGTCGATCTCGACGTAGCCTTGGTCAGGATCGTAGAACCGCATGATGAGCCCGAAGATGGTCGACTTGCCTCCACCCGACTGCCCCACCAAAGCGGTTGTCTTTCCGGCCTCGAAGGTCAGGTTCATTCCATTGATCACAGGCATGCCGCCGCTGTAGCCAAAGGTGACGTTCCGCAGGCGTACCTCGCCCGGACCGGACCGCAGCTCTTGCGGTTGCGGACTTTCGCGCATTGGGTCTTCCTGATCCAGCAGTTCGAACATCATCTCGATCGGAACCAACGTGGACTCAATGGTCACCCGCATCCGGGACAGCCGCTTGGCCGGTTCATAGGCCATCAGAAGCGCCGTGATAAAGGACATCAGCTGACCCGCGGTCGGCGGTTCAGTCCCGGCAATTCCCATGGTGCTGACGACCAACACGCCGGCAACGGCAACTCCGGCAAGGAATTCCATCATCGGGCTGGCAATGGACTGCAGCTTGGCAATTTCGTTCGATCGCTTTTCGACGCTGCGCACGGCTGCGGTCATCCGCTCGGTCATTCGGTCTTCCAGTGCGAAAACCTTGATGATTTTAATCCCTGAGGATGTTTCTTGCAGAACGCGGATGATCTCGGAAACAGACCTCAACTCGGATTGCATGATCGCGCGGACGCTTTTCAAAAGATAGCGCACACTCAGCAGCGCAACCGGCCCAACGATGAAAAACAACGCCGAAAGCACAGGCTGCTGATAGACCATCACAAAGATGAGGCCCACGAGTGTCAGCGCATCCCGAACGAACGTGGTCACGATCACGTCGACCAGCGTTCGCGCTGCACCCGCGCCCCGGGTCACACGCATCAGAAGGTCCGAAGACTCGCTTTTGGAAAAGAAATCCACTCCACGCCGAAGCAGTTTTTTGTACAACTTCTCCTGTTGCTCGGCGATGATGCGGTTGCCGGCGCGAGCCAGAAACACGGACTGGACGTAAGAAGCCAGCGCCTTGACCAAGAACAGCACGATTACGGCTGACGCGATGATATGAACCTGAGACCGCATGTCAGGCGAAGTCATGGCATCGACGATGTTTTCCATCATCCAAGCCGTCCCTGCGGTGGTCGCGGCAACGATCATCATGGCAAACATGGCAACCGCATATTTCTTGCCTTGCGCCCGCAAGCTGTCGCCCACCAGCCGACCGATATGGCCGGATCGCCACTTGGCCCAGGTTTTCCTGATCATAAGGGTCTCCAAATCAAGCTGACGCTTTCTTGCGCGTCAGCGCAGAGTTTGCAAGCTGCCATAACTACGCGCTTCAACACTGCACCGAAAAAGTGCAGCCGGCAGAAGTTAAGGTCACTTCAGCTGGATTTCCAGAGGCAGCCTAAGAAACAGGAGCGCTTCACCAGTAGTTTGGTTCGGCGTCGCGTAGGTCAATTCCAGCCCGCGGAATTGGTCAATCCCATGCGACATCCCCCAGAAAGATATACCCCGCGCCGTATATCGTCTTGATAAGGCGCGGGTTTTTTGGGTCTTCGCCGAGCTTCGTGCGCAGGCGGGAAATACGCACGTCCATCGCCCTGTCAAAGCTTTCACCGGCCGCGCCACCCAATGTTTCCTGCATCTGCGCACGGCTGATCAGGCGTTTGGGACTTTCCAGGAACAACCGCAACACTTCGCCTTCGGCATGGCTGAACGGCGTTTCAGTGCCGGTATCGGACTCCAGCACATAGCGATCAAAATAGGCAGTCCAGCCGTTGAACCGGGCCACGTCCGAGTGGTGTTGCTGCGCCTTGGGCGCGCGCAGACGGGCCCGGATGCGGGCCACCACCTCAGCCGGGTCAAAGGGTTTGGTGATGTAGTCATCAGCCCCCAATTCCAGCCCCGTCACCCGGTCCTGCACCTGTGCCCGCCCCGAGATGATGATGACCGCCGCCCCCTGTTCGAGCGCCAGCCGATGCACCAGCGCCAGCCCGTCGGTGTCGGGCAGCGACAGGTCCACAAGGCAGACATCCGGCGTGACCCGTTTGAGAGACGCTTCGAATTCACGGGCGCGGGCAAAGCTCTGCGTTCTAAACCCGGCATCTTCCAGCGCCTCAGTCAGAATCCGGCGGATTTCGGGTTCGTCGTCCAGAATGGTCACCAGGGGTTGCGTCATGTAGCGGCCTCGGTTCGGATCAGCGCGGACAATTGCGCGCGGGTGAAGGGTTTGCGCAGGACCGGCGCCTTGGCAAGAGCCTGACGGTGCAGCGGATCATCATAGGGCAACGAGGTCATCAGGATCACCGGAAGTGGTAGAGCAAGTCGTTCGATCAGATCAATGCCGGTGGCAGCGCCCTCCAGCCGGATGTCCGACAGGATCACCGATATGTCGTCCAAGCTGTTGGCCAGAACCAGGGCCTCATCCGCCGAGGTCGCCTCGATTACCGACAGCCCCAGATCGACCAGCATGTCGCGGAACTGGTGGCGCAGATCGTCGCTGTCCTCGACTAGCAGCGCCAAGCCCGACTGAACGGGCGGCGCGGGCCGGTAGGGCAGCCGCAGCATTACGGATGCGCCCGAGGGCGTGTTGCGCAGTTGCAGGTCTCCGCCTGCAAGCTTCACCGTGTCATAAACCATCGGCAGGCCCAGCCCCGACCCCTTGCTGCCCTTGGTGGTGAAAAACGGGTTCAGCGCCTTGTCCAGCGCATCCGGCGAAAACCCCGGACCGGTATCGGATACGGTGATTTCCACCCAGATCCGGCCGATCGCGTGGGCACTGATGGTGATCTGACCGCTGCTGCCGCAGGCGTCGCGGGCGTTCAGCACCAGATTCAGCAACGCGTCCTGAACCATGCCCGGGTCCAGCATCAGCGCCTCGTCGGGCAGGGTGTTGACCACCGACAGCCCCACCCCACGCGGGAGCGAAGGCGAAGCCAGCACCCGCAGATCCTCGAGCAGGCCGCGCATGTCGGTGGCCTGCGGCTGCGGGGTGCGGTTACCGGTCATGTCGGCGATGCGGTTCAGCAGCTGCCCGCCGCGCCGCGCGGTCTGCTGGGTTGCCGCGACAAGCTCGGCGGCGTCTTCGGGCAGGTCCATCTTTTCCAGCTTGGCCTGCATCCCCAGGATGATGGTCAGCAGGTTCGAGAAATCATGCGCCAGCCCACTGGTCATCTGCGCGGCCATCGCCCGGCGTCGGGTCTGCTGCAGGGCCACGCGGGCCTGCGTTTCCTCGGTGATGTCCACCGACATGATATAGACGCCGCCCGTGCCATCGGGCGTGAACGAGACACGGATACGGCGCGAATCCTGATCCTCGGTGAATTCGAACACCGAGGCCTGCCCGTCATAGGCCTGTTTCAGATGCGGCCGGACCCGCTCGTAAGCATGCGCGCCGAGGGCCTGCGAGATGTGCAGACCCAGGATGTCCGACGGCCGCCCCGGCAGGACCGAACTGAGCCGCCGGTTGGAATAATCATACCGCCCCTCGGCATCCAGATGGGCGATGTGTGCGGGCATCATCTCGGTGGTCATGCGGGTGCGCGCTTCGATCTCGGTCAGCTGGCGCTTGGCCTCTTCCAGCGCGCTGATCGTGGCGGCCAGTTGCCGGTTGGTGGCCGAAAGCTCTTCGGCATGGCTCAGCAACTGGTCCGACAGCTCCTCGGACCGGCTGCGCAGCAGTTCTTCGACCCGTTTGGTGCTGGTGATGTCGGTATAGACGGCGACCCAGCCACCGGTGGGCAGCGGCGCGCCCTCGATCGAGATCACCTGCCCGTTGGGGCGCACGCGTTCCATGTAGTGCGGCTCGAACGCCAAGGCCTGTTCGACCCGGACACTGACCAGATCCTCGACCGATTGGTCGTGACCGTATTCGCCCCGGCTGGCCAGAAAATGGATCGTGTCGCTGAACAGCGCGCCCGGCTGCACCAGGCGTTCGGGCAGGTCGAACATTTCCTGAAAACGCTTGTTGCTGACCACAAGGCGCAACTGGTCGTCATAGATCGACAGGGCCTGACCAATCAGGTTCAGCCCTGCGGTGGTCATCTCTTTGATGCGCTGTTCGGATATGTCCACGCCGATCCTCCCCTGGGCACAGGCCTATCACCAGTTTTCGGGCAGGTGTAGAGGGGCCGGATGCGACCGGTTGGCCCCTAGGCGGGTTTGCGGGCAATGATCCAGACGGGGTGATAGGTCAGGCGCACGCCTTCGGGGCCGGAAAACGCGGCGCGATAGCGCGTGCTGAAGTCGGTCAGATCGGCGCGGGTCCAGACCTGCGCCGCGCGGCCGTTCACCCCGGTCTGACGCAGGTGGCGCAGCACGTCCAAAGGCGTGTCGAACCACAGCGGTTGCCGGTCCTGCCACAGGTCAAGGATTTCAACATCGGGGCCGATGCCTGCGGCCAGATCATCGGGGGCGCGCAAGCCGGGCGCGCGGGCCGCCGACCCCAGCGCGGAAAGCTCGGCGTACTGGTCGGGGCCGAATCCCGAAATGGCCACCCAGCCACCGGGTGCGACCTGATGCATGGCGCGGCGGACCACGGCCGCCGGATCATCCAGCCATTGGACCGTCGAGGCCGAGGCGATCAGGTCGGGCCGCGCGGGCCATGTCACATTTCGGATATCGCCTTGCAGGAAATCCGCGCCCCATCGCCGCGCAGTTTCCTGGGCCTCGGCCATCAGGTCGTTGAGCGTGGACCGGGTGAACGAAAACTGCTGGTGCAGCGCCTCGGTCAGATGGCCGGTGCCGCAGCCGATTTCGAACAGGGTGCCAAAATGGCTGGGCGCCCCGAGATCGACCAGCCGCTGCGCCAATGCGCGGGCGATCCGGGCCTGCGGGCCAGCGGCGCAGTGATAGCTGCCGAAGCTGCGGCTGAAACTGCGCCGGATGCGGTCGGTGGGCATGGCGTTCATGCGAACCACTCCGCCCAGGTCTGCCCCGCCGCGAAAGGCTGGTGCGGGCCAGGGATGCGGCGCACGGTGTCCGATTGGCCCCAGGCCATTTCCTGCGCAGCCGTCGGAACGATGCGGTCCGAAGCGGAGATCCAGACCCGGTCGAACCCGGGATCGGGCGCAGGTCCGCGCGCCGCGATGGCCCGCAGTTCCTCGGCCGCGGCGGCAAAATCGATCCCGGGCGCGGGGCCTTCCAGCCCGGCGCGGCGGCAGAACCGGGCAAAGCTAGCCGCGCTCAGGCCATCGGCCGTGGCCGCCACCGTCTCGGGCGCGATGCCCCGGTCTGCATCTGCAGGAAACAGCGTGCCGTTGACCGCAACCTTGCGGATGCACATCAGCCCGTGACCCGCCAGCCAATGCGCGGCCGACGCGACCCCGAAGGAATAGGCCAGCAAGCGGACCGTGTCATAGTCGCCGGTTTCGGGCAACGCGTCATCGAGGTTGCGATAGTCGTCCACCACCAGAACATCCGCCGCCCCGGTCAGGCGCGCAAACGGCGCAGGCCCCAGCGCCCAACCGCCGAACACCAGCGTCAACTGCGCTCCGCCGTCACGGGTCAGCCAGTGCCGCCTCATGCGTCGCCTCGCGCCAGTTCGACCATGGCCGCCGTCACCCGGCTCAGCTCGTCACCCGAGATCACATAGGGCGGCATGCAGTAGATGTTGCGCGCGAAGGGACGCAGCCAGACACCGGTTTCCGGCGCCCGCCGATGGGCGATGCGCGGATCGACGGTGTCCTTCATCTCGATCACGCCTATGGCGCCCAGCACCCGCACATCGGCGACGCCGGGCAGGCTGCGCGCCGGTTCCAGTTCGGCCTTCATCTGCGTCTCGATGGCCCGTACACGGGACTGCCAGTCGCTGTCTTCAAGCAGCCCCAGGCTGGCGATGCCAGCCGCACAGGCCAGTGGATTGGCCATGTAGGTTGGGCCGTGCATGAACACGCCGGCCTCGCTGTTGCCGATGCCATGGGCCACCTGTTCGGTGGTCACGGTCGCGGCGAACGAGATATGCCCCCCCGTCAGCGCCTTGCCCAGGCAGATGATGTCCGGCGTCACCCCCGCATGGGTGGTGGCAAACAGCTCTCCGGTGCGGCCGAATCCGGTAGCGATTTCATCGAAGATCACCAGAACGTCGTGGGCCTGACACAGTGCCTTGGCCTGGCGCAACCATTCGGGGTGATAGAAATACATGCCCCCCGCGCCCTGCACGACCGGTTCAAGCACCAGCGCAGCCAGCCTGTGCGCCTTGTCCCGCAGCAACTGTTCCAAGGCGTCGAGCCCGTTCTGCGCCGGGTCCTCTGGCCAGTCATCGCCCAGGCGGACGGACGGGCGCGGCAGGAAGTGCTGGATCGACAGCGCGCCGCGGAACAGCCCGTGCATGCCGTTGACGGGGTCGCAGACGCTCATCGCCTTCCAGGTGTCGCCGTGATAGCCACCGCGGATCGTGGCGAACTCGACCTTGTCGGTGCGGCCATGGGCCATCTGGAACTGCACCGCCATCTTCATCGCCACCTCGATCGAGACCGAGCCGCTGTCGCAATAGAAAATCCGGTCCAGCCCCTCGGGCAGCAAGGCCACCATCTTGCGGCCAAGATCAATGGCGGGCCGGTGGGTCAGACCGCCGAACATGACATGGGGCATCTGGTCCAGCTGCTGCTGCATGGCGGCAGTGATCGCCGGGTGACGGTGCCCATGGATGGCGCACCACCACGAGGACATGGCGTCGATCATCTTCACCCCATCCTCGCGGTACAGATACACGCCTTCGGCCCGGTCGATCAGATGCATCGGACCCGGATCGGCCACGTTCGTGTAGGGGTGCCACAGGTGGCGGGCGTCAAATTCCAGCGGGGTCACAGGGCACCTCGGATCGTGTCCATGTCGATCGCCTCGAAGGCATGGCGCAGGGTGTCGGGTGTCAGACTCTCGATCTGGCCGAGGCGTCCCAGGTGGGGCACCTTCGACATCTGGATGATGGTCTGTTCGACCTCGGGTTCGGGGTCGCCGATGAAGGCAACGCCAACCACCGGGCAACCGACCCCGCGCAGCGCCATCAGCGACAGGGTCGTGTGGTTGATCGTGCCCAGGGCCGTTCGGGCCACCAGAATCACGGGTGCCTGCCAGCGGGCGAACAGGTCAAGGTAATAGGCCTGCCGGGTCAGCGGCACCATGACGCCCCCTGCCCCTTCGATCACCAGCGGGCCATCGGTCTGCGGCAGGGTCAGCCGGTCAAGGTCGATCTCGACGCCCTCGGCCTCGGCCGACAGGTGCGGCGAGGCGGGAAGGTTCAGCAGATAGGTCTCGGGCAGGACTGGTTGGCCGGACAAGCGCGCCACGATCTGGCTGTCGGTTTCCTCCTCAAGCCCCGACTGCACCGGCTTCCAGTACTGCGCGCCGAGGGCGGCGGTCAGCCCGGCGGAAAACACGGTCTTGCCGACACCGGTGTCGGTTCCGGTCACGATCACTGTGGTCATGCGGTTCCTGCCTGTTGTTCGGCGATGGCCTGAAACACCGCCGTGATGTCCTGCGCGCCCACGTTGCCGGTGATGGACACCCGCAGCCGCGAACTGCCGCGCGGCACCGTGGGTGGGCGGATGCCGCGCACGTCAAAGCCCCTCTGTTGCAGTCGCACGGCGCGATCCATCGTGGCCGCGTCCTCGCTCACAATGACGGGCATGATCTGGCTGTGAAATCCGGTCAACCCGCACAGGCGCGCGGCCTCGGCATGGGCATGGGCCATCCGGTCGCGCGCGGCCAAAGTCAGGCCCGGGTCCTGTCCGACGGCCCGCAGCGCGCCCCGCACGATTGCGGCGTCCAACGGCGATGGGGCCGTTGCAAAGATGAACGGCCGTGCCCGGTTGATCAGTGTGTCGATCATTTCACGCGGTCCGCAGATCAGCCCGCCACTGGCGCCCAGCCCCTTGCCGCAGGTGTGCAGGGTAAGCACCTCGGCGTCCAACCCATGGGCCAGCCCCTGCCCGTTCGAGCCGAAGACGCCCGTGGCGTGGGCCTCGTCCACCACCAGCACCGCCTGCTCGGCTCGGGCCAGTTCGGCCAGGGCGGTCAACGGGGCCAGATCGCCCTCCATCGAATAGACGCTTTCGACCGCGATCCAGACCTGGCCCGTACCGCCTTGCGCGCGCCAGTCGGCCAGCACGGCGCGGGCCGCCGAAATGTCGTTATGCGCAAAGCCACGGGTCTCGGCCCGACCCAGCCGCATGCCTTCATGCGCGCTGGCATGGACCAACTCGTCATGCAGGATCAGATCCCCGGCTGCGGGCAGGGTCGAAAAAATGGCTTGATTGGCCTGAAACCCGCCGCCCATGTACAACGCCGCCTCGGCGCCGAAAAAGGCGGCGGCCTCGGCTTCCAGCGCCTCGTGCTCGGGGTGGTTGCCGCGCAGCAGGCGCGACCCGCCCGAGCCCAGCGGAACGCCGCGGTCCAGCGCGTCCTGCGCCGCGCGTTTCAGAACGTCGGACCCGGCCAGGCCCAGATAGTCGTTGGACGCGAAATCAAGCCCCGTGCGGGGCGCAAGCCTGCGCAGCCGATGGCGCGATTCCAGCACCTTCAGCGCATTGCCCAGCCTTGCGGTCGCTGTCATTCGGCCGCGTCCACGCGGGCCTCGGACTCCGCCTCCATCGGCTGGATGCCCAGCTTGGCGAACAGGATCGCGTCCTTGCTTTCCTCGGGGTTTTCGGCGGTCAGCAGCGTGTCGCCGGCAAAGATCGAGTTGGCACCGGCAAAGAAACACATGGCCTGCATCTCGTCGCTCATGTCGCTGCGGCCAGCGGACAGACGAACGTGGGACTTCGGCATCATGATCCGCGCCAGCGCGATGATGCGCACGAAATCGATCGGGTCGACCGGCTTGGCGTCAGCCAACGGGGTATCAGCCTGCGGCATCAGCATGTTGATCGGAACCGAGTCCGGCGCCTCGGGCAGGTTGGCCAGCGTCACCAGCATGTCGATCCGGTCCTCGCCGTTTTCGCCCATGCCCAGAATGCCGCCCGAGCAGACCTTCATACCCGCCTCGCGCACGCGGTTCAGCGTGTCGATCCGGTCGGCGAAGGTGCGGGTGGTGATGACCTCGGGGTAGTAACGCTCGGACGTGTCGATGTTGTGGTTGTAATAATCCAGCCCGGCATCGCGCAGCTGCACCACCTGGGTGTCGTCCAGCATGCCCAGCGTCATGCAGGTCTCCATGCCCATCGCCTTGACGCCCTGAATCATCGCCACCAGCGCATCCATGTCACGCGCCTTGGGCTCACGCCAGGCGGCGCCCATGCAAAACCGGGTCGAGCCGGACTCGCGCGCCTTGCGGGCCTCGGCCAGAACACGTTCGACCTCGATCAGTTTCGAGGCGCTCAGCTTGGAGCCGTTGCGCGCGGATTGCGAGCAATAGGCGCAATCCTCGGCGCAGCCGCCGGTCTTGATCGACAGAAGCCGCGACATCTGCACCTTGTTGGGGTCAAAATTCTCGCGATGTACGGTCTGCGCCCGATACAGAAGATCCATCAGCGGCAGGTCATAGATGGCCTGAGCGGTTTCGCGGGTCCAAGTGTTCGATGTAGCCGACATTTTATAGATAATTTTTCCCGATGATTCAGATTTACTCGGGTTTATCAATAAAGCCGGAAAACGCAACATCCGCGATGTCACATGCGCAGAAAATGACCGTGACCGCTAACGGCGATTCAACCGTGAAGTGGCTTGTTGTTCGCCGCCCGATAGGCCTGCACATAACCGCGCGCGACCGAACGGACAGCGCGACCGATCTGGGTGTATGCCTCATCCGGCAAATTGGCGAAAGATACTCGCGCGGACCAGTTCGGCGCATCGAAACCGCTGCCGTTCAGCAGCACGATCCCATAGTCCTCGGCCAGTTTGAACGCGATGTCCAACGGGTGGACGTTCTTCTTGATCCAGTCCACGACCTCTTCGCCGACGTATTTTCGTAGCCAGAATTCGAAGTCGATGATGCCGTAGTAGGCATCATAGTGATCACCCGGCTGGACCTCGATCCCCAAGGCTTCGGTCAGCAGGTGGAACCGTCTATGCACCAGTTCGATACAGGCGGCCTGATAGGCTTTCTTTGTGTCGACCAACTCGCAGAGCGAGAACAACGTCATCATGACTTGCTGCGGCAGGGATAATCCGGCGGTGTGGTTCAGGGCCACATCCCGGCTGTCGGCCACCAGCCGGTCGACGAATTTGATCTCGCTGGGGTGCAGGCTGAGCGTGCCGTAACGCTTGTCGAGCTTCTGCTTGATCTCGGCCCGGTGCGCGGCGAGCTTTTCGTCGAAGATATTATCCTGGGCGACGGCGATCACGCCGAGCCGCCAACCGGTGCAGCCGAAATATTTTGAATAGGAATAAACGCCGATAGTGTTGCGGGGCATGTAGCCCATGACCGAGGTGAAATCATGTACGAAAGTGCCGTACACATCATCGGTCAGGACAATCAGGTCCGGCCTGTGGTTCTCGACCAGATCCGCGAGTTTGCGCAGAGAAGCATCGCTGAGGGCCACCGACGACGGGTTGCCCGGATTGACCAGAAAGAAGGCCTTGACCTTGGGGTCCTTCAGCTTTTCGACTGCAGCATCGGTCAGTTGGAACCCATCTTCCTCGTCCGTTTCAACGTGAACGGACGCGAGGCTGTAATCCTCAAGTTCGGGCATCTCGAGATAGGGCGTGAAGATCGGCGTGCACAGGGCAATCGTGTCGCCCGGGTTCAGTAGCCGGTTGGCCTTGAGCGATTTGAAGATATAGCACATGGCCGCTGTGCCGCCTTCCACCGCAAACAGGTCGAACTGCGCATCGGGACGGTGCCCGGCACACATGGCCCACATCAGGTATTCGTGGGCGATGGCGGCGTTGTGTTTCAGAATACGGTCGGGAACAGGGTAGTTGTCGCCGATGATCGAGTCCGTCAGCTCGTGCACGAATTCGTCGGCGTCGAAACCAAAGGCCCGGATGGCGTGGTCGACTACATCCAAAAGCGTGTCGGCGCCCGGCATCTCGGAATTGGCCTTGCCCCACTCCAACAGACGGTCATGGCAACCTGCCATTGCCGGCATCCCCCCCAGACCCGCCGGATGATTCATGACGCGGCGCGACTCGGTCACGGCAAACTGGCCAAGCGCAAAGAACGCTTCACGCGGGCGGGTGGCGACCCAATTGGGATTGCCCCGGCCGGCATTCAAAAAGGCGCTGTTGGATTTACGCGCCTCGACCGAGGCCAGCTTGATCAGCTCGTCCTTGATCTGAAAGGGGCTGAGGGCTTCGTAATCGTGCAGCTTCAATCTGTCCATGACTCAAGACCTTTTCAAATCAACTGAGGATCAAAACGACGACCATCCCGAATATCGTCAGCAGGGTGTTTCCGATCGCGTAGGGCATGCCGTAGCCCAGGGCCGGAATCCGGCTTTGCGCGGCCTCCTGGATCATGCCGAGCGCAGCCGTCGTTGTGCGGGCGCCCGCGCAGGCGCCAAACAGGATGGCAGGGTGGAATTTGAATACGTAATGCCCGACATAAACCGAGAAAATCATCGGCAAAGACGTGGCCACAATGCCCCATAATAACAGCGCGACACCCGCCTGCTGCAAACCGGCCACGAAACCGGGCCCGGCCGATATCCCGATGACCGCGATGAAGACATTCAGGCCCAGCGTATTCATCAACCACAGCGACGGTGCGGGAATGCGACCGAAGGTCGGGTGAACGGTGCGCAACCACCCCAGCAGCAGCCCGGCCAGCAACGCGCCACCAGTGGTCGACAGGCTGATCGGAAACCCGCCCATAGTAATTGCAAGCGTGCCGATGACACCCCCGATGAAAATGCCCCAGCCCACAAAGGCCAGATCGGTCGTGTCGACGGGCCGGTCGGCGTACCCGATTTCGGCAATGGCCGCCTCGACATGGCGCTTGCTGCCCAGAATGGTCAGAATGTCACCGCGATGCAGAACCGTGCCCGGCAGCAGCGGCAGATCAATCATGTTGCGCGTCAGCTTCGACACATACACGCCACGTGCCTGAGGCATCTTGCTGAGCTCATCCAATGTCTTGCCATGCACGTCCTTGCTTGTGATCAAAACGTCCAGTTTTTCCGATGGGATGCTCAGCAGTTCGGGCGCATCGGCTTCCTTGAGGCTGGGCTCGAGCGCTCCGACAAGATCACCGCGCCGGCCTGAGAACATCACGACATCACCCGCTTGCAGCACCGTGTCCGCGTCAACCTCGACGATCTTGCTACCTCGGCTGAGGCGTTCGGCATAGACGCGGACGCCCGGCAACAGATCCTTGACCGGCTGGCCGAGCAATTCGCTGCTTTCGGGGATCTCAAAGGCGCGCGCCTCGATCGCGCGATAGGCTGAAACGATGCCGCCACCGGTCTCGACATCCTCGCCGCCACTCAGTTTGGCCTCGTATTCCTTGCAGGCGGCCACCAGGTCAACACCGATCAGGCGCGGGCCGATCTTGGCCAGAATGATCGCCGACCCGATCGTGCCGTAGATATATGTCACCGCATAGGCGACCGGGATCTGGTTGGAATAGGTTTTGGCCTGCTCGGCCGACAAACCCAACTGGTTGATCTGGTCGGTCGCCACTCCGATCGCCGCAGAAATCGTTTGCGAGCCGGCATACAGGCCCGCGGCGTAGCCAAGCTCGAGCCCGGCGATCTTGGCCGACACGACCGGCACGACCAGACACAGGGCGAGAACGCTCAGCGCAAAAAGCACCTCGCGCGCGCCGTCAACCTTGAGGCCGCGAATGAACTGTGGCCCAACGCCGTAGCCAACTGCGAAGATGAACAGGATGAAGAAGGTGGACTTCACCGCTGAATCGATACTGATCTGTGCCTGCCCGATCACGACGGCCGCCAACAGGGTGCCCGTGACCGAACCCAGACTGAACCCCATGACCTTGATTGGTCCGACCAAAAACCCGATGCCGATGGCGAGAAAGACAGCCAGTTCCGGATAGGTTTGCAGGATATTCACCAGCCAATCGACCATACTGCGCCTTTCGGGTTTGTTACGTCGCTCAGTCCACCCTGAACGTCAGCTGTCCGGAGGCTCGGACGATTGCGATCAGCGCAGGAATTTCCAAGGTCACGATACCCCACGGGGACCGTTTGTCCATTGAATTATCTGAATTTGTTTGGCGTCCGAGCCGCGCAGAACTGTGTCCGCCAGCGGCGGCACAGGTTTGGAAAATCGTCGGCAACCGCCTGGATCAATCGAACCTGCGCACTGATTCCGGCCCCTGCGATGTCACGGAATGCAGGGACAGGGAATGATCCATGTTTCGCATACGGTGGCGCAGCATTTCACGACCAAGCCGCGCCAAATCAGCTGCGTAATCAGGGTTTGCGGCGACATTCTCTGCCTCGCCCCGACCGTGGTGGTCGAACAACAACGGCGGCAGGTCAGCTGCGAACTCGACCAAGGTAAAGCGCTCGTTGCGCAGGATGCCCAGACACGAGTTGCTGTGACCCGTTCCAAGATCACGCTGAAACTGAGTGGGCGTCAGCGGATCGGCAAAGTCCAGCTCACTGAAGGAATACCGGCGCCAGTCCTGTGGCACGGCACCACGCAGCAGCGGCAGCAAGGATCGACCATCCATCGAGTTCGGGAGCTCTTGCCCAACCCAGTCCAAGATCGTGGGTGCGACATCAATTGACTCGGTCGGCACCTCGACGCGTTGGCCGGCCATCCGAGCGTTGCCAGGCATGCGAATGATCAGCGGCGTGTGGTAAGCCGCGTCATACACCGACATTTTGCCCCACGAATAATGATCGCCCAGCATCTCGCCATGATCCGCAGTGATCACCACCAGCGTGTCATCGTACTGGCCGCTGTCCTTGAGAAAGCGGATGACCCGGCCGATATGATGGTCAACCTCGGTTGCCAATCCAAGATAGACGGCCCGCAAGGTCTGCGTGTTCTCATCCGTCGGCCCAACTTCGGAAAAACCTTGCACGCAGTCTTTTGGTGTATTCGAGTCCAGAGCGGGTCCAAAGAACGGGTGCACGGCCTTTTCGTCCTCGGGGCTGGGTAGACGGTTTGGCAAAGGCAACGCGTCGGGATCGTACATCCGGTTGTAGGGCGCGGGGGCCACCAGTGGCGGATGCGGACGGATATACGTCAAATGCGCGAACCATCCCGAGTTCCGATAGGCGGCAATTCCGTCCAGAAACCTGTTGGTCAGAAATGCGGTGTCGCTGTCCTCGGCCTTGTAGAGGGCCGGGTCGTTCAGTTTTGGGGCCGACCCATCCGGCGAAACCGGCTTGTAGAGATCCCAGTAGTCTTCGAACTCGTATCCCCGGCGCATCAAGTAGGAACGCCAAAGAAAGGACTCCTCAAGTCGCATTTCGAGCACTTCGTGAAACCCGTGCATCGGGTTTTCGTAAGTCTTCACCGCGGGATCATTCGGATGATGAACCCGTGGATCGGCCGAGGTGTCCGTATAGCCGAACAGCATCGGCAGATAGCCGGCTTTTCGCATCTCGGTGGCGATGTTTGGCGTGTCATGGCGCAGCGGCGTTCCATTGCGGACCGAACGATGGTTCATCGCATATTGCCCGGTCAGGATCGAGGCGCGGGACGGCCCGCAGGGATTGGTAACGGAAAAATGCCGGTCGAACGAAACGGCCTCGTCCATGAAGGCGCGCAGATTGGGCAGGTTGACATGATCAGCCAGAGCACCGCGCAGACAATCGGCCCGCAATTGGTCGATGATGATGAAAAGAACGTTTCCTGCTTGGCTCATGCCGTGATTCCCATTGGAAAACTGGTGTTCGACGGTGCGGACTGTGTCGGGGTTCCCTCAGGCAAGCAACCGGTTTTGCGCCAATTCTCGCCTCTTGGGCGACCCGGGCCGTGCAAACCGGTAACCCCCGCACCCAAATCGCCGCCCGGTTGAACAAAGCCATTGCGGGTCGGAACAGTTTCCCGTCTGATACCGGCATGACGAAGCCCTCGATCGCAGTCGAACAGGAAGGCGGCAAAGCCCGCGTGATTGTGTCTGGCGAAATGCTGACACAGTCGTTGAGTGGCGTGGAAGACGCCTTTCGCGCCACCCGCCCGGATGCGGCGCATGTGACGGTCGACATGTCCGAAATCGATGCGCTGGACACCGGCGGCGCGTGGCTGATCGCGGACCTGAAGAACCGGTGCTCGGCCATGGGAGCGACCGTGGCTTTCGACGGGTTGAAACCGGCACATTCCGCGCTGCTGGAAACCGTCTCGGAGAACATTCCCAAGGACATTCCCGCCGAGGCCCCGCCAAAAGGTTTCATGCCATGGCTTGAGAGCCTGGGCCAATCAACAGTGGGCGCCGGGCGCGACACCATGTCGATCCTCGGCTTTCTGGGCCTGACCCTGCACCGGCTGGGCCGCACGATGATCATGCCGTGGCGCCTGCGCCGCGCCGCGGTCGTGTCGCAGATGGAGGAAACCGGGTTCAAGGCCCTGCCCATCGTGGCGCTGATGGGGTTTCTGATCGGCGTGGTTCTGGCTTTTCAAGGGGCCACCCAGTTGAAACAATTCGGCGCGGAAATTTTCGTGGTTGAGCTGATCTCGATCTCGGTATTGCGCGAGTTGGGCATCCTGCTGACCGCGATCATCGTGGCTGGTCGGTCCGGTTCGGCCTTCACGGCCTCGATCGGTTCTATGAAAGTGCAGGAAGAAATCGACGCCATGCGCACGCTGGGCCTAGACCCGATCGAGGTGCTCGTCATTCCACGGGTTCTTGCACTGCTGATCATGCTGCCGATCCTGGGCTTCGTGGCCGATATCGCCGGCCTTTTTGGCGGTGCCCTGATGAGCTGGATCGACCTGGGCGTAAGCCCCGGAATGTTCATTACGCGCCTGAAGGAAAACACCAGCGTCTGGCATCTGGCGGTTGGGCTGATCAAGGCGCCGTTCTTTGCCATGGTCATCGGGGTAATCGCCTGTTGGCAGGCAATGCAGGTCAAGGGCTCCGCCCAAAGCGTCGGCCAGCGCACCACAGCGTCAGTTGTTCAGTCGATCTTCATGGTCATTGCCATTGACGCGCTGTTCTCCATTTTCTTCTCCGAGATCGGTGTCTGACATGGATGGATCCGCTCAGACATCGACCGCCAAGCTGGACGCGCAGCGCGAAGCGGTGATCCGTGTGCGCAATCTGCGCAACCAGTTCGGTCCACAGGTGGTGCATGACGACCTGAACCTGGATGTCTGGCGCGGCGAAGTGCTGGGCATTGTCGGCGGGTCCGGAACCGGCAAGTCCGTCCTTCTGCGCACCATTGTCGGGCTGAACAAACCCGCTGCGGGTAGTATCGAAGTTTTGGGCGTCGACGTGCTGAACGGCCCAGAGGCCGACCGACGCCGCATCGAGAAACGCTGGGGCGTGGCCTTTCAGGACGGGGCACTGTTTTCCTCGCTGACTGTGCTTCAGAACGTCATGGCCCCGTTGCGCGAACACACCGGCCTGAGCGAGAGCTTGATGCGGGCGCTCGGCAGCCTGAAAATCGGTCTGGTCGGCTTGCCGCAGCTGAGTTGTGGCAAGTTCCCGTCAGAGCTGTCAGGCGGGATGCGCAAGCGGGCCGCGCTGGCCCGAGCGTTGGCATTGGACCCCGAGATCGTGTTTCTGGACGAGCCCACCGCCGGACTGGATCCCATCGGTGCCGCGGCCTACGACGAATTGATCGGAGAATTGCAACAGGCCTTGGGATTGACCGTTTTCATGGTAACACATGACCTGGACAGCCTGTACGCCATCTGCGACCGCGTTGCGGTTCTTGCAGAAAAGCGCGTGCTGGTGGAAGGTCCGATTGAAGACATGACCAAGGTCGACCACCCTTGGGTGCAGGAGTACTTCACAGGCCCCCGGGCCCGCGCGGCGCAACAGAAGGGGCAGGACAGGTAAAGGCGATGGAAACCCGGGCGAACTATATCCTGATCGGCGCGTTTACACTGGCGGGCATCCTGAGCGCGTTCGGCTTCTTCCTGTGGCTGGCCAAGTTCGAAGTCACGCGCCAATACGCGTACTATGACGTGCTGTTCGACAACGTGTCGGGCCTGTCAGCCGCCGGTGGCGTCAGCTATAACGGCCTGCCCGTGGGACAGGTCATTTCGCTGGACCTGGATGACGATGACCCATCCAAAGTAAGGGTCCGGCTTGAGGTTGATGCAGACATTCCGGTGACCACGGACACGATCGCGCAGTTGCAGTCGCTGGGGGTGACCGGCGTCAGCTATGTCGAGCTGTCGGGCGGGTCGCCCGATGCCGAACGGCTGCCGCAGAACAGTGTCATCAAAAGCAAGCGCAGCGCCATCCAATCCCTGTTCGAAGGCGCACCCAAGGTCCTGGACGAGGCGGTGACCTTGCTGGAAAACCTGAACGCGGTGGTGGATGACAACAATCGCAAGGCCGTGTCGGACATCCTCGACAACCTGGCTTCGGCCTCGGGCCGGCTGGACAAGACCCTGAACGATTTTGAATCCCTGTCCAGCGATCTGGGCGGCGCGGCAAAGGACATCGGGGCCTTCACCAAACGCCTGGATCAGTTGGCCGATACTGCAGAAACCACGCTGACCACCGGAACTGATACGCTGAACAGCATCAAAACGGCCTCGGAATCGGCCAAAACCGCACTGGACAGCGCGAACCAGACGCTGGCCACGGCCAACAAGGTCATCGAAGACGACGTTCGCCCCTTCATCGAGCGCGGGTCGCAACTCGCGGACCGCCTGATCGGGTTGTCGGATGAAGCCGCGGTCACCATGGCAACCGTAAACAACACGTTTGCCAACGCCAACCAAACGCTCGACTCGGTGACCTCGGCCATGGATACGGCGAAAGGAACTCTGGCATCCGCAGAACGCGCGTTCGACTCGGCCAATCGCGTGATGGACGAAGACGTTGCACAGGTTGTTGCCGACATCCGAAACGCCGCCACCAAAGTGGCCGAAACGGTAACGAACGTGACCGACAAGATCGACCAGATTTCAGCGGACGTTCTGAGCGCGTCGCAATCGGCATCGGACCTGTTGGGAACCATCGACGGCATCGTTCAACAAAACCGCCGGCAGGTTTCGGACTTCCTGCGGGTCGGACTGCCACAATTCGTTCGTTTCGTGGAAGAATCCCAACGCCTTGTCATCAGTCTGGACCGTCTTGTCGACAAGGTCGAGCGCGACCCCGCGCGTTTCCTTCTGGGCACCCAAGCATCGGAGTTCCGTCAATGATCAGGTCCCTTCTTCTGACCCTTGCTATCACGACGCTGGGCGGATGTGCCGGTCTGGGCACGTTGAAACAGGCCTCGAAACCGAACGACCTGTATCTGCTGACCCCCAAGAGTACGTTCTCGCAGTCTTTGCCCCGGGTGCAGAAACAGATCGTCATCCAGGAACCCACTGCAACCGCTGCGGTCAATACCGACCAGATTGCCGTGCAGCCAACGCCCCTGCAGGTCCAGTATCTGCCGCGCGCGCGTTGGGTGGACCGAGCACCTTTGATCGTTCAGGCGTTGATGGTCGAAAGCTTTGAAAACAGCGGTCGCGTCGCCGCCGTGGGCCGTTCGACGGTCGGCCTGCGCGCCGACTACGTCATCGTTCCGGACCTGCGCGAGTTCCAGGGGATTGTCGTCGGAGAAACCGAAAACTCGAAAACCGTAAAGATCGAAGTGCGAATGAACATCAAGATCATCGACGAGTTCGAAGACAAGATCATCGCTTCAAGCTCGTTTCAGGAAGCCGTTGTCTCGACCAGCGACGAAACGCCGGATCTTGTTGCCGCTTTTGACACCGCCTTGGGCAAAACCATGCGCGACGCGGTTGAGTGGAGCGTGCGGAAGATCCATTCGCACGCCGCCAACAATCCGCGCCCGTCGTTGAACTGACGCGGATTGCCCGCCCTTTATTTTGACAGGGATTGCGCCAAACGCATCAGGGCCACGGCTTCGGCCCGGTACCCGAAAGGATCGGTCCCACGGGCCGTGTTGCCCATCGCAATTGCATCATCATAGCTCCAGTCGGACAGGTAAGTGCCGCCGCGCAACAGCTGGCCGAAACCTGCAATCGCGACCGAAAACCTCACGTCATCCGTCTGGCGGCCCTGCCCGTCCAAGATCGGTTGCTCGATCAACTGGCTGCGCGTGTCGCCGGGTGTTTTGTACCGCAGCTTAAAATAGCCGATTTCATTACTGCCCGAAGCAGGGGCGGTGTTTCCATACCGTAGCGGTGCATTGCGAATTGCGTTGGAGCCGACCGGCGTGACTTCGTAGATCGCGGTCACGCTGTGGCCTGCACCTATGTCGCCCGCATCAACAGTGTCATTCGAAAAGTCCTCGCGGCGCAAAGCGCGAGTTTCGTACCCGATCAGGCGGTACTCGGCGATTTGGGCAGGGTTGAATTCGACCTGAATCTTGACGTCGTTGGCAATCGGAAACAGCGCACCGGTCAGTTGGTCAACCAGCACTTTTCGGGCCTCGCTCAGCGTGTCGATGTAAGCCGCCTGTCCGTTTCCGTTCTGGGCCAGGGCCTGCATCGTAGCGTCATCAAGGTTACCGCGCCCGAAACCCAAAACGCTCAGATATGTTCCGCTGTCGCGCTTGTCAGAGATAAACTCCTTCAGAGCTTCAGGATCGGACAGACCGACGTTGAAATCCCCGTCCGTGGCCAGAATGACCCGCGTCACCTCGCCCTCGGCGGCCATGTTTTCAGCCACCTGATAGGCTTGCTGAAGCCCGGCTTGTCCCGCTGTGGATCCGCCCGCGTCCAATTGTTCGAGCGCCCGTAGGATCTTGGCCTGGTCGGCTGCGGATGTCGGCTCCAGAACCTGGCCCGCACTGCCTGCATAGGTCACGATCGATACCTGATCCTCGGGTCGCAACTCGGGCAACATCAGGCGCAGGGACTGTTTCAACAAGGGCAACTTGTTGGCGTCCTGCATCGAACCTGAGGTGTCGATGAGAAAGACAAGATTGAGCGCCGGGCGCTCTTCGATCACCGGAAGCGTTCCCTGAATGCCGATATGGACCAGCCGAGTACCGGGATTCCATGGGCTGGGCATGACCGTGATGCTTGGCTGAAACGGCACCGCGCCGTCCGGCGCCGGATAGGTGTAGGGAAAGTAGTTTACCATTTCTTCAATCCGCACCGCGTCACGCGGGGGCAAGTGACCAGCCAGAAGCGAGGACCTGACGATGGCGTAAGATGCGGTGTCGACATCAATCGAAAACGTCGAAACCGGTTCTTCCGCAGTGACCTTGAGTGAGTTGGTTTCGGCGTTTGCAAATTCTTCGGACGACTGCTCGGGTCGCGCTGGCGGACGAAAAGCGTCACTCGAAACCGAAGGGGCCACTGTGCTGTCAGCGAGGTGGCCTTGCGAGAGAAGGCTGCGTTTTGCTAGAGGTTCCCGCGCTTCTTCCACAACTATCGGCGCTTCGACAACGGGTTCCTCAAGAACCATCTCAGCCGTTTCAGCGTCTGATTGTCCGGATGGCCGAACCGCCTGCGGCTGGCCGATTACCCGGGTCTCGGTATCGAAACTCGGGGACAGCACACCGTCCCGTGTCTGCGGCACGATCATGATCAGCGTCACGGCAGCGATGGCTGTTGTGGCGGCCAGCGCGCCGCGGGTCGAAATTGCATTCAACATGGCTTTGGTTCCTTCTGTCACGCGGGCCAACGGGCCTCGCTTGACATTGGGACGCGTACCGGGTCGGGATCCTTGGAGATCAGCAAAGTTTTTTCTGGCCAGTTCCAGATTGACGGCCCGCCGCTTTTCATCCGCTGCAGGCGTTGCGGCATCCATCAGTGTTTTCAGATCATCGAGCTCATCACTCATTGGGCAAGCTCCTCTTGTTTGATCGCGCGCAGGCGCTTTCGGGCTTCGGACAGGCGCCATGAGACCGTGCCCTCGGACACGCCCAGCACGTCGGCGGCCTGTGCATGGGTCATTTCTTCATCCAGCGTCAGCGCCAGTGTCTGACGCAGATCTTCGGGCAAGCTCTGCATGGCCCTTTGCAGCCATGACAGGGCCTCGGCCGCCTCGACGGCTTCAGCGCGCCGCATCTTTTCCACATCGCCCCAGCCGATTGCTGCCCGGTTTCGGCTGGCCGTTCGACGCCGCGCATCGTGTGCCGCGTTGCAGACGACCCGATACAGCCAGGTCGTGAACTTTGCATTCGCTCGAAACCCGACAATTTTTGCGGGCAAGGCTGCACATATGTCCTGCGTCAGATCTTCGGCGACCTCGGCGCTGCCGGTCAGCCGAAAGGCCAGCCGGAACACGCGGTCATAATGCCGTCCAAGCAGCGTCGCGAACGCTTCCGCGTCCCCGTTGGCGGCCCCATGGGCTAATTCTTCATCCGAGGTCAGTTTGCTCATTCTGACTATTCAGACGCAGGACAGGAGCGGATCCTTGGACCATTCGAGAAAAAACTAGAAATGGCTGGCCGACGCCTTCTGCCAATCCGCCGCAAATTCCTGCGGCACTGTATCTTTCAACAAGGCACCTGGCTCGATTAAGGTGTAAAGTTCCGCATATGAGCACTCGCGCTCGTTGGCAATTCGGCGGTAGATATCGGATGGGCCAAGGTCAGATACGCGCTCTTTCCCCATGGCACCCAGTATTTCGCGAAAGCTTTCCAGGGTGGCGTCATGAAAGCGGTGAACCCGTTTGCGTTTCTGCGGCACGTTGACCGCGCGGCCACGAATGGGATCCTGTGTTGCCACGCCCGACGGGCAGCGGTTCGTATTGCATTGCAGGGCCTGAATACAGCCCACGGCGAACATCATCGCCCGCGCCGCATTGCACATGTCGGCCCCAAGCGCGAATTTCTCGATCATGTCATAGCCGGTTGCCACTTTGCCTGAACAGATCACCCGGATCTTGTCCCGCAAGCCTACTCCGCGCAGGCAGTTGTTCACGAAGATCAGCCCTTCGTTCAACGGTACGCCCAAACGGTTGGTAAATTCCACAGGCGCAGCGCCGGTCCCTCCCTCGGCCCCGTCAACGGTGATGAAATCGGGCAGAATGCCCGTTTCCAGCATGGCCTTGCAGATCCCCATGAACTCGGACCGGTTGCCGATGCACAGCTTGAAACCGACGGGTTTGCCCCCGGACATTTCGCGCAGGTGCTGCACGAAATGCATCAATCCCGTTGGCCCGTCAAAGGCCGAGTGAATTGGCGGCGAAATCACATCTTGATGCACCGGTACGCCGCGAATAAGCGCGATTTCTTCGTCGACCTTGGCCGCTGGCAGAACACCTCCATGGGACGGTTTCGCGCCTTGGGACAGCTTGATCTCAATCGCCTTCACGACATCCTTCTGGGCATTCTGGGCGAACTTGTCCTTGTCAAAGCCGCCCTCCGCCGTTCGACAACCGAAGTATCCGGTGCCAATCTGCCAGATGATATCGCCGCCTTCGGCAAGATGGTGCGGCGACAGCCCGCCCTCGCCCGTGTTGTGTGCAAAACCACCATCCTTGGCCCCACCGTTCAGGGCTCGGATTGCGTTGGCGCTGAGTGCTCCGAAGCTCATCGCTGAGACGTTCAGCCGCGATGCGAGATAGGGCTTTTCACACTGAGGACCGCCAAGCATCACACGCTCTTCGCTTTCCGGAACATCCTTGGGCGCAAGCGAGTGGTTGGCCCGGTGATACCCGACTTCGGTGATATCGTACTGGGTGCCGAAGGCCTGAGTGTCGACCTGTCCCTTTGCTCGTGAATACACCAGCGCGCGAATGATCCTGTTGAAGGGCCGCCCGCTTTCGTTGGTTTCCACGAAATACTGGCGGATTTCCGGGCTGACGAACTCCAGCATATACCGGAAATGGCCCAGAACCGGATAGTTGTTCAGCACGTTGTGTTTGGTGGTCAGCATGTCGTACAGCCCGACCAACGCGTAAGGGACCAGCAAAATCAGCAGCCAGAATGCCGGCGGCCAGTACAAACCCCAGACCACGGTCAAAGGCAGAACCACATAGGTCACGACATAATAGATTCGACGTACGATCATCTTGCTCTCCCTTGGGCCAATCGGTCAGAGGTCGGCCTTGAGTTCCTTGACCCAGTTGTCCCACTGCGCGTGTTCACCCTTGGCCAGCAGGATGCCTTCTTTCAGTTTCGACATGCCGAAGCCCCAGGCCATCTTGGTATCGATATGCGGAGGCATGACCAACTCGCCGGGCGTGACCATGGCTTCGATGATGAATGGCTTTCGGCTGGCTTTGGCCCGCGCGACGGCCTCGGGGATGTCAGCCGCATGTTCCACACGGACACCATCCCCACCGCACACCCTCGCGTATTCCGCAAAGTCCGGGTTCACCAGGTCAGTAGCAGCGGGATTCAGCGGATAGCCCGCCACCTCCATCTCCATCTTCACGAAGCCGAGCGTCTGGTTGTTGAAGACCAGCACCTTGATGGGCCACTCGTAGCGCCCGGCAGTCACGAAATCCTGCATGGACATGCCAAAGCCGCCGTCCCCGCAAAAGGCCCAAACCTCGCGCTGCGGATCCAGTGCGGCGGCTCCCAACGCCGAAGGCAACCCGGACCCCAGTGACGAATGGTTGAACGACCCCACCATGCGCCGTCCGCCTTTCATCCGGGTATGACGCGCCACCCAGACCGTGCATTCGCCGATGTCCATTGCAAATATCGCGTCATCGGCAGCCTGGTCGGAGACCTGCCGCGCGAACAGCTGCGGGTGGAGTGGCTCGGTGTCGCGCTCGAGGCTGGAGTCGCGGTCTTGCTGCGCAAGCCATTTCGTACACAGCTTGACCTGGTGATCGGCAAACGACCTGTCATCCTTCGCTGCCAACTTAGGCAAAAGCAGATCCAGCGTCGCGCCCACATCCCCCAGCAATCCCGATGCGATGGGCGCGCGGCGTCCCAGATGTTCTACGTTGCGATCGATCTGGATGATTTTTGCTTTTTCCGGCAGGAACCACTCGTATGGGAAGTCCGTTCCCAGCATCACCAGAACATCGCAGTCGCGCACTGCATGATACCCGCCGGGATTGCCGATCAACCCAGTCATCCCGACCACGTTGGGATCATCATAGTCAAAGATGTCCTTGCCCTTGAGGGAATGCGTGATCGGCGCATTTAGCCGCTGGGACAGAGCCAGAACCTTCTCCCTGGCTTCTCGACATCCCACGCCGGCGAAAAGGGCGACTTTCTTGTCCGCGTTGATGATCTCGGCCGCACGGTCGATTTCGGATTCGGGCGGAATCAGCGTTGATGGCGTTTTCAGGATCGGGTGCAGTTGGTGCAAGCTGGGCACCTGCTGTTCGGATACGTCGATGGGCAGTTCGATCCGCACGACCTCGCGGTTGATCAAGGCGCGTTGCACGGCGATCTGAGCCAGTCGCGGCATCTGGTCCGGCGAATTGATTACGGCCTGATAGCCGCAGACATCCTCGAACACTTTCTCAAGATTGACTTCCTGGTGGTACCCGGTCCCGCGTTCCCGATGGGCGACCTGACCTGTGATCGCCACGACCCCTGCACCCTCGCGCCGGGCATTGTACAGCCCATTGATCAGGTGAAGCGCTCCGGGACCGACAGTTCCGGCACAAATCCCGATCCCGCCGGTCAGATGCGCCTGGGCATAGGCTGCATAGGCTGCGTTTTCCTCGTGCCTGACTCCAATCCATTCGAACCGGCCATCCCCGCGCATGGCTTCGAGCAGGGGGTTGAGCGCATCGCCCGTCACGCCAAAGATCTGGCGCCCTCCGGCATCCGAGAGAATATCCAGCAATACCTTGCATACGGAATTCGACGTCATGACCTGCCCTCTGGTTCCGACCCCATCGGGCCTGTCCCGATAGATCGTGGGCAGGTTGCCCTTTGATTGCAAGCCTTTGTACGGCCACCCCAAGCATCGGGCGGATTTGCGGTGGCTTAGTTGCGGCGGTTGAACCCGGGCGGCACAGCCGCTATCCAAATCCAAACCCCACAGGCGGAGAAGCGTCCTTGGCCAAAACTCAGGCGGCAGTTTCGGGGAAGCCCATGATGTACGCCGCCGTCTTTGTCGGCGGGGCGGCTGGGTCGATCCTGCGCGAACTGTTTGCGCTGGAAATCCCGGGGATGCCGTTGCTGACATCGACCTTCGGCATCAATGTCGTGGCCTGTTTCATTCTGGGATGGCTCTACGCCATACGGGGCCGGGTGCATGCCCATGTTCTGCACCTCGGGGCCGTTGGTTTCTGCGGCGGATTGTCGACGTTTTCGTCCTTTGCCGCCGAACTGGAACGGATCGCCGAAACCGACGGCTGGTCGGTCATCTTGCCGTTGGCGGCCGAAGTCATCTGCGGTTTGGGCGCGGCCATTCTGGGCGAGGCAATTGGACGCCGCCGCCACTCAGGAGGGCGGGCCGAATGACCGATCTGTATCTGCATGCGGTGTTTGGGCTGGGCGGCGGACTGGGAGCAGTCCTTCGCCACTGGGTCGCGCGGGCCATCACCCACGACCTGCCGGTTTCAACACTGGTCGTGAACGTATTGGGCAGCCTGTTGTTGGGGCTTTGGATCGGGTACCTGGGCGGGCCCGTGGAGATGGCCGAAGAAGAAAAGCGCCTGGTTTTCGGCTTTTGCGGAGGGTTCACGACATTCTCCAGCTTTGCCTACCAGTCTCTTGAACTGCAGCGCGAGCGGACGATTGTCCTTGCGGGTGGAAACATGCTGCTCAGCCTCGGACTGTGCTGGCTGGCCCTGTGGCTGGGACTGTGGGTGATGGGCTAGCCGGACGCTACATGCCCGGCATGTGCATCCGCATGGCCAGATTGCCCAGGATCCAGACCGTTCCAAGAATGATGATCAGCAGAACCAGCGTCGAGAACAGGACCAAATCCAGATCTTCGCGGCTGCTGCGGCGACGGTCGATATGCAGGAAATAGACCAGTTGAACGATTAGCTGCGCCAAACCCAACAGCCCAATTGCAAGGTAGACACCCTTGGTCTCGATGCCGAACCAGTAGGCGATCGCAAACACGGTGAGTGTCAGCAACAGCGAGCCGCCATAGCCGATCACATACCGGCGCCGCTCGCGCCTGTGCATCTCGGACCGTTTATCCATAGGTCAGCCCTCCGAAATACACGATGGTGATGATGCCGATCCAGATCAGATCAAGGAAGTGCCAGAACAGTGCCAGCCGCACCACGCGCGAAATCACGAGGTCGGTCATCCCCATGACCCGCAGTTGAATGCCCAGAACGACCAGCCACACACAGCCCGCCGCCACATGCAGCCCGTGCAGAGGCACCAACCCGTAGAAGGCGGACAGGAAACCGCTGCGCTGCGGGATGCCACCCTTTTCCGCCATCGACATGAAATCGCGGATTTCGAGGACCAGAAAACTCAGCCCAAGCAGCAGCGTAACCCCGAACCACAGGACGATCCGACCGCGCGGCAGGTTGTATTTCAGCGCCAGCATGGCAAGTCCAACAGTCAGGCTGCTGGTCAGCAGGATCAGGGTCTGGGCAAAGATGCTGTAGAGATCGAACAAGTCGTGCGGGCCAGGACCACCGGCCTGCGCGTCGATCATGGTGATGTAGACGCCGAACATCAGCCCGAAATAGACCAGGTCGCTCATCAGAAAGACCCAGAAACCGAAGGTCACCACTTCGGTCGCCTTGTGGGCGCTGGCATGACGCCGCCCAAGGTTCAGACCTGGGTAACTGTGGGTTGGTGCAGGCTTCATGTCGCTGCCTCCAGATCCGGTCGGGCAAGCCCGGTGTTTTCTGGCGCACCTTCGTGATCCCGGTTCACAGGGGTCGCGTTGCGAACCAAGTCCAGCCAGGCCTCGTGCTGCCTGCGCACGTCTTCAGCTGAAACCACTTCTTCGGTATCGGTCTGAAAGGTCCACAGGATGAATGACAGGATCATCATCACGGTCATCAGCGCCGCCAGCCACCAGATCCACCAGACCAGCGCAAACATCCACGCACCGCTGAGCACGCAGAGCACGAAACCGATACCGGTGTTGCGTGGCATAGTGATGTCCTCGTACCGGTCGGGGTGCGGGTAGGCCTCGCCACGCTCTTTCGCGGCGGCAAAATCGTCGCGGTCCGTGACATGCGGGATGATCGCGAAATTGTAAGGCGGCGGCGGGGCCGGGATCGACCATTCCAGCGTGCGGGCGTCCCAAGGGTCGCCAACCGATACGCGGCTCTGTTCGCGGTTGCGGATGCTGACCCACAGCTGCACGACGACCGACAGCAAGGCCGCCAGAATGACCAGCGCGCCGATGACGGCCGTGATCATGTAGGGGTGAAAGCTCGGGTCCTCCCAACTGTAGGAGCGGCGCGGCATACCCATCAGGCCCACGAAATACAGCGGCAGGAAGGTCAGCATGAAGCCCACCGTCCACAGCACGACCGATATCCGCCCCCAAGCCTCGTCCAGGCGGAAGCCGAACGCCTTGGGAAACCAGTAGTTGTAGCCCGCAAGCAATCCGAACAGGACACCTGGCAGCAACACGTTGTGGAAATGCGCGACCAGGAACAGCGTATTGTGCACCTGATAGTCAACGGTTGGGTTGGCCAGGATCACCCCGCTGAGCCCCCCGATCACGAATAACATCAGAAAGGCCAGCCCGTACAGCATCGGCACCGAGAACCGGATGCGGCCGCGATACAGGGTGGCCATCCAGTCATAGACCTTGACGCCGGTGGGTATGGCGATCAGCATCGTGGCGATGCCGAACACCGCATTGATCAGGGCGCTTTGGCCCATGGTGAAGAAATGGTGCAGCCAGACGGTGAACGACAGTACCGCGATCGACATGGTCGCGATCACCAGCGAGTTGTAGCCATAGAGCCGCTTGGCCGAGAAAGTCGCGAAGACTTCGGAATAGATGCCATAGGCCGGCAGAACCAGAAGATAGACCTCGGGGTGGCCGAACAGCCAGAACAGGTTGGCATAGTTCATCATGTTGCCGCCCAGGTCATTGGTGAAGAAATGGAAATCAAGATACCGGTCGGCGGCCAGCAACAGTGCCGCCACCCCCAGGGGCGGCATGGCGAACACGATCAGGATCGAGCTGCAGATGATCGTCCAGCAATACATCGGCAACCGCATGAATTTCATCCCCGGCGCGCGCAGCTTGTAGATCGTGACGGCAAAGTTGATCCCCGTCAGGGTGGTGCCAATGCCCGACACCACGATCGCCCAGATCCAATAGTCCGGCCCCACGCCTGGATTGAAGGCCGCGCCGGTATAGGGCGGATAGGCCGTCCAGCCGCCGGTGGAAAACTCGCCCACCACCAGGCTGACCATCAGCATCATCCCCGCCGAAACCGTCAGACCGAGGCTGATCTGGTTCATCACCGGAAAGGCCACGTCGCGCGCGCCGATCATCAGCGGGACAAGGAAATTCGCCAGTCCGAACACGAAAGGCACCGCAACGAAGAAGATCATGATCGTGCCGTGGGTGCTGAACAGCTCGGCAAAGTGTTCGGCCTCGAGGAACCCCTCGCCCGGCCCGGCCGCCTGTTGGGCACGCATCACGACGCCTTCCAGAACGCCGCGCGCCAGCATGACGATGGCAAAGACGATATACATGATGCCGATCTTCTTGTGATCCGCGCTGGTCAGCCAGTCACGCCACAGCGGCCCCCACAGGCGAAACCAGGTGAGCAGCCCCAGAACCGCGACCACACCGACGATCACGACGCCCGCCGCGGCATTGGCCACGATTTCATTCGTATTGGGATCCTGGATCAGCCCGGCGATGGGGAAGGCATCCCAGTTCAGACGGCCGAAGAAACCGGACTCGGCAGATGTCATTGCTTGTCCTCCTGCCCGTATTGAGCGGTTCCCGGTTGCTGATCCTGTGGCAGAGGTTGCCCGTTGTGATACCGACCCAGAATGCTGTGGAACAGGTCGCCGTCATCCAGACGGAAATACAGCGCATTGTCCGGCATCTGCGCGGTGCCAAGCGCGTTCTGAACTTCGTCCCGGTCCGTCCGCATGGCCAACGTCCGGTAGGTTGAAGGGTCCAGAACGATACCGTTCTGCCGAACACGGTCGACCCATGAGTCGAAATCCGGCGGCGGCATCGCGACCGTCTGGAACTTTTGCTTGGTGAAGCCGCGCCCGTTGTACTGGGTGTTTTCGCCCTGCATTTGTCCGGGGGCATCAGCCACGAGATGCAATTGGGTCGTCATTCCCGGCATCGCATAGATCTGCCCGGCCAGGGCTGGAACCATGAACGACTGCATCACCGTGTCCGTCGTCAGTGTCAGGGCGACCTGTTGTTTTGTCGGTACCCCGAACTCACCCACCGTCGCGATGCCCAGGTCGGGGTAGATGAACAGCCATTTCCAATCCAGCCCCACCACCTGCACGCGCAGGGCCGGTTCATCGCCGAACGGGGCCGCGTAAGGGTCCAGCCGATGGGTTGCTTTCCAAAGATAAAAGGACAGCAGCGCCACGATCACCACCGGCACACCCCACATCGCGGTTTCCAGCATGGGCGAGAAATCCCATTTGGGCCGATAGGCAGCCGGGCTTTGCGCGCCGCGCCGATAGCGTAGAGCGATCAAGGGGACCAAAACCAAAACCGGAATGACCGCGATCAGGATCAACGCGGTTGCGCGCACCAGGTGTTTTTTTTGGACCGCCGCAATAGGACCTTGAGGATCCATGAAACTGTCGCTGGCCAGAGCCGATTGCGCCGTGCCCAACCACAATACGACCACGATCAGCGCTGTCAGTACCGCAGGTATAGTCCTGTTTCCACTCACGCCGGATCGCCCTCATCAAACCTCAGGTTGGTGCAACTATCGGCAGAGTCAGCAAATTTCACAAGGTTTTTCCCCGGCGGCCAGGAACCACGTCACCGTCGAGTTGACTTGACCGGTGGCTCGGGTCAGTCATTGTGTCATGCGTTTACTGCTTTTTCTGATTGGACTGATCGCGTTTTCCGGCGCAGCGATCGCGCAGGACCGAGCTGTGGTCGAGCGGCAGTTTCAAAACTGGTTGCAGCAACAGGTGTGGCCGTTGGCCCGGGCACAGGGTGTATCGCGCCGCACGTTTGACAGCGCAACCGACGGGGTTCGCCTGAATTGGGAGCTGCCTGATCTTGTTCCGCCGGGCTCTCCTACACGGGCACCCAAAAAGCAAGGGCAAGCCGAGTTCGGGTCCCCCGGCCGGTATTTCAACGCAAATTCGGTTCAGGGTGCCGCCACCGGCGGTCGGGGTATGGCCAAGCGTCATGCGGAAACGCTGCGCCGGGTCGAGGAACAGACCGGCGTTCCCGCCCGGATCATCCTTGCGGTCTGGGGCCGAGAAAGCGGCTATGGGCAGGTTCCGATCCGGCATGACGCGATCCAAGTGCTGGCCACCAAAGGTTTCATGAGCACGCGCGCGGATTATTTTACCGGCGAACTGATCGCCGCGCTGCAGATCGTCCAGGGCGGTCACGTGAATGGCCGCGCGATGAAAAGCAGCTGGGCCGGCGCGTTGGGCCAGCCGCAATTCATGCCGACCAGCTTTTTGAACCACGCGGCCGACGGCAATGCAGACGGCCGGGCCGACATTTGGGGGTCGGCAGACGACACGATTGCGTCGATCGGAAACTACCTCGCGCGGCACGGTTGGGTCAGCGGCCGCGATTGGGGCTTCGAGGTGACTGTACCGGCGTCTGTGTCCTGCGCGCTTGAGGGTCCCGACCAGGGCCGGGCGATCCGCGACTGGGTTGCCATGGGCATCACACGCGTCTCGGGCCGCCCCTTCCCCGAACACGAGCTGCGCGGCGAGGGCTACCTGATGATGCCAGCTGGCCGGAACGGTCCGGCCTTTGTCGTAACGCCCAATTTCTACGTTCTCAAAGACTATAACATGAGCGACCTCTACGCCCTGTTCGTGGGCCATGTGGGCGATCGCATTCAGTATGGCGTGGGCGATTTCAAAGGCCGCTGGAGCAAGGTGGGCGGTCTTAACCGGTCGGATATCGCGACCATGCAGCAGGCGTTGATCGCGATGGGGCACGACGTGGGTGGTGCCGACGGGCTTCCGGGGTACAAAACCCGCCGGTCGATCGGCCGCTGGCAGGAAGAAACAGGCCAGCGCGCCACCTGTTTCCCAGAGGCCGACATGAAATCGCGGTTGCGTCCCTGACCGCTGGCGATTCGCCTGATTGGGCGAAAGCGGGCGGCGAAATTCTGCCGAAACAGACCGCGCCACAGACTGCAATCCTAGCGGCCTGGGCACGAAAATATCGCAACGATACACGCCATCGTTACAAAATTTCAGCGACCACGCGTCACGAAGTTTCTTTCTACCTTTAGGCGATCCGGACTCATGGGAAGGCTTTAACCCTGCCCAAAATAGTGGCACGGTCTCGGCCAGCGAGAGGAAGCTCTTGCATCCACTTCACCGACTGCAATCCAAAAAGCTGCGACGCAGTGTTCCTTGCGAATTGGCACAACCCAAAATCGAAAAGAACCGGGTCCCAGCGGATGTCGGGCAACCAGGGCCGCCGGACGCCATCCCATATGGATGCGCAGACCGCCGCCACAATAATTGGGAGAAGATCATGAACACCATCCTTCGAAACTCGGTGGCGGGCCTGCTGTGCTCGACCTTCATCACCGGTGCCGCGCTGGCCGCGGGCACCCATCCAGTCACCGGCGAGCCGCTGGCCGACGACCAGACCTTCGTCTACCGCGTACTGGATGAGCACAGCTCGGTCGACCCGCAAGTGGTCGAGGACGTGTCGGGCGCCGAGATTGTCCGCGACCTGTTCGAAGGTCTGATGAACCAGGACGAAGACGGCAACCTGGTTCCGGGCGTGGCCACCGGCTATACCACCAACGAGACCAAGGACGTTTACACCTTCACCCTGCGCGACAACGCCAAGTGGTCGAACGGCGATCCGGTCACCGCACATGACTTCGTTTTTGCCTGGAAGCGTGCCGTCGATCCGGCGCTGTCCTCGCCCTATGCCTGGTTCATGGAGCTGATGTCGATCGAGAACGCCGCCGAGATCATCGCAGGCGACAAGCCGGTCGACGACCTGGGCGTCAAGGCGATCGACGACCACACGCTGGAAGTGAAACTGAGCGCGCCGCTGCCCTATTTCCCGCAGATGACCACGCACTCGACCACCTTCCCGGCCCCGCAGAAGGTCATCGAGCAGTTCGGCGATGAATGGACCAAGCCCGGCAACATCGTCTCGAACGGCGCCTATGTCCTGACCGAGCACCTGCCCAACGAACGCTCGGTGCGCGAGCGCAACCCGATGTACTGGGACAACGACAACACCATCATCGACAAGGTCGTGGCCCTGGTCATCAACGATGAGAATGTGGCCCTGACCCGTTATCTGGCCGGTGAGCTGGACCGCACCGAGGTTCCCGCAGGCCAGTTCCCGCGCCTGAAGAAGGAATACCCGAACGAGGCGATCAGCTTCCCGCGCCTGTGCAACTACTACTACACGTTCAACCTGTCCGACGGCGGCCCCGAGGCCTTCAAAGACCCGAACGTGCGTCAGGCCCTGTCGCTGGCGGTTGACCGCAAGATCATCACCGAGAACATTCTGGCCGGCGGTCAGCCCGAAGCCTACACCTTCGTGCCCGAAGCAACCGCTGGGTTCACCCCGCCGGTCGTCGAAATGGCGTCGATGACCCAGGCCGAGCGCGACGAGCTGGCCAAGGAACTGCTGGCCGAGGCCGGATACGGTCCCGACAACCCGCTGAGCTTCGCGATGGTCTACAACACCTCGGAGGCGCACAAGAAGGTCGCCGTGGCTCTCAGCCAGATGTGGAAGCAGAAGCTGGGCGCACAGGTGGAACTGGCCAACATGGAATGGAAGATCTTCCTGGAAGAGCGCGGCAACCAGAACTTCGAGCTGGCCCGCGGCGCATGGTGCGGCGATTACAACGAAGCCTCGACCTTCCTGGATCTGCTGCAGTCGGATTCCGGCTATAACGACGGTAAGTACAACAATGCCAAGGTCGACGAGCTGCTGGCCCAGGCCAAAACCTCGGACGATCCGGCCCCGTTGTACACCGAGGTTGAGCGGATCATCGCACAGGAAACCCCTGTGATCCCGATCTACCACTATGCCGGTGTCTACATGATGGACAGCGACGTGGGGAACTGGCCGGTGAACAACGTCGAGCAGAACTGGTACTCGAAGAACCTCTACAAGATCGCCGAGTAATCATCATCCTTTGATCGCGCCCTGCCCCGGACATGCTCTGGGGCAGGGCCAATAATTGGGGGCATGAAATGCTTGCCTATGTCATCCGGCGACTGCTGATCGCCGTTCCGACGATCCTGTTGCTGATCGTCGCCAGTTTCTTTCTGATGCACTTCGCGCCCGGCGGGCCCTTCACCTCGGAGCGGCCGTTGCCGCCGCAGGTTCTGGCCAATATCGAGGCGCGCTACGGGCTGGATCAGCCGCTGTGGAAACAGCTGTGGGATTACCTGTACAACATCGTCGTGCATTTCGATTTCGGCCCATCCTTCAAGTTCAAGGACCGCGACGTGAACGACATCATCGCGCAGGGCTTTCCGATTTCGCTGACCTACGGAATGCTGTCCTTCCTCGTGGCCACGCTGGTGGGTGTCAGCTTGGGCATCGCCGCTGCGATCCGCCACAACAGCTGGATCGACTATTTCGCCGTGGGTCTGGGCATCGCCGCCCAGGCGCTGCCGAACTTCATCATGGGCCCGATCCTGATTTTGACCTTCACCCTGTGGCTGGGCTGGCTGCCGGGCGGCGGCTGGAACGGGGGTCAGTGGCAATACCTGATCATGCCCGTCATCGCGCTTGCGACATCGTACATGGGCTCGATCGCGCGGATCACCCGGTCGTCGATGCTCGAGGTTCTGAATTCGAACTTCATCCGCACCGCGCGGGCCAAGGGCCTGCCGACCCGCACCGTGATCTGGCGTCACGCGCTGAAACCCACGCTGCTGCCGGTAGTGTCCTATCTGGGCCCGGTCTTCGTCTATGTGCTGACCGGTTCGGTCTTCGTTGACATCTATTTCTCGACCGGCGGGCTGGGGCAGGCCTATGTGGGTTCGGCCCTGTCACGCGACTATGCGGTGTTGCTGGGGGTCACGATCCTCTATGGCGTTCTGACCGTTCTGGTGAACCTGCTGACCGACCTGGCCTATGCCTGGTTCGATCCGAAAATCCGTTACTGAGGGGTCTGGCAAATGCTTGGAAAATCTCAGAAAGCCGCCCATCTGGCCGAAGACATCACCGATTACACGGTCATTCAGGGCCGGTCGCTGTGGCAGGACGCGCGGATGCGTTTTGTCCGCAACAAGGCCGCCATGGCCAGCGTGTTCATCCTGGGCTTGATCGTGCTGTTCACGATCATCGGGCCTTACTTCGCCGTCTGGAACAACGAGGAAATCGACTGGAACGTCATGGGCGACGTGGCCGGCATGGGCATGCCATCCATCGAGACAGGGCACTATTTCGGCGTCGACGATCTGGGGCGCGACCTGTACAGCCGGGTCATCCAGGCCACCACCACCTCGTTGCTGGTGGGCCTGATCGGGGCGGCCACCGCGCTGATCGTCGGCACCTGCTACGGCATCGCCGCCGGCTACATCGGCGGGCGCGTCGATGGCGTGATGATGCGCTTCGTCGACATCCTGCTGGCCATTCCGGCCACGCTGGTCATCATCCTGCTGCTGGTCGTGGCGGGGCGGTCGTTCTTCATGCTGTTCATCGCGCTGGGTGCGGTGGGCTGGCTGACAATGGCGCGGATCGTGCGCGGCCAGACCCTGACCCTGAAGAACCGCGAGTTCATCGAGGCCGCCCGTGCCGCCGGTGTCAGCGAGTTCACCATCATGTACCGCCACATCCTGCCCAACCTGCTGGGCGTTGTGATCGTCTATGCTTCGCTGCTGGTGCCCGAGATGATCCTGACGGAGAGCTTCATCTCGTTCCTGGGGCTGGGGATTTCCGAGCCCTATACCTCGTTGGGTCGTCTGATCGCCGAGGGCGCCGGAACCATGGGTTACGGCACGTTGTGGCAACTGATGTACCCCCTGGCATTTTACGTCACCATCATCATCACGATGTTCTTCATCGGCGATGGCCTGCGTGACGCATTGGATCCGAAGGACCGCTGACATGAGCCTGCTTTCCGTAAAGAACCTGAGCGTTCAGTTCGACACGCCCGACGGGGTGGTCGAGGCCGTCAAGAACATCAGCTTTGACATCGCGCCGGGCGAATGCCTGGGCATCGTCGGCGAAAGCGGGTCGGGCAAAAGCCAGACCTTCATGGCCGCGATGGGCCTGCTGCCGCCGGCGGGCCGGGCCACCGGGTCGGTGCTGCTGAACGGGCAGGAAATTCTGAACCTGCCCGTGAACAAGCTGAACCAGATCCGCGGAGATGACGTGGGCATGATTTTTCAGGACCCGCTGACCGCCCTGACCCCGCATTTGCGGGTCGGCCAGCAGATGCGTGAAGTCTTGCAGGTGCACGAAGGCCTGCAGGGTTCGGCCGCGCGGCAACGGTGCCTGGAATGGCTGGACCGCGTGCGCATCCCCGAGGCCGCGCGCCGTCTCGACCAGTTCCCGCACGAGCTGTCGGGCGGGATGCGCCAGCGGGTGATGATCGCCATGTCGATGCTGTGCAATCCCAAGCTGCTGATCGCCGACGAACCGACCACCGCGCTGGACGTGACCGTTCAGGCCGACATTCTGGACCTGATGGTACGTCTGCAAAAGGACGAAGGCACGGCCATCGCCCTGATCACGCATGACATGGGCGTCGTGGCCCGCATGTGTGACCGGGTGCAGGTCATGCGATTGGGTGAGTTCGTCGAGGCCGGTGACACGCGAGAGATCTTTCACGCGCCCAAGCACGACTATACCCGCACCCTAATCGAGGCCATGCCCCGCATCGACGCGGGGGACGCGCCCAAGGCGGTAGAGACCGACGAGGCGCCGCTGCTGAAGGTCGATGACGTCAAGGTGCATTTCCCGATCCACGTTCCGGGCGGCATCTTCGGCCGCAAGGTGCCGTTGAAGGCGGTGAACGGCGTCAGCTTTGACATCCGCAAGGGTGAAACCCTGGGCGTGGTCGGTGAATCGGGCTGCGGCAAGTCCACCCTCGCCCGTGCCGTGCTGCAGCTGATCGAGCCGAGCGCCGGAAATGTCAGCTGGCTGGGCCATCCGATCGTCGGGCTGAAACGGGCCGAGCTGAACAAGTACCGCAAGGATCTGCAGATCGTGTTCCAGGACCCGCTGGCCAGCCTGGACCCGCGGATGACGATCTCCGCCTCGATCGCAGAACCGCTGAAGACCTATCGCCCCGACCTGACCGAGCGCGAACGCAAGCAGATGGTCGCCGAGATGATGGAACGGGTCGGCCTGAACGCCAACATGATCAACCGCTACCCGCACGAGCTGTCGGGCGGGCAGAACCAGCGGGTGGGCATCGCACGGGCGATGATCAACAAGCCCAAGCTGATCATCTGCGACGAGGCGGTCTCGGCGCTGGACGTGTCGATCCAGGCGCAGATCGTGCAGCTGCTGAAGGAACTGCAGCAGGAGTTCGGCCTGTCGATGATCTTCATCAGCCACGACCTGTCGGTGGTGCGCGCGGTGTCGAACCGGATCATGGTTCTATATCTAGGTCGGATCGTCGAACTGGGCGATGGCGAGGTGATCTGCGCGAACCCGGTTCATCCTTATACGCAATCGCTGATCTCGGCGGTTCCGATCCCGGACCCGGATGTCGAGCGCAGCCGCCAGCGGCTGAAATTGCCGGGCGAGTTGCCCTCGCCGATGGATCCCAAGGCAGCGCTGCGGTTCCTGCCCAGCCGTCTGGCGGCGGGTCAGACCGACTATGTTCCCGCGCTCAGCGAGATTTCGCCCGGGCATTTCGTGGCTGAACACGATCCGCTGGAAGCGATCATGGCGAGCGCTTGATCCAGTCCCCGAAGCCGGGCAACCGGCTTCGGGGTGCTTGCCCGTTAGGGCAGAGATATTGGAAATGGGTATTTTGACTTTGCCATGACCAGATGGCACCCTTCGGTCGTTTTCGGCCTGTTTCTTCGGGCATCATTGATTGATCCGGTTTCGCAGCCTAAGAGGAAGCCCCGGATGCACCACGTCCGCCGGCTAAGTTTTTGAATTTGAGAGGTCACATGTCACGCAAGGTCACCAAGGCGATTTTCCCTGTCGCAGGATTGGGCACCCGGTTTCTTCCGGCAACGAAATCCGTTCCGAAGGAAATCATGACGCTGGTCGACCGGCCCCTCGTTCAATATGCCATCGACGAAGCACGCGCTGCGGGTATTACAGAGTTCATATTCGTCACATCACGCGGGAAATCGGCGCTCGAAGACTATTTCGACCACAATCTCGTGCTGGAGCAGGAACTGAAGGCCAAAGGCAAGGATGATTTGTTGGAGGTTCTCGAGAACACCAACATGGAAAGCGGTGCTATCGCCTATATCCGCCAACACAAGGCTTTGGGCTTGGGACACGCCGTATGGTGCGCCCGCCGCCTGATCGGCGATGAACCCTTCGCGGTCATGCTGCCGGACGACGTTATTGCAGCCGACAAACCCTGCCTGCAGCAGATGGTCGAGGCTTACGAGGAAACCGGCGGCAACATGGTCGCCGCGATGGAGGTCGCACCCGAAAAAACCAGCTCGTACGGGATACTGGACGCCGCCGACAGTTCCGGCAAGGTGATCCGCGCCCGCGGCATGGTCGAAAAGCCCAAGGCCGACGAGGCTCCGTCGAACATGGCGGTCATCGGTCGATACATTTTGGGGCCATCGGTGCTGTACAACCTCAATCAGATGAAGAAAGGCAGCGGCGGGGAGATCCAGCTGACCGATGCCATCGCCGAAGACATCGGCAACGGTGTCCCGGTTTTCGGATACCGCTTCGATGGTCAACGGTTCGACTGCGGATCCAAGGCGGGCTTCCTGCAGGCCACCGTGGCTTTTGCCTTGGCCCGGAATGACCTGCGCGACGATCTGAGCGCCTATCTGAATGATATTGTTGCCACAGGTCGGGCCGCCCAATAAGCGGCGGTCCTTCACCCACCCTGTGATGACTGCGATAAAACGTCAGAAAACCAGCCGAAAAGCCCATTCGTCATGACCACCATCTATCCCGTCATTCTGTGCGGCGGCTCCGGAACCCGCCTGTGGCCGCTGTCCCGAAAAAGCTATCCCAAGCAGTTCGTGCCTCTGGTCGGAAGCAGCAGCCTGTTGCAGAACTGTGCGGACAGGATGCGAGGGCCCAAGGACGCACCGTACGCCAAGCCCCTGATACTCACCAATGAATCGTTCCGCTTCATCGTCACCGAGCAGCTTACCGCCATTGGTGTCGACCCCGGTCCGATCCTCATTGAACCTGAGGGCCGCAACACGGCTCCGGCGGTTTTAGCGGCCGCGCTTTACCTGTCGAAGGTAGACCCGGATGCTTTAATGCTGGTGGCACCTTCCGATCACGTCGTTCCCGAAAAATCCGCGTTCCACGCGGCGGTTTCGCAAGGTGTGACCGCCATCGAGAGGGACCGCAATCTGGTGACGTTCGGGATCACTCCGGACCGGCCGGAAACCGGATATGGATATCTGAAGCTAAGCGCTGCGCCCGACGCGACAGGTGCTGCGGTCGCATTGGACCATTTCGTTGAAAAGCCCGATCTGGATCGAGCTAAAGCCATGATTTCCGATGGCAGTTACCTGTGGAATTCCGGCATTTTCCTGTTTGCGGTGCGCGACATCATCGCTGCGTTCCAGGACCATGCACCCAACCTGTTGCCGCCGGTACAGACTGCAGTCGAGGACGCGAAGGCCGATCTTGGCTTTCTGCGACTGGACGCATTGGCCTGGGAGAAAGTCGAAGACATTTCGATCGACTACGCGGTCATGGAGCGGGCCAAAAACCTGAGCGTTGTTCCCTATGCCGCCGGCTGGTCGGATGTCGGCAGCTGGTCGGCCGTCCAGGAGCTGAGCAGCCCCGACGAAAACGGCGTTGCGACCACCGGTGAGGTGACGACGATCGACTGCAACAACGTGTTGATCCGGTCCGAGTCTGCCTCCCAAGAAGTCGTGGCCATGGGGCTCGAGAACATGATCGCGGTGGCCATGCCGGATGCCGTTCTGGTGGCCAGCATGGACAAGGCACAGGACGTCAAACAGGCCGTGGCCGCCCTGAAAGCCAAAGGGGCACCGCAGGCCGAAGCTCTGCCGGTCGACCATCGCCCCTGGGGCTGGTTCGAGAGCCTGGTTGTGGGCGAACGATTCCAGGTCAAACGGATTCACGTTAACCCCGGTGCGGCCCTGAGCCTGCAGTCCCACCACCACAGGTCCGAGCATTGGATCGTCGTGGAAGGTACCGCCAAGGTCACGATCGATGACGAGGTTCGTCTGGTCAGCGAAAACCAGTCTGTCTACATCCCCCTTGGCGCGGTTCACCGCATGGAAAACCCCGGCAAGGTGCCCATGGTCCTGATCGAGGTCCAGACCGGCGCCTACCTCGGAGAGGACGATATTATCCGATACGAGGATGTCTACGCCCGCAGCTGATCGTGGCTGAACACCGCGGCTCTGATCGCTAACGGTTCACGCTTTGGGCGAACAAGACAGAATCAGCTGACTTACCGCCATCGTAAAACCATACACAGCCGCCCCAAAAGGGCGGCTTTGTTTCGTTTTTGGAAATCCATAAGTAACCAAATCCTTTTTGTGCCGTTCGCACGTGAAAGCGGGGATTCATCCCATCCGCGGCAGGGTGGCGCGCAGCGAATTCCGTGAATCGATGGCCCAAGGAGGATCCCGCCCGTGTCCCAAATCACCCCCCGTTTGAATCTGCCGTTTCTGCAACCCTCACAGGCGCAAAAACACGTCACCCACAACGAAGCGCTGCGGCAGCTGGACCTGATCGTGCAGCTGAGTGTTGTGGCTCTGGATGAAACCATTCCACCTGCGGCACCAGATCAAGGTGCCATCTACGGCTTGGGGGCCAGCCCGACAGGCGCCTGGGCGGGGAAGCCTGGGCAACTCGCGGCTTGGCTGGACAATGCTTGGGTCTTTGTCACGCCGGCAAACGGATGGCGTGTTTGGGACCAAGCCGGCGCCGCGCTCAAGGTCTGGGACAACGGCGGATGGATCGATCCTCCGCTCAATACTGCGAACCTTGCCGGGGTCGGGGTCGCAACCGGATACGATCCGACCAACCGCCTTTCGGTTCGGAGTCCCGCCACATTGCTGAGCCATGACGGGAGCGGCCACCAGTTGAAGGTCAACAAGGCGAGCGCGACTGACACCGCCTCCCTCCTGTTTCAGTCCAACTGGACCGGTCACGCCGAGATGGGCCTTGCGGGCAGTACCGATTTTTCCATCAAGGTTTCACCGGACGGCGGCACTTGGACCGAGGCGGTGCGCGTGGATGCCACATCGGGAACGATCAGTGGCGCGGCCGTTCAAGCCAACCCTGAAGATGTAACACCCGGACGGCTGATGCGAGCCGACTACGGATATGGCCCGGGTAACCTCTTGGGTCCGGTGACGCAGTCTGGCGGGACCCCGACCGGCGCAGTGATCGAACGCGGCGCAAATGCGAACAGCGAATTCGTTCGTTTCGCGGACGGAACCCAGATCTGCACCCTCGCGGCGAGCGCGGTGGCCTGTACTGTCGGCAAGGGGCCACTGTTTGCAAGCGCCCAGAATACTTGGACTTTCCCCGCGCCTTTTGCTGTGGGCAGTACTCCAACCCTAAGCGGCAGCGGTAATGCCCTGGGACGGTTCATCAGCTTCGATTTGCCGACCGAAACGCAGGTAGCGTGGCAAGTTCTGTCGCCGGTATCCGATCCGGCGGCAATACCCCCGGCGGTCTCGGCCATCGGTCGCTGGTTCTGATCAGCGAACGCACCCGGTCTTTGGGCCGGGTGCCTATTTGGCCCGCAGGTCGTCGGCCGTTTGATCAAGGAACCAGGCATAGGTCTCGCGGATACCATCTTCGAGGCCTATGCGTGCCTTCCAGCCCATCTTGGCCAACCGGGAAACGTCCATCAGCTTGCGCATCGTACCATCTGGCTTGGTGGTGTCCTGCGTGATCCGGCCGGTATATCGGGTGATTTTGGCGATCAGTGCGGCCAGCTCGGCAATTGAAACGTCCTGCCCGCAGCCCACGTTTATGTGGCTCAGCATGGGTTGCGTATTGGCCTGATACACGTCCTGCGGCAAATCCATTACGAACAGCGATGCCTCGGCCATGTCATCGACATGCAGGAATTCACGCCGCGGCTTCCCAGTTCCCCAGATCACCACCTCGTCCAGCCCGTCTCGTTTGGCTTCGTGGAAGCGGCGGATCAGTGCTGGCAGAACATGGCTGTTCTCAGGGTGGAAATTGTCGCCCGGCCCATACAGGTTGGTCGGCATGACCGACCGGTAGTCGACCCCGTGCTGGCGGTTGTAGCTTTCGCACAGCTTGATTCCGGCGATCTTGGCGACCGCATAGGGTTCGTTCGTCGGCTCCAAAACACCCGTCAGCAACGCGTCTTCGCGCATCGGCTGCGCTGCTTCACGCGGGTAGATGCAGGAACTGCCCAGCTGCAAAAGACGCCGTACGCCGGCCGCAAAAGCCTGATGGATCACGTTGCACTCGATCATCAGATTTTCGTAAATGAAATCTGCAGGATACGTGTTGTTGGCGTGAATCCCCCCCACCTTGGCAGCGGCCAGGATCACGACGTCTGGCCGCTCGGCCTGCATGAAGGCGCGGACGGCCGCCTGATCGGTCAGATCCAATTCGGAATGGGTTCGGGTCACCAGTTCAAGCGCCTCACCATCAGCCTGGCGCGCCTTGAGCTGACGCAGGATTGCTCCACCCACCATGCCACGATGTCCGGCGATGTAGATCTTGCGCATTTCTGCCTCCTCAGCCGTTTTCCAGGCTGACCGGCAATTCGAACCCGTGCTCTTTCAACAAGGCGTGTCGCTTGGCGGTTTTGAGGTCTTCCAGAACCATCTCTGCGCACATTTCCTGCACGGTCAGCTCCGGCTCCCAACCCAATTTGGCCTTGGCGTTCGACGGGTCGCCCAGCAGCGTCTCCACCTCGGCTGGGCGGAAATACTGCGGGTCGATCCGCATGATCACGTCGCCGGGTTTCAGCGCTGGGGCGTTGTCGCCTTCAATCGCCGTCACCGTTGCGACCTCGTCCACACCGCTGCCCGAAAACTCCAAGGTGAGCCCAAGCTCGGCCGCCGACCATTCGATGAATTGGCGCACGGAATACTGCTTGCCGGTGGCAATAACAAAATCCTCGGGCTTGTCCTGCTGCAGCATCATCCACTGCATCCGCACGTAATCCTTGGCATGGCCCCAATCGCGCAGGCTGTCGATATTCCCCATGTAAAGGCACTTCTCCAAGCCCTGGGCGATGTTGGCCAGACCACGCGTGATCTTGCGGGTGACAAAGGTTTCGCCGCGGCGCGGGCTTTCGTGATTGAACAGGATTCCGTTGCAGGCATACATCCCGTACGCCTCACGGTAATTGACCGTGATCCAATACGAATACAGCTTGGCCACCGCGTAGGGCGAGCGGGGATAGAACGGGGTCGTTTCGCGCTGCGGAGTTTCCTGGACCAGCCCGTAGAGTTCCGACGTGGACGCCTGATAGAACCGGGTCTTGTTCTCAAGTCCCAGGAACCGGATCGCCTCAAGCAGGCGCAGAGTGCCGATGGCATCGACATCCGCGGTATATTCCGGAGACTCGAAGCTGACGGCCACGTGAGATTGGGCGCCCAGGTTGTAGACTTCGTCGGGCTGAACCTCCTGGATGATGCGGGTCAGGTTCGAGGTATCGCTCAGATCGCCATAGTGCAGGCGCAGCTTCGGATCAGGCTCGTGGGGGTCCTGATAGATGTGGTCGATCCGCTGGGTGTTGAACGAGGATGCCCGACGCTTGATCCCGTGAACCTCATAGCCCTTTGCCAACAGAAATTCGGCCAGGTAAGACCCGTCCTGTCCGGTAATTCCGGTGATCAGCGCTTTTTTGGTCATCAGTTTGTTCCACCAGTTTCATGGACGCCCATTTGTCGCCCCAAAAACAGCAAGATGTCATGGAATGCAACCCGAGGCCACTGTGAGGCATTGAAACCGGCGGAAGTTTCTCCGAATGTGTGGCCGCCCGAGGTGGCATTGGTAACAAGGGAATTTGAATAATGCGTATTGCGATGATCGGCACCGGATATGTGGGTCTGGTGTCGGGTGTGTGCTTCTCGGATTTCGGCCATGACGTCATTTGCGTCGACAAAGCCGAAGCTAAGATCCAGATGCTGCAGGACGGAAAGGTTCCGATCTACGAACCGGGACTGGATGTTCTGATGGCCAAGAACGTGGCCGCTGGCCGGCTGAGCTTTACCACCGATCTGGCAAATGCGGTGAAAGGCGCGGATGCCGTCTTTATCGCTGTCGGGACACCAACCCGCCGCGGCGACGGCCATGCGGATCTGACCTATGTGATGGCAGCGGCCGAGGAAATCGCCCATGCCATGGATGGCTACACCGTGGTTGTGACAAAATCCACGGTTCCGGTCGGAACCAACCGCAAGGTTCAGGAAGTTGTCGCAGCAGCCAACCCCGAGGCCGAATTTGATGTCGCCTCGAACCCGGAATTCCTGCGCGAAGGCGCTGCAATCGACGATTTCATGCGTCCGGACCGCGTCGTTGTAGGGGTCGAGAACGACCGCGCCGCCGAGGTGATGGCCGAAATCTACCGCCCACTTTACCTGCGCGATTTTCCGATCCTGACGACGGATCTGGAAAGCGCCGAAATGATCAAATATGCGGCAAATGCCTTTCTCGCCACCAAGATCACATTCATCAACGAAATCGCTGGCCTGTGCGAGCGGGTCGGTGGCGACGTCAAGGAAGTGGCGCGCGGCATCGGCTTGGATGGGCGAATCGGAAACAAGTTCCTGCATGCCGGCCCCGGCTACGGCGGATCATGCTTTCCCAAGGACACCGCGGCGCTTGCGCGGATCGGACAGGAACATGCCTTTCCAATGCAGATCACCGAAACCGTCATGCGCGTGAATGACGAGGTCAAAAAACGCATGATCGAAAAGATCCGCGAAGCTTGCGACGACAGTTTCAACGGCAAGACCGTGGCGGTTCTTGGGGTGACTTTCAAACCCAACACCGACGACATGCGCGACGCTCCATCACTGACCATCGTGCCCGCCCTGATCGGTGGCGGCGCCAAAGTTCGCGTGGTCGACCCTCAGGGCCGATCCGAGGGTGAGGCTCTGCTGCCGGGTGTAGAGTGGGTCGAAGACCCGTATGCCGCTGCCAAGGACGCGGACGCAGTGGTGCTGTTGACCGAATGGAATGAGTTCCGCGCGCTGAACCTGACGCAGATGGCCGCTGAGATGAAATCTCCACGCATGGTCGACCTGCGGAACATCTATTCACGCGACAAGGTCAAGAAATCTGGTTTCGAAACCTATGTCGGGGTTGGGCGCTAGGCGTCCAATCCCCTGGCCTTTGGGTTTCGAACCCGGCTCAATCATAGAGCGGAACGGTGGCCTTGGCCCCAGCTGCCAGCGCCTTGCCCAGATCGCGCCGCACCTGTTCGTACAGGGCAAGCGACTCGTCAGAAAACAGGGTGACGGGCGGATCGACATGGATGAAGTTTCCCTGCCGGTCCTTTCCGCGCGCGACCATCGCGTAGTCGCGGTCCGCCACCAACTGCTTCGCATTCGGGCTGATATAGCGGATGGCCATCCCGATACGTCGATCGTCCGACCGGTTCGGACCCGAGCCATGAATGGTCAGCCCGTGGTGAAGTGACATCTGTCCGGGCGCCAGTTCGATATGGGTTTTGTCTTCCTCGGCCACTTCGACCGCAATCTCTTGCCCGCGCGACAACAGGTTGGTTTCGGAATAGGTGTCATTGTGCGGAAGTATTGGGTTCCTGTGGCTGCCCCGGACAAAATCCATGCAGCCGCTTTCCACGGTTGCCGGCGACAGGGCCAGCCAGGCCGTAACCTGATCCGGGGTCTCTCCCATCCCCCAATAGGTCAGGTCCTGATGCATGCCAACCGTCTGGACGGTGCGCGGCTCTTTGATGAAAAACTCGGCCGACCAGATCATGATGTCCGGACCCAAGACGCCTTCGACGGCATCCAGTATACGCGGATCCATAGCCAGTCGCGCCGCCAGCGGCATGACGAGGTGTGAATTCACGCGCTTGTAGGTATTCAGCGGTAGAGGCAGATCGGCGGCCATCCAGTCGCGTTCAATCTGTTCGAGTTCCGAGCGCACCTGCGCGGCCTCGTCAGCAGACAGAATATCCAGCGGAAACAGGAAGCCGTCTTCCCAGTATTGCGCTGCTTGCGATGGGGTCAGTTTGTGCCGGGCCAGGTCTTGGATGTCGGGCATGGGTGCACCTTTTCGGATCGGTTCACGCACAGCCTAGCCGAACCGGTCTTGCGACGAGAACGCAAAGCCTTGCCTGTCAGGATAAGTTCAGCTTAGCCTGGTTGCCATGTCGACCCGCATCCCCTCTCTCAACTGGCTGCGCGTTTTCGAGGCCGCGGCCCGAACCGAGAGCTTTGCCCGTGCTGCCGCCCAGTTGAACATGTCGGCCGCCGCTGTAAGCCAGCAGGTCAAGGCGCTGGAAACTCGTCTGGGGACACCGCTGTTTCATCGACATGCCCATGCCGTCACTTTGACCGAGGCCGGGCGGGCCTATCTGCCGGTCGTGCAGCAATCGCTGGTGATGCTGGAATCGGCCACTACTGGCCTGTTCGGCCAGACCCGGGACCAACGGCTGTATGTCCAATCCGTGTTGTTGTTCGCGCAAGGGGTGCTTGCGGCCGGTCTGACCCAGTTCCAAGAATCCCATCCTCAGATCAACCTGTCCCTGACGACCGGGAACCGGATCACCGACTTCGCCAATCGTTTTACCGACCTGCAGATCGTGTTCGGCAACCCGACGCTGTTCGGGGCCGAGGGTGACATGCTGTTGACCGAGACCCTTTTTCCCGTGGCGCCACCGGACATTGCCGAACAGATCCGCACTCCACTGGATCTGGCCCGGTTTCCGCTGATCGAGGTTTCGACCCACAGGGCCAGCTGGCCGCATGTGTTCGAAGCCCTCAGGCTGCCGGCCGGGCAGGCCCAGTATTTCTTCGCGGACAACTCGGTGATGGCGGCCGAGCTATCCGCGCAAGGGGTCGGGATCGCCCTGGCCCGCGCGCCCGCGTCTGACCGGATCATGCGGATGTCGGGCCTGGTGCCGTGTCTGCCCGAGGTGGCCGTGCCGGGCCGGGATGCCTACCACCTGATCTACCCATCACGGGCCACATTGCGGCCGCCCGCGCGTGCGTTCCGCGAGTGGTTGCTGGACTATAGCGCGGCAGCCCAGACCCGATAACGGCCCTGCCCGGTCACTTCGCGGATCAACCCACGTTCGGTGAACTTGTCGAGATTGCGTTGCACGGCTGCACGCGAGGCTTGCGTCAACTCCTCGGCCAATGGCGCGGAAACCATGGGCCATGCGGTCAGCACATCGATCAGGACCGGCGGCGTCCGCCCGCTGAGATCCGTGGTGGCCTCGCGCGCCCGGGCCTCCCACGCGCTGACGCGATCCAGGTGCAGCAGCGCGGCCAAGGCCGCCTGCCCTGCCCCCCGAACCCAAGCGTTGAGTTTTTCCTCTGGCGTGCCGATGCCGCGCAGCGCCCCGGGGCCCGACAGTGCCAGCGGCATGAACAGTGCCCCGCCCCGACCCATCGTGGCCGCGTGCCGCGCAGCGATCACCGCTGCTTCGGTATCCTGTCCATTTCCTTGCGACAGCGCGCGCCAAGCGTGAAAGGCAATGGCCGACTGCGTGACAGGGTGCAGGGCTTGTGCGCTGTCCATCACTTCGGCCAAGTCCGCGACCGCTTCTGGAACTTCGTCTATCCCCTGAGCCATCCGGTCCAGAAAGGCGGCCAGTCCCGATTGCCAGCCGCCGTCCGACGGCCCTGCGCCCGAAGTCAGTCGCCGAACCGCCCAACCCGCCCGAAACAATGCTTGCACATCGTCCCCGGTGGCTCCGATGCGCAATCCGGTCCACAGGGCAAGCCGATCAACACTGATCCGGTCACCGGTCCACCACCCCAGGTCGGATACGTCCATCAGGGCCAGCCGGTGGGTCCACCCCTTTGGACCACTGCGCAGCCGCTCGTCCAGCGCCCCGAAGGTCAAGGCCAGATCCGCCAATCCCTGCGCCACTTCAGCTTGGGCGGCGCGCCAGTCCCGTGGGTCGAACAAAGCGCCCCGATCGGCACGCGGACCCGGCGGCAACATGTCCTCGGGCGCCACTACATCTTCGGGCGGAAGAAACCAAAGGTCTTCGTCGTCCGGCGGATCGACGTCATAGATACTGCGCGGCCCGTCCAGGACATCGTCCTCGTCCGGGTCCGGGTTCGTGGCCTTGGTCGTCATGCCATGCATTGTTCGGCCAATCGCACCGGTTCACAAGAGGTTTCGCACAAGGCGGCTCAGCCGGCGAATGTCTGAGCCAGATAATCCAGCTGCACGGTCAAATCGTTGTCCGGCCGGTTCCCCAACAGCATGTATCCGTATCCGTCCCTCGCCCACCGGGCCGTTGCAAGCCCGCTCAGGACTTCCTGTTTCAACGCTGCATTCGGCGCGCCATCGCCCTGACGGATCACACACAGCGCAAAGGGATTGCCATCAGCGTCGGCAAAAACGATCTGAACCAATGGTTTGCCCTTGAAGGACAAAACCTGCGCGGCCTTCAGTTCCAGCCCCGGCAAACCTTCAAGCGAATCCCGGTTCAACGGGCGGCCCAGTTTCTCTTCGGCCAATGAGATCTGGGCGTCGACGACCGCCGGCGGGTATTCGAGCGTTGCAATCGAATCCGGCGTGTAAAGCGATTGATACAAGGCCGCCTGTTCTGCCCATCCCATCGGTTGTGGGCGGGTCAGCCAAAATGTCAGAGATACGGCCAACACGGCCGCGGCAGCCGCGACGCCCAACAGGCGCCAGGGCCCCGCCGAAGCCGGAATCCTAGGCGGCAGTTCAACTTGTGGCGCGGCGGCGGGAATGTCACGGAACACCTCGCCAACCACCGGCGCAATCGGATCCAGATCCATCAGGCGCTGTTCCAGTTCCGGATCATCCTCAACAGCGGCCTCGATGGCATCGCTCTCCTCAGACCCCAATGAGCCTTGCAGATAGGCCTTTAGCGTATCGTCGGAAAAGGTCATGAGTCCCTCCGTCGGTCGGACGCACCGGCATCCTGCGGCATCGCAGCTTGCAGTTTCTTACGGGCATTGGAAAGCCGGCTCATGATCGTACCAATCGGAACCTCCAGCAACGCGGCGGCCTCGCGATAGCTGTAGCCCTCGACAAAGACCAGCATGACCGTTTCGCGTTGTGCCTCGGGCAGTTGCATCACCTGTGTAAACACTTCCCGCGCAAAAATATTCATTTCGGCGTCGGTACCCGGCGCGATCAATTCGGCGTCCGGCGTTGTGGCCAACCCCTGGGACTTGCGCACGGTCCGCGCCCGCAGCTCGTTCAACCAGATCGACCGGCAGATCGTCATCAACCACGAATCCAACCGATCAGTATGCGTAACCTGATGGCTTCGCTCCAACGCGCGCAAGCAAGTTGCCTGGGTCAGGTCGTCGGCAACATCCTGCGCCCCCGACAGAGCGAGCGCAAACCGCCAGACGCGTCTGGAATACGCCCCAATCGCCTGACGCACGGCCTGTTCCGAACTGTTGAGGTCATCACTGGGCACTTGGTCGATCCATGTTAAGGCACGCATCCCACGACGCCAGAACTGGCACAGACAGAGAAGAATTGAAAACGCTTTCTTTACGGTCGCTTGGCCTCAGCGTCCGACCGCCTCCTCGGACGCTCGCTTGGCAGCCACCAGCGCCAGCAGTTGGTCCTTGGTTCGTCCGATATGCGCGGACAGAAGCGCGCAGGCCTGCTCGACCTGCCCATCCCGGGCGAGGCGCAGCAATTCGCGATGCTCTTTGCGGGCCGGTTCGCGTTGTTGCATCACACTGAGATGCATTCGGATGTACCGGTCCGACTGCAGGCTCACGCGGTGCAGCAGCTCGTTGGTCAGGCTTCGGTTCGCGGCCGCGTAGAGGGCCGAGTGGTACTGATAGTTCAGCGCGCCCCACCGGCTGACGTCATTCGCGTCGTACGAGGCCTCCATCTGCTCCAACAAGTGTTCGCAGCGCGCGAAGTCAGATTGGGTCATCTGCGGAATTGCCCGGCGAAAGAGGTCGGTCTCCAACAGCGACCGCAGGTCGAAGATCTCGCCGATTTCGGACAGGGAATGGCGCGTGACCCGTGCCCCGCGATTGTTCGTCAGCTGCACCAGACCTTCGGCATCAAGCTGTTTCAGCGCCTCGCGCACCGGCATGCGCGACACGTCATAGTCTTCGGCCAATGCCTCCTGACGGATGGTTTCGCCTTCCGCCAGGTCACCGCTGAGAATGCGTTCACGCAAGTCGGACGCGATTGCATCGGGAAGGCTTTGACGGGTGATTGCACGTTTTGCTGCCAAGGGTCTGTCCGCATTTGCATTTTGGATACAAATATCCGCCCCGTGCCGCTTTTCCAACCGCCTATTGGGTTGAACAGGGCTAGGGTTCCCCGCTACCCATTTGGCAACTGAGATCAAACCGAGGGACAGACCATGAGCGAAACGGTACGGCTGACGCCCGAAGAAATGACCGACCTGAGCCTGAAGGTTCTGTCCCATGTGGGTTATGGCTCTGACCACGCTCAGGCGATCGCGGAACTTTTGACCACTTGCCAAATGGACGATTGCCAGTCGCACGGGCTGTTTCGCCTGTTCATGTGCGCCCAGACCATGCAGGCCGGCAAGATCGACGGCCATGCGCAGCCCCAGGTCGCCCCCTCGGAGAATGCCATCGTCCGTGTCGACGCGCAGGGCGGCATGTCGTTGCTGGCGTTCCAGAAAGGCCTGCCGCATCTAATCGAGAAGACCCGCACCCACGGGATCGCGGCCATGGCGATCAACCGCTGTTTTCATTTCTCCGCCCTGTGGCCCGAGGTCGAAGCCCTGTCGGTCGAGGGGCTTGCGGCCATGGCGATGGTACCCAGCCATTCCTGGGTGGCCCCTGCGGGGGGCACGCGCGGCAGCTTGGGCACCAACCCGCTGGCCTTCAGCTGGCCCCGCATGGGCCGGGACCCGTTCACCTTCGATTTCGCCACCAGCGCCTTCGCCCGCGGCGAGATCGAGCTGTACAAGCGCGCGGGCAAACCCCTGCCCGAAGGCGTGGCGATCGACAAGGACGGCAACCCCACGACCGACCCGCAAGCGGCGCTGGACGGCGCGATGCTGACCTTCGGCGGCTACAAGGGCTCGGCCCTGTCGATCATGATCGAGCTTCTGGCCGGCCCGCTGATCGACGACCTGACCAGCCTCGAGAGCATGGAGTTCGCCCAAGGAACAGGCGGCGCACCATACCACGGCGACATCATCATCGCCTTCGACCCCGACCAGTTCAGCGGCGGGCGACGACAGGCCAACGACGCGCGGGCCGAGCGCCTGTTCGCCGATATCCTTGATCAGGGCGCGCGCCTGCCGTCACAGCGCCGCTTTGCCGCCCGCGCGCGCAACACCGCCCGGGGATATGCCGAGGTTTCCGCGCAACTGCATCACGACCTGCTGGCCCTTCTGGACTAGCGCCCCCAGGTGTCGCGCAGGCGGTAGCCTTGCGGCCAGGGGTCGTCGGGGTCCAGCATGTGCTGGTGGATGCCGGTGATCCATCCGCGGCCCGAGATCTCGGGCAGGATGGCGGGGCGGTCGCCAACATGGGTTGTGCCGAGTATACGGCCGGTAAACCGCGAACCGATGATCGAGACGGCCTCAAAGCTCTGGCCCGGCCGCATCTGCCCCCGCGCGGCCATCAGCGCCATGCGGGCCGAAACGGCGGTGCCGGTGGGAGAGCGGTCGACCTTGCCGGGCTGGATCGCCACCGCGGATTGGCCGGTCAGGCCGGTTTCGGTTTCGGCCAACGGTCCGCAGAAGGCACAGAACGAGATGTGATCCCAATCCGGGTTCTCGGGATGGACAAAGCCCAGCTGCGCGTTGGTGGCATCGGTGATCGCCACCCCCAGGCGGGCGATGTCGGCGGCCTCGTCCTCGGTGATGCGCAGCCCCAGCGCCGCCGCGTCGACCACCACGAAACTGTCCCCGCCATAGGCGGTGTCCACCGTCAGGGTCCCCAGCCCCTCGACCTCGAGCGGCGCGGCGAGGCGGTCGGCAAAGCTGGGCAGGTTCTGGACGAAGATCCGTTCGGCCTTACCGTTGCGGCATTCGGCCCGCACCTGCACCAGCCCGCCCGGCGCCTCGAGCGTCAGGTGGGTCTCCGGCTCGGTCATCGGCAGGATGCCCCCGTCCAGCAGCACCGTCGCCACGCAGATCGAGTTCGAGCCGGACATGGGCGGGGTGTCCTCGGGCTCCATGATGATGAAGGCGGCGTCGGCATCGGGGTGTTTGGGCGGCACCAGCAGGTTGACATGGCGGAACACGCCGCCGCGCGGCTCGTTCAACACGAAGTTGCGCAGGGTCTGGTCGCGGGCGATGAAGCTGCGTTGCGCCCAGATCGTGTCGCCGGGCGGCGGGGCGACGCCGCCGACGATCACGTCGCCCACCTCGCCCTCGGCATGGGCCGAGATCACGTGGATGGTCTTGCTGCTGCGCATCTCCCGCTCAGAACCGGGTGGCGGCGAAGGGATCGACCGGGATGGCAGGATCGGTGCCGTCGACCAGCGCGCCCACCAGCTCGGCGGTACCGGCCGACTGGGTCAGGCCCAGATGGCCGTGCCCGAAAGCATAGACCAGGTTCGGCGATTTCGAAGACCGCCCGATCACCGGAATGCTGTCGGGCAGCGAGGGGCGGAATCCCATCCATTGCGTCCCGCCTTCGGTCTTCAACCCCGGCAGGAACTGGCGCGCCTTGTTCAACAGGGTATCGGCGCGTTTGAAATTGGGCGGCAGGTCAAGCCCGCCCAGTTCAACCGCGCCGCCGATGCGCACACCGCCGTTGATCTTGGTGGCCACGAAAGCATGCCGCGAGAACGCCAGATGCAGCCGCAGGTCGAACGCGCCCGGCGGCAGGGTCGTGTTGTAGCCGCGCTCGGTCTCCAGCGGAACACTGTCGCCCACTGTGCGGGTCAGGTGGTGCGACCACGCCCCGGCGGCCACGACCACCTTGCTGGCATCCGCCGCACCCTGATCGAAGCGCACCCAGACGCCCGTGTCCGACAGCTCCAGCGCGCGCACGGGGCGCGTGTCGATCATCCCGCCACGGTCGCGGAACACCTGCGCCAGATGCTCGACCCAGCGTTTGGGATCGACGGTATTCCACCAGTGCGGCGTGAACCCGGCATGGGTAAAACGCTGGCTGAGCCCGGGCTGAATCTCGGCGATCGCTTCGGGGCTTTCCAGCAGATCGAAGGCGATGCCATGCTGGCGACGCAACTCCCACGTGGGCAAGGCGGCGCGGAACTCGACCGCGCTTTCGTACAACTGCAACTGCCCGTCGCGCTGCATCATCGCCTCGCCACCCGTATCGGCGATCTGCCGTTCGGTCGCGGCCTGGCACAGGCGCATCAGGCTGGCCTGCGCGGCGACCAGCGCCTGATACCGGCTGGGGCGGCTGGCCCGCCAGAACCGCCACATCCACGGCGCGATCTGCAGTGCATAGGCGGGCGGGATCGACAGCGGCCCCAACGGGTCGAGCAGCCATTTCGGGGCCTTCTTCATGATCCCTGGGGTGGCCAGAGGTTCGACCTCGGGGAAGGCGAACGCCCCGGCATTCCCCGCCGAACTGCCCGCGGCCACGCCTTCGCGGTCCAGTACCTGAACCGTGTAACCCCGACGCTGCAATTCCAGCGCCGCGCTGATACCAACGACGCCGGCACCTATGACGATGACATCTTTCTTCATGTGATCTCTATACCCGAACGGAATGGATCGGCGGGATCAAAAATCAGGCGGCTTTCGGCCATCACGAAAGCCTGACCGGTGATCGAGGGGATCACCCCGCCGTTCGGAGCAGGCTGATAGGACAGCCGATAGGGGCTGCCGATGACGCTGGCTTGTACGATTTCGTCACCGGGCGCCAAGCGCCCGTCGGCCGCCAGACAGGCCAACCGCGCCGAACTGCCTGTGCCGCAGGGCGAGCGGTCATAGGCGTCATCGGGGCACAGAACGAAGTTTCGGCTGTGCACGACAGGGTCCGGTGCGGCCTCCTGAAAAATCACATGATCGATCGGCTCGCCCGCTTCGCCGCCCACGCCCTGCGCGACCGAGGCCTGTCGAATGGCGACGCCCAGATCGGTCAGTTTCCGGATGTTCGCGGGCTCGACCGGCACCGGGCTGGGATCGACGATAAAGAACCAGTTGCCGCCATAGGCCACATCACCTGAAACCGGCCCGAAATCCGGAACGTCGATCGTCACGGCCTGATGCACCCGCCGGCTTTCGATGTTGGTCACCGTCACTGTGTTGGGATCGTGCAGCTTCACCGTGACCACTCCCGCTGGTGTTTCGATCCGGTGCGAACCAACACCGATCCGCCCCAGATAGGCCAGCGTCACGGTCAACCCGATCGTGCCATGCCCGCACATGCCAAGCACCGCATCCACGTCGAAATAGATCACCCCGGTCACGCAGGACGGATCGACCGGAGGCACCAGCAGCGCCCCCACCATCGCTGGCTGACCGCGCGGCTCCAGCATGACCGAGCGCCAGAACGGGCGGTGCTGGGTCGCCAAAAGCCCTGCGCGCTCGGACAGAGGACCGCGGCCCAGATCGGGCGCGCCGTCCAGAATCACGCGCGTGGGCTCTCCGCCGGTATGGCTGTCGATCACATGCACGCGGCAATCACCCCGCCTTGCTTTGACCAGTCTGCAAACCAGGCGCGGAACAAGCCGTACTGCTGTTCGCAATAGTGGCGCTGCGCATCCGTCAGCGCGTCGGTTTCATTGAAGTGCAAGCGGTACTCTTCCTCGCCGTTCAGCACCAGAAGGTGCTTGTAATACAGAACCAGATCGGGGCCTTCATCGAAACTGGACAGCACGTGAATGGCCTCTGTCAACTCCTGCGCGCGCTGGCGAGCCTCGGCGCTGCCAGAAGCCGCTTTTTTCGACAAAGCGGTAAGCAGCAGAACCTCTTTGGGCAGTACGTTGCCGATGCCGGTGATTGCGCCGGTTGCGTCGCAATTGACGATGCCATGATAAACCGCCGTATCGACCCCCACCATCAGCGTCACCTGATCATCGCGGCCGGTAATGTTCTCAGCCGCGTATCGCAGATCGTCCTTGCCACCGAATTCCTTGAAGCCCACCAGATTGGAGTGCTCGGCCCGCAGCGCAAAGAAAAGGTCGGCGCGGGTGGCAAACCCGTAATGCGGACTGTTGTAGATGACCGCCGGAATATCCGGTGCCGCCGCCAGGATGGCCTTGAAATGGTTGCGCTGCGCCATGACCGAACTGCCGCGCGACAGGACCCGCGGGATAACCATCAACCCCGCAGCACCCACCTTTTGCGCATGCGCCGCATGCGCCACGGCGGATTGCGTGTTGACCGCCCCGGTGCCCACCACCACGGGCAGGCCCGCGCCGACCAACTGCTCGACCCCTTCCATCCGCTGTTCGTCGGTCAGCAGTGGCCAGTCGCCCATCGACCCGCAGTAGACGACCGCGGACATGCCCGCCTCGATCATCTGCTGGCCCTTTCGCACCAAGGCGTCAAAGTCGGGCTGACGGTCGGGCGTACAAGGAGTCATGAGCGCCGGCATGGTGCCGGTAAAGACGTCGGGTGACATGTGGCCGATCCTTTCCAAGTTGCCCGCGTCCATCGCCGGGCGTTCAAATCCATTGTCTCAATCTCGCAGTATCGGATTTTGTATCCAAAATCCATCCGATTCGTCTGACAAAAGAAAAACGCGCCAGGCAGATGGCCCGGCGCGTTGACACTTTCCAACTGAACAGCGGTTCAGCGCAACCGCATCCCGCTTTCCGGGTCGAACAGCATGGCCCGTTCAGGCCGGACCGAGATTCCGATCCGCTCTCCCGTTTTGCTGCGCTGGTCGTCCCGCTCTTCGACGATCAGCTTGTCGCCGTTGGGCGTCAGCAAATAACTGTAGGAGACGCCGCCAAGCGCCTCGGTCAGATCGACAGTACAGGTGTCGCCGGACCGATCCACGGCAATATGTTCCGGACGGATCCCCAGGATCACCTTCCTGGCATCGGTCGGCACGCCATTGGTGACGGGGATCGAGTCCGTCAGAGCGGGGTGGCGCACCGTTCCATCGACGACATCGCATTCCAAAAAGTTCATTGCGGGCGAGCCGATGAACCCCGCCACGAACCGGTTGTCGGGGTCGCGATACAGATCCATCGGAGCGCCGACCTGCTCGATCCGGCCATCGCGCAGCACGACGATCTTGTCGGCCATGGTCATCGCCTCGACCTGGTCGTGGGTGACGTAGATCATCGTCGCGCCGATCTCCTGGTGCAGACGGGCGATCTCAACCCGCATTTCCACGCGCAACTCGGCATCAAGGTTCGACAGCGGCTCGTCAAACAGAAAGACCTCGGGGCCGCGCACGATGGCCCGGCCGATGGCGACCCGCTGACGCTGACCCCCCGACAAAGCCTTGGGCTTGCGCTTGAGATACGGGTCCAGTTTCAGGATTTCCGACGCTTCGACCACCTTCTTGTCGATCTCGGCCTTGGGCACACCGTTCATGCGCAGACCAAAGCCCATGTTCTCGGCCACGGACATGTGCGGATACAAGGCATAGGTCTGGAACACCATCGCGACACCGCGCTTGGCCGGGTCCATGTGGGTCACATCGCGCTGACCGATACGGATTTCGCCCTCGGTGGTTTCCTCCAGCCCGGCGATCATCCGCAACAGGGTGGATTTGCCACAGCCCGACGGCCCGACGAAAACGCAGAACTCGCCGTCCTCGATTTCCAGATCAATGCCGTGAATGACCTGGGTCTGGCCATAACGCTTGATTGCGCCCTTCAGGGTAACGCCTGTCATGATGCTTGCATCCTGTCCTTGCGGCCCTCGGGGAACCGCCATGCTTCGGCTTCGGCCCCGATCTGGTCGGCCGATCGCCGAACCCGAGGGACCCATTTCTTCAACTGGTCGAAATCCATGCGCTGGGTCGATCCGGTAATCGAGATCGCCCCCAGCACCCGCCCGCCCGATGTCAGGATCGGGCAGGCCACGCAGATGATGCCGGGCTCGTGCTCTTCATCATCCATGGCGAACCCCCGTTCGCGGATCCGGGCCAAATCCGCCCGCAGCACCTCCTCCGAGGTCAGCGTCTTGTCGGTAAAGCGGTGAAAGCTTTGCTGCGAGATCGCCTTGTCCAGCCGGTCATCATCCAGAAAGGCGAGCATCGCCTTTCCCACACCGGTGCAATAAGCCGGGCCAACTTTTCCGGCCTCGGAATACATCTCGACCGGGTTCTTGGCATTGCGCTTGTCGACGTACAGAACTTGGCTCGAATCCAGCTGCGCGAGGTGCACCGTCTCGCCGGTTTCCAGGCTGAGCGCATCCAAGATCGGCCGCGCGATCGGCGCGAGCGAGCTTTGCGTCCAGGCCGAATGCGCCAGCCGCACCAGCCGCAGCCCCGGCGAATAGGTCTGCCGGTCAGGGTCGTAAGACAACATGCCCTGATTGGTCAGCGACTGTAGAAACCGGTACAGCGACGCCTTGGGAAAGCTGCTGCTTTCCAGCAATTCGGCAAACCGCACAGGCCGGCCGAACGCCGCGACCTGTTCCAGCACGTCACATGCTTTGCCGATGGTTCCGTCACCTGCCACGGGTCTGATTTCTCCTCCACTTCCCCTTGCGGACGGGCCGCGAGGGTATTGACAAGCCTAGCCGATTCGATGTGTAGTTTTCAATATATAAAACTTGGTTTCACTATTTGGAACCACTGAATGGAAGCTAAGGGAGGAAACCATGCATTCCATGTTCAAGCGCACTGCGGCGGCTCTGGCGGCCAGTGTGGCACTTGCAGCGCCCGTTTCGGCAGAACTGACCGGCGAGCTGCGAATCTTCCTCGACACATCGAATCCGGCGCCGCGCGCGACGATGGAAGCGATGATCGAGCGGTTCGCGGCTCAGCACCCGGGTTTGGAAATCGAGACCACGGTCATCGACCGCGAGGCGTACAAGACCCAGATCCGCAACTTCCTGACGGCGGATACGCCCGACGTTGCGACCTGGTACGCGGCCAACCGCATGAAGCCTTATGTCGAGGCCGGACTGTTCGAAGATGTATCGGACCTGTGGGCCGAGCCGGAAATCGCCGAAAACCTGGCCTCGACCAAGGGTGCGATGACCATCGACGGCAAGCAGTGGGGCGTGCCCTACACCTACTATCAGTGGGGCGTCTACTACCGCAAAGACATCTTTGACGAGCTGGGCCTGTCCGAGCCGACCACCTGGGAAGAAGAGCTGGCCAACTGCCAGAAGATCGTCGACTCGGGTCGCGCCTGCTATACCATCGGCACCAAGTTCCTGTGGACGGCTGGCGGCTGGTTCGACTACCTGAACATGCGCACAAACGGCTTCGACTTCCACCAGCAACTGGCCAATGGCGAAGTCAGCTGGGAAGACGACCGGGTCAAGCAGACCTTCGCCAACTGGAAGCAGCTGATCGACATGGGCGCGTTCATCGACAACCACCAGACCTACAGCTGGCAAGAGGCCCTGCCCTTCATGGTTCAGGGTGATGCAGCGGCATATCTGATGGGCAACTTCGCGGTGGCTCCGCTGCGCGAGGCCGGTCTGACCGACGACCAGCTGGACTTCTACCAGTTCGTCGCGATCAACCCTGATGTCGAGCTGGCCGAAGATGCGCCGACCGACACGTTCCACATCCCGGCGAACGCGTCGAACAAAGAAGCCGCGCGCGAGTTCCTGCGTTTTGTCGTTTCGGCTGACGAGCAGACCGAAATCAACAACGGCAAGAACCTCGGACAACTGCCCGTCAACGCCAAATCCTCGGTGGATGACGACAAGTTCCTGCAGGAAGGCTTCAAGATGCTGTCGACCAACAGCCCCGGCGGCGTCGCCCAGTTCTGGGATCGCGACGCACCGGCGGAAATGGCCAAAGTGTCGATGGAAGGCTTCCAGGAGTTCATGGTCAAGCCGGACAACCTGGACAGCATCCTGGCCAAGCTGGAACGCGCACGTCAGCGCATCTATGACAACTGATCGGGTTGTGGCCGGGGCAACCCCGGCCACGCCGTAGCCAAACGCAGGACGGGCACGATCCCGTCCTGCCCATTCCAAACCGGGATTGACCATGACCGCTGTCGACGTCACCGAACACGAAAGCTGGTTCCACAGAAATCAGCAACGTATCGCACCCTGGCTGTTTCTGGCTCCGGGCGTGCTGTTCTTCATGGTCTACGTGATCATCCCCGTATTCCAGTCCTTCAACCTGTCGCTCTACGAATGGGACGGGCTGGGCGCGGCCGAATATGTCGGAATGCGCAACTATGTAGACCTGTATTGGGAATGGGTCGATCGTGACGCCTTCTATGTCTCGCTGAAGAACAACCTGATCTGGCTGATCATGTACCTGCTGGCAATCCCGGCTGGTCTGTTCATCGCGCTGTTCCTCAACCAGACGGTCTGGGGAATCCGGTTGTACAAATCCCTGTTCTTCTTTCCCTTTGTCATCAGCCAGGTCGTAGTCGGGCTGGTCTTCACCTGGTTCTACGACCCCACTTTCGGACTGCTGAACGAGCTTTTGGGCTTGGTCGGGTTGGGTCCGCTGAACGTTCTGGGTGATGAACGCTTCGTAACCTACGGCATCATTTTCGCGGGCCTCTGGCCGCAGACCGCCTATTGCATGATCCTGTATCTGACCGGCCTGAACGCCGTGGACCCCGAACAGATCGAGGCCGGCCGGCTGGACGGCGCCAAGGGCGGGCGGATGCTGTGGCATATCATCCTGCCGCAACTGCGCCCGGCGACCTTCATCGCCTTCGTGGTGACCATTATCGGCGCGCTGCGCTCGTTCGACCTGATCTCGATCATGACGCAGGGCGGGCCGTTCGGGTCAAGCCGCGTGCTGGCCTATTACATGTTCGAAGTCGCCTTGTCGGAGTACGGGTTCCGCATGGGCTATGGCGCGGCCATCGCCGTGATCCTGTTCCTGATCATGCTGTGCTTCATCGCCTACTTCCTGTGGTCGATGTACCGCGAAGAAAAGGGGCACTGAGATGTTTCCCAAACCGATCGAAAAACAACCCCGCGCGGCGCAGATTTCCTATCAGGCGATGCTGCCGGTCGCCCTCCTGCTTTGGCTCGGCCCGCTGCTGGCGGTGGCCCTGTTTTCCATCAAGCCCGAGGCGGATTTCACCAACGCCAACTACTGGGGTCTGCCCTCCAGCTTTGAAGGCGCCAGGAACTATGGTCAGGTGTTCTTCAACTCGGACATGCCGCGCTATCTGCTGAACTCGTTCCTGATCACGGTTCCCACGGTGATCGGCGCGGTGGCGCTCAGCTGCATGACCGGATTTGCGCTGGGGATCTACAAGTTCAAGTCGAACCTGTGGATCTTCTTCATGTTCGTGGCCGGCAACTTCGTACCCTTCCAGATCCTGATGGTGCCGGTGCGGGACCTGACGCTGGACTTGGGGCTGTACAACACGAAAACCGGCCTGGTGCTGTTCCACATCGCGTTCCAGACGGGGTTCTGCACGCTGTTCATGCGCAACTTCATCCGCGCCCTGCCCTTTGAGTTGATCGAGGCCGCCCGGGTCGAGGGCATCAGCGAATGGCGCATCTTCTGGTACGTCGTCCTGCCGCTGATGAAGCCCGCGATCGCCGCGCTCAGCGTGCTGATCTTCACCTTCATCTGGAACGACTATTTCTGGGCCGTCGTGCTGACCCAGGGGGCCGAGAGCCAACCCGTCACCGCCGGGATCACCAGCTTCAACGCGCAGTTCCGCGCAGCGTATCACTTGATGAGTGCCGGCTCGATCGTCGCGGCCCTGCCGCCGGTGGCCATGTTCTTTCTGATGCAGAAACACTTCATCGCGGGTCTGACCCTCGGTGCCGTAAAATAACGCCTAGTCAAGGTTTACAGTCATGACCAAGATCACCTTCATCGGTGCAGGTTCCACGATTTTCATGCAAAACATCGTGGGCGATGCCCTGCTGACCCCGTCGCTGGCCGACAGCCATTTTGCCCTGATGGACATCGACCCCGAGCGTCTGGCCGAAAGCGAAACCGTCGCGCGCGCGATGATCCGCTCGGTCGGGACCGGCGCGACCGTGTCCACCCATACCGACCGCCGCGCGGCGCTGGACGGGGCCGATTTCGTCATCACCGCCTTCCAGATCGGCGGCTACAAACCCTGCACCGTCACCGATTTCGAGATCCCCAAGCAATACGGCCTGCGCCAGACCATCGCCGACACGCTGGGCGTGGGCGGCATCATGCGCGGCCTGCGCACCGTGCCCGTCCTGTGGGATGTGGCACGCGACATGGCGCAGCTGTGCCCGAATGCCACGCTGCTGCAATACGTCAACCCGATGGCCATCAACACCTGGGCGCTGGCCGAACGGTTCCCGGCACTGAAACATGTGGGCCTTTGCCACTCGGTCCAGAACACCGTCGAGGAGCTGGCCCATGACCTGGACCTGCCTAAGGATGAAATCCGCTATCGCGTCGCGGGCGTGAACCACGTGGCGTTTTTCCTGCGGCTGGAACATCAGGGCCGCGACCTGTATCCGGCGCTGCGCCGGGGCTATCACGCGGGCCAGCTGCCCAAGGCGCCGCTGCTGATGCCACGCTGCCCCAACAAGGTGCGATACGAGGTGATGGATCACCTTGGCTATTTCTGCACCGAAAGCTCGGAACACCTGGCCGAATATGTCCCGTGGTTCATCAAGGACGGGCGTCAGGACCTGATCGACCAGTTCCAGATCCCGCTGGACGAATATCCCACCCGCTGCGAAGAGCAGGTCGCGAATTGGAAGGAACAGGCCAAGACCCTGACCGACGGGCGCGACATCAAAGTGATCCGCAGCCACGAATTCGCCGCCGACCTGATGAACGCAATCGTCACCGACACGCCCTATGTCGCCTATGGTAACCTGCCCAATACCGGGCAGATCCCGCAGCTGCCTCTGGGCGCGGCGGTCGAAACGCCCTGTCTGGTCGACAGCAACGGTGTGCAGCCCTCGGTGGTGACCGACATCCCGCCGCAGCTGGTCGCCCTGATGCGCAGCCAGATCAACGTGCAGGAACTGACCGTGCGCGCCTTGGTCGAAGAAAACCCCGAACACATCTACCACGCCGCCATGATGGACCCGCACACTGCCGCCGAACTGGACCTGCGCCAGATCCGCAGCCTGGTCAGTGACCTGCTGACCGCCCATGCCGACTGGCTGCCAGATTGGTGCCGCCCGGCCCGCGCGGCCTGATCATCCAGCAAACACACAAGAAAACCACGACCCAATACGAAAAAGAAACACAGACATGAAGAAACGCCGCTCACAGCACTGGTACGGCAAGCTCGATAAGGACGGATTCATCCATCGGTCGTGGATGAAGAACCAGGGCTTTCCCGATCATGTGTTCGACGGACGCCCGATCATCGGCATCTGCAACACATGGTCGGAACTGACGCCGTGCAACTCGGGCCTGCGCGACCTCGCCGAAGGCGTCAAGCGCGGCGTGTGGGAGGCCGGCGGCTTTCCCGTCGAATTCCCGGTGATGTCGCTGGGCGAAACCCAGATGAAGCCCACCGCCATGCTGTTCCGCAACCTGCTGGCCATGGATGTCGAGGAATCGATCCGCGCCTATGGCATCGACGGTGTGGTGCTGCTGGGTGGCTGCGACAAGACCACGCCGGGCCAGCTGATGGGCGCGGCCTCGGTCGATCTGCCCACCATCGTGGTCAGCTCGGGGCCGATGCTGAACGGCAAGTATCGCGGTCAGGATATCGGCTCGGGCACCGATGTCTGGAAGTTCTCGGAAGCCGTGCGCGCCGGCGAGATGACCTTGCAGGATTTCATGAACGCAGAATCCGGCATGAGCCGGTCCAAGGGCGTGTGCATGACTATGGGCACGGCCTCGACCATGGCATCGCTGGTCGAGGCGATGGGCATGAGCCTGCCCACCAACGCCGCCCTGCCTGCCGTCGATGCCCGCCGGATGGCGCTGGCGCACATGACCGGCAAGCGCATCGTTGAGATGGTGGACGAGGACCTCAAACCCTCGGACATCCTGACCAAAGCGGCGTTTGAGAACGCCATCCTGGCCAATGCCGCAGTGGGTGGGTCAACCAACGCCGTGGTGCACCTGCTGGCGCTGGCCGGCCGGGTGGGCGTGGACCTGACCCTGCAGGATTTCGAGATCGGCTCGGACATTCCGCTGCTGGTCAACTGCATGCCCTCGGGCAAGTACCTGATGGAGGATTTCTGCTATGCCGGCGGGATGCCGGTGGTCCTGTCCGAGCTGAAATCGCATCTGCGCCCGGCCAGAACCGTTCTGAACAAGGACATCTCGGCCCACTATGAGGGCGCGGAATGCTTTGACCGCGACGTGATCCATTCCTTCGACGACCCGGTGAAACCGGCCGCCGGGCTGCGCGTTCTGCGCGGCAACCTGGCGCCGAACGGGGCGATCGTGAAACCCTCGGCCGCCACCGACAGCCAGCTGGAAACGGAAGGTGAGGCCTATGTCTTCGACAGCATCGAGGACCTGAAAGCCAATATCGACCGCGACGACCTTCCGGTGACGCCCGAGACCATCCTGGTGCTCAAGGGCTGCGGGCCAAAGGGCTATCCGGGCATGCCCGAGGTCGGCAACATGCCGATCCCCGCCAAGCTGGTGAAACAGGGCGTGCGTGACATGATCCGCATTTCTGACGCACGCATGTCGGGCACCGCCTTCGGCACAGTGATCCTGCATGTCAGCCCCGAGGCGCAGGCGGGCGGCCCATTGGCGCTGGTGAAAACCGGCGACCGCATCCGCGTGTCCGCCAGCAAGGGCGAGCTGGAACTGCTGGTCGACGAACAGGAGCTGGCTGCCCGCCGCGCGGCCTGGCGGCCCGACGACCCGCATTACACCCGCGGCTATGCCAAGCTGTATATCGACCATGTCCTTCAGGCCGACCGCGGCGCTGACCTTGATTTCCTGGTGGGCAAGGACACCCGCCTTGTGACCAGAGAGAGCCATTGATGACCCACCCAGCCACCTTCCATGACCTGAACGGCGCATCCGTCTTCATCACCGGCGGCGGGTCGGGCGTGGGCGCGGCCCTGACCGACGGGTTCCTGGCCCAGGGCGCCAATGTCGCCTTTATCGGCCGGTCGGACGCCAGCGCGTTCGTCGAAGAGATGCGCGCCAAACACGGCCGCGCGCCTTTGTTCCTGCAGGGCGACATGACCGACACTGCGCTGCTGCACGAAACCATGACCAAGGCCGCCGAGGCCCACGGTCCGCTGAACGTACTGGTCAACAATGCCGCCAATGACAAGCGCCACAGCCTCGAGGAAACCACGACCGAGTTCTGGGACTGGATGATCGAGGTCAACCTCAAGGCCTATTACTTTGCCTGCCAGCAGGCCGCGCGCCAGATGGCCGAAACCGGCGGGTCGATCATCAACTTCAGTTCGATCAGCTACATGATGGGCAATGCAGGCTATCCGATCTATACGACGGCCAACGCCGGAATCACCGGCATGACCCGTTCGCTCGCGCGCGAGCTGGGGCCGAAGAACATCCGCGTCAACGCGCTGGCGCCCGGCTGGGTGCTGACGCAGAAACAACTGGACATGTGGGCCACGCCCGAAGATCTGGCCGCGCATATGGAACGCCAATGCCTGAAGGAGCATCTGAGCCCGGACGACATGATCGCGCCGACGCTGTTTCTGGCATCGACGGCCAGCCGCGCCATGACCGGGCAATGCATGGTCGTCGATGGCGGCGTGGTCACAACGGGGTGAGGACATGAACACCGAGTGGATCGCAGTAGACTGGGGCACCTCGCATCTGCGCGCCTGGGCGATGCAGGGCGACACGGTGCTGGACCACGCCCAATGCGACCGGGGCATGGCAACGCTGGGCCGGGATCAGTTCCAGGACGCGCTGCTGACGCTGGTCCAGGGCTGGCTGGACGCGGCGCCGGTCGACGTGATCGCCTGCGGCATGGTCGGTGCCCGGCAAGGCTGGGTCGAGGCGCCCTATGTGGCGGTGCCGGCCAAGCCGATCTCGACCGTTCCGGTGCGCGTGCCCGGCACCGATCCGCGCATCCGCGCCTTCGTGGTGCCCGGCCTGAAACAGGACGATCCCGCCGACGTGATGCGCGGCGAGGAAACCCAGATCGCCGGCTACCTGTCCACGCGCCCGCATTGGGATGGCGTGATCTGCCTGCCCGGCACCCACACCAAATGGGTGCAGGTCAGCGCCGGCGAGGTCGTCAGCTTCCGCACCATCATGACGGGTGAACTGTTCGATCTGCTGGGCCAGCACTCGGTGCTGAAACACTCGGTTGGCGAAGGTTGGGACGACGACGCCTTTGCCACGGCCGTCGCGGACACGCTGTCAAAGCCCGAGCAACTGGCCGGGCGGCTGTTCGGGCTGCGCGCGGCCGACCTGCTGCACGGGCAGGATCCGGCCACCGCCCGCGCCCGCCTGTCGGGCGCTCTGATCGGTGCCGAACTGGCCGCCACCCGCCCCTATTGGCTGGGTCAGCAACTGGCCATCATCGGCGCCGAAGCCCTGTCGCACATCTATGCCACGGCGCTGCAGCAACAGGGCGCGTTCGTCGAAACCGCCGACGCGACCCAGGCCACGCTGGCCGGTCTGCTGCAGGCCCGCACCCTCACGAGGCAAACCGCATGAGCCGCCCCATCATCGCCATTCTGCGCGGGCTTGACCCGGTGCAGGCCGAGGCCGTCGGCCAGGCCATTCTGGACTCCGGCATCGACCGGATCGAGGTGCCGCTGAACTCGCCCGACCCGCTGGACAGCATCGGCCGTCTGGCCCGCGCGATCGGCGACCGCGCGCTGGTCGGGGCCGGAACCGTCCTGACCATGGATGAGGTCGAACAGGTGGCTGCCGTGGGTGGCAAGCTGATCGTGTCGCCCAATTGCGATGCCGACGTTATCGCGCGTACGGTGGGTCTGGGCCTGCAAAGCTGGCCCGGAGTCTATACCCCGACCGAGGCCTTCACCGCCCTGCGCGCAGGGGCCACCGGGTTGAAACTGTTTCCCGGCGTGATGGCCGGACCGGTGGGGCTGGCTGCCATGCGCCCGATCCTGCCCAAGGGCACGCAGGTCTATGCCGTTGGCGGCGCGGGGCCCGAGAATTTCGGCGACTGGCTCAAGGCCGGGGCCGACGGGTTCGGCATCGGCTCGGCGCTGTTCAAACCCGGAATGTCCGTGGACCAGATCGCCGACAACTCACGCCGGATCGTCGCCGCCTTTGACGAGGCCACGCGATGAGCCAGGTCTTTGACGACCGCCCGTGCGCGTTGGGCGAAGGCCCGCTGTGGCACCCCGAACGGCAACAGCTGTTCTGGTTCGACATCGTCAACAAGCGCCTGATGACCCGCGACGCGGATGGCCCGCAGAGCTGGGATTTTGCCGAGCACGTCTCGGCTGCAGGCTGGATCGACCGCGACACACTGCTGATCGCGTCGGAAACCGGCCTGTGGCGGTTCGGGCTTGAGACCGGTCACAAGGACCGCATCGTCGCGCTCGAGGCCGACAACCCGGTGACCCGCTCGAATGACGGGCGGGCTGATCCGTGGGGCGGGTTCTGGATCGGCACAATGGGCAAGCGCGCGGAACGGGGCGCGGGGGCGATCTATCGCTTGTGGCGGGGTGAGCTGCGGCAGCTGGTGCCGGATGTGACCATCTCGAACGCGATCAGTTTCGCGCCCGACCGGTCCTGCGCCTATTTCTGCGACACGGCCACCGGGCAGGTGCGGCGCTGGGGTCTGGACCCGGAAACCGGCTGGCCCGAGGGCGACAGCGCGGTGTTTCTGGACCTGCGCGCCGAGGGTTTCAACCCCGATGGCGCGGTCGTCGATGCCATGGGCAATCTGTGGCTCGCGCAATGGGGCGCGGCGCGGGTTGCGGCCTATGACGCCGGCGGAGCCTTCCTGCGCGCGGTGCCTTTCGCGGCGGCCCATACCTCGTGCCCCGCATTCGGCGGGCCGGAACTTACGACGCTGTTCTGCACCTCGGCCCGCGAAGGGCTGGATGCGGACACCATTGCGTCGCACCCCACCAACGGAATGACCTTTGCCGCCGAAAACGCGGGCCAAGGTCAGGCGGAATACAGAGTCATCCTATGAACCCCGAACTTGGCGTTTGCTATTACCCTGAACACTGGCCGCAAGAAATGTGGGCCGAAGATGCCGCGCGCATGGTCGAGGCCGGTCTGCGCTGGGTCCGGATCGGCGAATTCGGATGGAGCCGGATGGAGCCGGAACCGGGCCGGCTGACATTCGACTGGCTGGATCAGGCCATCGAGACCCTTGGTGCGGCCGGGCTGAAAGTGGTGCTGGGAACCCCCACCGCCACGCCGCCGCGCTGGATGCTGGACCGGCACCCGGACATGCTGGCGGTGGACGAAAACGGGCAGCCGCGCAAGTTCGGCTCGCGCCGGCACTATTGCTTCAGCCATCCCGGATATATCGATGAGTGCGTCCGCATCGCCCGGATCATGGGCGAACGCTATGGCCGCAACCCGCATGTGGCCGCCTGGCAGATCGACAATGAATATGGTTGCCACGACACCACCGTCAGCTATTGCGAGCCCGCGCGGCAGGCCTTCCGCCGCTGGTTGGCCGAACGCTATGGCTCGGTCGAGGCGCTGAACGCGGCCTGGGGCAACGTGTTCTGGTCGATGGAATACGGCGATTTCGATCAGATCGACCTGCCCAACCTGACTGTGACCGAACCCAACCCAGCGCATGTGCTGGCCTTCCGCCGGTTCAGCTCGGATCAGGTGGTGGCCTTCAACCGGGCACAGGTTCAGGTGCTGCGGCCCCTGACCGACGCGCCGCTGCTGCACAACTACATGGGCCGGATTCTGGATTTCGACCATTTCGAGGTGGGCGCCGATCTGGATATCGCCACCTGGGACAGCTACCCGATCGGGTTCCTGTCCGACCGGCTAGAGGCCGACGCGGCGCACAAGGCAGCCTTTCTGCAACAGGGCGACCCGGACATGCAGGCCTTTCACCACGATCTGTACCGCGCCGTCGGACGCGGCCGCTGGTGGGTGATGGAACAACAGCCCGGACCGGTGAACTGGGCGCCCTACAACCCGGCCCCCTTGCCAGGCATGGTGCGGCTTTGGTCGCTTGAGGCCGTGGCCCACGGGGCCGAGGTGGTCAGCTATTTCCGCTGGCGGCAGGCGCCCTTTGCGCAGGAACAGATGCACGCGGGCTTGCTGACGCCGAACAACCACCCCGCGCCCGGTCTGGCCGAGGCGCAGCAGACGGCCGCGGATCTGGCCATGCTGGGACCGGTCGAACCGGTGCAGGCGCGGGTGGCCATCCTGTTCGACTATCCGTCGGACTGGGCCTGGGCGACCCAGCCTCAAGGCGCGGGGTTCAACTATTTCCGGCTGGTGTTTTCCGCTTATCGCGCCCTGCGCCGCGCCGGGCTGTCGATCGATGTCTTACCGGCCTCGGGCCTGTCAAGCGCGGACTATGATCTGATCCTCGCCCCCGGGCTGGCCACGCTGGACGACGCGCTGGCCGACCGCTTGCAGACGGCCGCCAAATTGACGGTTCTGGGCCCGCGCAGCGGGGCAATCACGGCTGATTTTCAGATCCCGGCCCAAGGCCGCCCCGGCCTGCAAGCGCTAGACTGCGATGTGGCGCTGGTGGAATCCCTGCCGCCCGAAATCACCCGCCCGGTTCAGAGCGGCGGAGCGGCGCAGCACTGGGTCGAGCGGCTGACCGGTGACGCGCCCGACCTGCAGACCTTCGAAGACGGGACCCCTGCGCTGAAGGGCAGTGACCAGCTTTGGTATCTGGCCGGGTTCCCGGACGAGGACCTGTGGGACCGGATCATTGAAATGGCCGCGCAGAAGGTCGGGCTGACCCTGCACCCGATGCCGCCTGGCCTGCGGCGGCGCGAGACCGCGACCCATGACTTCCTGATCAACTACAACGCCACACCGGTGGATTGGAACGGCCACAGCATCGCTGCCTGCGGAGTCGCCATCCTGAAACGCAATCCGCCCGGCCAGGAATGAACCTGAACCGGGCGGATGTGGTGCTCTGGTAGGCGCTTCTTCCTACTCGTCGGTCTTCAGACTGTTTGGATCGAAGACGTTGCCGAACCCACTGTTGCCCGAAGGCTGATCGTCAGGCTCGGCTGAGCTTTCGTCGTCCTGACCACCCAATGTGTTCGGAGCGAACACATTGCCAAAACCGCTGTTGTTAGACGGTTTGGGCGTGGATTGCTGAGCGTCGCCTTGCTCGGCCTCGCGCTGCTTGCGCTGCTCCTCGCGTTGCTTGCGCAATTCCTGAATGCGCTGCTCGGCTTCCAGACGCTTTTCTTCCTTGACGTCCGCGATACACTGGGCCGGGTTGTAGGCCATGGCCGTCCCGACGACAGTGATCGTTGCCACGGCGAACATGACCAGCAGCACGGCCGCCATGTTCCCCGAGAAAAAGCTGGGCAACTTGATCTTGCCCGCCAGCTCCTCGACCGTGGCTTCCTTGCGCGCGGCGGCGACCAGTTCCTGACGCTTCAACTTGGCTTCGTTCAACAGGGCGAAGAAAACGGTCAGCGCCACGATGATAAAGGCCAGCGCCGAAATCGCAGGTGTAATGCCGTAGCGCACCTTCTGAGCCAATTCGATTGTCAGTGTCGGATATTCGCCGAACGTGAAGGTGGTGGTGTTGTAGTTCTCGAACGAGGCAAGAAACGCCAGCACCGCCGCCGAAGCAATCGCCGGGCGCATGAACGGGAGCAGGATCTTGCGAAACGCCTGTGCATGCGTTGCGCCAAGGTCCAGTGCCGCCTCGGTCAGCGCCAGGTCATATCGCTGCAACCGAGCCACCAGAACCAACATGCAATAGCTGGCGATGAAGGTGGATTGGCCAATCACGGTCAAGAAAATACCGTTCGACAAGAAGCTGTCGGCACCCAGCCCCAGCATCCGGTTGATCCGGTCCCAGAAGACCAGCGTCGAGATACCCAGAACAACGCCCGGGATCAGGATCGGTGCGATGATGATCGTGTAGTAGGTGGCGCGCAGCTTGGGCCAGATCTGGGTCAGCATCAACGCTCCAGCCAAGCCCATCGCCACCGACAGAACCACGGTTCCCGTGCCGATGATCAACGAGTTCTTGATGCCGTTCAGGATGCGTTGGTCCTGAAACAACTCGCCGAACCACTGGAAGGTCAGGCATTCCCACGGGCTCATGCGCGGGAATCCAGATGAGTTGAAGGCGGTGATCGACATGATCACCAGCGGACCCAGCAGGTAGGCGAAGAAGATCGCCAGATAGACCCAGATGCTGATACGGAGGAAGGACATGTTCATTTCCCGATATCCCCCATGTTCACCTTGAACAGGCGCATCATTGCCAGCACGAACAGGATACAGGTGACCAGCAGAACGATGGCGTAGGCTGCGCCTTGTGGCCAGTCGTTGTTGTCATTGAACTGCTGATAGATCAGTTGCGTGAACCACAGACTGGATGGCCCGCCCAGGATTTGCGGTGCGGCCAGCGCACCGGCCGACAGCATGAACACCATCGTACAGCCGGAACTGATGCCGGGCTTGGCATAGGGGATGACCACCCTCCAGTGGATCCGCCACCACGGAGCGCCCAAGTCGCGCGCCGCTTCGATCTGGTTTCCATCCAGGCTTTCGATGACATTGTACATCGGGAAGATCATCAGCAGGATGTACGCGTAGCCGAGGCCCGCATAGAGCGCGATGTCGTTGCGGATGAAATCAAACGGCGTGTCCCAGATCCCCAATCCGACGAACAGCGTGTTCAAAACACCCGTCTCTCCGAAGATGATGCGCAGCGCAAAGGCGCGCAGGATCTCGTTGATCCAATAGGGGATGATCAGCATGATCGCGAAGATACGGATGTGATTGCCCTTGGACTGGCCCAGGTAATAGGCAATCGGATAGCAAATGATCAGGTTGAAGATCGTCACGCAGACCGCGGCGATCAACGTCCGGAAGAACACGCGCAGATCAACGGCGTTGTAGGACTGGCTACCGCCTTCCGGGCCGTAGATCAGGTATTTGTAGTTCTCCAGCGTGTACACGTCCTTGGGGCCGCCGATTTCCGGCGGCGGCAGGTTGGGACGGAAGGAAAAGTCCAGCATCGACAGCTGCGGCAGGATGATCAGGCCGATCGTCCAGAACAGGACAAGTCCCAGAATCGCGAGCCCCATGCCGAAACCGTTGCGGTTGAAGAAGTCCCTGAGGAAGCCAGGCATCGTCGGGCCTCCTTATTCCGCAGCCAGCTCACCCGCCGGAACGACGACCGCGTTGCGGGTTTCGTATTCCAACGTGATGTTCTGCCCGGTGTGATCTTTGAACGACTGCCCGTGGTTCGGGATCGAGACCTTAATCTCCTTGCCGCCCTCTCCTTCGGTGAAGATGTTGAAGACGTTGCCTTCGAATTCCTCGTGGGTCACCCGTGCCGTGACGAAATGATCGCCGCTCGTCCCCTCGGGTGCAATCGAGAACGCCTCGGGTCGGATGAACATCATGGCGTCGTCACCTTCGGCCAACTTGCCCTGATTGGCGGTCGATATCCGCGCCACCAGATCGCCGGACCGGTTGGTCGAGATCAGGGCCTCTTCGCCCATCACTCTTTTGACCTTGCCGCGGAAGACGTTGTTTTCGCCCACGAACGAGGCGGCAAAAGCGGTTGTCGGGTCGTTGTAGATGGTCTTGCCATCGGCGATCTGGTCGATCACGCCAGCGCGCATCACGGCGATGTTGTCCGACATGGTCAGGGCCTCGCCCTGGTCATGGGTGATGTAGATGAATGTGATGCCCACACGCTTTTGGATTTCGCGCAGCTCGGTGCGCATGTGCTGGCGCAGCTTGAGATCCAGCGCCGACAGCGGTTCGTCCAGCAGCAGCACGTCTGGCTCGGCGCATAGAGCGCGCGCGATGGCCACTCGTTGGCGCTGACCGCCCGACAATTCGCTGGGCAGCTTGTCGCCCTGATCCGGCAGGGCGATCATGTCCAGCAGCTCGTCCGCGCGTTTGCGCCGTTCGGCGGCGCTGGCCCCTTTGATCTCCATCGAAAAAGTTATGTTCTCCCACACCTTCATGAGCGGAAACAGCGCGAGGTTCTGAAAGATCAGAGCAGTAGGACGCTTGTTCGGCCCGATGCCCTTCATGTTCTTGCCGCCGATCAGGACATTGCCTTCGCTGGGCTCGAGGAACCCCGAGACCGCTCGAAGGATCGTGGTCTTGCCGCAGCCCGAAGGCCCAAGGAACGAAAAGAAATCGCCCCCGTTGATGTTCACGTTCGCATCTCGCACAGCGACAAAATCGCCGAAGCGGATCCACAGGTTTTCCAGATCAACTCCGATCCCTGCACTCATTTTTGGTATCTCCCTGTGATGCAGCCTCAGGCCGCACCGCATCGTTGTCCGTCACGCGGGGCAAACGCGTGCGGGGTCCAAAGGCCCCCCGCGCGACAACGCGAGGGGCGCGATCTCAAGGCGATCAGGCGCTCTTGAACTTGTTGACGAACTCGGTCCGGGTCTCGGCATACCACGGTGCTTCGGCAGGCCACGGGTTCAGGTTGGCCAGCGAGTCGCCCGGATAGGCCTCGGCAAAGTTCTTCTTGTAGGTGTCGCCCGAATACTGGTCGGCACCCAGAACCGGCGAGTTGTAGCCGTGGCTGTCGATTGCGACACCGGCCGGCTTGGCCTGATAGGCGAAGTCAATGAAGGCGTAGACCTGGTCGATATTGGTTGCGCCGGTCGGCATCGAAATACCGTCGACCCAAGCCATCGCACCCTCGACCGGAGCCTGGTAGTGCACCGGTTCGCCAGCGGATTTCAGTGCCAGCGGCGGACCATCCCAAGTCTGTCCGACGACAACCCCTTCGTTCAGCAGGCCGTTCTTCTGGGTGTCGGCATCGTTCCAGATCAGTTTGATCCGGTCCTTGCGGGCGATGCACCAGTCGGTGATCTGACCCCAGACCTTGCGCATGGTGTCTTCGTCGCCATATGCGGCCCAGACCGAGCCGGGCTCCATCTCGCCGATGCGCTCCATGTACAGACCCGCGCCCAACATCATCGAATGCGCGCGACCCATGGTCTTGCCGGCGTTTTCTTCCGACCAGACGTCACCATAGGACGGAGCGTCGCCCTCGGGCAGCCACAGGTCGGTGCGATAGGCAATGCCTTCGGTACCCCAGATATGCGGCAGCCAATGCGCGCCGCTGTCACCAAAGTTCCAGGCATCGGTGCCGATCTTGGCCATCGCCGGGTTGACCTTGTCGATCGGGACCCTGTTCATGTCGAACGGCTGCAGAAGCTCCAGCGGCTCCCACTGCAGCGAGCGGTTGTTGGTCGGCGAAACGATATCAAAGCCCTGGCCCTTGGTGGCCTTCATCTTGTTGATGATCTCTTCGTTCGAGCCAATTCCGGTGTAGTTCACCTTGATCCCGGTCAGGGTTTCGAACTCTTCGATGAAGCTGGGCGGCAGGTAATCCGACCACATCAGGATGTTGACTTCGCCCGAAGATGCAAGGGCGCTTTTGCTGTACAGAGGTGCCGCCAGCGCAGCTGCGCCGGCCCCTTTCAACACCGTACGACGGCTGAAGTTTGACGATTTGGTCATTCGTGTTTCTCCCGTGTTTGGACTGAGTTTTGTTTTTTATCCGTGCGTCACGTTAGAGTTTTGCGGTCGCCCCGTCAGTCCAAAAAGTGACAGTTTGCGAAATTCTTAGGTCCAGTTCCCTCGGAAGCCCAAGCCCGGAGCCTGCCCAAACAGCACGCGACTCTGCGGGAATTCGCGCAAGGATCATATATCAAAAGGGCCGACGATACCTAACGGCGCATCGGAACTGGCCTCATGTCGCGAAGGGAGATCACGCGAATTTTTTACGCAGCCGCCTAATCGATGCGCACCATTTCAGCCGCAAAAATCGATTTGCGACGAATTCAGACCAGAATCACGACGCGGTCGGAGCTATTTGCGCATTGACCGGCCGTCATGAAACAGGTGGATCTTCTCCGGCGCGGCAGTCACCGAAACCGTCTGACCACGCAAGCCACGATGGATGCCCGGCAGTTTGCCGATCACCGACTCAGCGCCGGGGGCTTTCGCGAAATAGAGCAGCGTCACCTCGCCCAACGCTTCGGTAAAGTCCACGGTCCCGGTCACGATGGGGTCACCGTCGGCGACCACCAGATCCTCGGGCCGCACACCCACGTTGACCTTCTTGCCGGCGTCGGCGTCCTCGGTCGGTATGGCCGAAACTGCCGTCCCGCCACAGTCCAACGCAACGGTCGTGGTGGCACCGGTGCCGGTGATCGTGCCCGGCAGCAGGTTCATTGCGGGCGAGCCGATGAACTGGGCCACGAATTCATTGTCGGGCGTCTCGTACAGCTCCAGCGGCGTACCAACCTGTGCGATGCCCTTGTTGGCCAGAACCACGATCCGGCTGGCAAGGGTCATTGCCTCGACCTGATCGTGGGTCACATAGATCATCGTGCTGTCGGGCATCGCCTCTTTCAGACGCGCGATCTCGATCCGCGTGGCCACCCGCAGCGCGGCATCCAGGTTCGACAGCGGCTCGTCGAACAGATAGACCTTGGGGTCGCGCACGATCGCCCGGCCGATGGCGACCCGCTGACGCTGCCCGCCCGACAGGGCCTTGGGCAGCCGGTCCAGAAACGGATCCAGCTGCAGGATCTGCGCCGCGCGGTTCACCGCGGCGTCGATCTGATCGGCGGGCATCCTGGCGATCTTCAGGGCAAAGGCCATGTTCTCGCGCACGGTCATGTGTGGGTACAGCGCATAGCTCTGGAACACCATGGCGATGCCGCGTTGTGCCGGGGGCACGTCGTTCATCACCTGCCCCTCGATTTCCAACGTCCCGCCCGATATTTTCTCCAGACCCGCGATCATCCGCAGCAGGGTGGACTTGCCGCAGCCCGAGGGGCCGACGAACACGATCAACTCGCCGCGCTCGATCTCGAGGTTGATGTCCTTGAGGACATCGACATTGCCATAGGTCTTGGCGACATCGGTCAGCTTGAGTTCGGACATGGGTTACCCTTTCTCTCGGACCATCAGGCAGAATTGCGACGGCGCCAGCGTGACGCGGCCCTGCGCCTCGATAGCGCCCAGATCCTGAGCGATGCAGCGCCAGTTGCCTTCGGGCAGGTCGATTTCCGCGGCGCCATCGCCCAGATTGAAGGCGCAGAACACCTGCTGAGTATCATCCTCGCGCAGGAAGCTGAGGATCGGGCCGGTTTCGCGCATGTCGGACTGGGTGCCCGACATCAGCGCCGGATACTCATGGCGCAAAGCGATGGCGCGACGATAATGGTTCAGCGCCGATCGCGGGTCTGCGTCCATCCGGTCAACGGCGCGCTCGGCCTGCGCGGTGCTGACGGGCAGCCAGGGCGCACCGGTGGTAAAGCCTGACTGTTCGTCCTGCGCGGCCCAGACCATGGGCGTGCGGCAGCCGTCGCGGCCCTTGTATTCAGGCCAGAACTCGATGCCATAGGGGTCCTGCAGGTGCTCAAAGGGCACGTCGGCCTCGGGCAGGCCCAGCTCTTCGCCTTGATACAGGCAGGCAGAGCCGCGCAGGCACATCAACAGAACCGCGTGCTGGCGGATGCCGGCCTCGTCCAGATCCCAGCGCGAGGCGTGGCGCTGTACGTCGTGGTTGGAGAACGCCCAGCACGGCCAGGCGTCGCCGGCCTTGGACAGAAGCTGGTCGAACACATGCTTGGTGTATTCTGCTGACAGGCGGCGTTTTTCCAGAAACTCAAAGGCATAGCACATGTGCATGCGCTTGTCGCCACGGGTGTATTCGCCCATGATCTCGAGCCCACGCTGAGCATCGCCCACCTCGCCCAGACAGGCACGGCCGTCATATTGGTCGGTCAGGGCGCGCAGCCGTTCTAGGAAGGCGATGTTTTCCGGCTGGCTCTTGGAATACAGGTGGTCCTGATGGTTGTAGGGGTTGACCATCGGCGCGATGGTTGCGTTGCGCTGATCCAGCGGCAGCGCCGGGTTGTCGCGCAGTTGCGCGTCGTGGAAGTAGAAGTTGATCGTGTCCAGCCGGAACCCGTCAACGCCCATGTCCAGCCAGAACCGCGCCACGTCCAGCAGCGCGTCCTGCACGTCGGGGTTGTGGAAATTCAGGTCCGGCTGCGAGGTCAGGAAGTTGTGCAGGTAGTACTGCTGCCGGCGCGTATCCCACTGCCAGGCCGAGCCGCCGAAGATCGACAGCCAGTTGTTGGGAGGGGTCCCGTCAGGCTTGGGGTCGGCCCAGACGTACCAGTCGGCCTTGGGGTTCTCGCGATTGCTGCGGCTTTCGACGAACCACGGATGCTGGTCCGAGGTATGCGACAGAACCAGGTCGATCATCACCCGCAGACCCAGACCATGGGCGCGGTCCAGCAACGTCTGGAAATCCTCCATCGTGCCGAACATCGGATCGATGGCGCGATAGTCGCTGACATCGTACCCGAAATCCTTCATCGGCGACTTGAAGAAGGGCGAGATCCAGATCGCATCGACCCCCAGACCGGCGATGTAATCCAGCCGCTGGGTAATGCCCCGCAGGTCTCCGATGCCGTCGCCGTTGCTGTCCTGAAAGCTGCGCGGGTAGATCTGATAGATCACGCCGCCGCGCCACCAGTCGGACGCCGTCTTGGTTGAATGCTTGAGGTCCACGTTGTTCTGCACGTTCATCACACGCCCTTATTTGACTGAACCGGCCAGCAATCCGCGGACCAGGTATTTCTGCATTGCAAAGAAGACGACCAGCGGCACCGCGATCGACACGAATGCGGCCGTGGCCAGGATTTCCCAGTTGCCGCCACGGGTGCCCAGAAGCTCGACGATACTGTTGGTCATCACGGTAGTCTCGCCGGATGCGTCGATCAGGAACACCTTGGCCACCAGCAGGTCGTTCCATGTCCACAGGAACTGGAAGATGGCGAACGAGGCCAGCGCCGGAAAGCTCAGCGGCAGGATCAGCTTGGTGAAGATTTGAAATTCGGTGGCGCCATCGACCCGCGCATTCTCGATCAGGTCGCGGGGCAGCCCGGCCATGTAGTTGCGCAGAAGATAGATCGCCAGCGGCATGCCAAAGCCGGTATGGGCCAGCCAGACGCCCAGATACCCTTTGCCGATGCCTATGTTCAGGTGGAATTTCAGCAGCGGGATCAGCGCCAACTGCAAGGGAACCACCAGCAGACCGACCACCGCGGCGATCAACAGCGCACGGCCCGGGAAATCCATCCAGGCCAGCGCATAGGCCGCGAAAGCCGCCACCAGGATCGGAATGATCGTGGCCGGAATCGTGACCGTCAACGTGTTGAAGAACGCCTTGGCCATGCTGTCAGTGCTGTCCTCGGCCAGCAGGACCTTGTGGTAATTGTCCAGCGTGAATTCGGGCGGCAGTTCGGCGGTCACGAAGACCCGCGTGCCCCGGCTGCCGGTGAATTCCTCGGTGTTCTCCATCCGGTAGTCGCCATTGGCCTGAACGGTGACCGTGCCGCCCTTGCGCAACTCGGCCGTCTGGCCCGGCTCAAACGCATCGATCTCGCGCGAACTGATGCCCCATTTCGAGATGCGCGCCGTGGTTCCGGCGTCAAACAGGTTGCCCTCGATCACATACAGGCCGTTTTCCTGCACCTGGGTGTCGGGCGCGGCGCTGCGCAGCGTCAGGTTCTGCTCGGACGGGAAAATCGCCCGCCACCAGCCGCTGGTCGCGATCTGGTCCGCCGTGCGGAAGGACGAGATGAATAGGCCCAGCGTGGGCACCACCCACAGCACCACCAGAAAAAGAACCGAGGCATGTACGGCCCATCTGAGCGCCGGGCGGGTTCCTGCGATTTCACTCATGACGCACCCTCCTATTCCATTTCCTTGCGCGCGTTGCGCACGTTCCAGACAAGGATCGGCGTCACCAGCAGCATGATCACCATGGCCGAGGCCGAGCCCACGCCCCAGTCATTGGCGCGGAACAGCTTGTCGAACATGTAGTTGGCCAAGACCTGTGTCTCCCACTGGCCGTTGGTCATGGCGAACACGATGTCGAACACCTTCAGCACGACGATGGTGATCGTTGTCCACACCACCAGGATCGTGGTCTTGATCTGCGGTACCTTGATCTTGAAGAAAATCTGAAACGGGCTGGCGCCATCCAGAATGGCGGCCTCGACCGTTTCTTCGGGAATGCCGCGCAGGGCCGCCGACAGGATCACCATGGCAAAGCCCGTCTGAATCCAGACCAGCACGATCATCAGAAAGAAATTGTTCCAGAACGGAATCGTCAGCCAGGTCTGCGGGTCGGTTCCGCCAAAGAAGATGTACAGGGCATTCAGCATTCCGATCTGGTCCTGCTCGACCGGGCGAGTGTCATAGACAAGCTTCCAGATCACCGAAGCGCCCACGAACGAGATCGCCATCGGCATGAAGATCAACGACTTGGCGATATTGCCCCAACGGATGCGGTCGGTCAGTTGGGCGACCAACAGGCCAAATGCTGTCGACAGCGCCGGGACCACGATCAGCCACAGCATGTTGTTGCGCATCGCTTCCCAGAATTTGGGCTCTCCCATCATCTGGGCGTAGTTGTCCAGACCCACCCACTCGTATCCGCCGCCGGGCACCCGGTCGGTCAGGGACAGGCGCAGCGTTTCCACCACAGGATAGGCCAGGTACAGCCCCAGCGCGACTAGAGCGGGGAATAGAAACAACCATGGCCGGACCATGTTTGCCCGATTGATGTTGCGCCCGGCGTTCGGGCCGCGCGGCGGGAACAGAATCTTGTCCAGAAACTGGTTGGACAGATAGAAGTAACCAACGCAGGCGGATACGCCGATGGCGATCGTCAGCAGACCTTGCAATGCGGGATGCATGTCACCCTCCCTGGCGACAATGGGTCGGGCAACCCGAAGGTCGGGTTGCCCGGTTTCACGGCTTTACTGGATCGCGTCCCAAGACGCCTGGATCTCGTCGGCCACTTCTTGCGCGGGTTTGCCACCGGCATAGTCGACCATGCCGGTCCAGAACGTACCAGCGCCAACCGCACCCGGCATCAGGTCAGACCCGTCAAAGCGGAAGGTGGTCGCACCCAGAAGAATGTCGTTCATCTTCTTCAGGGTCGGGTCCGAGAAGGCCGAGGTATCGACACCCTTGTGCGGGGTCAAAAAACCGCTGAGCGCCATCCAGGTCTCATGCGCCTCGGGCGTCTGCAGATAGGCGATCAGGTCATGCGCGGCGGGACTGTCATTGGTGATCGCCCACAGGGTGCCCGCGCCCAGAACCGGGCTGCCCAGATCCTTGCCTTCATAGGCCGGGAAGTAAAAGAAGTCCGCATCTTCACCCACGACCGTGCCTTCGGGGAAGAAGGCCGGGATGAACGAGGCCTGACGGTGCATGTAGCATTGCGGCGGCGAGCTGAACATGCCTTTGGGGCTGTCGCGGAAATCCGTGGTTGCAACCGCACCGGCCCCACCGGCGACGTAGTCGTCATTGCGGGCGAATGCGCCGAATTCCTCGATCGCGGCCACGACCTTGGGATCGTTGAACTTCAGCTCGTTGGCAACCCACGCGTCATAATCCTCGGGGGATTGGGTGCGCAGCATCATGTCCTCGACCCAGTCGGTCGCAGGCCAGCCAGTTGCGCCACCCGACCCCAGGCCGATGCACCAGGGCGTGCCACCATCTGCGACGATCTGGTCGGTCAGGGCCTTGAGTTCTTCCATCGTGGTCGGGACTTCATATCCCGCGTCCTCGAAATTCTCGGGCACGTACCAGACCAGCGATTTCACATCGACCTTGTAGAAGAAGCCGTAGAGATGATCCTGACCGTCCGGCCCAGCGTAAGTGCCCAGATCGACCCAGGACTGGCCCGCGGCATAGTTGTCCCGGATCCAGTCGGCGGTCCCGTCAGCAAGCGGTGTCAGAAACCCGGCCTTCGCCATGTCGGCAGCAAGACCCGGCTGGGGGAACACGGCGATGTTCGGTGCCGATCCGGCCTCGGCGTCGATGCGGATCTGCTGCTCGAAGCTGTCCGACCCGACATAGGCATATTCATGACCGGTGGCCGCGGCAAAGCCGTCCAGAACCTTTTCGACATTCTCCTGGTCCGGGCCAAGCCACGGGCCGAACACGGTGACCTTTTCGGCCTGCGCCGCGCCCGCCATCAGGGCAAACGTGGCCGCACCTGCCAAAAGCGAGTGTTTCATTGATTTTCCTCCCAACTGTATCCGCGCGTGTGAGACTCAGTTTTCAAAGCGCTTTGAATGTGGCCGTTATCCGCTAACATGTTGGCCCTGTCAATGGCTAGATTTTGACTTGGGCCGCCTGCGCCCATGTTTTCATGGTATACTGCAGAGAGTTGCAAAACAACTTGACGCAAGCGGCAAATCCCCACACAACAGGGCGCACACAAGCATTGAAAGCGATTTGAAACCGCTATGAACCTCAAGCAGCTCTCTCAGATCCTGGGTCTGTCACAGACGACAGTCAGCCGCGCGCTGAACGGTTACCCAGAGGTGAACGAAGAGACTCGCATGCGGGTTCAGGCGGCGGCGGCCAAACATGGCTATCGACCGAACGCGCGCGCCAAGGGGCTGGCGACGGGTCGGTCGATGGTGATCGGCCACGTGATCCCCATCTCGTCGCGCCACGAGATGGTGAACCCGATCTTCGGCGACTTCGTCGCCGGCGCGGTCAAAAAATATGCCGAGCACGGCTATGACATGATGTTCACCAATGCTGACGACACCTCGATCGAGGACGCCTATCGCAGCCTGTTCCAACGCGGGGCAGTCGACGGCGTAGTGTTGCAGGGCCCCAAAGTGAACGAGCCGCGGATCGAGGTTCTGACCCGCATGCAGGTGCCGTTCATCGTGCATGGCCGGTCGACCAGCGTCAGCGTGCCCTATGACTGGATCGACGTGAACAACAAAAGCTCGTTCCTTCGCGCCACCCGGTTCCTGATCGACCTGGGCCACCGGCGGATCGCGCTGATCAACGGGCTGGAGGACATGGACTTTGCCCAAAGGCGCCGCGACGGGTATCTCGAGGCGCTGAAACAGGCCGGTCTGTCGCCCGACCCGGCTCTGATGCGCAGCGCCGAGATGACCGAAGTCTATGGCCATCACGAAACCCGCGACATGCTGCGGCTGGACGATCCGCCGACCGCGATCCTGACCTCGTCGATGATCTCGGCGATCGGGGTGCGGCGCGCGCTGGACGAGGCCGGGCTGAAAATGGGCCGCGACGTATCGGTGATCGCCCATGACGATGACCTGTCCTATCTGAAGAACGGGCAGGACGTTCCGATCTTTACCGCCACCCGATCTTCGGTACGCCACGCCGGCGAACTGGCCGCCGAGATGCTGATCGAGCGCATCCGCGCACCCCACGATCCGGCCAAGACTAGATTGCTCGAGGCCGAACTGGTAGTCGGCGGCTCGACCGGTCCCGCCCCCAACAGGTTCTGAACATGAAATACACCCGCGCTGATTTCCCCAAAGACTTCCTCTTTGGTGTCGCAACCTCGGCCTATCAGATCGAAGGCCACGCACAGGGCGGCGCCGGCCCGACCCATTGGGACAGTTTCGCGGCCACGCCCGGCAACGTTGTGCGTGCCGAAAACGGCGATCTGGCCTGCGACCAACTGCACCGGTTCGAACAGGATTTCGACCTGATCCGCGAGGCCGGGTTCGACTGCTATCGCTTTTCCACCAGCTGGGCGCGCGTGCTGCCCGAAGGGCGCGGTCCGGTGAACCAGGCCGGGTTGGACTATTATGACCGGCTGGCCGACGCCCTGCTGGAACGCGGCATCCGCCCCTGCGCCACTCTGTATCATTGGGAGCTGCCCTCGGCGCTGGCTGATCTGGGCGGCTGGCGCAACCGCGACATCGCCGACTGGTTCGCCGATTTCACCGAGATCATCATGGGCCGCATCGGCGACCGCATGTACAGCGTCGCCCCGATCAACGAGCCTTGGTGCGTCAGCTGGCTGAGCCATTTCGAAGGCCACCACGCCCCCGGCCTGCGCGACATCCGCGCCACGGCCCGCGCCATGCATCACGTCCTTCTGGCCCACGGCCGCGCGATTCAGGCGATGCGGGGCCTTGGCATGTCGAACCTGGGCGCGGTGTTCAACCTGGAATGGGCCGAACCTGCCGATGACACCCCCGAGGCCCGCGAAGCCGCCGATCTGTACGACGGTATCTACAACCGGTTCTTCCTGGGCGGTGTTTTCAACAAGGCCTACCCCGAGAACGTCCTGCAGGGGCTGCAGGCCCACCTGCCCGACGGGTGGCAGGATGATTTCGACACGATCGGCACACCGGTCGACTGGTGCGGGCTGAACTACTATACCCGCAAGCTGATCGCGCCCGCCGACACGCCCTGGCCCAGCCTGCAAGAGGTGCCTGGCCCTCTGCCCAAGACGCAGATGGGGTGGGAGATCGAGCCAAGCGCGCTGACCCGGTTCCTGACCCGTACGGCCCGGGACTACACAGGCGATCTGCCGATCTATGTCACCGAAAACGGCATGGCAAGCCCCGAGCGGCAGCAGGATGACGACCGCATCGACTATCTGAATCAGCATCTGTCGGCGGTGCAGGACGCGCTGGATCAAGGCGTTCCGGTCAAGGGCTATTTCATCTGGTCGCTGCTGGACAATTACGAATGGGCGCTGGGATACGAAAAGCGGTTCGGCCTGGTCGATGTCGATTTCGACACGCTGGAACGCCGCCCCAAGGCCTCGTTCAGGGCGATGCAGGCGGCTTTGGCCCAAGGCGAACCGGTCTCGGTCCCGATGGCGCAGCCCAGGGGCGCGATGCACGACCACTGGAACCTGGTGGCCGATATCGGCGGCACCAACACGCGGCTGGGGGTCGTCACCAATGGCACGCTCACCGATCTGCGCAAATCGCCCACCGGCACCCTGCCCGAGTTTCTGGCCGCCCTGCACGACCTGTGCGCCGAGATCGGAACGCCGCCGCGCGCCGTAGTCGCCGCGGGCGCCGGCCCGGTGCGCAATGGATCGATCCGCCTGACCAATGCCAATCTGGACCTGTCCGAGGCCGACATTGCAACAGCCACCGGCGCGGACCACACCTTTGTCATCAACGACTTCACCGCCGCCGCGTGGTCGGTGGCCGAGATTACCCGCGATGACGTGCAGGCCCTGCAGGGCGACCCGACCCCGCCCAAGGGCACCCGACTGGTGGTCGGCCCCGGCACTGGGCTGGGCGTCGGCGCGCTTTTGTATTCCGAAGGCCACTATCACACCGTCTCGGGCGAGGGCGGCCATGTCGGCCTGTCACCCCGCACCCGCGACGAGGTGGACGTGTTCGAAGCCGCCCGCCGGATCGCGCCCGAGTGTTTCTTTGGCGACAGCCTGACGCTCGAGGCCGAAATGTTCCTCAGCGGCACGGGCCTGCCGATCCTGTATCGCGCTTTGGGCATGGCCGCAGGCCAGCCCGACACGCCCGTCCTGCCCGCCAAGGACATCCTGCACGCCGCGCAGAACGGGTCCAATCCGCTCGCCATGCGCGCCGCGCAGATCTTCACCACCCACTTGGGCGCCGTGATGGGCGACATGGCCGTGACCGTGATGCCCACGGGCGGCGTCTTCCTGGTGGGCGGCGTGGCCGAGAAGAACCGCTGGCTGTTCGGCGACGACTTCCTAGCGGCCTTCAACGCCGGAGGCCGGTTCGACGCGCTGCGGCAGGGCTTTGGCGTTTATGTGTCGGAACAGGCCGAATTTGGCATTGTTGGCGCTAACAACTTCTGCAAAAATGCGCTCGCGCGGTAAACTCACCGCCAGATCTTTGCAGAAGGAAGGAGCCGGGACATGATCCTGTGCTGTGGCGAGGCCCTGATCGACATGATCGCGGAGCCGACGGTTTCGGGCGCGCAAGGTTTCGTGCCGCATTCGGGCGGGGCGGTGTTCAACACCGCCATCGCGTTGGGCCGGCTGGGTGCGCCTGCCGGAATGCTGACCGGGCTGTCCAGCGACATGTTCGGCCAGCAAATGGCGCAAGCCCTGAAAGACAGTCATGTGGATGGCTCGCAGGTTGTTCTTTCGGACCGTCCGACCACGCTGGCCTTCGTGCAACTGCAGGACGGGCACGCCACCTATTCCTTCGTCGATGAAAACTCGGCCGGGCGGATGCTGCGCCCCGAAGACATGCCGGACCAGTTGACCGCGACCTCGGCGCTGTATTTCGGCGGCATCAGCCTGACCTGCGAGCCCTGCGCCGATGCCTATGCCGCCCTGCTGGACCGCCACGGCGCCGAGCGCGCAGTGATGATCGACCCCAACATCCGCCCCGGTTTCATCCAGGACCAGACCCGCTATCGCACCCGGCTGAACCGGATGATCGCGCAGGCCGACATCGTCAAGGTCTCGGACGAAGATCTGGACTGGATCGTCCCCGGCCCTGAAACGCTGGAGGAAAAAGTGCCGCTGCTGCTGCAGGCCGGCCCCGCCGTGGTGATCGTCACGCGCGGCAGTCAGGGCGCGGCCGGGTATCTGGCCGATGGCCGCACGGTTTCGGTGCCGGTCACGCCGGTTCAGGTGGTCGATACGGTGGGCGCGGGCGACACGTTCAACGCCGGGGTGTTGGCGCAACTGCACCGCGCCGGGCTGCTGACAAAACAGGCGCTCCGTGCGATCTCGCCCGACGACCTGCGCACCGCGCTGGAGCTGGGCGGCAAGGTCGCCGCCGTCACCGTATCCCGCGCCGGCGCCAACCCGCCCTGGGCGCACGAGCTGTAATTCATCGAAAGCACCGATATGAAACGATCCGAGATCAACCGCATCAAGGCCGAGGCGCAGGCCTTCATCAATTCTTTCGGCTTTGCCCTGCCGCCCTTTGCCGACTGGACGCCCGAGCAGATGCGCAGCCCGCAGGCCGCCGGCATCCGCGCCCGTGGTCTTGGCTGGGACATCACCGATTACGGCCAGGGCGAGTTCGATGAACTGGGCCTGTTCCTGTTCACCCTGCGCAATGGCGACGAAAAGGACCTGAGCGCGGGCCGGGGTATGCTCTATGCCGAGAAGCTGCTGATTTCGCGTGACAAACAGCTGTCGCCGATGCATCGCCACATCGTCAAGGCCGAGGACATCATCAACCGCGGCGGCGGCGATCTGGTGATGGAGATCTACGCCTCGGCCCCCGATGGCAGCATCGACCGCGATACCCCCGTCACCGTACCCAGCGACGCCTGCCCGGTGACCATCCAGCCGGGCGAGCATCTGCGCCTGAAACCGGGCGAAAGCGTCACGCTGATGCCCGGCATCTGGCACGCCTTCTGGGCGGAAAAGGGCGATTGTCTGATCGGCGAAGTCTCGACCGTCAATGACGACCGCACCGATAACGTGTTCGAACAGCCGATCCCGCGCTTTGCCACGATCGAGGAAGACACCGCGCCCGAATTCCTGCTGGTCGCCGATTACTGAGCGCGCGGGGCCGGACCAAACGGCGGGTCCGAGGCCAGTGTCAACGCGACCCGGCCCGGGCTTGCGGCCTGGGCCAGCCGGTCGCGGACGGCCTCGAAGGCTTCGATCGTCACGGGTTCGGCGGGTTTCAGATAGACAAGGTGGAACAGTGCCCGCCCGCTGCGCACCGTCGCCACGTCCAGCACCTGAAACGGGCTGTCGGCACAGATCCGGCGGGCCTGCGCAATGATCTCGGCCCGGGCATCAACCGGCAGCGCCACACCCACGACATCGCGCAGCGCGCCCAGAAATACCTTGATCGGCTGAGGCAGCAGCGCCAGGCACAGCAGCAACACCACCAGCGCATCCGACACCGGAACCAGACCGGCAAGCGGCCCGCCCTCAAGTAGGTTGATCGCAAAAAACGCCGCCCCGGCCCCAAGGCTCAGCACCCCGTCGACCATCGCGGCCCGGGACTCGACCCGCAGCAGATCGCTGGTCTTTCCCGTGCGGCGCCAGTTCCAGCGGTGATAGGCGAACAGCGCCAGGCAGATCGCCGCCATCGACCCGGCATAGATCAGGATCCATTCCAGAACCACCGGCGCGGCTTCGCCCGTCTTGGCATAGACCAGCAGACGGTTCACCGCCGAACCAGCCGCCATCAGGATGATCCCGAACAGCAGCAGGCTGCGGAACATCACGAAGACGGATTCGTCGATCTCGTATCCGAAGGGGCGGTTCTGGTCCGGGGCCCGTCGGATCGAGGCGGCGACCCATCCCGCCACCACAGCCGTTGCGAAATTGAGCCCCGAGAACAGCCCGTCCAGCAACAGCGCATCGGAGTTTGCCAGCAACCCGGCCACAACCCCGGCACCCGCCATGAACAGGCTGGCCCATTTTGCCGCGTTCAGCGACCGGCGTTCAAAAATCAATGTGTCCTGCATCGGTTCAGCTTTTCCGGTTGATGAGGCTGGCGGTCATTTATGTCCGACGGGCCAAGGCGCAAGCCCCGCGCTCATGCCCGTCCGCGTATCATGTCGGCAGCCTTTTCCGCGATCATGATCACGGGCGAGGCGGTATTGCCCGACACGATCTTCGGCATGACCGAGGCATCGACCACCCGCAGCCCCTCCAGACCCCGAACGCGCAATTGTGGATCGACCACCGCGGCGGCGTCGCTGCCCATGCGGCAGGTGCCGACCGGGTGAAAGATCGTGGTGGCGATGTCGCCCACCGCATCCAGCAGACCCTGTTGGTCGTTGATCTCGGGGCCGGGCAGAACCTCTTGCGGGTGATAGGGTGCCAGCGCCCGCGCGGCCATCACCTGCCGGGCCTGCTGCACGGATTTGACCGCCACCTGCCGGTCACGCTCGGCCGAGAGGTAGTTCAACCTGATCTCGGGCTGGGCCGTCGGATCGGGCGTGGTGATGTGGCAGTGCCCCCGGCTTTCGGGCCGCAGATTGCAGACCGAAACGGTGATCGCGGGGAACGGATGCAGCGGATCGCCCAGACGGTCGGTCGACAGTGGCTGTACGTGATATTCCAGATCCGGCGTGGCCAGCATCGGGTCGGATTTGGTGAACATGCCGAACTGGCTGGGCGCCATCGCCATCGGGCCCGACCGGGTCAGGGCGTACTGCGCCGCGATGCGCGCCTTGCCCCACAGGCTGTTGGCCATGGTGTTCAGGGTTTTGGCGTTTTGCACCTTGAACACGGTTCGGATCTGCAGGTGGTCCTGCAGGTTCGCCCCCACGCCCGCGCTTTCATGCTGAACCGCGATTCCGTGCGCCGCCAGCACCTGGGGGTCGCCGATCCCCGACAGTTCCAGCAGCTTGGGCGAGTTGATCGACCCCGCCGCCAGCAGAACTTCGGCCCCGGCCACAGCGCGGTATTCGGTGCCCCCCCGCGCAAGGCGTACGCCGCGCACGGCCTTGCCCTCGAGGATCAGGCCCAGAGTCTCGGCCTCGGTCAGGACCCGCAGGTTGGGCCGCTTCATCGCTGGGCGCAGAAATCCCTTGGCCGTGTTCCAGCGCACGCCGTTCTTCTGGTTGACCTCGAAAAACCCCGAGCCCTCGTTGTTGCCGTCATTGAAATCGGCGCGCGGCTGGATGCCGATCTCGCGCGCGCCGTCCTGAACGGCTTTCAGGATCTCCCAGCTCAGCCGCTGTTTCTGAACCTTCCACTCGCCGCCGGACCTGTGCATTTCGCTGTCGCCGGCGTGGTGATCTTCGGATCTCAGAAAATAGGGCAGCACGTCGTCCCAGCCCCAGCCCGCATTGCCCAGCTGCCGCCAATGGTCATAGTCGGCCGCCTGCCCGCGCATGTAGATCATCCCGTTGACCGAGCTGCACCCGCCCAGCACCTTGCCGCGCGGATAGACCAGCGACCGCCCGTTCAGACCCGGCTCGGGCGCGGTTTTCATCATCCAGTCGGTGCGCGTATTGCCGATGCAGTACAGATACCCCACCGGGATGTGGACCCAATGGTAATTGTCCGACTTGCCCGCCTCAAGCAGCAGAACCCGTGTCCTGGGGTCCTCGGTCAGCCGGTTGGCCAGCACGCAGCCCGCGGTACCCGCGCCTACGATGACATAGTCGTATTCACCCTCAAGCCGGGCGGTTTCAGATGTGGCGGAATTCATTCTCGGTCTGCTCTGTGCATTGTTCCTGATCCTGCAGAGCGCAGCTTAGCAGCTGCTGCGGGCAATGCACGGGTCCGATGTCGCATTCCGCAACAGTATTTCGCAATCCTGCAGGTCGCGCCCCCGGCCGGCGGTCAGACTGGGATCAAAGGAGGCCCAGAATGACCCAGACCGCCACTCGCGTCCGCACCGGAGGCCGCGCCGCCCGCCGCGCCCTGCGCACCGCACCCAGCTTTGACATGTTGCCGGGCCTGACCCGCAACATCCCGCTGTGCGAAGTGATGGACGGATCACAGGTCGAGCGGATCGACGCGGCTTCGATGGATATCCTCGAAAACGTAGGCGTGCAGTTCCGCGACCCGATCGCGCTGGCCGACTGGAAGGCGGCCGGTGCCAAAGTTGACGGCGAGCGGGTGTATCTTGATCGCGGCTTGGTCCGCGACTTGATCGCGATGATCCCCTCGGATTTCACCTATCACGCCCGTGACCCGCACAAGAATGTGCGCCTTGGCGGGCCGCACGCGGTTTTCGTGCCGATGACCGGCGCGCCGTTTCTGCGCGATCTCGACGACGTGCGCCGCAATCCGACGCTGGACGATCTGGCGATGTTTCACAAGCTCAGCCACATGCTGCCCGCGCTGCATTCCAGCGCACATCACATCGTGGAACCCTATGATCACCCGATCAGCCAGCGCCACCTGCGCATCACCTATTCGTCGATGAAGTATTCCGACAAGACCTTCATGGGCATGACCACCTCGCCCAAAAACGCCGAAGACGTGATGGAGATGTGCGCGATCCTGTTCGGCGAGAAGTTCATGGAGGATCACCCGGTCACCACCGGCAACTGCAACGGCAACTCGCCGCTGGTCTGGGACGAGACCATGCTGGGGGCTATGCGCGCCTTCTGCCGCCGCAACCAGCCGGTGCTGTGCTCGCCCTTCGTGCTGGGCGGGGCCAACACGCCGGCCAGCGTGCCGGCAACGGTCGCGCAGCTGAACGCCGAGGCGCTGAGCGCGCTGGCCTATACGCAGGTGATCCAGCGCGGCTGTCCGGCGATCTATGGGCATTACCTGTCGACCGTCAGCATGAAATCCGGCGCGCCGATGGCGGGTACGCCCGAGATCAGCCTGATGAACTTCATGATCGGCCAGATGGCCCGGCACTACGGCGTGCCCTGGCGCAGTTCGAACACGCTGGGCGGGGCCAAGACGTTCGATGCGCAGGCGGGCTACGAATCCGCCACGACGCTGTCGGCGGTGATCCATGCGGGGGCCAACTATATCTGGCATTCGGCGGGCTGGAACGAGGCCGGGATGCATTGCTCGACCGCCAAGTTCGTTGTCGATGCCGAGCAATGCGCCATGGCCTACCGCATGGCCGAGGGCCCCAAATGGCACGATTTCGACGAGGCCGTCGCCGCCGTATCCGATATCGGCCCCGGCGGGCATTACCTAGGCCATCCGCACACGCAGGACAATTTCCAGGAGGCGTTCTTCATGCCCGAACTGTTCGACAACAACTCGATCGAACAATGGGTGGCCGAGGGCGGGGTCGAGATCACCGAGCGCGCCCTGAACCACGCCCGCAAGCTGCTGGCCGAGTATCAAGAGCCCCGAATGGACCCGGCCACCGACGAGGCGCTGCGCGATTACATCGCCCGGCGCGAGCGGGAAATTCCCGCCGCCGACGAATTGAACCAGCACTATTAGGAACACTCCACTTGCCCGCCTGCCTGTCAGGCGGGCCTTTTTCATTCGTCGCGCGCGCGCCATTCCTTCCAGCGCAGCACCATATTGGCACTGATCTCAGACAACGGTCGGGGCGGCAGGCGTTTGGGCCGGTCCTCGGCACCGAAATGATCGCTGATCCCGGACCGCACGCCACAGGCCATCTCGGCCGCGGCGATCCCGGTCAGGGTGCCGCGCGCGGTGCCCAACCCGTTCTGGACGCAGGCGGAATAAACGCCGGTCTCGATCTCGCGGGTGACCGAGACGCCGTTCAGGCTCAGGCACAGATGGCCGGCCCATTCGTACTCCATCGCGATGCCGCGCAGCTGTGGAAAGCGCCGGTCGAACTTGCGCCGCATCACCGCAACTGCGCGCCGCAGGTCCGCTGCCCGCGCCTCCATGCCCGGGCGCAGCACGGCGCAGGTGCGGGTGATGATCCGGTTGCCGCCCTGCCCGGTGTCGATCCGGCGCATGGTGGTGCCCATCGGATCGGACGGGGTCACGCCCCAGCGCGGCTGGCCACCCAGCTGGGCCAGCGCATCGGCCTCCAATTCTCGCGTCATCGCCGCGAACAGATACAGCTGCATCAGCCGGCCACGTTCCACCCCGAAACTTTCCAGGTGACCGTTCACCGACAGGATCAGCCGGCCGGTCGAGACCTGCCCGCGCGCGGTCTGAACGCGCCAGCCCGCCCCGTCGCGCTGGAACCCCGTGACCGCGCCGTGTTCAAAAATCTGCACCCCATCGGCCGCCAACCCCGCCGCCAAACCGCGCACAAAGCCCGCCGGCTGCAGCATGACCGTGCCCGGCGTATACAGCCCCGAGACATAGTGCCCGGACCCGGTAAGTTCCTGCATCTGCTGCCGGTCCAGCATCTCGGACCGCTCGCCGAGGCTGTCCAGATGACGGGCATAGCTTTGGTTGTGCGCATGTCCCGTCGGGCTGGCCGCGCCGTTCACCTTGCCCGCCGGATCGAAATAGTTAGGGTCGATGCCGTATTCTTCAACCGCCGCGCGGGCAAAGGCGATGGCCCGCCGGTTCAGCCCGATCATCGCCCCGTCATCGCCCGCCCCGGCATAGTCGTCCGAGGCTAGGTCATGGGGCAGATCGATCATGAAGCCCGAGTTGCGCGCCGCCGCGCCTTCCGCCACGCGCCCAGCTTCAAACACCACGATCCGCGCATCGGGCACCAGCTGCCGCAGACGCCGCGCCGCCGACAGCCCGGCAAAACCGGCGCCCACGATGGTGAAATCTGCGGTGATATTGCCCGAAAGCTGCCGCGCGGGAGGTTGCGGGCCCAGCAGGGCATTCCACGCAGCCGGACCGCGCTGCACCGGCAGGCGGCAAGCGGTGAACCGCGTCAATCCACCGCCTCGTCGGCATCATCCGACAGGTCGATCCACAGCGTCTTCAGCTGCGTGTACTGGTCATGCGCGTGCAGCCCGTTGTCCCGCCCGCCAAAACCAGACTGCTTGTAGCCGCCAAACGGGGTCGAGATGTCGCCCTCGCCAAAGCTGTTCACCGTCACGGTCCCGGCCCGGATCGCGCGGGCGCCGCGCAGAGCGCGCTTGGCGTTGGCGGTGAACAGCGATGCGCACAGCCCATATGCCGTGTCATTGGCCATCGCGATGGCCTCGTCGAACCCCGCGACCTCGATCACCGACAGAACGGGCCCAAAGATTTCCTCACGCGCCAGCGGCGCGTCATTGTCGGGCAGCTCGACCACGGTTGCTTCGACGAACCCGTTTTCGGCCTTGCCGCCCAGAAGGACTGACGGCGCCTTGTCCAGATAACCGCAGACCTTGTTGAAATGGTCTTTGCTGACCAGCGCGCCCAGACGGGTTGCAGGGTCCAGCGGGTCGCCCACAGTCCACTGGCGGGCGTGGTGGGCGATGCGCTCCAGCAGGTCAGCCTTGACCGCGCGGTGCACGATCAGGCGCGACGTGGCCGAGCAATTCTCGCCCATGTTCCAGAACGCCCCGTTCACCACATGGGCGGCAACCCGGTCGAGGTTCTCGGCATCCTCCATCACGATGGCCGGGTTCTTGCCGCCCATTTCCAGCACCACCTCCTTGGCGTTGCTTTCGGCCGCATAGGACAGGAATTTCTTGCCCGTCACGGTCGAGCCGGTGAATGACACCATGTCGATATCCATGTGCCGTCCGATCGGTTCGCCCACCTCGGCGCCGCCACCCGGAACCACGTTCAGAACCCCGCGCGGCAGCCCGGCCTCGGCCGCCAGTTCGGCCAGACGCAGGGCGGTCAGCGGGGTTTCCATCGCCGGCTTCACCACCACCGAGCACCCGGCTGCCAGCGCCGGGCCGATCTTCCAGGCCAGCATCAGCAGGGGGAAGTTCCACGGCAGCACCAGCCCCACCACCCCGATCGGTTCGCGCAGGATCATCGCGATGTGGTCGTCGCTGGCAGGCGCGACTTGATCGTAAATCTTGTCAACCGCCTCGGCATGCCATTTCAGGCAGTGGATGGCCTCGGGGATATCCACGGTTTCGCAGTCAAAGATGGTTTTGCCGCTGTCGATGCTTTCCATCACCGCCAGTTCGCGAGCATTGCGGGTCATCAGCTTGGCCAAGCGGATCAACACATCCTTGCGCGCCGACGGGTGCAGGCGCGACCAGCGGCCGTCATCGAAGGACTCGCGCGCCTTTTCCACGGTCAGGTCCACATCGGCGGCGGCGCAGGCCGCGACCTCGGTCAGCACCGTGCCGGTGGCCGGATTCACCGTGGGAAACACCGCGCCCGAGGTCGCCGGGCGATAGCCGCCGTCGATGAAGGCGCCGGTGGGCAGGTCCAGCCCGGCGGCGATGGATGCGTATTCGTCCCGTGTCAGCAAGCCCATGCCTCAGCCCTCCGCCATGATGTCTGCGATCTTGCTTTTCAGCACGCGGGTCACCTGTTCCAGCGCGCGCTTGTCATCCTTGTTCAGCCCCTTCAGGGGCGGCCGAACCGCGCCCGCCGGGATGCCGTTCATCGTAACCCCATGCTTGATGGTCTGGATGAACTTGCCGCCCTGTTCCAGCACCCGCATCAACGGCATCAGCGCCGACATGATCCGGCGGCCCTTGGCGAAATCGCCCTTCAGCACGCAGGTCTCATACAGCGCCACATGCTCGCGCGGCAGAAAATTCGACCCGCCACAGATCCAAAAGGGCGCGCCCCAAGCGAAGAATTCCAGCGCCTGATCGTCCATGCCGCAGCCCAGCTGGATATGCGGATAGTCCCGCGCCAGCATGTGTACGCGGTTGATGTCGCCCGAGCTTTCCTTGATGCCGCAGAAATTGCGGCTGCGCCCGACGCGATCGAGGAACTCGGCCCCCATCATCGTGCCGGTGCGGTGCGGATAATTGTACAGCATCACCGGCAAATCGGCCGCCTTGTCGATGGCCAGCGCATTTAGGGCGTTTTCCCGGTCCGTCGGCACCGAATAGGGCGGGCTGGCCAGCAGGATGGCATCGGCCCCGATCTGGCGCGCGCCTTGGGCCAACGCGATCGAATCCGGCGTCAACATCGCGCCGGTCCCGACCACCAAAGGCAGCCGACCCTTCAGTCGCTGGTGAGTAAAACGCGCCAGTTCCAGCCTTTCATCGACGGTCTGGGCATAGTTCTCGCCCGTGGACCCGCCCGAGATCATCCCGTGCACACCATTCTCGACCAGGTATTCGATCACCTCGGCCAGCGCATCCCAATCGACGCTGAAATCATCCGCATAGGGCGTCACCACCGGAGTATAGATCCCCTGAAATCTGAACACGGGCGTCATCTCAATCCTCTTGCCGGGCACGCGTGAAGCTTGCGCCCGACACCAAGGCTAAGAAAAATACAAGATGTGCACAATGCAGATTCCCGACATGAACAGCCCAGGGTCCGACATGTCGTAGGAAATCCGGCGACCAAGGGTCGGCGTGGACACCGTCAGCCCAATGCCTGACCTTCCTGCCAGACCTGGAGCAGCCGTTGGTCAGAGACATGCAAAATATTTGCGCGGGCACCAACCGCCAAACGGCCAAGATCTGATCTGCCGATCAGGTCCGCAGGCAACCGGGTCGCCATGTCGAAAGCAGCTTGCAAAGGCAGTTGCGCGAATGCAACGACGTTGCGAACCGCGTCCAACAGCTCGAGATGCGCACCGGCGAGCGTTCCATCGGCGAGGGTCAACCGGTTGCCGTCGCGCAAGATCTGACGGCCGTTCAGCAGGAAGCTGTCGATATCCGACCCGGCGGTCGCCATCGCGTCGCTGACAAGGAAGACACAGCCCGGCCCTGTTTTGGCCCGGATGGCATTGCGCACTGAAACCGGATGGACGTGAATTCCATCAGCGATCAGGCCCGCCGACAGCTCGCCAAGCGCCAGCGCTGCGCCTACGACGCCGGGCTCTCGATTACCCATCTGGCTCTGAGCATTGAACAAATGTGTGACGCAACGCGCCCCAGCCTGAACGGCTCTCTGACAGGTTTCAAAACTCGCATCCGTATGGCCCAGCGAGACGACGATCCCCGCTTGGGTCATGGCGCGTATCTGATCATCGGTCACACTTTCCGGCGCCACCGTAACCTTGAGAACCGGCAACTGCGCGGCTGTGTCCAGCAACAAATCCAGATCAGCCTGCGCCATCGGTCGGATCAGGGCAGCGTCATGTGCACCTTTGCGGGTTTGGGACAGGTGCGGGCCTTCCAGATGAAGGCCGACAATGCCGGGAACGCCTTCGTTCACGGCCGCAATCGTGGCCGCGATTGCCCGGCGCGTGATCTCAGGCGTATCCGTGATCAGCGTTGGCAAGATCGACGTTGCTCCGATACGCGCATGTGCCTGCGACATCGTGCGGAGCGTGGCCAGATCTGGGGCGTTGTTCAGCATTGCCCCGCCGCCGCCATTGACCTGCAGATCGACGAAGCCCGGGACCAGAAGGCCACCGTCCAGCCGCGACACCCTCGCTGTGCCAGGAGTGTCGGAGACAGGCGTCACGCCCCCGATACGCCCTTCCGCGAACAGAAGGGCATGATCCTGCAGGATACCTGCAGGGGTCAGAATGTCCGCGCCCGCCAGAGCCTGCAGTTCGCTGGTCATACGGTTTCCGTCACCTTGTTCAGATGCCGCGGTGCGTCCGGATCGATCCCGCGCGAGGCGGCAAACGCCTCGACCATCGCGTAGAAGGAGACGATCAAGCTCAGCGGATCAGTCAGGGAATGCCCCGTGCGGACATGCGAAATGCGCGTCGCGGCAGTAACCCTGTCCGTGGTCGCAAAGACACGGGCACCCTTGGCGCTGATCGCGTCCGCCACCTCCGCCAACGCAGGCTCCGCCGCATCTGCCGCTGCAAAGCTGAGTACCGGAAAACCGTCCTCGACGATGGACACCGGCCCGTGCAGAACCTCGGCCGAGGAATAGCTTTCAGCGTGCAGCTGGCAGGTCTCCTTGAATTTCAGCGCAGCTTCGTTCGATACGGCCAGTGCCTGGCCCCGGCCAAGCGTGAACAGCGACGGGTGAGCACCGATAGCGTCACGCACTTCGGGCCAATCGATCCGGGCCGCCTGATCCAGCTGCTCGGGCAGGTCGCGCAACGCCGCCAGCAACGCCGCATCCTGCCCCCACTCTGCCAACAGCCACAAGCCGGCCACCGCCGATGTGACGAAGGTCTTGGTTGCCGCAACACTCAGTTCGGGGCCCGCCTGAATATCTATGGTGTGATCGCTGACCTCGGCCAACGGTGAAGCGGCGTCGTTGGTCAACGCTACTGTCAATGCGCCGTCGCGCCGGGCATTGCGAGCCATGGCCACGATGTCAGGGCTTTTGCCGGATTGCGACACCGACAGGCACATCGCCTGACGCATGCGCAGAACGGAATCGTAGATCGATCCGATCGACGGCCCGACCGAGGCCACCGGCACACCCAATAGGATCTCCGACGCGTATTTGAGATAGGTGCAGACGTGATCGGAAGACCCGCGTGCGACCGTCACGACAAATGTCGGGTCCAGTTCGCGGGCAACCGAGGCGACCGCCTCAATGTCGGTCTGGCCCCGACTCAGAAGCCTTTCTACGGCCACGGGGATTTCATCAATTTCCCGGCGCATCCGGGTGATCTGCTTTTGCATGATGTGTCCTAGCTGTTGGCCAACCGCAATTCGGCGACAAAATCATAGGCGTCGCCGCGATAGATCGACCGAGTGAATTCAACGACCCGCCGATTGGACAGGTATGATGTACGAACGATGCGAAGCCCGGCCGCACCGGGCTCGACCCCAAGCAAACCCGCGTCGGCGCTGTCCAGATTGATCGCCGAAATCCGCTGCAGCGCCCGTACTGGCCGGTTTCCATCCCGCTCCAAGACTTCGTACAAGGAGGCTTCGACCTCCTGCGGGCGCGGCAGAATGTCGATTGGCAGCGAGGCCCGTTCGATCGCCATGGGCCGATCATTGGCCATACGCAGGCGCGAGATGCGCGCGACCGCTTCGCCCGAGGACAGGGCCAGCGCCATCACCTCCTCGGGCGACGGAGTGTGAATACCGCGCTCGAGCCACTCGCTTGAGGATTCAAGACCGCGTCGGTTCATGTCCTCGGTGAACGAGGTCAGCCGTGACAGGGATTGCTCGACCCGAGGCGTGCCGTCGGCCACAAAACTGCCCGAGCCCTGGCGCTGAATGACGATTCCCCGATCTACCAGATCCTGCATCGCCCGACGCACGGTGACGCGGGAAAGGCCCGTGAGGTTTGCGATCTCGCGTTCGGCCGGGAGCGGTGCACTTTCCGCCAGCAGACCATTCTCGATGCCCTCTTCGATCCGCTTGCGCAACCGAACGTACCGCGGCCCAACGGCCCGCTGCATCCAGTCACCGGTCCTGAGGAAGGTTTCGATCGTTTCGGCGGTCATGCTGCCCCCAATCTGGCGCGCTCGGCCAGCTGTGCGGCGAGCTGGAGCGCCCCGTCAAGGGCGGTGCCCGCCGGTTCGATCATCACGCTCTGCACCTCGGCGGAAAGATAGGGGATGTAATGCGATGCCACCCCGCCCACTGCACAGACCGGCTCGGCATCATCGCGACCAAGGGCCTGAAGCCCTGCAGCGACATAATCGGCGCCCTCGCGCATCAGGGCCACGGCCACCACATCGCCTTTTTGAGCCGCCGCAATGATTTCGGGTGCGAAGTCTGCGATTTCGGCCGGCCGTGCCTGCCCCGCAATTCGCACGATCTGCATCGGGTCTTCGTCAAAACGTCTGCGTACGGATCGTGTCAGCGCGCTGTCGGGGGCTATTCCGTCCGCTGCAAGCAACACCCGCCGCAGCAGCTGCTGTCCCAGCCAATACCCGGACGCATCATCACCGATGAGTGCCCCATATCCGCCAATCAACCGGATTTCGCCATTGCTTTGCCGCGCCAGGAACGATCCGGTGCCGATCCCGATCAAACATCCATCGACCGGCCCCAACGCCCCAACCACGGCCGAGCGGCGGTCATCCTCGACCTGCACAATGCGCGATGGCAGGTGCCGTGCGATTTCAGCGCCTGTGTCCGCGTCGGTCACGCCAGCAAGCCCTGCGTAGATCGGAATCCCGGTCAAAGCCGCTTCGGGCATCGCAGCACGCTCGGCCAGTGCCCGCAGCCCGGCATTCAGCGTTGAGATAGCCGCCGCGCGATCCGAATAGACATTGGCGCTTCCCAGAACCAGATCATGCCGCCCGGTGGGGCCGACCATGGCAAACCGGCAGCGTGTACCGCCACCGTCAATTGCTATGAGATATTGGAGGGACTCATCCATATAGATACCTTTACGATACCTTTTGTCTGAAAAAAAGACCTCTTGTGTGCCGAGATCGTGATTTTTCATGCTTATCGGTCGATATTTCGCGATTTAAAACGAATGGTAGACAAAAGGTATTATATAGGTATTATCTTCGATGCCAAAGGGGAATCACATGACGCCGCACATGCTGCCGCAAACCGAAATGCTGCGCGACGAATCCGAGGGACTGGACCTGCGCCCGGACGCCGAAGTTCTGCGCCTGCTGCTGGATGCGCAGAAAGCCGCACTGAACGGGCTGGATGCATGCCTTCAGGATATCTCAAGAGGTGCGGCATTGATGGCAGAAACCATCCGCACCGGGGGGCGGCTCTATTATGCCGCCGCCGGGTCGTCCGGGCTGATGGGCTTGGCCGATGGGGCGGAGATACCGGGGACATTCGGCCTGTCTCCAGAGTCGATCGCCATCTGCATGGCCGGCGGCATACCGACCGGGGCAGAGATGCCGGGTCACACCGAAGATGACACCCGAACTGCCGAAATCGCAGCCGCCGACCTCCTCCCCACGGACACGGTGATCGCGATATCCGCCAGCGGCACCACGCCTTACCCGTTGACCTTTGCCGGAATTGCAAGGTCCCGCGGCGCCAAAACCATCTGCATTGCCAACAACGCCGACGCTTTGCTGTTCGAGCACGCCGATTGCGCAATTTGCCTGAACACCCCGCCCGAAGTCATTGCCGGATCGACCCGACTGGGCGCCGCAACCGCGCAAAAGGCGGCGCTCAACATGCTCTCGACCCTCATGGGTGTCAGGTTGGGCCATGTGCATGACGGCATGATGGTCAACGTGGTGGCCGACAATGCCAAGCTGCGTCAGCGCGCAGAAGGAATCATCCGGAACATAACCGGCGCCACGCCTCAGCACGCCGCTGATGCCCTGGATCGTGCCGAAGGCAACCTGAAGCTTGCCGTACTTTTGGCCGCCGGTGCCGCAACACCGGCGCAGGCCAGTGAACTGCTGACGGCATCGGGCGGCCATCTGCGCCCTGCGTTGGACCAGATTTGAACCAAGAAGAAGACCAAAAGGGAGAATACATCATGAGAACAACCACACTGACCGCCGTGCTGCTGGCGTCATCGGCCCTGGCCGGTGCGGCAATGGCCGAAACCACGCTGACCATCGAAAGCTGGCGCAACGACGACCTGGCCCTGTGGCAGGAAAAGATCATCCCGGCCTTTGAGGCCAAGCATCCCGACATCAAGATCAAGTTCACCCCATCGGCCCCGGCGGAGTACAATGCCGCCCTGAACGCCAAGCTGGATGCCGGTTCGGCCGGAGACCTGATCACCTGCCGCCCCTTCGACACCTCACTTGGCCTGTACGAGGCGGGCAAGCTGGCCGATCTTTCGGACCTTGAAGGCATGGCGAACTTCTCGGACGTCGCCAAATCGGCGTGGCAGACCGATGACGGCTCGGCCACCTTCTGCGTGCCGATGGCCTCGGTGATCCATGGGTTCATCTACAACAAGGACGCGTTCGACGAGTTGGGCCTGTCGGTTCCGGAAACCGAAGCCGAGTTCTTTGCTGTTCTGGACAAGATCAAGGAAGACGGCACCTATATCCCCATGGCCATGGGCACCAATGACCAGTGGGAAGCGGCCACCATGGGTTACAACAACATCGGGCCGAACTATTGGAAGGGCGAAGAAGGTCGCCTCGCCCTGATCGAAGGTTCTCAGAAACTGACGGACGAGCCGTGGGTCGCCCCCTACCGCCAGCTGGCCAAATGGGGTGCCTATCTGGGCGATGGGTTCGAAGCGCAGACCTATCCCGACAGCCAGAACCTGTTCACGCTGGGCCGCGCCGCCATCTATCCGGCCGGCAGCTGGGAGATCAGCGGCTTCAACAACCTGGCCGATTTCGAGATGGGCGCTTTCAAGCCGCCAGTCCAGAATGCCGGGGACGAGTGCTATATCTCGGATCACACCGACATCGCCATTGGTCTGAACGCGGCGTCGCCCAACGCCGATGCGGCACGCACCTTCCTGAACTGGGTCGGGTCCGAGGAATTCGCGCAGATCTATGCAAACGCCCTGCCCGGCTTCTTCTCTCTCTCCAGCTTCGATGTGGCGATGGAGGACCCATTGGCACAGGAATTCGTCAGCTGGCGGAACGAGTGCAACTCGACCATCCGGTCCACCTATCAGATCCTGTCGCGTGGAACGCCCAACCTTGAGAACGAGACCTGGAACGCATCGGCTCAGGTGATCAAGGGTGAGGAATCGCCAGAGGACGCCGGCAAGCGCCTGCAGGACGGGTTGGCCAGCTGGTACGCCCCGCACCAGTAACCCGTCTATCGTGACACAATCGGCTCTGGCCAGGCGGCCAGAGCCACCCTGAGCTTTCGAGGAACAACATGGGCAATCGCCGGATCAAATGGCACATCGTGGTGTTTCTGGCACCCGCAGTGCTGGTCTACTCGGCCGTCATGGTCTTTCCGCTGTTCAACACGCTGCGGCTGGCACTGTACACCGAGGTCGATCAGGCCCGTGTGTTCGTAGGCCTGGACAACTTCCGCACCCTGTTCGGCGACCCGATTTGGTCGGATGCGTTCTGGAACGCACTGGGCAACAATTTCTGGTTCTTCTTCATTCACATGCTGGTGCAGAATCCGATCGGGATCGCACTGGCGGCAATCCTCAGCCACCCACGCCTGCGCTTTGCTGCGTTTTATCGATCGGCCATCTTCATCCCGACGATCCTGTCCTTCGTGATCGTTGGCTTCGCCTGGAAGCTGATCCTGTCGCCGATCTGGGGCATCGCCCCCGATATGCTGGCCGCGGTGGGACTCAAATCTCTGTTCGCGCCTTGGCTCGGCAAAGAAGAATACGCGCTGACCACGCTGGCCCTGATTTCGGTCTGGCAGTTCGTGGGCATTCCGATGATGTTGATCTATGCCGCCCTGCTGTCGATCCCCGAAGAGATCCTCGAGGCTGCCGAAGTCGAAGGCGTCACCGGCATGTCCGCCTTCTGGAAGATCAAGCTGCCGCTGATCCTGCCTTCTATCGGCATCATCTCGATCCTGACATTTGTCGGCAATTTCAATGCGTTCGATCTGATCTACGCATCCCAGGGCGCTCTGGCGGGGCCGGATTTCTCGACCGACATCCTTGGCACGTTCATGTACCGGACCTTCTTCGGGTTCCAATTGCAACTCGGTGATCCGCACATGGGATCGGCCATCGCAACGGGCATGTTCGCCATCATCCTGACAGGGGTCTGCATCTATCTGTTCCTGATCCAGACCCGCATCCGCCGGTATCAGTTCTGAGGGGCCCGAAGAGCATGAACAAAGCCCGCAGAAACCCCTTCAACATCGCTGCCATGCATGGCGCGCTGATCCTCTATACGCTGATCGCCCTGTTTCCGGTCTTCGTGATCGTGATCAACAGCTTCAAGTCGCGCAAGGCGATCTTCCGTGAACCGCTGGCCCTGCCCGATGCCGACTCGTTCTCGATGATCGGATACCAGACGGTGATGAAACAGGGCGACTTCTTCCTGTATTTCCAGAATTCGATGATTGTCACCGTCGTGTCGCTGTTCCTGATCCTGCTGTTCGGCGCAATGGCGGCTTTTGCGCTCAGCGAATACCGGTTCAAGGGCAACACGCTGATGGGCCTGTACCTTGCATTGGGTATCATGATTCCGATCCGCATCGGCACGGTTGCGATCCTGGACATGATGGTGGCGACCGGGCTGGTCAACACGCTGATGGCGCTGATCCTCGTCTACACCGCACAGGGCCTGCCGCTGGCCGTATTCATCCTGTCCGAGTTCATGCGCCAAGTCAGCGACGACCTCAAGAATGCAGGCCGCATCGACGGGCTGAGCGAATACACCATCTTCTTCCGCCTTGTTCTGCCGCTGGTGCGTCCGGCGATGGCGACCGTGGCGGTGTTCAACATGATCCCGATCTGGAACGACCTGTGGTTCCCGCTGATCCTGGCCCCGGCCGAAGAGACCAAGACCCTGACCCTCGGTAGCCAGGTCTTCATCGGTCAGTTCGTCACCGACTGGAACGCGGTGCTTTCGGCACTCAGCATGGCGATCCTGCCGGTCATGGTTCTGTATGTCATCTTCTCGCGGCAACTGATCCGCGGGATCACTTCGGGGGCGGTCAAATGATCCGGGTTCTGATCGCAGGTTTGGGCAACATGGGCCTCAGCCATGCGCTGGCGCATCATCACCATCCCGACGCCCAGATCGTGGGTCTGGTGAACCGATCCGGGACAGTGGATCACCCGGATTTGCAGGGGTATCCGGTCTTCACCGATTTCCATACGGCGCTTGCAGACACCAACCCTGATCTGGCCGTGATTGCCACCTATTCCGACAGCCATGCCGACTATGCCTGTGCCGCAATGGACGCCGGTGCGCATGTATTTGTCGAGAAACCCCTGGCCACCACGGTCGCAGACGCACGCCGTGTCGTCGAGAAGGCCACTGACGCCAACCGAAAGCTGGTGGTTGGTTACATCCTTCGGCATCACCCCTCGTGGATGCGGTTGATATCCGAGGCGCGTGACCTGGGCGGCCCCTATGTCTTTCGCCTGAACCTGAACCAGCAGTCCGACGGCCCGACATGGGAGACGCACAAGGCGCTGATGCAAACCACCTCACCCATCGTGGACTGCGGTGTGCATTACGTCGACGTCATGTGCCAGATTACCGATGCCCGGCCGGTTCGGGTCAACGGCATGGGCCTGCGACTGTCGGACGAAATCGCACCCGACATGTACAATTACGGCCAGTTCCAAGTCGTGTTCGAAGATGGCTCGGTTGGTTGGTACGAGGCCGGTTGGGGTCCTATGATGTCCGAAACGGCGTTCTTCGTGAAGGACATCGTTTCACCCAATGGCGCGGTTTCCATTACCGAAGGCAACAAGGGCGCATCCGACGATGTGGACGGCCACACAAAGGTGGGCGGCATTCTTGTGCACAAATCCAGCGGCGACACCCTGATCGAGATGGATGGCGAACCTGGCCACCAGGAACTGTGCGACGCCGAACAAGCCTACATGCTGCAAGCCATCGCGCAGGACATCGACCTGACCCGCCACATGAATGACGCGGTGCAATCCCTGCGGATCTGCCTTGCCGCCGACCAAAGCATTCGATCCGGCCAGCCGGTCGACCTGAAGGAGACGTGACGTGACCGCCCTGAAACTGACCAATGTGTGCAAGTCCTTCGGACAGGTAAACGTGCTGAAGAACATCGACCTGACCGTCGAGGAAAACGAATTCGTGGTCTTTGTTGGCCCCTCGGGTTGCGGCAAGTCCACCCTGCTGCGCGTAATCGCGGGGCTTGAAGAGGCGACCTCGGGAACGGTGGAAATCGATGGCCAGACCGTCAACGAGGTCCCACCTGCCAAGCGCGGCATCGCAATGGTGTTCCAGTCTTATGCGCTGTATCCGCATCTGACTGTTCGGGGGAACATGGAACTGGGCTTGAAACAGGCCGGGCATCCCAAGAACGAAATCGCGCGCCGCATCACCGAAGCCAGCCGCATGTTGTCGCTGGATCCGTATCTTGAACGTCGCCCGGCCGAGTTGTCCGGCGGTCAGCGCCAGCGCGTCGCGATCGGCCGCGCGATCGTACGGAACCCGAAGCTTTTCCTTTTTGACGAGCCGTTGTCCAATCTGGATGCCGCGTTGCGCCTGAACACCCGGGTCGAAATTGCAAACCTGCACCGCCAGATCGACGCCAGCATGATCTACGTGACCCACGACCAGACCGAGGCGATGACTTTGGCGGACAAGATCGTTGTGTTGCGGGACGGCCGGGTCGAACAGATCGGCAGCCCTATGGAGCTCTACAACAACCCCGCCAACCGGTTCGTGGCCGAGTTTATTGGGTCTCCGGCGATGAATTTCGTGCCCGCCGATCGGATCGGTGGGTCTGGCCGGCAACTTATCGGCATTCGCCCTGAATACGCTCGCCTTGGGCAGTCGGGTCCGCTGTCGGGCACAGTCGTTCACGTGGAAAACCTTGGCGCAGATACCAACGTGTTGGTCGATATCGGCACCGACAAGCCTTTTACCGTTCGGGCCTTTGGTCAGCATCTGGTGTCCCCGGGGACGCAGGTCGGCATCGACTATGATCCGGCCAATGCACTGACGTTCGGAGAGGACGGGTTGCGGGTTTGAACGGGCGCGTTCAGCGCCCCCAGTTGTCGGCCGGATCGCTGTCGGCATAGTCGCGCAGCTGCGGAATGTCCGAGATTTCGGCATGGTTGCGGTTGATCTTCACCCCCACCGCCTTGAGCCGCGAAAACGCACGGCTCAGGCTTTCGGGCTTCATGCCCAGACGCCCGGCGATCAGCATCTTGTCATAGGGCAGCTCGACTTCGCAGGCGCCTTCGTCGCAGTCACACAGGTTCAGCAGGAACTCGGCCACCCGCTGCGCCCCGGTCTGGGCCTTGAGCTGTTCCAGCTGGGACACCAGCGAATGCAAATGTGTGAAGGTCGAAGCCAGGATCGAGATCCCGATCTCGGGATCGGTCTTCATCAAGGAAATCAGCACCGGGCTGGGAATGTGCATGATCTCGCAGGCCGAGACCGCCTCGGCCGAAACCGGATAGGGCACGTTGCGCAGCGCCACCGCCTCGCCGAAACTTTCGCCGCGGGTGAAAACGCTGACCACGGCCTCGGCCCCTGTGGGCGACATGCGGAACAGCTTGACCCATCCGGCCAGGACGACATGCACAGCCTGGGCGCTTTCTTCCTGCACAAAGATCGTCTCGCCACGGTCATACTGGCGCCAGATCGCATGGCTCAGCAGGGTTTCGACATGCTGATCCGGCAGGCTTTTGAGCAGCAGCGACTGCCGCGCAATGGCTTTTTGTGCTTCATGCGCCACGAAGGCATCCCCTCTTGTCCGGCCGAATAACCGGCCCATTCATCCCTGCGCCAGCCTATGCCAAACCCGCGCGCCGCGCACCACCCTTTTCCCGGCGTCGCTTGACTATTGTCATGTTCCCGACGCGCGCGCACCCCTAGTTTTCGGTCCAGCAGCCAGTTTTCCGGGGAGATCGAGACATGGATTACGAGCGTTTCTTCAGCCAGAGCCTCAGCGACCTGAAGGCCGAGGGCAACTATCGTGTCTTCATCGACCTGCAGCGCAAATGCGGCGCCTTTCCCAATGCCCGCCAGACTGATGGCGCGGCGGCACGGGACGTCCGCATCTGGTGTTCGAACGACTATCTGGGCATGGGCCAGCACCCCTCGGTGCTGGCGGCGATGCATGACGCGCTGGACCGTTGCGGCGCCGGTGCGGGCGGTACCCGCAACATTTCCGGCACCACTCATGACCACGTCCTGCTGGAGCAGGAACTGGCCGACCTGCACGGGAAAGAGGCGGCGCTGCTGTTCACCTCCGGCTACGTCTCGAACTGGGCCGCGCTGGGGACGCTGGCGGCGAAGATCCCCGGCCTGATCGTGTTCTCGGACGCGCTGAACCATGCCTCGATGATCGAGGGCATCCGCCATTCGCGGGCGCAGAAGGTGATCTGGAAGCACAACGATCTGGACGACCTGCGCGCCAAGCTGGCCGCCGCCGACCCCGAGGCGCCCAAGATGATCGCCTTTGAATCGGTCTATTCGATGGATGGCGACATCGCGCCGATTAAGGAAATCTGCGACCTGGCCGATGAATTCGGCGCCATGACCTATCTGGACGAGGTCCATGCCGTCGGCCTCTACGGCCCGCGCGGCGGCGGCATCGCCGAACGCGAGGGTCTGATGGACCGCCTGACCGTGATCGAGGGCACGCTGGGCAAGGCGTTCGGTGTTGTGGGCGGCTATATCGCCGCTTCGGCCGCGCTGTGCGATTTCGTCCGCAGCTTTGCCAGCGGCTTCATCTTCACCACCGCCCTGCCGCCGGCGATCGCCGCCGGGGCTGCGGCCTCGATCCGGCATCTGAAACAATCAAATGCGGAACGCGACCTGCAGAAGGAACGCGTGGCCCAGGTTCGCGCCCGGCTCGACGCCGAGGGCATCCCGCATCTGCCCAACCCCAGCCACATCATCCCGGTGATGGTGGGCGACCCGGTCAAGTGCAAGTTCATCTCGGACACGCTGTTGGAAGAGTTCGGCATCTACATCCAGCCAATCAACTATCCCACCGTCCCCAAGGGCACCGAGCGGCTGCGCATCACGCCCTCGCCCGTGCATACCGATGCCGATATCGACCATCTGGTCGGCGCGCTCTCGGCGCTGTGGCAGCGGTGCCAGATCGCCCGGATGCCGATGGCCGCGCAATAGATTTCTGTCCCTGAACTGGCAAGCCGCCGTGCCCCTGTGCGCGGCGGTTCTTTTTGCCTCAGACCAGATAGAGCGCGAAGATCAGTGCCGCAAAGGTGCTCAGCACCAGCGTGAAGCCCCGCAGCCAGGCCGGGCTGCATTCAAGGTCGAGATACCGCGCCAGGATGATGCGGGCCTTGAACAAGGCCAGCAGCAGGATGCCGCCCCCGACCAGCCGGGGCCCAACGGGCACGAGGGTCAGCAGGGCCGAGACCAGGCTGAGCGCGATCAGGCCGGCCCAGGCGCGGGTCAGGCGATCCGCATGGGTGTCTCGGACAAAGGAAAAACTCGGCATCGCGTCACCCCAGCAGGTAGATCACCGGAAACAGCAGGATCCAGACCAGATCGACCATGTGCCAGAACTGGCCGCCGGCCTCGATATTGCGGGGATCGTCGCGCCAGGCGACCAGCAGCAGAATGGCGACCCCGGCCAGCACATGCGCGGCGTGAAACCCGGTGAGAAGGTAGTAGAACAGGAAAAACGGGTGGGTCTCGTAGCTGATGCCCTGCGCGGCCTTGCCGCCATATTCCGCGCCCTTGATGATCAGGAATACCACACCCAGCAGGGCCGCGCCGATCAGGGCCAGCCTTGCGGCGCCGCGGCGTGCCGCCTGTCGCCAGCGCAGGGCCCGCGCCACCAGAAAGCCCGAGGTGACCAGAACCCCCGTATTGAGCGCGGCCCCGGTGCGGTAGAGATGGGCTTGCGCCTCGGCAAAGCCTGCCGGGTCGGTCAGGCGGACGCCCATGAAGGCGGTCAGCCCGGCCCCGAACACCAACAGTTCCGAAACGATCAGAACCCACATCAGCAATTCGCCGGGCAGCTCGTCGATCAGGGACGCATCGCTCATGCGCCGACCAGTTGGCGATAGATCTGCGGCAGCGCCATGGTCAGGCGGTTGGGGTCGGGGATCACCGCGAACCCGCCCTGCCCGAACATGCGCGGGAACCAGCTTTTGCCGGTCTTGTCGATGGTGACGCCAAAGACCGACTGCCCCGCCCGGCGCGCCTCGCGCACGGCCATGCAGGTGTCTTCGATGCCGTGGCGGCCCTCGTAGTGGTCCAGATCATTGGGCTTGCCATCGGTGATCACCAGCAGCAGCCGGCGCTTGCGCGCCTGCGCCGCCAGATCGGCCGAGACATGACGGATCGCCGCCCCCAGCCGCGTGTAATGGCCCGGCCGCAGCGACGCGATACGCTGTTCCACGGTGGCGGTCATGGGCTCATTAAACTTTTTGCAGCGCTGCACATAGACCCGCTGGCGTTTCAGTGAACTGAAGGCGTGGATGGCGAAATCGTCGCCGCAGGCGTTCAGACCCCAGGCCAGCGCCGCCAGCGCCTCGCGTTCGATGTCAATCACCGCACGCCCCGCGACCGCGCTTTCGGTCGAGCGGCTGACATCCAGCAGGATCGACACCGCCAGGTCGCGCGCCTCGGGGCGGGATTGCATCCAGACGCGCTCGTTGCCCTCGCCATTGGCGTGGCGGTCCACGGCGCTGCGCACGGCGGCCTCGATATCCAGCTGGTCGCCGTCCAGATGGCCGCGGGTCATCACCCGGCCCGGACGCAGCGCCTCGAACTGGCGCTTGACGGCGCGGATCCGGCGAGCGGTGGCCGGGTCCTTGCCGAACTCGGCGGCATCCTCGCGGATCTCGGCTTCCGAGGTCAGAACGTTGACGTGATCGGGCAGATACTGCCCCGTGCGCACATCCCATTCCGGGTACAGCACACGCCCAGACAGGCGCTCGCGGTTCACGTCCTCGGGCGCGAGATCCAGATGCAGTTTCAGCCGGGTCGGCGGGGCCTTCGAGATCTGGCCCAACCCGATCTCATCCTGGTCGTCGGCGGCCTTCTTGGCGTTGTCGGGATCGTCATCGTCGACCCGGCGGTTGAGGTTGAGGAACTCGGCCCAGCTGAGGATCGCCTCGAACTTGTGCAGGATCAGGCTGTCCTGCCGCTCGGCCTGGTCGGATTTGCGGCGACGGGCGCGGTGGGTCTTTTCGCCCGATTCCTCGGGTGGGCCGTCGGTGTCGCGGCTTTCGACCTCGGTGTGTTCGGAAAAGGCGACCGCGCGCAGCTCGGGCCACAGGGGCACCGGGCGGAACGGCTGGTACCCGCGCGGGGCGGCCACGTCATCGCCCAGGGCGTCGTAGGCCTGGGCGCGGGCGGACAGGGGCGCTGGGTCGCCCAGCATCCGGCGGATCAGGTCTTCGACGGCGGCCTCGGCCGGGGGCAGGCCGGGCAGGTCGCGCTGATACAGCAAGCCCTTGCACAGCTCGGCGTAAAGCGGGCGCAGGCCCGGCGCGTCTTCGAGCGTTGCGGCGACCATCGCGCCGGCCGCCTGCAGGGCGCGCAGATCGGCGCGCAGGGGATCGTCCTCGTCGATGCGGGTTCCGGCATGGGCGGCCACCGCCGCCAGCCAGACATAAAGCGCGCCATTGGCTTCGCGCGCGGGAAATACGGCCAGCCGATCGGGCAGGCGCAGGACCTCGCCGTCGAAACTGGCGCGCGGGATCAGCTCGGCCTCGGTGGCCAGCTTGCGCCGCCAGCTCAGCCGGTGGCGCGAGAGCTCAGGCGAAACCGGACGCAGCTCGACGCCCGGACTGCCGCCCAGCCCCCGGAAAAGAACGGCCAGCCGCCCCGCGACCTGCGACAGGTCGACCGCGGCTCCTTCGTGCACCTCTGGTGCATCAAGGCGGCTGGCAAGGGTGTGCCACAGTTTCCCGATCGTTTCTTCGGGTTCCCATGGCTCAAAGTCGATCCTGACCATCGCCGGCCTCACCCAAAGACGGCGGTGACAAGATCGAGGAGCCCGCGTTTGATATCCTCATCATCGGTCAGAGGTTCGATCATGGCGGCAAGGATGGCGCGGTCGGTGGACATGCCCTGCGCGATCAGCGTCGCGGCATAGACGACCAGGCGGGTGGATACGCCTTCCTCGAGGTCCTGACCCTTGAGCCCGCGCAGTTTTCCCGCCAGCCGCACCAGCGGCTTACAGCGTTCCAGCGGCAGTCCGCTTTCCTGCGCGACCACCTCGGCCTCCATCTGAGGCGAGGGAAAGTCGAATTCCAGCGAGATGAACCGCTGCCGGGTCGAGGGTTTGAGGGTTTTCAGAATGTTCTGATAGCCGGGGTTGTAGGACGCCACCAGCATGAAGCCGGGCGCGGCCTCAAGCTCTTCTCCGGTGCGGTCGATCGGCAGGATGCGACGATCGTCGGTCAGCGGGTGCAACACCACGGTCACGTCCTTGCGCGCCTCGACCACCTCGTCAAGGTAACAGATCGCGCCTTCCCGCACCGCGCGGGTCAAGGGACCATCGACCCAGACCGTCTCGCCGCCCTTCAGCAGGTAACGCCCGATCAGGTCGGCGGCGGCCAGGTCGTCGTGGCAGGCCACGGTATAGAGCGGCCGGCCAAGGCTGGCGGCCATATGGGCCACGAAGCGGGTCTTGCCGCAACCTGTCGGCCCTTTCAGCAGGACCGGCAGCTTGTTGGTATAGGCGGCGGCGAACACGTCGCATTCATCGCCTTGGGGCAGGTAGAAGGGGGCGTCTGCCGCCCCCTTTCCCAGTTGCATCGATCCATCCATGTTCATGACTCCGCTGCCACATGGTCAGGATCGCTTTCCAGACGCTCGCGTTCGACCGGTCCTGGTTCGACGATCTCTTTGCGCGGAACCCAGATCGAGTAGATGAACAGCAGCGCACCGATGACCGCGACCAGACCGGAGCCGAAGCGCATCCAGTAGAAGATCGCGATCTGATCCTGCACATCCATGTAGTAGTCACCCACCACGCGCTGCATGTGCGTCTGGACGGTACCGGCGAAGGTCAGCACGAAGGTCATGAAGACCATGCCGCTGGTCATCAGCCAGAACGAGGCCATGTTCAGCACCTGGTTGTACGGATCCCGGTTTTTCAGGATCGGCATCGCATAGGTGAAGATCGCCAGGTTGAGGCAGACATAGGCGCCGTAGAAGGCCAGGTGCCCGTGAGCCGCGGTGATCTGCGTGCCGTGGGTGTAATAGTTCACCCCGTGCAACGTGTGCAGGAAGCCCCAGACACCGGCGCCGAAAAAGGCCAGCGTGGCACAGCCCAGCGACCACAGCAGTGCGGCCTTGTTGGGATGGTCCCGACGGCCTTTCCAGACCATGACGAAGGCAAAGGCCATCATCGCGAAGAACGGGATTACCTCGAGGCTCGAGAAGATCGACCCGATCCACTGCCAGTAGCCCGGCGTACCGATCCAGTAATAGTGGTGCCCGGTACCCAGAATGCCCGAGAACAGCGCGGCGGCGACGATGACATAAAGCCATTTCTCGACCACTTCGCGGTCAACACCGGTCAGCTTGAGCATCAGGTAGGCCAGGATCGAGGCCATGATCAGCTCCCACACGCCTTCGACCCACAGGTGGACGACATACCACCAGTACTGCTTGTCCAGCGACAGGTTGCCCGGGTTGTAGAAGGCGAACAGGAACAGCAGAGCCAGACCCCACAGGCCCAGCAGCAGGATGTTTGTGATGGCGGTCTTCTTGCCCTTAAGAACGGTCAACGACACGTTGTAGAGGAAGATCAGCGCCGCCACGACGATGCCGGCCTTGACCCATTTGGGTTGCTCAAGGAACTCGCGCCCCTCTTTGCCCAGCAGCCAGTTGCCTTCGAACAGGTTGAAGACATAGGTCAGCACCACACCCAGCGTGCCCAGAATCAGGATCGCCAGCTGGATATAGGCCAGCTTGGTCGAGTGGATCTCGCGCTCGGCCTCTTCGGGGATCAGGAAATAGGTCGCGCCGAAAAAGCCGGTGATCAGCCATACGATCAGCGCGTTGGTGTGCAGCATCCGCACGATGTTGAACGGCAGAAGCTCGCTCAGAAAGTTGGGGGCTACATAGATCCAGCCGGCCAGCAGACCGCCGATCACCTGGATCGCGAACAGGGCCATTGCGAATGCGAAATAGGCATAGGCCACTTTTTGGGATTCGTATTTCATTGCTCCGTTCCCTTCTCAGCCCGCGTCATTCGGGGGCCAGTCCTGAGCGTCGATATTGTCCGTCCAGATCAGGAAGTTGGCCAGATCACGGATCTCTTCGTCGCTGAGGTTGAATTGGGGCATCTGCCGGCGACCGGGAATGCCGGTGGGTTGCGCCTCCATCCAGCCCTTGAGGGATTCAAAGGCCGATTCCGGGTCGTCCAGAACGCCCCAACGGGTCATCACGTTGGCGACCTCGGGGGCGAAATAGGCACCCTCACCCATGATCGAGTGGCAGTTGATGCAGGCGTGTTTTTCCCAGACATGCTTGCCCCGGATCACGCTTTCATCCAGCTTCGCCGAGTTCGGCGAATTGACGATGTAGAGGTGTGAGTGGGCCGACAGGGCCAGAAAGATTAAGATGAAGAACAGTGACCCGCCATAGAATATGTTGCGGGCCATGCTCTTGGTCATGACTTCTCGCATTGCGCTCTCCTTTGCGCCGCTTTGCTGGTAGTGGGACAATGGCGGGATGGGCGGTTTGCCGCCTTAACGAAAGTCAAGACTCTGCCCTGGCACGCGGCCAATAGGCTACATTCCCTTAAAATAAGCGTGAAATGCCCCGAAATCGCCTTGAACCGCGTCTATCAGGGTGCCAAGTCAGATGGAGTTGCCGGGTCTGTGTTGTGCGGTTCCAGTGTCTTTGAATGAGTGAGTGAACGAGTAAAAGATGGCGAACTATTCCTATATCGGCTACGCGCCGGGGGTGATTTCACTTAGTTTTACCGGGTTTAACTCCGGGACCATCACTCTGAGTTCAGGCTACGATCCGAACACCGATCGCCGGGTATTTGACGTAACCGATGCGGCCGGTGGAACGCTCGTGAACGGGGACCCGGACAATGGAACTGATTTTAACGGCGACCGTTTCAACAACGAAGTCGGCGATGACCTGACACAGACAGGCGTTGTCACCAGTCTTGACGGATCAACCACCTTTGATTCCGGCGCTATCTATCTGGAAGAATCCTACGCCCTGACCAAACCGGGCGGCGGTACGATCGATGTTTTTCGGGTCGAGGTTGAAGGAAGTCTTGTAGGATACATCACGTCCGAACCTTTGGTACCCGGTACCGCCTATTCCTTCATTCGTTCGAATGTGACCCCGTCGAACGCGCCGGACACCACCGATCCTACAGCGATCGTCGACGTGCCCTGCTTTACCGCCGGTACGCTGATCGATACGCCCACCGGCGCCAAGGCGATAGAAGATCTGGCGGAAGACGACCTGGTTCTGACGCTCGATCACGGCCCGCAACCGATTCGCTGGATCGGCTCGCGCACCTTGACGTCGGCCGAGCTGCGAGCCAAGCCACGGCTGCGGCCGGTCTGCGTGTCTGCGGGTGCGCTGGGGGCGGGTCTACCGCGGCGCGATCTGCGGGTCTCTCCGCAGCACCGGATGCTGGTCCGCTCGGCGATTGCCGTGCGCATGTTCGACGCCCAAGAAGTGCTGATCCCCGCCCATAAGCTGGTCGGCGTTCCCGGCGTTCATGTCGATGAAACTGCCAGCAGCGTGACGTACTACCACATTCTGTTCGACCGCCATGAAATCGTGACCGCCGAGGGGGCTCCGTCGGAAAGCCTGTACACCGGGCCCGAGGCTCTCAAAAGCATTGGCTGCGATGCCCGAGACGAGATCTTCGAGATATTCCCCGAACTTGACGACCCGGATCATGTCCCGATCGCCGCTCGGCCCATTCCCGAAACCGGCAAGCGTGCGCGGCACATGATCCATCGGCATGTCAAAAACGCGCGACCATTGATCGACCGGGCCTGAGCCGCTCAGGACGGTACCGCACGCGGACCCACCAAGGCCGGCCACATCGCCACCACATACAGCGCCATCGCGCTGATCCACAGCCCGTCGGCAACCAGCATGGCAGTCAAGAATTGCGCGTCCAACCCGGACCCAATCCAGCGCAGAATCGCAGCCAGAGCCATCGCTCCGTAGGCGACGACCACCGGCGCGGGGGCGACCAGCGCCCGTCCGCTATGGCCAAGCGCCGCGCGGCTCATGACCGCCAGCGTCATGCCACCGACGCAGCCGATGCCCAACACATGCAGCGCACCAAGTTCACTGCCGAGGCCCAACAAGCCCATTCCCCACAGAACCAGTCCAAGGCCCAGCATCCCCAAGGCCAGATGCAGCGCAAACAGAATCGGCTGCCGGACAGCCCAAGCCCCCCGCCAACCTGACAGGCGCAAGCCCTGTATCGCTCCGAGGACCAGCGCCAAAATCGCGACCGCGTGCCCGGCCCCGAAGATCAGCATCACAGCGGGCAGCAGCAGGGCCAGCACCATGTTGCTTTTTTCCATCCAATCGCGAATGACAGGCCAGTCAGCTTCGGGCACGCCTGCGCGCTTCATTGCATTGCGCGTAAAGGCCGGAGTGATCCGACCTCCCAAAATGGCGATCATGGAACACAAGGCCAGCAGTCCTGTGCGGAGGCCGACATCCAAGGTTCCGACCGTCACACCGATCCAGTCCAGATGGGTCAGCAGGTTTGAGACCCAGATGTAGGCCAGCAACAGAAGAAAGATCATGTTCTGCGGTTTTGGTCGCCGGATCAGCTGGGTGGCGATCTTGGCCGCAAGAACCGGCACGAAGGCGAGGTCGAGCACCGCGACAATCACCGGGTCGATCACACCTGAAAACCACAGTGCCACGCGCCCGGCCAACCACAGCGCCGCTGCAGCGGCAATAAACAAGCGCCGCGCCTCGGGGGCGCCGGTCCAGTTGGGAACGGCGGTCAGAAAGAACCCGCCCAGTGCGGCACTGGCATAGCCGAAAATCATCTCGTGCGCGTGCCACATCGGCGGGCTCATGGCATAGGGCGCCTCGGTCCACAGCTCGAGCCCGGCCAGCGTTGCCAACCACCCTCCCCAGGCCAGACCGGCAAACACGCCGTATAGACCTGCAAACAGAAAAAAGACCCGGAACCCCTCACCCATAACGCGCGTGATTGCCGTTGGCATGCCTGCTCTCCTTGGCCAAGCTGTTCGTTTGCCAAGCACTAGCAACCGCCGGGCCCGCGCCCCTTAACCAAAATCAAGCGTCGGCGAAAACATGACCCCAAAAAGCACTTATTTTCATGGCTTTTTTCGGCCCCATTTCCCCCTGAACGCCCCCTCCGTTGACTTTCGTCAAGGAGAAGACGCCCGTCCCGGCGCAGTGTCCGGCCTGCCTCACCAGCAAACGGAGAGTGATCATGTCACTTGGAATCAGCCATTACACCACCGGCCGCGCCTTCAGGGTCGGTCTGGCCATGTTGTTGGGCAGCGTCGCTGCTCCGACATTCGCCGAAGAGCCAACCCTGAGCGACGAGGCCTTCGAGGCTTCGAAACAGCTCTACTTCGAACAATGTGCCGGTTGCCACGGCGTGCTGCGCAAGGGCGCCACCGGCAAGAACCTCGAGCCACACTGGAAGAAAACCGCAGCCGACGGCACCGTGACCGAAGGCGGCACCCTGCAACTGGGCCAGGAGCGCCTTGAAAAGATCATCGCGTGGGGCACCGAAGGCGGTATGAACAACTTCTCGGACATCATGACCGAGGAGCAGATCCGCGACATGGCGACCTACATCATGATGGACGCGCCCAAGCCGCCGGAAATGTCGCTGGAACAGATGAAGGCGACCCGCAAGGTCTATGTCGAAGAGGCAGACTATCCGACCGAGCCGCTGCACGGTCGCAACTGGGAGAACTTCTTCGTCGTCATCGAACGTGACGTGGGCAAGGTTGCCGTAATCGACGGCGACACCAAAGAGGTGCTGACCCACATCCCCACCGGCTATGCCGTGCACGTTCTGAAAGCGTCCGAACACCACAGCCTGACCGAACCGGAACACCCGGGCCGTTTCTGGTACACCATGGGTCGCGACGGCAAGATGACCAAAATCGACCTCTGGCAGACGCCGGACAAGATGTTGGTCTCGGAGGTCAAGATCGCCTATGACGCCCGCGACGTCGCAGTTTCCGGCGATGGCAAATACGTCATCGGTGGTGGTTACTGGCCGCCGCACTTCGCGATCGTTGACGCCAAAACCATGGAACCGCTCAAGGTCGTTTCGACCCGCGGCGTGAACGTGGACGGCGACTATGTCGAAGAGAGCCGCGTGGCCGCGATCTACACGACACCGAACGAACCCACTTGGATCGTCGCCGTGAAAGAACTGGGCCAGTTGTGGCAGGTCGATTACACAGACCTCGACAACCTGCGCATCGATAAGATCGACAGCGCCAAGTTCCTGCATGACGGGTTCTTTGACCCGACAGGCCGCTATTTCCAGATCGCCGCGAACGCGTCGAACAAAATGGTGGTCGTCGATACCGAAACCCACAAGCTGGAAGCGATGATCGACACCGCTGCCTTGCCGCACCCCGGACCGGGCGCAAACTGGGTCGATCCGAACTGTGGACCCGTCGCCGGTACGACCCACCTGGGTGTGGGTACCGTGACCGTTTGGGGCAACGACCCCGAAGGCCACCCGGATCAGGCTTGGAAGGTCTGCTACGAAGTGGAGACGGACGGCCCCGGCCTGTTTGTCCGCACCCACCCGAACTCGGACTACATCTGGGCTGACCAGACCAAACACCCCGAGCCGGAAATCCAGCAGTCGGTGCAGGTCATCTCGAAAGAGACCGGCGAGATCGTGAAAACCATCCAGATCACCGAAGACGAAGGCAGTGCCGCCGTTCACTTTGAATTCAATGCCGACGGCACCGAGGTCTGGGTCTCCAAGTGGAACCTGTCGGACTCCAAGGAGCCCAACGGTCAGATCGTGATCTTCGACGCCAAGACGCTGGAAGAGATCGGCCGCATCGACGGGCTCTATGCGCCGACCGGCAAGTTCAACGTCTACAACCGCTCGAACCACGTCACCTGACGGGTTCGGACCAAACACAGGAAAGGGCGGGCCCCTCGCCCGCCCTTTCCACGTTCGCGGGGCCGCTCTGGCCCGGTGAAACCTCAGCCAATTTCACCGGCCTGACACCCAAGGCCAGACAAGACAGCCAAAACGGAGCCTGGACATGACCCAGTCCGAACCGGAAAAGAAAAAACCGATCTGGCGCCGGTATTTCCTGTGGGGAATGCCCGTGGCCGGCATCGCCGCCGCCTTTGTCGCCGGCATCATCTTCTGGGGCGGGTTCAACACCGCCATGGAAGCCACCAACACCGAGAAATTCTGTGTCTCGTGCCATGAGATGCGCGACTACATCTATACCGAGTACAAGGGCACGATCCATGACGTGAACCGCTCGGGCGTGGGCGCGGTCTGTTCGGACTGCCACGTGCCCAAGGACTGGACCCACAAGATCATCCGCAAGATCAAAGCGTCGAGAGAGCTGTACGGCAAGATGGTCGGCTCGATCAGCACGCCCGAGAAGTTTGAGGCCAAGCGCATCCATCTGGCCATGAACGAATGGCAGCGGATGAAAAAGACCGACTCGCGCGAGTGCCGCAACTGCCACGATTTCGAGTCGATGATGCCCGAGTTCCAGAAGCCCCGCGCCCGGCAGCAGCACCTGAACGCGATGGAGGTCGGCCAGACCTGCATCGACTGCCACAAGGGTATCGCACACTCGAACATCCGTGACCGCGCACCCGAAGATTTCCTGGAAGAGCTCGAAGCCCCGAACCCGGCCTTCGCCCGTCCGATCCCGCCGGAATACCTGGCCAGCCTGGAACGGATCGAAGCCAAGGAGGCCGCCGAAGCCGAGGCCGAGAAAGCCGCCCGCAAGGCCCAGCAGGAGGCTGTGCAGGCACAGATCGCCGCCGCGGTCGACGCGGCTGTGGCCGAGGAGCGCGCCAAGGCCGATGGCACCGCAACCGACGCCGCGGCCGCGGGCGGTAGCGACGTGGGCGGCAACATCGACTGGAACGCCGTGGCCAGCACCGATCTGAAACTGTTCTATCCGGGACAGGCTTCGTTCGAATGGGTACAGAACGGCAAGACCCACGGCGGCGCACGCCCGCTGACCAAGGGTGGCGACCAGTGCTCGACCTGCCACGCCAAGGAACTGGACGCGATCGGCAACAAGATTGTCGCCGGCGGTGATCTCGAACCGACCCCGATCCCCGGCAAGCGCGGGGTGATCGACGCCACGGTTCAGGCCGCGCATGACGACGAAAACCTGTATATCCGGCTGCAATGGGCGGATGCGGGTCACAATCCCGTGCCCTTCGTCGACGGCGGCAAGATGGACCCGGACAACCCGATCAAGGTCGCCATGATGATCACCGGTACCGGGATCGAGCTGGGCGAACAGGTGGGGTGCTGGGCCTCGTGCCACGCCGACAACACCTATATGCCCTTTGCGCCCGATGTCGAAACCATCGCCGCCAACCCGGACGTGGCTGGACGCCTGACGGCCAAGGACACCGTCACCAAGTACATCAGCGAAAGCCGCACCGAGGTCGAAGTCAAAGGCCGGCGCGGCAAGCCGCTGGGCGGCTGGGACAAGCTGCAGGCCGAAGAGCAGATCGCGCAGTACCTGCAGGACGGCACTTTCCTTGACCTGATGCGCGTCTATGCCGACGGCAGCGCCACCAACGGCTATCTGCTGGAACAGCGCGTGGTCAATGATGGCGAGATCTCGGCCTCGGCCAGCCTGTCGGGCGGCATGTGGACGGTGGTGTTCTCACGTCCGCTGAACTCGGGCGCGCCGGGCGACGTCCCGCTGGAGCCGGGCAAGACCTACACGGTGGGCTTTGCCATCCACGATGACCATACGGCGGCGCGGTTCCACCACGTCACGCTGAACACCAGCCTCGCGCTGGATGACGACAGCGCCGACATCAACGTGGTCAAACAGTAACGAAAAGGGGCCGGCGATCCGGCCCCTTTTCCACAGCCGAGGAGACATGCGACCATGACGACCAAGCCCCTTCTGACCGCAGTCCTGGCCCTTGTTGCGGCCCTGCCGGCCCTGGCCGATGAAACCGACCAGATCTGCGCCGAGGCCGAGGAGCGCTATGTCGAACTCTTCGGCGAACCCTCTGACGCAGCGCAGGATGCCGAGGTGGTGCTGATGTACAAGTACAACTTCTGCCCGGCCCGGATCACGGTCAAGCCCGGCACCACGGTTCGCTGGGTCAACGTGGACAAGCGCACCAGCCATTCGGTGCTGCTTAAAGATGGCAGTCAGCCCGAATCCGACCGCATCTTCCCCGAGGAAACGATCGATATGACGTTCCTTGAGCCCGGCCCGCAGGACTATCTGTGCGGCCCTCATTGGGAAACCCAGAACATGGTCGGTATGGTCACCGTCGAACCCTGAACGCAGGCAAACAACAGGAGCGCGGGCGCAAATCCCGCGCTCCTTAACTTATGTCAAGGAGGCCCCTTTGCGAATGCGCCAGTCTGCGGCCATGACACGCCCGGCCACCCCAGCAACGTCCCGATCCGCCGCTCTGTCCGCGCTCGGAACCGACCGGAACACCCGGGTCCCGATGACATTCAGACCAAGCGAGATTGCACCATGAGCGGTAAGGTTTTTCTGATCGGCGCCGGACCCGGAGACCCCGAGTTGATGACCCTGCGCGCCCTGCGGATGCTGCGCGAGGCGGATGTGGTCGTCTACGACCGCCTGGTCTCGGACGAGATCCTGGCCATGCACGCCCCCGGCGCGCGGCTTATCCCCGTGGGCAAGGCGCCCAAATGCCATACCGTGCCCCAGGACCGGATCAACCAGATCCTGCTGGAACAGGCCCGCGCGGGCCACATAGTTGCCCGCCTCAAGGGGGGCGATCCGATGATCTTTGGCCGCGGTTCGGAAGAGGCGGCGTTTCTGACGGACCATGGCATCGCCGTGGAATACGCGCCCGGCATCACCGCGGCGCAGGGGGCAAGCTGTTCGACCGGCGTGCCGCTGACCCATCGCGGGTTGGCCACATCGGTGCAATATGTCACCGGCCATCGTCAGGCCGACAAGGTGTTGGACCTCGACTGGAAGCGCCTGGCGGACCCTGACACCACCCTGGTCATCTACATGGGCGTCGCCAATATCGGCCAGATCGCCATGGGCCTGATGACCGAGAATCTGCCGGGATCGAGCCCCGTCCTGGCCGTCGGCAAGGCGACCACCCCGGACGAGCGCCGCCTTGTCTCGCGTCTGGACCGTGTCGCCGCCGACGTGCGCGCGGCCGGTCTGGCCGCCCCCACCCTGTTCATTATCGGCAAGGTCGTGTCGCTGTATGCCGAACGGCCCGTTGCAGAGTTGCTGGAGCACGCTCATGGCTAGGACTCTGCCCATTGAACCGGCCCGTCGGGACTGGTCCGGGCGCGCGGTATTGACCGCCGCCGTGCTGGTTGCCACCTCGGCCTTTGCCGCCGACACGCTGGATCCCAACGCGTTGAAACGTTTGGTGCATCAGGATTGCGGGTCCTGCCACGGACTGACCCTGAAAGGCGGGCTGGGCCCCGATCTGCGTGCGGGAAACCTGCAGCACTATGACCCCGAAATCCTGACCGGCGTAATCCTGGACGGCATCCCCGACACGGCCATGCCGCCCTGGCGGCCCCTTATCACCGAGGAAGAGGCCGAATGGATCACCCGTTATCTGCTGAAACCGGAGGCGCAATGAAACAGTTTGTCCTTGGCCTCGCGGCATCGCTGCTGATGACCGCAGCCCATGCCGAACCCACCGCCACCGGAGACCTGGGGCTGGTGATCGAGCGGGCCGCCGGTTCGGTCCTGCTGGTCGATCAGTCCGACCGCGCCGCGCTGGCACGGATCGAGGGGCTGGGCGATCTGTCCCATGCCTCGCTGGTCTATTCGCCGGATGAACGTTTTGCCTATGTGTTCGGGCGCGACGGCGGGCTGACCAAAGTCGATATCGTGACCCGTCAGATCGCCAAGCGCGTCGTACAGGCCGGCAACGCCATCGGTGGGGCGATCTCTGACGATGGCACGCTGGTGGCGGTGTCGAACTATGAACCCGGCGGGGTCCGCGTCTTTGACGCCGACACGCTGGATCTGGTGGCCGACATCCCCACCGGCAGCAAGACCATCGGCTTGGTCGATGCGCCGGGCCGCCGTTTCGTGTTCACCATGTGGGATACGGGCGAGACCTGGATCGCCGATTTCGCGCGCGGCACCGACCCGCAGATCACCAAGATCACCGACATGGGCAAAAACCCCTATGACGCGCTGATCACCGCCAATGGCCGCACCTACATTACCGGTCTGTTCGGGCAGGACGGGCTGACCGCGCTGGACCTGTGGGCGGACACCCCCGAACCGATCCGGGTGCTGCCCGGCTATGGGCGCGGTCAACAGGAGTTGCCCGTCTACAAGATGCCCCATCTGGAAGGCTGGGCGCATACGGGCGCCGAATTCGTATTGCCGGCCGTCGGCCATCACCAGGTGCTCTGGGTCGATGCCGACACACTCACGGAAACCGGGCGCACCCAGACATACGGCCAGCCCGTCTTTGCCATGGCGCGGCCCGACGGCCGGCAGGTCTGGGTGAATTTCGCCCACCCGCTGAACGACACGATCCAGGTGATCGACACGGTCAGCAAACAGGTCATCCAAGAGTTCAAACCGGGCCCGGCGGTGCTGCACATGGAGTTCACCCCGCGCGGGCACGAGGTCTGGATCAGCGTGCGCGATGCAAACACGGTCATGGTCTATGACACCCACAGCTTTGAAAAGCTGCGGGAAATTCCGGCCGACAGCCCCTCGGGCATCTTCTTCACCGCGCGTGCGCACAGAACGGGGCTGTAAGCGATGTGCCACATCACCGACCCGATCGACCGCAGGCTGCTGGATGACTGGCAGCGCGATTTTCCTGTTGCCGACCGGCCGTTCCAAGTGCTGGCCGCGGCGCTGGGGCTGGATGAGGCCGAGGTGATCGACCGCCTGACCCGCATGCGCGCCGCCGGGCGCATCACCCGCGTCGGCGCGACGGTCGCGCCCGGCGTGGCCTCGGCCAGCACGCTGGCTGCCGTTGCCGCGCCCGAGGACAAGGTGGAACAGATCGCCGCCCTGATCGACGCCGAGCCTGGCGTGAACCACAATTACCAACGCGAGGATGACTGGAACCTGTGGTTCGTGGCCACTGGCCCCGACCGGGCGCATGTGGACGCCACCCTGGCCCGGATCAGCGACCGCACCGGGCTGCGCGTTCTGGACCTGCGTCTGGTCCGCCCGTTCAACGTCGATCTGGGTTTTCGCATGTCGGGTTGCTCGCGGCGCGTGCCACGTCCGCGTGCGGTCGACCGAACCGTTCTGCGGCAAGGCGATCGCGACATCCTGCAGGCTCTCAGCGCGGGCCTGCCGCTGATGGCCGACCCTTACGCGGCGCTGGCCCGGTCCTTGAACCGCACCCCCGAGGACGTAATGAACCGCATCCGGGTGTTGCACAAGGCTGGCGTCATCTCGCGCCTGGGGGTTATCGTGCGGCACCGGGCGCTGGGGTGGTCGGCCAACGCCATGGTCGTGTGGGACCTGCCCGTCGAGCGGATCGACCACGCGGGCCCCGCACTGGCCGCCCATCCCGGTGTGACCCTGTGCTATGAGCGCCAGCCGGTCGAGGGCGTGTGGCCCTATCGGCTCTATTCCATGATCCACGCCCGGTCGCGCTCCGAGGCGCGGGGCATCCTGGCCGGCGCCGCCGCCCTGCCTGAATTGGCAGGCGCCGCGCACAAGGTTCTGTTCTCGACCCGATGCTTCAAACAGACCGGCGCATTGATCAAACCGAAAGAGGCCGCCGCATGACCCCGCTGGACGACACCGACCGCCGCCTGCTGAACCGCCTGCAGGAGGACTTGCCACTGACCCCCCGCCCCTATGCCAATGTGGCAACCGAACTGGGGATCACCGAACAGGACCTGCTGGACCGGCTGGCTCGGATGAAGGCTGACCGGGTCATCACCCGGTTCGGCCCGTTCTTCGACGCCGCCGCCATGGGCGGGGATTTCTGCCTGTGCGCCATGGCGGTGCCCGAGGCCGAGTTTGAAACCGTCCTGAGCAAAGTCAATGCACACGCCGAGGTGGCGCATAATTATGAACGCACGCACCGGCTGAACATGTGGTTCGTTCTGGCGACCGAAACGCCCGAGGCGATCACCGCCACGGCCGACGCGATCGAACGCGAGACGGGGATCACGGTTCAGCGGTTCCCGAAACTGCAGGAATTCTTCATCGGCTTCCGGGTGGCAGCATGATCGACGCAACCGACAGACGGATCATCGAGGCGCTGCAGGGCGGGTTGCCCCTGGTGCCCGCGCCTTTTGCGCAGGTCGCCGACGATCTTGGGATCGAGGAAGCCACCCTGCTGCACCGGCTGGCAGCGCTGAAGGCACGCGGGGTGATCCGGCGGATCGCCGCGGCCCCCAACCACTACAAGCTGGGCATGACGTCGAACGGCATGACCGTCTGGGACGTGCAGGACGACCTGATCACCGAACTCGGCGCCCATATCGGAGCACTGCCCTTCGTCACCCATTGCTATGAACGGCCCCGCGCCCTGCCCGACTGGCCCTACAACCTGTTCGCCATGGTTCATGGCAGCTCGCCCGATGAGGTCGAAGACAAACGCGGCCAGATCGCCACGATCCTGGGATCGGCCTGCCGGGGCAGCAACATTCTCTATTCCACGCGCATCCTGAAAAAAACCGGGCTGCGCCTGAAAGCGAAAGGCTGAGACCGATGTTCCGCCTGACCGAATACATGCAGCAGCTGGTCAACCCGACGCCGGTGCGCAAACGCCGCACCGGACCGGTGAAACCGGTGGTGATCTGGAACCTGACCCGGCGCTGCAACCTGAAATGCCGCCATTGCTACACCGTGTCTGCGGATGTGGCCTTCCCGGGCGAACTCAGCCACGAGCAAGCCATGGTCACCCTTGAGGATCTGGGCCAATTTCGCGTCCCGGCCCTGATCCTCTCGGGCGGGGAGCCATTGGACCGGTTCGATTTTTTTGACATCGCCCGGCGCGCGCGCCAGCTGGTACCGATGCTGGCGCTGTCGACCAATGGCACGCGGATCCACGACGAAACCGCCGACATGATCGCCGATGTGGGCTTCAATTACGTCGGCATCTCGCTGGACGGAATCGGGGCCACGAATGATTGGTTCCGCGGGGTCGAGGGCGCCTTTGATGACGCCCTGCGCGGCGTGCGCGAATGCAAGAAGCGCGGCATCAAGGTGGGCCTGCGGTTCTGCCTGACCGAGGGCACCCAGCACCACCTGCCCGACCTGCTGAAACTGTGCGACGACGAGGGGGTGGACAAGTTCTATCTTTCGCATCTGGTCTATGCGGGGCGCGGCGACAAGAACCGGGGCGAGGACGCGGAACATCAGCGCACCCGGCAGGGGCTCGACCTGTTGCTGGCCCGCGCATGGGAGGCCGCCTCGGGCGGACGCCCGCTGGACATCGTGACCGGCAACAACGACGCGGATGCCGGGTATTTCCTGAACTGGGCCGCCGCCCGGTTCGACGCCGACGCCGTCGCGCATGTGCGCGAGCACCTGGCCCATTGGGGCGGCAATTCCAGCGGTCTGGGCGTAGCCAATATCGACAATCTGGGCCGCGTCCATCCCGACACCTACTGGTCGGACTACACGGTGGGCAACGTCAAACTCACTCCGTTTTCCGAGTTGTGGTCCGGGGATGACCCGATGCTGGCCCTGCTGCGCACACGGCCGCGCCCGTTGAAGGGGCGGTGCGGCGCCTGCCGGTTGCAGGATGTCTGCGGCGGCAACACCCGCATCCGGGCCCTGCAGCTGACCGGCGACCCGTGGGCCGAAGATCCGGCCTGCTACCTGACCAATGACGAAATCGGCGTGGACAGCGCGGGCGAGCGCCTGCAGGTCACGCCTTTCCGGGGGAAAAGCCATGATCCGGCGCATCAGTTCTTCTGACGACCGCTGCCCTGACGCATCGAACAATGCCGCGCGCGGACGCATGACCCGCGCCACGACGGTCGCCGCGATGTGCTCGGTTCTGGCGGGCGGATTGGCATTGGCCGACCCGGCGGCGGATTACGCCGAGCATTGCGCCAGCTGCCATGGCGAGGCGCGGCTGGGCGGCGTCGGCCCGGCGCTGATCCCCGAAACTCTCAAACGCATGCGCGGCCCCCGCGTGGCCGCCGTCATCGCCGAAGGGCGCCCCGCGACCCAGATGCCTGCCTTCGCGCACGAGCTGGACTCACTTCAGATCGAGGAACTGGCGGGCTGGCTGAAATCTCCGCTGGAGGTCGACCCCGAATGGGATGCCGAACAGATCATGGCCAGCCGCACGCTGGATGCCGATTACGCACAGGTCGATGCGCCGGTTTGGGACAGCGACCCGATGAACATCACGCTGGTGGTGGAAACCGGCGATCACCATGTCAGCGTTCTGGACGGCGACACGTTCGAGATTCTGGACCGGTTCGAAACCCCCTTTGCCGTGCATGGCGGCCCCAAGTTCAGCCCCGATGGGCGCTATGTGTTCATCATGTCACGCGATGGCTGGGTGCAGAAATACGACATCTGGGCGCTGCAACAGGTGGGCCGCATCCGCGCCGGCCTGAACAGCCGCAACATCGCAATGTCGGGCGACGGCAAGTGGCTGGCCGTGGCAAACTATCTGCCCAACAGCCTGACCCTGCTGTCGACTGAGGATCTGTCGGTCGCCAAGGTGGTCGAGGTCAAGGGCAAACAGGGCAAGCCCAGCCGGGTCTCGGCCGTGTACCAGGCCCCCCCGCGCGAAAGCTTCGTGCTGGCGCTCAAGGATGTGCCCGAGATCTGGGAAGTGTTCTATGGCGATAACCCGCCGCAATTCGGGCTGGGTCATGATTTCCGGATCGAGGGGCAGTTCAAGAATCCCGACCCCTTCCCCGTCCGCAAGATCACCACGCCCGACTATCTGGACGATTTCTTTTTCGACCAGAGCTATGAATACGTCATGGGCGCGTCGCGCGATGGCAAGGGCGGTCAGGTGATCGACCTCGTGATCGGGCAGAAAGTGGCGGATCTGGACCTGCCCGGCATGCCGCATCTGGGCTCGGGCATCACCTGGCAGCGGGATGGCACCACGGTGATGGCCACGCCGCACCTGACCGAAGGCACCATCTCGGTCATCGACATGGGCACCTGGGAAACGATCAAGCGGATCGAGACCGAAGGCCCGGGCTTTTTCATGCGCAGCCACGAGAACTCGCCCTATGTCTGGGCCGACGTATTCTTCGGCCCCAACAAGGACGCGATGCATGTGATCGACAAGCAGAGCCTCGAGATCGTCAAAACCCTGCGGCCCGCGCCGGGCAAGACCGTGGCGCACGTGGAATTCACCCGCGACGGCGCCCATGCGCTGGTGTCGATCTGGGAGGATGACGGTGCGGTGATCGTCTATGACGCGCAGACGCTCGAGGAAATCAAACGCCTGCCGATGCGCAAACCTTCGGGGAAATACAATGTCTGGAACAAGATCACCTTCTCGGAAGGCACCAGCCACTGACGGGCGCTGGCCGGTCTGGAAACTGGCCATTCTGTTGTATCCGGCGACGGCGCTGACTGTCGCCATCAACCTGTTTCTGGCCGGGTTGATCGCCCATGCGCTGGGGTTCGGCGCAGTTACACCGGTGGCCGCGCTGATCTGGTGTGTGCCCCTTGGGGTTCCGGCCAGCTGGCTGGCGGGGCGCTGGGTGCGGCGGTTGATGGATGAGGCCGACGGCTGATCCCAGGCGATCGGCCGCCAAACCGAAGTGCCATTTTTTTGACCACCTGATCGAAGTCAAGTCGCACCGCCAACCATTCACTTACGACTCGGGCAACATCAAATTCGAGTCGGAGTCTCCATGCCCGCCGCCCGCCAAAACCACAGCCTCCCTGTCCGCGCGATACGCGTGGCACCCGGGCTGGCGGGCATCCTTCTTTTGATGTTGCAGGTGCTTGGGCCAGCGCTGGCGAGTCCCGGCCAGGGCACCTGGATGGAGATCTGCTCGGAGGCAGGCGCGGTCTGGGTGCAGGTGGACCTGGAAGGCGACACTGGCGACCCGACCGCGCCCTGCCCGAAGTGTGCCGATTGCGCCCTGTGCGCGATCACGGCGGCGGCACCGGTCCCCGACCTGCCGCAGGTGCAACAGCCCGGATTTGTGCAGATAACACGTTGTGAGTGCGCCGATCTGTTGGATTCGTACAGCTCCGAACGGCTGTGGCCCGAAACCCGCGGCCCCCCGGCCGAGCCCGAAATCAGAACCGAACGCGCGCCCCGCGCGTCCATGGCGTCAACCCGAACCGAAGGAGGTGCGCCGTGGTCGTGACCCGCGCTGCCCATTTCCTTGTTGCCCTTGTCCTGTTTTGCCTGCTGGCGCTTGGCGCGCGGGCCGACAGTCTGGCCAGCTTCCTGCCCGAGATCGAACCCGCCGAACTGGCGACCGGTGCCGATGCCATCGGTCCGGTGCGTGAAGACGTGCCGGTGGCCCCGGTGCTGAAGGGCGGTGAAACCGTCGCCTGGGCCTTTCTCACATCCGATTTCGTGGGCACCACCGGCTATTCCGGCAAGCCCATTCACGTCGTCGCCGCCATCGACGGTGATGCGGTGCTGACCGGCGTCAAGCTGGTCAAACATTCCGAACCCATCGTTCTGATCGGCATTCCCAACGCGCGCATGGTCGAGCTGACCGAAGGCTATGCCGGTCTGGACCTCAAGCGCGAGGTCGAGACAGGCGGCGAGGGACATGATCTGGACATCATCTCGGGTGCGACCGTTACGATCATGGTGATCGATGACAGCCTTGTGCGCGGCGGCATCAAGGTGGCCCGCGCCTTGGGTCTGGGCGGTCTGTCCGAAGTGCAAGCCGACGGCCCCCAGCGCCAAGTCGACATGACCAAGGCCGACACTCATGACTGGTCAACGCTCTCGGGCGACGGCTCGACCCGGCGGCTGACGCTGGACGTGGGTCAGGTCAACGCCGCCTTCGAGGCCACCGGCGACCAGCGCGCGATCAAGCGCCCCGAGAAGGGCAACCCCGAGGACACCTTCATCGACATGCATGTGGCGCTGGTCTCGGTGCCTTCGATCGGCAAGTCGCTGCTGGGCGAGGCCGAGTACCAGAACCTGGTCAACTGGCTGGACGAGGGCGAACACGCGATCTTGGTGCTGGGCCGCGGCAAGTACAGCTTCAAGGGCTCGGGCTATGTGCGCGGCGGGATCTTCGACCGGATCCAGCTGATCCAGGGCGACAATTCGGTACGGTTCTTCGACCGTCAGCACCGTCGCCTGGGCACGGTGGCCGCCGAGGATGCGCCCAGCTTTACCGAGCTGGACATCTTCAAGATCCCCGCCGATGCCGAGTTCGACCCGACCGAACCGTTCCGCCTGCAACTGCTGGTGCAGCGGGCCATCGGCGCGGTGGAAAAGACCTTCCTGACCTTTGATCTGGGTTACAATCTGCCCGAACAATACCTGTTGCCGGTCGCGGCGGCGCCCAAGGTCGTGAACGATGCCACAGGCGAGGCCGCCGCCAAGTCGGCCCTGTGGCAGCGCATCTGGAAGGACCGCCAGGTCGAGATCGCCGTCTTGGGCGCCATGCTGCTGGTGCTGACGATCACTTTCTTCTTCCAGTTCCACGCCACGATGAACGCGCGGGTCTTCTACTGGTTCCGCATCGGGTTCCTGACGATGACACTGTTCTTCATCGGCTGGTACGCGAATGCGCAGCTGAGCGTGGTGAACATCATGGCGCTGGCCGGCAGCCTGCGCGGCGGCTTCACCTGGGATGCCTTTCTGCTGGACCCGCTGGTGTTCATCCAATGGTTTGCCGTGGCCGCCGCGCTGCTGTTCTGGGGGCGCGGGGCCTATTGCGGCTGGCTGTGCCCCTTCGGTGCCCTGCAAGAGCTGACCAACAAGATCGCCCGCGCGCTGAAAGTGCCGCAATGGACCCTGCCCTGGGGCCTGAACGAGCGCCTGTGGCCGATCAAGTACATGATTTTCCTGGCGCTGTTCGGCCTGAGCATGGTGTCGATCCCGCTGGCCGAGAAATATGCCGAGGTCGAACCGTTCAAGACCGCGATCATCCTGAAATTCATGCGCGATTGGCCCTTCGTGGTCTTTGCGGTGGGTCTGTTGGTGATCGGCCTGTTCATCGAACGGTTCTATTGCCGCTATCTGTGCCCGCTGGGCGCGGCGCTGGCGATCCCCGCCCGTATCCGCATGTTCGACTGGCTGCGCCGCTACAAGGATTGCGGCAACCCCTGTCAGACCTGCGCCAACGAATGCCCCGTTCAGGCCATCCACCCCTCCGGCGAGATCAACCCGAACGAGTGCGTCACCTGCCTGCATTGTCAGGTGCTCTATCAGTCCGAGAGCAAATGTCCCGTCGTCATCCGCCAACTGAAACGGCGGGCCAAGACCGGGTCGGTCAAGATCAAGACCCCCCTCGGACAACCACCGGCGAACCATCCGAACGCCAAACCGCAAACCGTTTCCTAAAAGGAGGAACGACCATGTCGGACCACGACACCAAACTGAACATCACCCGCCGCGGGATGCTGGGGGCCACGGCCACCGGGGCCGTGCTGGCCGGAACCGGCCTTGGGTCCACGATGATGACCGCCAAACAGGCCAGCGCTGCGGCCAAGGTCGAACTGGCGCCAGGCGAGTTGGACGAGTATTACGGCTTCTGGTCTTCGGGCCAGACTGGCGAGCTGCGCATCATGGGCTTCCCCTCCATGCGCGAACTGATGCGGGTGCCGGTGTTCAACCGCTGCTCGGCCACCGGATGGGGCCAGACCAACGAGTCGCTGAAGATCATGACCGAAGGCCTGCTGCCGGAAACCAAGGAGTTCCTGGCCAAGCGCGGCATGAAAACCTATGACAACGGCGACTTGCACCACCCGCACATGTCGTTCACCGACGGCACCTATGACGGCCGTTATCTGTTCATGAACGACAAGGCCAACACACGCGTGGCCCGCGTGCGCTGCGACGTGATGAAATGCGACAAGATCATCGAGATCCCCAACGCCAAGGCGATCCACGGTCTGCGCCCGCAGAAATTCCCGCGCACCGGCTATGTCTTTGCCAATGGCGAGGACGAAACCCCGCTGATCAACGACGGCAGCGTGCTGGACGATCCGTCGCAATACGTCAACATCTTCACCGCCATCGACGGTGACACGATGGAGATCGCCTGGCAGGTGATGGTGTCGGGCAACCTCGACAACACCGATTGCGACTATCAGGGCAAATACGCCTACTCGACCTCGTACAACTCGGAAATGGGCATGAACCTGGCCGAGATGACCGAGAGCGAGATGGACCACGTCGTCGTCTTCAACCTCAAGGAAATCGAGGCCGGCATCGCCGCGGGCGACTATCAGGAGATCAAGGGCGTCAAGGTTCTGGACGGGCGCAAGGGGTCGAACAAGAAGTATACCCGCTACATTCCGATCCCGAACTCGCCGCACGGCATCAACACCGCGCCCGACGGCAAACATGTCTGCATCAACGGCAAGCTGTCGCCGACCGTGTCGATCATGGACGTGACCAAGCTGGATGCCCTGTTCGAAAGCGACGCCGATCCGCGTTCATGCATCGTGGGCGAGCCGCAGCTGGGCCTTGGCCCGCTTCACACCGCCTATGACGGTCAGGGCAACGCCTTCACCACGCTGTTCCTGGACAGCCAGATCGTCAAATGGAACCTCGACAAGGCCATCCGCGCCTACAACGGCGAGGACGTCGACCCGATCATCTCGAAGGTCGACGTGCACTACCAGCCGGGCCACAACTCGACGTCGATGGGTGAAACCAAAGAGGCCGACGGCAAGTGGTTGATCTCGATGAACAAGTTCTCGAAGGACCGGTTTCTGAACACCGGCCCGCTCAAGCCCGAGAACGAGCAGGTGATCGACATCTCGACCGACGAGATGAAGGTGGTGCATGACGGCCCGACCTTTGCCGAGCCGCATGACTCGATCATCGTGCGCCGCGACATCGTCAACCCGGTCAACGTCTGGGACCGCAACGACCCGACCTGGGAAGATGCGCGCAAACAGGCCGAGGCCGATGGCGTCGATCTGGAGGAAGGCGCCGAAGAGCCGATCCGCGACGGCAACAAGGTGCGGGTCTACATGGTCTCGCAGGCGCCGACCTTCAGCCTCGAGAAGTTCACCGTCAAACAGGGCGACGAGGTCACGATCTACGTCACCAACCTGGATGACGTGGACGATGTGACCCACGGCTTCTGCCTGGGCAACTACGGCATCGCCTTCGAGGTCGCGCCGCAGGCCACCGCCTCGATCACCTTCACTGCCGACCGTCCGGGCGTGCACTGGTTCTATTGCCAGTGGTTCTGCCACGCGCTGCACATGGAAATGCGCGGCCGGATGCTGGTCGAACCGCAGGGAGCCTGACCCATGCGCTGGCCCCTGCTCATCCCGCTTCTGCTCGGCTCGCCGCTTTGGGCGGCGGACTGGGACGTGCCCAACCGGGCGGGGGCCATCACTGAGACACTGGCGCAGGCGGCGGATGGCGACACCCTCCGCCTGAGCCCCGGCGTCTATGCCGAACGCTTGGTTCTGGACCGGCCCGTCACCATCGACGGGCAGGGCCAGGCCACCATCGACGGACAAGGCACCGGCAGCGTCATCACCGTGACCGGACCCGACATCAACCTGCGCGGCCTGACTGTGATCGGGTCGGGGTCGAACCATGGTGAGATCGACAGCGGCATCCAACTGACCAAGACGGCCCGCGCCGCCGTGGTGGAAAACAACGTGCTACTGGGCAATCTCTATGGCATCGACATCCACGGTGCCGATGACAGCATCGTGCGCGGCAACCGCATCGAGGGCCGGCAGGACCGCCGGATGAACGACCGCGGCAACGGTGTTTATGTCTGGAACGCGCCGGGCGCGGTGGTCGAAGGCAATGACATCCGCTTTGGCCGCGACGGAATCTTCGTGAACTCGTCGAAGAAGAACACCTTCACCGGCAACACCTTCCGCGATCTGCGCTTTGCCGTGCACTACATGTATGCCGACGATTCCATCGTCAGTGAAAACCTCTCGATCGGCAACGATCTGGGCTATGCGGTGATGTTCACCTCGAACGTGCAGGTGATCAACAACGTCTCGGTCGGCGACCGCGAACACGGGGTCATGCTGAACTATGCCAATGACAGCGTGATCTCAGGCAACGTGGTGAAAGGCGCCAAGGAGAAGTGCACCTTTCTGTACAATTCCAACAAGAACGAATTCACCGACAACTGGTTCGAAGGCTGCGGCATCGGGATCCATTTCACCGCCGGCAGCGAACGCAACCGGATCGTCGGCAACGCCTTTGTCGGCAACCGGACACAGGTGAAATACGTCTCGACCAAATGGGTCGAGTGGTCGGAAGAGGGCCGCGGCAACTACTGGTCCGATTTCGCCGCCTTTGACGTGAACGGCGACGGCATCGCCGATGCCCCCTATCGCCCCAACGATAGCATGGACCATGTGCTGTGGACCCAACCCGCAGCCAAGCTGCTGCTCGGCTCGCCTGCCGTGCAGCTGGTGCGCTGGTCGCAATCGGCCTTCCCGGCGCTGCTGCCGGGTGGCGTGATCGACAGCCACCCCTTGATGCAAGCCCCTCAACCCCCAGCCATGAAAAAGGTGCCTCATGACGGATAAGGCCCTGACCATCCAAACGGTCTGCAAGGATCGCGGCAAGACCCGCGTTCTGAGCGATATCTCCCTGACGCTCGACCCCGGACAGCGCGTGGCGCTGCTGGGCCACAACGGCGCCGGAAAATCCACCCTGATCAAGTCGATCCTGGGCCTGACGCCCATCCAGGCCGGCACGATCCGCATCGGCACCGCCGCCCCCGGCAGCGCGCAGGCGCGTCGCGACACGGCCTATCTGCCCGAGGCGGTCTCGTTCCACCCGGCCCTGACCGGGCGCGAGCAACTGACCCTGTTTGCCAAGCTGTCAGGCACCCGCGCCGACGTGCCCGCCTTGCTGGACCGTGTCGGGCTGGGCGACGCGATGGACCGTCGGATCGGCGCCTATTCCAAGGGGATGCGGCAGCGGCTGGGCCTTGCGCAGGTGCTGCTGGGCCAGCCGAAGCTGGCGCTGCTGGACGAGCCGACATCGGGGCTGGACCCGATTTCGCGCCAGGACCTGTACGCTATCATCGACGAGCTGGCCGCGCAGGGCACCGCCGTGCTGATCGCCAGCCACGCCCTGACCGAGGTCGAGGCCCGCACCGACCGCATCGCCATCATGCGCAAGGGGCGGATGGTGGCCGATGACACGCTGGCCAACCTGTCGGCGCTGGCAGGGTTGCCGATCCGGCTGCGGGTACGCGCCCGCGCCAATGCCGACGCGCTGGCCGCCGAACTGGGCGGCGACCGGATCAACGGCGCCTCGGTCGAGCTGCTGTGTTCGCCCGCCGACAAGATGCAAGCGCTGCGCCGCATCGCCGCGATGGGTGACGCGGTGGCCGACCTCGAGATGACCCCGCCCAAGCTGGAAGACCTCTATCGCCACTATGCTCAGGAGGCGCTGCAATGACCCGTTTCCTTGCCATCACCCGTACCGAGATGCTGATCCTGCGCCGTAACCGCTGGCTGCTGGTGGCGACGCTGATCATGGTTCTGTTCGCGCTGGCCCTGACCTTTGCCGGAAGCGCGCCCACCGGCACGCTGGGGGTCGACATGCTGACGGTGTCGGTCGCCTCGATGACCACTCTTTCGGTATATCTTGCGCCGTTGCTGGCGCTGATGATTTCCTTTGACGCCATCGCCGGTGACGTGGACCGGGGCAGCCTGTCGCTGCTGCTGTCCTACCCGGCGGGGCGCGGGGAAATTCTGCTGGGCAAATTCACCGCACATCTGGCGGCGCTGGCCTTTGCGATGACGGTCGGTTTCGGCACCGCCGGGGCGGTCGCCGCGTGGTTCGGCGGCGCGGGCGCGGACAGCCTGTTCGCGCTTGGCCGGCTGATCGTCACCTCGATTCTGCTGGGCGCCGTGTTTCTGGCGCTGGGATACCTGCTGTCCGCCCTGGCGAGGGGCGCAACGGCGGCGGCAGGTCTGTCGGCCGGGCTCTGGCTGGTCTTCGTCGTCCTCTATGATCTTGGGCTGTTGGGAGCCGTCGTCATGGACAAGGGCGGCGTCTTCACCCAATCCGTCTTTCCCTGGGTGATGGTGGCCAACCCGGCCGACGCTTTCCGTCTGTGGAACATCGCCGCGACCGAGGGCGTGGCGATGGCGTCCGGCATGACCGGCGCCGCGCAGGCCCTGCCCGCCTGGGCGGCGCCCGGCTCGCTGCTGATCTGGCCGGTGCTGGCCTTTGCCCTGGCCCGGTTGGCGTTCCGAAGGGTCGAGCCATGACGCGCCTTGCCCTGATTGCCTTGATCGCGCTGGCAGCCTGCAAGGAAGAACAGGCAGCCGCCCCGCCGGATCCGGTCGATCTGACCGAAACCGCGCTCAGCTATTTCTGCCAGATGAACGTGGCCGAACACGGCGGTCCCAAGGGGCAGATACATCTGGAGGGCTATCCCGCGCCGCTGTTCTTTGCGCAGGTGCGCGACATGGTGGCCTATCTCAAAAGCCCCGAGCGGGATGCCGAGATCACCGCGGTCTATGTCAGCGACATGGGCGCGGCCCCCAGCTGGCACGAGCCGGGCATATCGAACTGGATCGCCGCCGATCAAGCCACTTTCGTGGTGGGCGCCGGCGTGGCCGGCGGCATGGGCGCGCCCGAGATCGTGCCCTTTGCAACACCGGACGCCGCCGCGCGGTTCATCGAAACCTATAGTGGCACCGCCCTGCCCCTGACCGACATTCCCGACGACGCGGCGCTTGGCCCCGTCGATCTGACGCAATCCCTGGAGACACCCGCATGACCCCCCTGTCCCGCCGCCGTTTCCTGACCATCTCGGCCGCCTGCGCCGCCTTGCCGACCGTGGCGCGCGCCGCCCCGGTTGCCCGCTGGCGCGGCACCGCGCTGGGGGCACCCGCCAGCCTGCAGCTGGGCGGGCTGAGCAACGCGCAGGCCGCGTTGATCATCGCCGCGCTCGAGGCCGAACTGGACCGTCTGGAGAATATCTTCAGCCTGTACCGCCCGGACTCGCAGCTGAGCCGCCTGAACCGTGACGGCACCCTGACCGCCCCGGCGCCGGAACTGCTGCAGGTGCTGACCCAAAGCGCCGCCTTGCATGACGCAACCGGCGGCGCATTCGACCCGACCGTTCAACCGCTGTGGATGGCGCTGGCGAGCGGCGCCCCGGATGCCGAAGTGGAACGGTCGCGGGCGCTGGTCGGGTGGCAGGGGGTTTCGGTATCGGCCGAAGCGATCCGCCTGCCCCATCCTGGCCGCGCGGCGCTGACACTGAATGGCATCGCGCAGGGCGCCGTGACCGACCGCATCGCGGCGCTGCTGCGGGCGCAGGGGCTGACCGATGTGCTGGTCGACATGGGCGAGATCGCCGCCATCGGCAGCCGCGACGACGGGTCGGACTGGCGCGTCGGCCTGGCCGGCCCCGAAGGCGTGACCCGGCGAATCGAGCTGCGCGACCGGGCGGTGGCAACCTCAGCCCCTGATGCGACGCAACTGGCCGGTCGTCATGGCCACATTCTGGGCCCGCAGGGTCAGCCGGTCCGGCATCGGGCGGTTTCGGTCTCGGCCCCTGACGCGGCGCTGGCCGACGGGTTGTCGACCGCGCTGTGCCTGCTGCCCGCGGACCGGATCGCGCCGGTTCTGCAACGCTTCCCTGAGGCCCGGCTCGAGATGCTGATTTGACCGGAATGGCCGTCCCGGAACTCTGCCGTTGAAATTTGTCGCGCGATAAGAAAAGGTAAAACACCGACAAATTCAGAGTGGCGCGGGCCGTGTCCCGCGCCAGAGGCAAGGCATGGCACCCAGAAAAATCCGGAACATGGAGGAGTTCGCCGCCGTCAGCGGGATTTCGCGCCCGACGGTCTCGAAATACTTCAACGATCCCGACAGCGTCCGTCGGTCGACCCGCGAACGGATCGAGCAGGCGCTGGAGCGGTTCGACTATCGCCCCAACATCTTTGCCATGAACCAGAACCGCAAGCTGACCAAGAATGTCGGCATCGTGGTGCCCTATCTGGCCGACCCGTTCTTTGCCGAGATCGCCCGCAACATCGAGGAAAAATGCATCGAGGCCGGGTTCCGCCCGACGCTCTACAGCGCCTATGGCGACCCCGCGCAGGAGGCCGAGATTCTCGACAGCCTGCGCGCGCTGAAACCGGCCGGCGTGCTGCTGGCGCCGCTGGGGCGCGATTCCGACCGATCATTCATCGAGAAGTTCTGCAAGGATATACCCACCATCCTGTTCGACAGCAACCTGGAGGGCATGGGCGCGGCCTTTGTCGGGTCGGACAATGCCAGCTTCATCGAACAGACCGTCGATTACCTGTGCCGCAGCGGCGAACCGCCGGCGTTCTTCGAAATGCGGCATCCTGCCAACCCCAACGCCAACAAGCGCCGTATCGCCTATGTCAATAAGATTGAGAGCCTGGGCTTCGAACCGCAGGTGATCAAGGTCGATGGTCGCGGCTGGGGGTTCGAGGAAATCGGCCGCGAGGGCGCATTCAAGCTGTTGGAGCAGCCCAGGCTGCCCTCGCGCACCATTCTGTGCAGCAACGACCGGCTGGCCATCGGGTTCCTGTCTGCCTGCTATGAAAAGGGCCTGCGGGTCGGGTTGGGCGACGACTGCGACCTGCGCGTCGCCTCGCATGACGACCATCCGTTTTCCAAGTTCACCTGCCCGTCGCTGACCACCGCGGCGCATGACTACAACGCGGTGTCGAATCGCTCCGTCGAGACGCTGACGCAACTGGTCGAATCCGGCGGGCGGCTGAGCGCGCGCACCGAAACCCTGTTTCCCGCGCGTCTGATACTGCGGAGTTCGGCCTGATTTTCGACAACTTTTTTACGCGCGTAAAATTTTAGTTGACGCGCGGCAAATAATTCACGATGCTTTCCTCCAGGTAATTCGACACCAGGGAGGAAAGAATGTACCTGAAATCTGTTCTATGGGCGGCCAGTGCCGCGGCCCTGACCGCCGGCGCCGCGTCGGCCGAGACGATCACGATCGCCACCGTCAACAACGGCGACATGATCCGGATGCAGAAATACACCGACAAATTCACCGAAGCGACCGGCCACGAGGTGGAATGGGTCACGCTGGAAGAGAACGTATTGCGCCAGCGTGTGACCACCGACATCTCGACCAAAGGCGGCCAGTTCGACATCATGACCATCGGCATGTATGAAACGCCGATCTGGGGCGCAAACGGCTGGCTTGTGCCGTTGGACGGTATGTCCGCGGAATATGACGTGGACGACATCCTGCCCGCGATGCGCGGCGGCCTCAGCCATGATGGCACGCTGTACGCGGCGCCGTTCTATGGCGAAAGCTCGATGATCATGTACCGCACCGACCTGATGGAGAAGGCCGGTCTGGAGATGCCTGAGGCGCCGACCTGGCAATTCATCCGCGAATCGGCAGCTGCGATGACGGACCGGGACAACGACATCAACGGCATCTGCCTGCGCGGCAAGGCCGGCTGGGGTGAGGGCGGCGCCTTCATCACCGTGACCGCGAACTCGTTCGGCGCGCGCTGGTTCGACGAAGACTGGAAACCCCAGTTCGATCAGCCCGAGTGGAAAGAAGCACTGACCTTCTTCGTCGACATGATGAACGAATCCGGCCCCGCCGGGTATGCCACCAACGGCTTCAACGAGAACCTGTCGCTGTTCCAGCAGGGCAAATGCGGCATGTGGATCGACGCCACCGTTGCGGCATCCTTCGTGACCAACCCCAACGACTCGACTGTCGCCGATCAGGTTGGATTTGCTCTGGCACCGAACTCGGAAGGCGTTGACAAGCGCGCCAACTGGCTGTGGGCCTGGGCCCTGGCCATTCCGGCCGGCACCCAGAAAGAGGATGCCGCCAAGCAGTTCATCGAATGGGCCACCTCGAAAGACTATATCGAACTGGTTGCCGAGAACGAAGGCTGGGCCAATGTTCCTCCGGGCGCACGCCAGTCGCTGTACGAGAACCCGAACTACAAGGACATCCCCTTCGCGCAGATGACGCTGAAGTCGATCCTTGCGGCCGATCCGGAAAACTGCTGCGTCAAGCCGACGCCGTATACCGGGATCCAGTTCGTCGCCATCCCCGAATTCGCGGGCATCGCCACCCAGGTGAGCCAGGAATTCTCGGCGGTCTACGCCGGACAGCAGTCGGTTGACGAAGCTCTGGCCAAGGCACAGGCCTTCACGGCCGAAGAAATGGAAGCCGCAGGGTACTGAGGCCTCCTCCCGGCGGGTGGGCAGGTTTCTGTCCCCCGCTCTCCCCCCTTCCACAACCCGTGTTAGTCTCGCAGGCAACAAGCCGCCTGAACAGAGAGGTCTTGCGTCATGGCAACTCAACACTCCCGATCCGTCGCACGCCTGATGATGGCCCCCGCCGTGGTCCTGTTGCTGGGCTGGATGCTGGTTCCGCTGACGATGACCCTGTATTTTTCCTTCAAGAAATACCTGCCGCTGCGCGGCGGTGATCTGGGTTGGGTCGGATTCGACAACTACGTCCGGTTCGTAACCTCAAGTTCCTTCTGGCCCGCCGTTCAGGCGACGCTGGTGATCGTGGGCGGTGTGCTGGCCATCACCGTGGTGCTGGGCATCCTGCTGGCGCTTCTGCTGGATCAGCCGATGTGGGGCCAGGGCGTCGTGCGCATTCTGGTGATCGCCCCGTTCTTCGTGATGCCCACCGTTTCGGCGCTGGTCTGGAAGAACATGTTCATGGATCCTGTCAACGGCCTGTTCGCCCATCTGTGGCGGTTCTTCGGGGCCGAGCCGATCTCGTGGCTGTCCGAGGCGTCGATGCCGTCGATCGTGATGATCGTGTCCTGGCAATGGCTGCCCTTTGCCACCCTGATCCTGCTGACCGCGATCCAGTCGCTGGACAGCGAACAGCTGGAGGCCGCCGAAATGGATGGCGCGCCGCCGCTGAAACGCTTCTTTTTCATCATCCTGCCGCATCTGAGCCGCGCGGTCACGATCGTCATCCTGATCCAGACGATCTTCCTGCTGTCGATCTTCGCCGAGATCTTCGTGACCACAGGCGGCGCCTTCGGCACCCGCACCCTGACCTACCTGATCTACCAGCGCGTGCTGGAAAGCCAGAATGTCGGGCTGGGCTCGGCCGGCGGGGTCTATGCCATCATCCTTGCCAATATCGTCGCCATCTTCCTGATGCGCATCGTCGGCAAAAACCTGGACGCGTGAGGAGGACGACATCATGGCCCGCACCGTCACCACACAACGCAAGCTGATCAATACCGCCTTTGCTTGGGCTGTCGGCCTGCTGATCTTCTTTCCGATCCTCTGGACGATCCTGACCAGCTTCAAGACCGAGGCCCAGGCCATCGCCAGCCCGCCGATCTTTCTGAACTTCGACTGGACGCTGGAAAACTATGCGGTGGTTCAGGAACGGTCGAACTACACGCGGTTTCTGTGGAACTCGATCATCATCGCGGGCGGGTCCACCCTGCTGGGCGTGATCGTCGCGGTGCCCGCCGCCTGGGCCATGGCCTTCGTGCCCTCGGCGCGCACCAAAGACATCCTGCTGTGGATGCTGTCCACCAAGATGCTGCCAGCGGTGGGGGTTCTGTACCCGATCTACCTGCTGTTCATCCAGCTGGGCCTGCTGGACAGCCGCGCCGGGCTGGTGGTGGTGCTGATGCTGATCAACCTGCCGATCATCGTCTGGATGCTGTACACCTATTTCCGCGAAATCCCCGGCGACATTCTGGAAGCCGCGCGCATGGACGGCGCCACGCTGAAAGAGGAAATCCTCTACATCCTGACGCCGATGGCGGTCCCGGGCATCGCCTCGACCGTGCTGCTGAATTTCATCCTGGCCTGGAACGAGGCGTTCTGGACCCTGAACCTGACCGCCGTCGACGCGGCCCCGCTGACCGCGTTCATCGCCAGCTATTCCAGCCCCGAGGGCCTGTTCTTCGCCAAGCTCAGCGCGGCATCGACCATGGCCATCGCCCCGATCCTGATCCTTGGGTGGTTCAGTCAGAAACAACTGGTCCGCGGCCTGACCTTCGGCGCCGTGAAGTAAGGAAAGACACATGGGACGCATCGTACTTGAGAAAGTCAGCAAGAGCTTTGGCGACGTGGAAGTCATTCCCCCGCTGAATCTCGAAATCAACGACGGCGAATTCGTGGTGTTCGTGGGCCCCTCGGGCTGCGGGAAATCCACCCTGCTGCGCCTGATCGCGGGGCTTGAGGACGTCAGTGGCGGCCGAATCCTGATCGACGATCAGGACGCCACCGCGGTGCCGCCGGCCAAGCGGGGCCTGGCCATGGTGTTCCAGTCCTATGCACTGTATCCGCACATGACCGTGCGCAAGAACATCGCCTTTCCGCTGCGGATGGCCGGGCTGGACAAGGCCGAGCAGGACCGCCGCGTGGAACAGGCGGCCGAGGTTCTGAACCTGACCGACTATCTGGACCGCCGCCCCGGCCAGCTGTCGGGCGGCCAGCGCCAGCGGGTCGCCATCGGCCGCGCCATCGTGCGCGAACCGGCGGCCTTCCTGTTCGACGAGCCGCTGTCGAACCTGGACGCCGCACTGCGCGTGGGCATGCGGCTGGAGATATCCGAGCTGCACAACCGGCTGGAAACCACGATGATCTACGTCACGCATGACCAGGTCGAGGCCATGACCATGGCCGACAAGATCGTGGTCCTTCAGGCGGGGGTGATTGAACAGGTGGGCTCGCCGCTCGAACTGTACCGCGCGCCGCGCAACAAGTTCGTGGCCGGCTTCATCGGCTCGCCCAAGATGAATTTCATCGAAGGCCCCGAGGCCGACAAACACGGCGCCCACACGATCGGCGTCCGCCCCGAGCACATTGCCGCCTCGCCCAGCGAGGGCCTGTGGAAAGGCACGGTCGGGGTGTCCGAACATCTGGGCTCGGACACGTTCTTTCACGTCCATGTGGACGGCTTCGCCGAGCCAATGACCGTACGCGCCGGCGGCGAGGTCGGCCTGCGCCACGGCGACACAATCCATCTGACGCCGGAGGAGGACAAGATCCACCGGTTCGACGCGGCGGGGCTGCGGATCGCATGAACCGGCTGGTGGGAAAACGGGCCCTGATCACCGGGGCGGCGCGGGGCATCGGGCTGGCCTTTGCCCGGGCCTATGCCGCCGAGGGCGCGCAGGTGGCGCTGGCCGACATCGACGTGCAGCAGGCGCGCAAAGCCACGCGCGAGATCGGGCCTCAGGCGATTGCGGTCGAAATGGATGTCTCGCAGCAGGACAGCATCGAGGCGGGCGTGGCCGACGCCGCGGCGCGGATGGGCGGGATCGACATCCTGATCAACAACGCCGCGATCTTCACCGCCGCCCCGATCGTGGAAATCACCCGCGCGGATTACCAGCGCGTGTTCGACATCAACGTCGCCGGCACCCTGTTCACGATGCAGGCAGTCGCGCGCCAGATGATCGAGCAGGGTACCGGCGGCAAGATCATCAACATGGCCAGCCAGGCCGGCCGCCGGGGCGAGCCGCTCGTGGCGGTCTATTGCGCCAGCAAGGCGGCGGTGATCAGCCTGACCCAATCGGCGGGGCTGAACCTGATCAAACACGGGATCAACGTGAATGCCATCGCCCCCGGCGTGGTGGATGGCGAGCACTGGGACGGCGTCGATGCCTTCTTTGCCAAATACGAGGGCAAGGCGCCGGGTCAGAAAAAGAAGGAAGTGGGCGAAGCGGTGCCCTTCGGCCGGATGGGCCGGGCCGAGGACCTGACCGGAATGGCGGTCTTTCTGGCCTCGTCCGAGGCCGATTACATCGTGGCCCAGACATACAACGTGGATGGTGGAAATTGGATGAGCTGATGGTGGAGCGCCCTGCGGATACCCGACCGGTCCGGTTGTGTCAGGCCAATTTGGACGCGTTGCCCAAGGGCGTGCTGCGGCCCGAATACGATCGCGCGGCACTGACGCCGGGGATCGTGCATATCGGGGTGGGCAATTTTCATCGCGCGCATCAGGCTTGGTACCTGCACCGGCTGATGCAACAGGGCGCGGCGCAGGATTGGGCCATCATCGGCGCCGGCGTGCGCGCCTATGACGCCGAGATGCGGCGCAAGCTGCTGGCGCAGGACTGTCTGACCACGCTGGTCGAGCTGACCGAGGGCCAGCGTCGTGCCGAGGTGACGGGCGCGATGATCGATTACCTGCCCCCGCAAGAGGACAACGGCCCGCTGATCGCGCAACTGGCCGATCCGGCGATCCGCATCGTCTCGCTGACCGTGACCGAGGGCGGCTATTTCGTGCACCCTGTGACCAAAGGGCTGGACACCGACCACCCCGACATCCGCCACGATGCCGCCAACCCCGACCGTCCGCGCACCGCCTTCGGTGCCATCGTCGCGGGCCTGCGACGGCGGCGCGATGCAGGCGTTGGTCCGCTGACCGGGCTGAGCTGCGACAACCTGATCGGCAACGGGCAGGTTCTGCGTCAGGCGGTGGTGGGGCTGGCGCGACTATCGGACGTGGATCTGGCCGACTGGATCAACACGCAATGCACCTTTCCCAATTCGATGGTCGATTGCATAGTGCCCGCCACCGGCCCGACCGAGCTGGAGCTGGTGCGCGCGCTGGGGATCGACGACGCCGCCCCTGTCACCCATGAAAGCTTCCGCCAATGGGTGATCGAGGATGCCTTCTGCGCCGGGCGGCCGGATTGGGACAAGGTCGGCGCCACATTTACCGACCGCGTTCATGACTATGAGGTCATGAAGCTGCGCATTTTGAACGCGGGCCACCAGGTTCTGGCCAATGTCGGCGATATCCTGAATCTGGGCACGATCGCAGACTGCATGGCCGATCCACTGGTTTCAGCATTCTTCCGAAAGGTTTTGGTCGAAGAAATCGCGCCTTTCGTGCGTCCGGTGCCCAATCAGTCGGTTGCGGACTACGTAACCTTGATCGAGGAGCGGTTCCGCAATCCAGCCATCGTCGACACCACGCGTCGCGTTGCTTTTGACGGATCATCCCGGCATGTGGGTTTTGTACTTCCCACCGTCTATGATGCGTTGGCTGCCAGCGCGCCGGTCAATGGGCTGGCCCTGGTCGAGGCGCTGTGGGCCCGCATGTGCGCCGGCACCCGCGAGGATGGAAGTGTCATCGAACCCAACGATCCCAACTGGTCCGATCTGGTCACCTCGGCCAACGCGGCCCGCGACAACCCGACCACCTGGCTTGAGCAGACCCAGTACTATCAGGACCTGTCACAATCCGGCGCGTTTCGCGATGCGTTTGACCGTTGGCTCAGGGTGATCTGGGATCAGGGAGCGCGTCAGGCCCTGACGACGTATCTGGGCGCCCAACTCTGACCGGTGCATGATCTAGCTGTTTGCGGCTTTGCCCAGGCCCTCTTCTGCATCGAACAGGGATTCGGCAACCGACGCCGCATCGTCCAGATGCCGTTCGACGGCTCGGCGCGCGGCGGAAGGGTCGCCTGACTGAATCGCGGAACAGATGGCCTCCATATGCTCGATCCCGGGGCGGTCGCGTTCTGTTGCCGTCAAGGTCATCATCCGCAACCGGCTGATCCGACCGTTCAGGCGCTGGACCACATCCCAGGCCACATTATGCCCTGCCCCCTCAAAAATCTCTGAGTAGAAATCGGAAGTGGCGCGGAAGATCGAGCCCGGCGTCTTGTCCACGAAGCCCTGCTTGAGCCGCACCAGCGCCCCATGCAGGCTACTGGCCCTGTCTGATGTGATGTTGCGCGCGCAGTTCTCGGCGGCCGCGGTTTCCAGCATGCGGCGGATATCGTAGATCTGCCGTGCCTCATCCCGTGTGATCGAAGCCACGATCGGCCCGCGCCCGGGCAGAATTTCGACCAGGCCTTCGGCCTCGAGGTAGCGGATCGTTTCCCGGATGACTGTCCTGCTGACACCAAGCTGATCACATAGCGGACGTTCCACCAGCCGTTCGCCGGGCTGGAAGACACCTTCGATGATGGCCTCGCGCATGCGCTCCTGCACCATGTCGCGCAGGGTTGCCCGTGGATGATCGATCTTGGTCAGTCTTGGCGATGTCATGGACGGGAATCTATCGGTCGCGCGTTGCCTCAGCAAGGTATGATTGACATCCTGTCTTATGGTATACCATCATGCCAGAAACGGAATCACAGGACCTTTGCGATGCCCGCCACCATTCGTAAAACACTGCTGCATGTCGAAAACACGCTGATCGAAGGTGGCAAAACCGCCGAGCGCCCTCTGACCTTGATCGCGGCGGTCGCCGTTGTGACCAACCCCTGGGCCGGCCGCGGCTTTGTCGAAGATCTGCGTCCAGAGATACACGATTGCGCTCCGGGGCTGGGCCACATGCTGACCGAGATGATTCTCGAGGCATCCGGCGGCGGTGACCGGGTTGAAGCCTATGGCAAAGCCGCCGTTGTCGGAGTGAATGGCGAGGTCGAGCACGGGTCGGCCCTGATCCATACCCTGAGGTTTGGAAATGCCTATCGCGAGGCGGTCGGCGCAAAATCCTACCTTGCCTTCACCAACACGCGCGGACCGGCGAATGCGGCCATGCAAATTCCCCTGATGGACAAGAATGATGGTGGGCGGCGCAGCCACTATCTGACCATCCACCTGCAGGTCGCCGACGCTCCGGCCCCGGATGAGATCATGATCGCTTTGGGTGCTTCGATCGGAGGGCGCCCGCATCACCGTATCGGAGATCGTTATCAGGATCTGAAGGATTTGGGACATGACGTCGACAATCCGGCAGCTGTCTGAACCATTCGGGCGCCTAGGCTTGCGCTTCGCCGGCCCCCCCGATGGCGAACCTTTGGTCCTGTTGCACGGGGTCGGTATGCAGTCGGAGGCCTGGGTACCGCAGATCGATGCCTTGTCCGACTTGCACGCGGTCTACGCACTGGATCTGCCAGGGCATGGCCAGTCCGGCCCGATCGCTGCGGGGGCGCAGTTACCAGCATTTGTGGAGTGGCTGCGGGCGGCGCTGGACGCTTTGAACCTGGATTGCGTGAACCTTGCCGGTCATTCGATGGGCGCACTGATTGCCGGCGGGTTTGCGGTCGAACATCCCGATCGGGTCCGGCGCGTCGCCTTGCTGAACGGAGTGTTTCGTCGGGACGATCAGGCCCGGGACTCTGTGCTGGCGCGCGCCGGCTTGATCAGCGCCGGAAGGTTTGATCTGGAAACCCCACTGCAACGCTGGTTCGCAATCGGTCCGGCCGACCGCGCCGCTCGGGACAGAGTCGCCGCATGGTTGGCCGCGGTCGACATAGACGGCTATGCGACGGCCTACGATGCCTTTGCCCGGGGCGACATGGTCTACGCCGATCGCTACCCTCAGATCTCTTGCCCCTTGCTGGCGTTGACGGGTGCTGAGGATCCGAATTCCACACCCGATATGGCCCGCGCCATCGCCGCGGCCGCCAAGGGGCAGGCGGTTGTCGTCGAGGGTCATCGGCACATGGTGAACCTCACTGATCCAAAGACTGTCAACGCGGCCCTTGTTCAATGGCTGAAGACCCCAACGCACGAAAGGTCGCCCGCATGACCGATTTCGACCCTCGCGCCCTGCGCAGCGCGTTCGGAACCTTTCTGACCGGTGTCACGGTGGTCACGACCCATGACAAATCCGGCCGACCGATCGGCTTTACCGCCAATTCCTTTTCCTCGGTTTCGCTGGACCCTCCGCTGGTATCGGTCTGTCTTGCCAATACCTCCAGCAATTTCAACACATTCTCTGAAGCCGCCGGTTTCGCCGTCAACATCCTGTCGGAGGATCAGATCAGCGTTTCGAACGCCTTCGCACGCCCTTCACAGGACCGGTTTGCCGGTGTCGAGTGGAAGCCCGGACCCAACGGCGCACCAATTCTTGCCGGGGTTTCAGCCTGGTTTGACTGCTCGGTTTTCAAGACGGTCGAGGCCGGCGACCACCTGATCCTGATCGGTCGGGTCGAGGCCTTCGACCACTCGATCGCACCGGGCCTGGGCTATGCCCGCGGCGCCTACGTGACGCCTGCCGCCGAAGCCCGGGTGCTGAACCGTCGCGCGGGCGTCGTGGTTTCCGCGCTGATCGAGCGGGACGGCCAGATTCTGCTGCTGGACGATGGCAACGGCGGACTGACCATTCCGGCAACCGAGGACATGGCGAACGGCGCCGATACTGCGCTGGCCCAGCTGATCGCGGGATGTGGGATCAAGGCAGAACCGGGCTTCATCTATTCGGTCTACCAGGACAAGTCGCGACGACAGCATATCTCGTTCCTTTGCCAAGCCGAGGACGGCACCCCAGCTAACGGGGCTTTTACGCAGCTCGTCGTGTCGACGCTGATGGATGTCGCGGACCCGGCCATCTGTACGATGCTGGAACGTTTTGCCCGAGAAAGCCGTTTGGGCAATTTCGGCATATACTACGGAGATGAAACCAGCGGACGGGTCAAACCGTTGGTTCGGGGGAGTTGAAATGAAGTTCTCGCTGTTTGCGCATATGGAGCGGATTTCGCCAGAGCAGGACCAGAAGCAATTGTATGACGAGTTCATCCAACTGTGCAAAATCGCCGACGACGGAGGGATGCATGCCGTCTGGACAGGCGAACACCACGGGATGAACTTTACAATCGCGCCCAACCCTTTCCTCAGCCTGATTGACGTGGCTCGGCACACCCGGAATGTCCGGCTGGGCACCGGCACCGTGATCGCGCCGTTCTGGCATCCGATCCGGTTGGCAGGCGAGGCCGCGATGACGGACATCATAACCGACGGACGGCTGGATCTGGGCATTGCCCGCGGTGCCTACAGTTACGAATACGAACGCATGATGCCTGGCATGGATGCCTGGGAAGCCGGACAGCGCATGCGCGAACTCGTCCCCGCCGTGAAACAGCTCTGGCAGGGAGACTACGCCCATGACGGCGAATTCCACCAATTTCCCAGGACCACCTCGTCGCCCCTGCCCCTGCAACCTGGTGGGCCGCCCATCTGGGTGGCCGCACGCGACCCCAACAGCCACGAATTCGCCGTACGCTCAGGGTGCAACGTACAGGTCACGCCATTGTGGAACGGCGACGACGAGGTCATCGACCTGATGGCCAAGTTCAATGCCGCCTGTGCAAAGTATCCTGACACGCCGCGCCCCAAGATCATGTTGCTGCGCCACACTTATGTGGCCGAAGATCAGAACGACGTGAAACAGGCCGCCATCGAGTTGAACCGGTTCTACTGCTATTTCGGCGCATGGTTCATGAACAAGCGTGACGTTACCCAGGGGCTGATTGCCCCGCTGAGTGATGCCGATATAGCCGAGCATCCGTTCTATTCGCCCCAGAACATGGAGCGCGACCTTGTCATCGGAACAGCCGATACCGTTATCGACCGGCTTCGGAGATGCGAGGAATTGGGGTATGACGAGTATTCATTCTGGATCGACTCCAGCATGCCGTTTGAACGCAAAAAGGCCTCGTTGGAGCGTTTCATCAAGGATGTGATGCCGGCCTTTCAATAGGGGATTTCTGGATGCAACGGTTTCAGAACTATATCGGCGGCACTTTCCGCGATGGCGACACCTGGTTCGAAAGTTTAGATCCATCCACAGGTGAGGCATGGGCGCAGATGCCCGCCGCCAGCCAAGCCGATGTGGACCAGGCCGTGATGGCTGCGGACAAGGCCTTGAATTCCCCGGAATGGGCGTCATTGACCGCAACTGCGCGGGGCAAGCTGCTATTCCGATTGGCAGATCTGATCGCCGAAAACGCGCCCGGACTGGCCGAGCTGGAAACCCGCGATACAGGCAAAATCATCCGCGAAACCTCGGCGCAGATCGCCTATGTCGCGGATTACTATCGTTACTACGCGGGACTCGCGGACAAGATCGAAGGCGCCCACCTGCCCATCGACAAGCTAGATATGGAGGTTTGGCTGCGGCGAGAACCCGTGGGGGTTGTCGCTGCGATCGTGCCCTGGAACTCGCAATTGTTCCTGTCGGCGGTCAAGATCGGCCCGGCCCTGGCGGCCGGTTGCACTGTGGTGCTGAAGGCCTCGGAGGAGGCCCCTGCCCCAATGCTGGAATTCGCGCGGATTTTTCACAAGGCCGGATTTCCCGAAGGCGTTCTGAATGTCCTGACGGGCGGGCCCGATGTCGGCGCTGCCTTGACCCGGCACGAAAAAATTGCCCATGTCGCCTTTACCGGCGGGCCGGAAACGGCACGGCATATCGTGCGGAACTCGGCGGAAAACCTGGCGTCGACCTCGTTGGAGCTGGGTGGAAAGTCACCCTTCATCGTGTTCGAGGATGCGGATCTGGACAGTGCGGTCAACGCTCAGGTCTCCGGAATTTTCGCAGCGTCGGGTCAAAGCTGCGTTGCCGGGTCGCGGCTTGTGGTTCAAGCATCGATCAAGGACGCGGTCCTGGACCGTCTGCGGCAAAAGGCCGAATCGGTCGTGATCGGCGCACCGGATGAGATGGCGACCGAAGTCGGACCTCTGTGCACGCAGCGACAGCAGAATTGGGCCGCCGAACTTGTCACCCGGTCTCAGGCCCAAGGCGCGCAATTGATTACCGGCGGCCAGCCACTTGATCGCGCGGGATTCTACTTTCCACCGACCATTCTGGATTGCAGTCGGGCGCGCGATGCTGATTGCCTGACGCACGAATTCTTCGGCCCCGTCCTGTCGGTCGTTTCTTTCGAAACAGAGGATGAGGCCATCGCGATTGCAAACGATACCCGGTTTGGCCTGGCCTCGGGAGTGTTCACGCAAAACCTCGCACGGGCCCATCGGATGGTTCGGTCAATCCGAGCGGGTATTGTCTGGGTCAACACCTACCGCGCGGTCAGCCCGATCGCTCCTTTTGGGGGGCATGGATTGTCCGGACACGGGCGCGAGGGCGGGTTGCAGGCTGCCCTGGACTACACAAAAATCAAGTCCGTTTGGCTGCGCACCAGCGACGACCCTATTCCTGATCCTTTTGTCATGCGGTGACCCGCCGGACACCGGAAAATGCGCAATATTCAGCAGAAAACTCAGAGACGTTCGAGACTACGAAACGTTTCGGCTTGGCAGTAGATTGCCCACCTTTAAACACTGCGCATCCCGGTTGCAGCCTACCCAGGTTGCAAACAGGGATTCAGAATCCAAAAGCCGATCTCGAATAATGCATGCGCTTCACCGCGCCCGCGTTCACTTCGCTCTGCCCGATGAAGCGACAGTCTGACTTTGCCCATCTGGCGATCGATTACATTCCGGGGGACCGGCTTGTCAGGTCGAAGTCGCTGAAACTGTTTCTGGGATCGATCCGAAACCACGGCGCCTTCCAAGAGGACTGCACCGGTTCCATTGCCCGGCGCCGAGTCAGGTTTCCGACGCAGCGATGGTTGTGGATTGGAGGGTACTGGTATCCACGTGGCGGCATCCCGATCGCCCAGTCCTGGCAAACAGGCGCCATGCCCGAAAATGTCTGGATCTCCGATCAGGGTGTGCCGCCTGATCGCGGACGGGGGAAAATTTTGGGAAACCCTGCGCCTTGATCAGTCGACAAATGTCGCGGGCGCAGGGTCTGCGGTTTGGTCAAGCAGGAACAGAAGCAGCCTTACTTGGTGGCGCTGACATCTCCGGGGATGCACCCACGGGCGCAGAACCTCATGTCGCTGGGCGCAACAGACCAAACGTCAACATCATTCGGCGGCTTGTTCTTGAAGTCGATATCAAGGCAACTTGCGGCCTTCGGAGTGTAGTACTTGTTTCTGGGGTCGACATTGCCGAGTTGGTCAAACCCGGAAATTAGACGCATATCCGGTCCCCATCTTTCGCCATGCAGTGTCAGATTGGAATAATATGCCATCAGCTTGATCGATTTACCCTGCGCGAACATCTTGTAGTTCATTTGGACCCCACCGATTGTCTTGTCGATCGGCCCCTGTTCCAACCCAGAACCAATCGAGATAACCCACCGACGCTTGAGCGGGATGGAAATATCAACTCCGTCTTCACTGCATTCCAGCAACTTGTACGAAAAAATGTTCAGCACGGCGTTTGTTCTAATCGGGTTCGTGTGAAGCCTCAGAACGCTGTACACCGGCTTGATGGTTGCACTTTGGATCGGAGCACCGTTGACGACACAATTTTTCTGCAGCACCGCAAGTTCCGTCAGAACCATGTCCGAAAAGGACGACGCAAAACCGCCTTCCAGGGACTGCGCCATAAGCGCCGACATTCCGGGGGCTTCTAAAACCCGTGTGGAGTCTCCGTATTCCCGGAAAAGTTCAACGGGATCCAAGGAAACCAACTGACGGTCAGCCGAAAACAACAGGTTCTCAGGATCATTTTCATCGACGACTTGATGATACTGAAAAGTAAACAACTCGGTGCCGCCGGAGTACTGCGGTATCCCATCTTCAAATTTTACGGTTCCGTCTTCGGACAAAATCTCCTGTGCCGTTGCTGGTCCGTGGATTGCAAGCGCCATTGCTGCGCCAATAATTGAAACGCCTAAAGCCTTAAGTCTGAACATGATTATCCCCAGTTTTTTGATCTAAAAATCGAAACAATGCCATCAAACACTATCAAATTTTCGTATATGTTTCAATAATTGCACCTTTCGGCGGCCCTGCGGAAGTTATGTCTAGACCATAGATCTGGCGCGAAAAGGGCGTCGAACCGGGTGGCTCACTTCATTGCGACTTCGGACTGTGCATTGCGCAAGGCCGCCTCGACCCGGTCGGTGAACGGGAGCTGATACCGGACACTCCAGGATTTCTCACCCGCTCGCACAAGTTCGATCACCTTCAAGCCCTCGGCAATCTCTCCAGCCATCAAGTGCGCGTCTGCGAGCAATGTCTGAGCGTAGAGAACGATCTGAGTTGAACCTGTTTCAACATAGGCGTCGATCCCGGCCGCGATCTCGGCGATCCCCTCGGCATGGTGGCCTTCTGATGCCTGCGCCCAGCCGTGCAGGATGCGGCCCCAGGCATCCCAGTAGTGGAACTCCCGTTGCCCACTGATTTCGAGAGCCTGGTTGACCATATCCAGCAATGCACCCGTGTCGCCCAAAATCTGATAGATGGTCGCCAGGATGCTCAGCCCGTAGCACCGGGTGAAATCGTGTGGTTCACGACCGATCCGCCCAGCCAGTTCCGCCAGCTCGGCGCGAAACGTTCCGCCGTCTCCGCTTTGCAGCGCCATTGCCCAGCACCGCATCGCCTGATCAACCAAGTATATGTCTGCCTCGTGATAATTCAGCAGATCGTCCGGGCCGGTTGCCCCGCGCAACACAATCGCACGATCGAAAGCAGAGATTGCGACCTCGAGACGCCCAAGCATGAAGTTGCTCATGCCGATATTGTGCGCCGCGAGCGCCTCCATCGTCGGGTTTTCCGCGCGCCGTGCGACCTCCTCCAGGTAATCACACAAAGCCAACGCGCCCATCGGGTCGCCCAGGGTCAACTGAGCACCGAACTGCACATGCACGGCCAGAAACGCATCCGTCACACTGGCGGAAGAACGGTCAAGCAGGTGGCGGAACCGATCCAGATTGGCCAAAACCTCTTTCGACCCGAACGCCCTGGTACTGAGGGCCACGTTCAGCATCTTGCGCAGCGAAATCTCTTCTCGATCCCGTTCGGGGCTTGGGGCGATTTTGTCGTTCTCCGTCAAGGCTTCATCAAGATGGTGGATGGTCTCTTCGTTGGCAAATCGCTCGCCCGAGATGACTGCCGCCCGGCGCCACGCGTCCCGGGCCTGTTTGGGCATGTCCGCGCGGGCATAGTGCTGGGCCAGCAATTCAGGGTTCTGACCCACAAGGTCACTGAACGAAGTGTCGAGGACCTCGGCGATCCGGCTGTGCACCGCCCGCGCCCGACTGGGCAACATCAGGTCATAGGCCGCGTCCCGTATCAAAGCATGGCGGAACGCATAGGCACCTCCCATATTGACCCCGCGCCGCACCAATATTTGCGCTTCGACCAACTCGTCCAACATGCGCAGGGTTGCCTCGTACGATTGACCGCTGACCGAACTGACCATCGCAGGCAGGATGTTGCGGTCAATGGCGGCGCAGACCGGCACGATATCGCGGGCCGTGCTCAGCCGGTCGAACATGGCCCAGAACAGTTCCTTGAGCGTCGATGGCAGTGCCTGTTGCATCTGCATTGCGGACGCGTCCGTCTGGTCGAAGAACCCGTCCTGGATCATTCGTGCCATCTCTTCCGCAAACAGAGGGACGCCATCCGTCCTGTTCGCGATCCGGTCTTTCATGGTCTGTGTCACTTGCTTGGACTGCAAAAGCGCATCCAGCATCTGGTGGACGTGGTCCCGGTCGAGGCGGGAAATCGTCAGCGGGACGACACCCTCCCGGCCTTCCCACGGTGGATGGTAGGACGGGCGGAACGTGCACATGATCATGACGGGCATGGACCTGAAGCGCTCGATCAACAAAGCGATGATTTCCTCAGTCGAGGGATCGATCCAATGCAGGTCTTCAAACAGCAACAGAACCGGTCGATGCCGCGCCAGCGCAGCAACGGTCTGCACCAAGGCCTCCTGAAACTGCTGCTTGAGCCGGTCAAAGGGCAGTTTCAGCAGGTCTTCCTCGGCCTCCACCGGCAACGACATAGCATAGGCAAACAAAGGAAGATAGTCTTCCGGAACCTCCGACCATTCCTGAAACAGTTGCCTGAGTTTGCGCAGCTTCCGCTGGTCGGAGTCGGTTCTGCGGAAATCGGCCATGTGGCTGATCCAGCTGAGAACCGGGAAATGGGCACTTCGCTCGTGGTTGGGCGAGCATTGGAACCCAAGCCGCAGATATTGTTGCTCTTCGAATCCGCGGGTCGCTTCCTCGACAAGACGCGATTTTCCGATGCCGGCCTCACCGGAAACCATAACCGCCTGCCCTTCTCCATTCAGTGCGGCCTGCCAATGCTTCTTGATCGTCGCAACCTCATCGACCCGGTTGACGAAGGGCGAGCCTTGAACTCCGGGACGCGCCTGAAACCGCAGCATCGGCTCTTCCGCACTCAGAACTTTCCAGATGCCGATCGGGTTCTCAAACCCCTTGAGGCTTTGCTTCCCCTTCCACTCGCAGCGAAAGTTGCTCCCGATCAGCAGCTTGGTGTGCTCGCTGATGGCGACCGTCCCAGGGTCCGCCAGTTCCTGGATACGGGCCGCCAAATTCGGCACCTCACCGACCACCAGACCTCCTAAAGTCGAGTGATTGTCAACCACGGCTTCCCCGGAAGAAATCCCGACCCGAACCCCGATGACCTCACCCTTGCCGTGTTTGATGCGACCAATGGAGCCGCAGATTTCCAGTCCGGCGGCAACAGCCCTTTCCGCATCGTTCTCTTCGACCGTCGGATAACCGAAATAAGCAACCACTCCATCTCCGATGAATTGGGCAATGTGCCCCTGGTGCCGGGTCACGACATCAAAACAAAGGGCTTGATAGTCGTGCAGAACGGAGCGGTACTCCTCAAGATCCAGATGACTGGACAATTCAGTCGATCCAACGAGATCGACAAAGACCAAAGTCAGATACCTGCGCTCGGGGACACCCTCCAATGCCGTGGGTTGAGGCGCGTGAGGCCCAGTTTGCGATGACGTGAGAGCATTCTCGGAATGTGAAACGCCACCTTGATCCGAGCGAAGCGCCTCGATCGCCCGCATCATGCGTTTGCGATCCCCGAGGTTCAGTCCAAGCTCGACCAGGTCATTTTCTGTGAGGGTGGCAAGAACATCCAATTCGATCGCGTTCGAGGCGAACACATCATGGTACTTCTCAAGGGAATACTTCTCCAACCACGCCTTGATGTCAGCCATCTTCAGTCCTCGGTCGAAATTACTTCAATGTGCTTTGCCTTTTGTCCAATCGGCGTCAGTCAGAGAGACCTGGTTTCTGACGAAGCTAAAATATGTCCGACCGTATGCCGGCCCTTATAGTCAGCGCGTTGCGTATTAATTGCCAATGCAAGGCGGAACGCCCGCATTGTTGCCCCAACAAGAACCTATCCCAAGTCGGAATTTGCGTCTACTGGCTGGCGAAATGCACCTGCGGGCCAAACGGGATTCAATCAAGAACACATCCAGCCGGAGTTGGCCCAGCCGACGTTCACACTATCCGAGTTTCAGTCTGCCTTTCCGCTATTCATAGCGGAGGCAGTTTGGCGTCAAAAGGGCTTAACGCCGGCTTATTGGAAACAAAACTAGCGCCCGTCATAATGATCATAATTATGCCCTTTTGCACACTACAAGGAAAGTAGCGGAAAGGTACCTGTTTACAGGAAGGTTTGGCCGGTGGAAGCACAGGCCAAACCAATGGTTAATAATCCTCAGCCCAAATGCTCGGCCAGCCGGTCCAACAACAGCGCGGCTTCGTCAACGCTCAGAGTCCGACCGCGAAGATGAATCCGCAATTCGCCCGCCGATACCTCTGCTCGCAACTCTCCGCCTCCGGGCAGCGTCTGAATTGGCAGCCGTTGAATCTGTTTCGGGCGGCCCCCACGCGGCTTTTCCTGAGTCGGTGCGGGCGCTTCCTTCAACGCAGCCTCTATCACGGCCAATTCCGATTTCGGGTCCGTCGCCTCACCCCGAGACAAGGCCTCCCTCAGCTTGGTCTGCGCGCCATCCCGAATAGCCGCGGCAATCCTGAGACCCGCCTTTTCCGACAACGCAACCGGGTACTGCAGTAAGTCGCCCAAGGCTTCGTGAACCACCGCAAAGCTGCGGACCTTGGACCTTTTGGCCTTGGAGGCTGCGGCGAACAGAACATCCACGGCGGCTTCGGTTGACGGGAAGACACCCTGCCCCACGGCGAGGACTGCGATGCGCCCACGTTCATACGGGCTGAGGTTTGATCGAAGTTCGTTCTCCTCGACCATCGAAACATAGGCGCCCTGCCCTGCGCCAGCCTGGCGCACGAACGCAGGAATTTGGGCGAATTTCGGGTCACCGCCAGCCAAGCGGCGGAAGGCGTCCAACCGGCGATAGCCCGAAATCAGGCCATAGCCATCCTCGGTTTTGGTCACCTCGATCGGCGTCCGCAGCCCATTGGAGCGCAGAGATTCCAGCAGCTCGGACATTGCCTCTTCGTCATCGACCATGCGGTCGCGCCGCAAGAAATCGGCGTCGATCTGGTCGATGGGTAACATCTCTGCAACCAGACCGGCGTCTTGGGCATCCCGCCAACGCGCAGCGTCGCCTTGGTCTTTTGCAAGGGTTGCGCGGTCGGTCACTGCTGCCATGCCATTCAGCGTTGCGGCCTCGGCCGCGACCTGCGCGATTGGCGGAGTTGTCGGGTTGGCCTCGAACGGGCTGATCGAGGGTTTCGCGGCGAAACCAGCCTCGAGTTGTTCAAGTTCCGCCGCATCCGGCGCCGTCAGTCTTCTGCGTTTAGCCATCTGCCTGTCCTCCCATCTGGGCGTCGCGCCACCAACACCCGATCAGTACTTCTTTGAATTCCGCGTAGGTCCGATCGAAGGTCTCTCGCCCTCGGACATAGGTGTCGCGGTTAAAGTCACGGTAGTCCGCTTCATAGATTCCGTTCACCTGTTCTCCGGCCTGACCGACCAAGGCGGTGTAATCCTGCCGATAGGCGTTCATGAAGTCACCGAAATACGCCTGTATCACGTTGGCCATGTCCGTCTGCTGGCTGGCGTCGAACCGGGTGATGATCGCGCGCACGACATCCCATTCGAACTTGAGTTCGGGCAACCCGGCTGCCCTTTGTGCCGCGTTCTCGCCATCCTCGATACTGGCGAATGTGGTGTAGAGCATGTCGAAGAAGCGCCCGGTGGAATCAAATTCCAGGAATGAAGCTCCGAGTGGCACCAGCAAAATGTCCGCTGCGGCCAGCGCATTGATCGTTAGGTACCCAAGTGCAGGAGGAGTATCGAGGAACACGATGTCGTAATCATTCAATACGGCCTCGTCCTGCAAGAAGTTGGTGAGCCCGTCCCACAGCGGCCAACTGCGAAGGCCCATCCGCCAGACCGGGATCTGAAATTCAGCCCAATAGAGGTTCAGTTGAGCACCAATGAGATCAATGTTGGGCCAATGGGTCTTCTGGATGACATCCTGAGGTTGGGTCCTCAGTGCCTCTTGCAGAGTTTCATCCAATGGGATTTCGGGTTGACCGGCAGCCGCGCGGACCCTGTTCTCCTCCTGAACCGCGCGCGCATAGTCTTTTGCGATCAAGGGGAAAACCGTCTGCCATTCATCCGCGACGCGACCACCTAGGATGGACGTCATGGATCCCTGGCTATCAAGATCAATCACCAGCACTTTATAACCGTCCAACGCGGCCGACATTGCCAGATGAGCAGCGGTCGACGTCTTGCCAACGCCACCTTTGAAATTGGCAACGGCAACAACTTTTGCCGGCAGATTTTCCGGCCGGTAGGGCAGGTATTCCTTGGTGCTTACACCTTCGGCGGCGAAATGGCGCCTCAAGGTCAGAACTTCTTCGAGGGTGAACCATTTCGATCCTGCTTCGCCTTCGCCTTGCGGGAGGTCAGGATTTGCCTTGAGGACGCGGCGCAGGTGGGCCGGAGCCACCGGGATCAGGTACTTGGTAATCTCCCAAATCGAAAACCGGCGGAGGCGCTTTTCGCCATCGGGCGCATACCCGCGGCGGGCCAGATCTTCGCGCCCTTTGGCACAGAAGGTTGCAGCTTTTGCGAATCGAGATGTCCCGATAGGATCGGGTAACTTTGATGCAGCCTTGGCCGGATCCAGATTGAAGTACGGCGGGAGAGCAGGTTGCTTAGATTTTGTCACTGTCGATGCCTCGAATAATGTTCGCCTTTCCGGCGTATATCAGGAAATGTACCGAACATTTTCCTTCTGCGCTATCCTCGAAAGAGCAGTTTTCCACAGAAGAATGCCGAAGAGCTCGGTTTCGCGACGAAACCTGCATTAATTCATGAAGAGGTGCACACCAAAAAGTTTATTTTCTTTAAGGAATTTAGATTCTTTGCATACAGAAAACTTATATAAAACATATAGTTACGTAAGCTTCGGCACCTGAATACAGGACTTAGGGTTCCTGGCTTCGGGATCAAAGGCACCTGCGTACAGGATCAAAGGTTCCCGAATCCGGGGAGAAGGGCACCGATTCGCGGTTGGGCTCTATCGAGGACTATTTAGGGTCTAATCCGATTGCGATGACCGCCGCCCACGCGGGACACGACTCCAAGTTGGAACCAATTGCCCCCCACTTCTGTGGATAACTGGGTCGCCGATTCGGATGGGTACCTGTCTACGGGATTCACTCCGTCCTGCATATGGGGACCCAAATTCAGTTGATCCACGGGTACCTTTTGTGTCACAAACTTGGGAAACGAGCAGCCGGGCAGAATCATGCCGGATACACAACTGGACATGGATCACCTCTCAGGCGCTTTGCGTCGGGAAACGGTGAAAAAGAATGTGGCCGCGATCCATATCAGCGGCAAGCTGACGCTGTTGCAGCGCAAGCTGTCCAATGTGTTGCTTCTCAATGCCTACGACTCTCTGACCACCGCGCAGACCCATACGATCGATGCTCGCACCCTAGCGATGATGGTAGGCTACAACTCGAACGACTTCGACACACTGCGCGCCAGCCTGAGAGCTCTTGCCGAGACAGTGGCCGAATGGGACATGCTCGATGAAAAAGGTCGGCAAGAGTGGGGCGTGTCGTCGTTGCTGAGTTTCGCCAAGCTCAAGGGCGGGATCTGCGAATACGCCTATTCCCCGGCCTTGGCGCAGAAGCTGTACGATCCGAAGATCTATGCGTTGATCAATGTGCATATCCAGCGCAATTTCAGCTCGGGGCACGGGCTGGCCTTGTATGAAAATTGTTATCGTTTCGTCCGTACCGGGTCGACCGGGTGGTGGGCGCTCGAGGTGTTCCGCAAGTTGATGGGTGTGGACGGCAGTGACTATTACACGAGCTTCAAACACCTGAATGCCAAGATCATCAAACCCGCTGTGGCCGAGGTGAACAAAAGCTCGGATATTCTGATCGAGCCCGAGTTCCGCAAGAAGGGCCGAAGCGTCACCGACATTCGGTTCCTGATCAAGGCGAACCCGCAGAAGGCAATGTTCGAGATCGACGACGGCGATGGGGTGCGCAACCTGGCGGTCTACAAAACCTTGCGCAAACAAGGGGTGTCCGATCGGCTGGCGCGGCAGTGGATCTCTGAGCATGGTGAGGATTACGTTCAGCAGAAGCTGGACTATGTAGCCGGGCAGGGGGACGTGAAATCAACGCTGGGATATCTTTCGGTCGCCCTGCGCGATGACTACAAGGCTCCCGCGGCAGAGACCGTGAAGCCGCCTAGTCCCGAGGCGCTGGCCGCAGCCAAGCAGCGGGAGGAAGAGAAAGCGCGCGAAGATCAAGCTTATGCCGCGCGCGTGGCGGAGCGCGCCGAGCGTGCCCGCAAGCTGGCCATAGTCGAAGACCTGGTTTCGCGGCGAAACCCCACTCAACGGGATGCCGACAAACGCTTGTTCATGTCGACTCTGTCGGACGAGCTAGACCGAGAGAACTTCCGGCAACACGGATGGCGATCAGGTTTGAACGCCAATGCCATTTTTGCCTTTTGGGAGGAGTTGGAGCCCGATGCGTTCCAGACGGAAACCCCCGCCTGAAGTTCAGGCGGGGCAGGGGGCTTATTGATTTTTCAATGCATTTCGCAGCGCATCCCCAATCGCACTGTGCTGCGCATTATGGGGATATTTAGCGCGTTGTGATTTCGGTGTGCCTGTATTCTTTCCGCGCGCGCTCTGGCCTTTGACGTCGCGATCTCGCCGGTCGGAGGCAGCGCCATCCTTGCGCATGCTCAGCCCGATCCGCTTGCGCGGCACGTCGACTTCAACCACACGAACTCGAACAACCTGTCCGGCCTTGACCACCTCGTGCGGGTCTTTCACGAACCGATCGGCCAACTGGCTAACATGCACCAGACCGTCCTGATGCACGCCGATATCGACAAAGGCGCCAAAAGCAGCGACGTTGGTCACGGTGCCTTCCAGCACCATGCCGGGTTTGAGGTCGGTGATCTCTTCGACGCCCTCCTTGAAGCTGGCGGTCACGAAGCTGGGGCGCGGGTCGCGGCCGGGTTTTTCCAACTCGGCAAAGATGTCGCGCACCGTCGGCAGACCGAACCGGTCATCCACGAACTGTTCGGCGCGCAGACCACGCAGCGCACCGTCATTTCCCAAGATCTGACGGATGTCGCGGCCGCAGGCCTGCACGATGCGGCGGGCCACGTCATAGGCCTCGGGGTGAACAGCCGAGGCGTCCAAGGGCTCATCCCCGTCGCGGATGCGCAAAAAGCCAGCGCATTGTTCAAAGGCGCGGGGGCCGAGGCGCGCAACCTTCAGAAGATCCTGCCGTGAACGGAACGCGCCGTTCTGGTCGCGATGCGCCACGATGGCTTCGGCCAGACCGGGGCCCAGGCCCGAGACATGGGCCAGCAGCGGCGCCGAGGCGGTATTCAGATCGACGCCAACGGCGTTCACCACGTCCTCGATCACCGCTTCCAGAGACTGGCTCAGCCGGTGTTGATCGACGTCATGCTGATATTGGCCGACGCCGATGCTCTTGGGTTCGATCTTGACCAGCTCGGCCAGCGGGTCCTGCAGGCGGCGGGCGATCGACACCGCGCCACGTAGCGAGACATCCAGATCGGGAAACTCGCGCGCGGCCAGTTCCGAGGCCGAATAAACCGAGGCCCCGGCCTCGGACACCACGACCTTGGTGGGCGCCTGCACCCCCTTGGGCAGCAGTTTCAGCGTGTCGGCCACCAGCCGCTCGGTCTCGCGGCTGGCGGTGCCGTTGCCGATGGCGATCAGTTCGACCTTGTGGGTGGCGATGAGGTTCAGAATGGTGGCCTGTGCGCCGCGCAGATCGTTCTTAGGTTGGAACGGATACAGCGTGGCGGTCGCCACCAGCTTGCCCGTGGCGTCCACCACCGCGGCCTTGACGCCGGTGCGGATGCCCGGGTCCAGCCCCAATGTGGGGCGGGGGCCCGCGGGGGCCGAAAAAAGCAAGTCTTTGAGATTGCGTGCAAAAACCTGAATGGCCTCCTCCTGCGCGCGGCTGCGGAGATCGGCCATCAGCTCGACCATCATCGACAGCGACAGCTTCACCCGCCAGGTCCAGCCTGCGACCTTGCGCAGCCAGACATCGCCCGGCCCGTCACCGCGCGTGTGCAGATGTGCGGCCACTATCGCCTCGGCCCGGGCGGCGCCGGTTTCGGGGTCGGGCGCGATGTCCAGCGTCACGATCCCCTCTTTCGACGCGCGCAGCATCGCCAGCGCCCGGTGCGAGGGCACCTTGGCCCAAGGCTCGGCATGATCGAAATAGTCGCTGAACTTGGCGCCTTCCTGTTCCTTGCCCTCGATCACCTTCGAGGTCAGCAGCGCCTCGGCCTGCATGAAGCTGCGCAGCTCGCCCAGAAGGGCGGCGTTTTCGGTCAGACGCTCGGTGATGATGTCGCGCGCGCCGTTCAGCGCGTCTTTGGTGGTGGGCACGGCCTCGGTCACAAAGGCCTGGGCCAGCGCCTCGGGCTCGGCGCTGCGGTCGGCCAAGATCGCGTCGGCCAGCGGCTCCAACCCGTTTTCCCGCGCGATCATCGCCTTGGTACGGCGCTTGGGTTTGTAGGGCAGGTAGATGTCTTCCAGCTGCGCCTTGGTCTCGGCCCGGGCGATTGATTTGGCCAGATCGTCCGTCAGCTTGCCCTGATCCTTGATCGAGTTCAGGATCGCCTCGCGCCGCGCCTCAAGCTCGCGCAGGTAAGCCAGCCGGTCGGACAGGGTTCGCAGCTGGCTGTCGTCCAACCCGCCCGTCACTTCTTTGCGGTAGCGCGCCACGAAGGGCACGGTGGTGCCTTCGTCCAGCAGCTTGACCGCCGCTTCGACCTGTTGCGGCCGGGCATTGATTTCGGTGGCGATGGTCTGGGTGATGCGATCCAACGGGGCCTCCTTGATCTTGGGTTGGAGAACCGTCTTAGCCAGCACCCGCGCCAAGGGAAAGGCGTCGCGTATCGTTGGCGGGCTGAAAATACGGGCATATGCGCGGTTTTGCGCAAACTGGGTCAAAATGCGCGTTCGGATGCGATTGATCCCGGGCCCCGGGTGATTTAAGGGAAACCCTGTCAAATCAGAGTCACCCCGGAGCGGAACAGAATTCACGCTCCTCGCACGCCGCGCCGTACGCGGCACAACTCTCGGATCGCACGCCCCTGAAAGGCTTAAAAAAGGTAAGGGAACATGGCAGAAAAATCGAACTTCGACATATTGTATACCATCGTAGACGAAGCGCCGGAGCTGGCCAGTGCCTCGTTCCTGCCCATCATCCGCAAATTCGCCTCGGCCGCGGGCGTCAGCGTCGGAACCAAGGACATTTCGCTGGCCGGGCGCATCATCGCGGCGTTCCCCGAAAACCTGACCGAAGAACAGCGTCAGCCCGACGATCTGGCCGCCCTGGGCGAGTTGGTGAAAACCCCCGAGGCCAACGTGATCAAGCTGCCCAACATCTCGGCCTCGGTGCCGCAGCTGGTCGCTGCCATCAAGGAACTGCAGGGGCAGGGCTATGACATCCCGAACTACCCCGAGGATCCCAAGACCGACGCCGAGAAAGAGATCCGCGCCCGCTTTGACGCGATCAAGGGCTCGGCCGTGAACCCGGTTCTGCGCGAGGGCAACAGCGACCGCCGCGCCGCCAAGGCGGTCAAGCGATATGCCCAGCAGCACCCGCATTCGATGGGCGAATGGTCGGCTGACAGCAAGACCAAGGTGTCGTCGATGCCGGGCAATGATTTCTATGCCAACGAGAAATCGGCCACCGTCACTGCCGATCAGGCCGGTGATGCGCGGATCGAATTCGTGGGCAAGGATGGCAGTGTGACAGTCCTGAAAGACGGCTGGACGCTGGAGGAAGGCACCGTTGCCGATGCCACCTTCATGTCGATCAAGGCGCTGTCGGAGTTCTTGGATGCCGCGATCGAGGATACCAAGAAAGACGGCACCATGTTCTCGCTGCACATGAAGGCGACGATGATGAAGGTCAGCGACCCGATCATCTTCGGCTATGCCGTCAAGGCGTGGCTGGCGCCGGTGTTCGAGAAATTCGGTGACCGCATGGCACAGCTGGGCGTCAACCCGAACTCCGGCTTGGGCGATCTGCTGAACCGCGTCAAGGACGATGCCGAGATCATGGCCGCGATCGAGGCGGTCAAGGCCGATCGACCCTCGATGTACATGGTGGACAGTGACAAGGGCATCACCAACCTGCACGTGCCGTCGGACGTGATCATCGACGCTTCGATGCCCGCCGTGATCCGCGCGGGCGGCAAGGGCTGGGACGAGAGCGGCAAGAAGGGCGACACCAACTGCATGATCCCAGACCGCTGCTATGCGCCGGTCTATGACGAGGCCATCAACTTCTTCAAAGCCAACGGTGCGCTGAACCCGGCCACCGTCGGTTCGGTCGCCAATGTGGGCCTGATGGCGCAGAAGGCAGAAGAATACGGCAGCCACCCGACCACCTTCGAAGCGCCCGCCGACGGCACGATCCGCGTCGTTCTGGCCAATGGCGAAACCCTGCATTCGCATGAGGTCGAAAAGGGTGACATCTGGCGCGCTTGCACCGCCAAGAAAGCCCCGATTGAGAACTGGATCCAGCTGGCAATGGACCGCCAGCGCCTGACCGGGTCCGAGGCGATTTTCTGGCTGGATGCGAACCGCGCCCATGACGCCGAGCTGATCAAATACGTCAAACCGGTGCTGGAGGCCGCGGGCGTGGCCGACAAGTTCCTGATCATGGCCCCGCGTGAGGCGACCCGCAAATCGCTGGAAACCATCACCGCCGGCAAAGACAGCATCGCGATCACGGGCAACGTGCTGCGCGACTATCTGACCGACCTGTTCCCGATCCTCGAACTGGGCACCTCGGCCAAGATGCTGTCGATCGTCAAGCTGATGAATGGCGGCGGCCTGTTCGAAACCGGTGCAGGTGGCTCGGCGCCCAAGCACGTTCAGCAGCTGGTCGAGGAAAACCACCTGCGTTGGGACTCGATGGGCGAATTCTGCGCGCTGGGTGAATCGCTGAACTTCCTGGCCGACAGCCGCGGAAACGCCAAGGCCGCCGTTTTGGGCGCTGCGGCCGAGGCCGCGACGCAGGGGATCCTGGACCATGACCGCTCGCCCAGCCGCAAGGTTGGCGAGCCGGACAACCGCGACAGCCACTATTGGTTCGCCCGCTACTGGGCTGAGGCACTGGCCGCGCAGTCGGATGATGCTGAACTGGCGGCGCATTTTGCACCGATCGCCAAAGAACTGGCGGAAAAGGAAGAGCAGATCCTGTCCGAACTGCTGGCCGCTCAAGGCAAGCCTGCTGATTTGGGCGGCTATTACCATGGCGATCGCGCCAAAACTGCCGCTGTGATGCGTCCCAGTGCGACACTGAACGCGATCATTGGCTGACCACAGAAGGCCGGGCGAATGAGCCCGGCCTTTCTTATTTCGTCCGATCAGGCGACAGTTAGTATTTTCCTGAGCTATTGTTTGCTTTGGCTTGATTGGCCGGACCCGAACTGTTCCAGCGCGACCTGGGTTGGACAAAGGGAGTTGCGGCACGGTTCTCAGCCGGTATCATCCCAGAAAGTTTGCACCGTCGAACGGTTCGGCCGGGCTGTGCAGTTGATTTGTTAAAGGGTGTTTCAGAGCGCCTGTGTTCGCAGTGGTTGGAACCAGGGCCGGCGCTTGATTTGGATTGCCGGACATGGTCGGCGGAGAGTGGTCATGAGTACGCTGAAGATCGCGGTACTGTCCGACATACATGGAAACGCCACGGCGTATGCGACCGCGATCCAAAAGGCCGAAGCTTTTGCGCCGGATGTCGTCGTAATGTTGGGCGATCTGTTGACATATGGTGTGCGCCCTCGGCAGGTGTTGGAACTGACCGACCAACTGATGGCTCGCCAAAACTGCGTGTTCATTCGCGGCAACCACGATCAGTTCTATTTCGATCTGGATAAAGGTAACCCGTCTCTCTACGACAACATTGCAGGATTTGTGTTGGAGTCCGTCGAGTGGACGCATGGTGAGGTCCGGGGCGACCCACCGTTGGCCGACCGATACCCCTGGGCCGACCGCCATAGCATGGGGCCGATCCTGTTCTCACATGCCAACCCTTACGATTATGGGGACTGGTCCTATGTCTCGAAACCGGATCAATGGGCACCAGCCGCAGCGGTCTTGCGACAAATGGGAAAAACGGTCGGGGTCTTTGGGCATTCGCACCGGGCCTTTGCCGTCATGATCGACGAAGCCGGAAGACCAACACCTGCGGATCAACGCAAATGGATAAGGATTCCGAAAGGGTCAGTGCTGCTGCTGAACCCCGGAGCGGTCGGGCAGGGGCGGGGCACGGGCCTGTCTTATCTGACCCTTGAGCTGGATGGCGACCGGGTGAGAATCGACATCCCGTCGATCAGCTTTGATCTGGAACAGATCCGCGCGGATATTCAGGCCACTGACCTCAGTCAGGGGACAAAGGAACGGCTTATTTCATTCATGGAGAAATGAATTGATCACGGTTTTGGTTACAGGTGCGGGTGGCGGAGTGGGCCAGGGCATCATCAAGTCGCTCAGGCTGATTTCTGATCCGCCGCTGCGTATTCTTGGAGCCGACATGTCTGCCCTATCCGCCGGCCTTTATGCCTGCGACAAAGCCTTTCTGGTCGAAGGGTGCCGCTCGCCGGGATACCTCGACTCACTGGCACGGATATTTCAGGCAGAGTCCGTGGATTACTATTTCCCCGGTACGGATATCGAACTGGCATTGTGTGCCGAAAACCGGGATCGCATCGCGGAACAGTTCGGGACAAAGGTCGTGGTCAACAGTCCAGAGACGGTGCGTATTGCCGATGACAAGGGACTGACCTCGGCTTTTTTGGCGAATAACGGGCTGCCCTATCCGCGCACGTGGCCCATGGCCGAGGCCTTGGAAATGGATGATCTGATCTACCCGGTCATTGCCAAACCGGCGGTCGGGTTTCGGTCCATCGGGGTCGAACGGGTGAATTCTCGGGACGAGCTGGCCAACTACCCCGGTGATCCGGCGGCAACCATCGTACAGGAGCTGATCGGCGATGACGCGCGCGAGTTCACGTGCACGATCGTCGGGGCGAAGGGGAGTCTGTCGCCGGTTCTGGCACTGCGTCGAGTGCTTCGGTCGGGCGATACATATCGGGCCGTTCCCGAGCGGAATCCGGTGATCGAAGACTATGTCACAGCTATCGCGCGCAAGCTGGACGTCGAAGGGGCCTGCAATTTTCAGCTGCGCCTTGGCGACGACGGAGTACCCAAGGTGTTCGAAATCAATGCCCGGTTCTCTGGTACTACACCGTTCTGTGCTCAACTGGGTTTCAACCCGGTCGAATTTTACCTCAAGACCGACCGCGGCCTTGCCTATGAGCCAGAAATCGCTTGGGACAGCATGGTTCTGCGGTATTGGAGTGAGCTGGTCGTTCCGCGTTCAATGACAGATACATTGGATCAGGCCGGACAGTCGGAACCTCAGATCCCGGCCCAGTTCAGCCTCTATGGCGGGACGTCATGAAAGTTGCCCTGACAGGGGCGACCGGCTTGCTGGGTCGCCATCTTGTGGCCTGGCTAAGCCGACGTGACATTCCTGTTGCGCGGATCGACCGGTCGGACTGGGATCTGCAGGACGCGATCGCCCATGACAGGCTGGATCAACTGGTGCAAGGTGCGGATGTATTCGTGCACTGCGCGGCCCGGATTGATCTTGCCGGGCCTGCGGGTGACGGCTCGGCTTGGCAGGTGCTGTTTGACAGCAATGTCCGAGCCACGTTGAATGCGGCGCGTTGGGCGGCAGATCGTGACGTGCACTTCATCTTTGTGTCCAGCGGGTCGGTATATCGCGATCCTCATGCCCGCGGAATCGACGAAAGTGCGGAAACCGCCCCGGGGCCGCTTGGCGGTGATTACGCTACAACCAAGCGTCTGGCCGAAGCGGGGCTGGCTGAGCTTGCCCAGACTTCTGGAGCGCGAGTGACCGTGCTCAGACCTTCGGCGCTCTATGGTCATGGGCTGCCTGATGACAAGTTTCTTGTGCGGATGCTGAATGATGCGGCCGCGGGGCAAAACATCACAGTAACCGGTCCAAAGAACAGCATTGATTTCGTGCATGCGCATGACCTGAGCCGGGCGATTTTGCAATCGGCCCAGGCCGCAGCTTGCGGTGTATTCAATATCTCCGGCGGAGATCCGGTTTCCTTGGCGGATTTGGCGCAGGAGGTCATGTCCGTCGCAGGTGGCCAGGGTATGATCGAAACCCGATCCGGAGACAGTCCGCCATTCACGAGGTTCGATCTGTCCTCGAACGCAGCCCGGGCTGCATTCGGCTATGCGCCGGTCGTGGACATTGCAACGGGTCTGGAAATGACGTTGAGGGGCCAATTGCTGCCGGGAGCGGCATGACCCGGTCCGGCAGCCGGGCGATGGGAGCCGGAAACATGTTTTTTGAAGGTATCTTGGGTGTTACCCTTGTATTCCGGGTACCAGTCTGCGGGCCAGGTAACCCACCGCCGTTTGGATTGTAGAATATGGTGCCAGTCAACAGTATCAGCCGGCCTAAGCCGATTTTGGAGCAGATCGAATTCGTGTGTCTGATGACTGCGTTGCTGTTCAGCACGTTCACTGCCTTTCGCCATCCGGCGGTTCTGTTCACGGCCAGCGACATGTTTTTGACGGTTGCCGTGATCCTGCGGTGCAACCGCAGCCTGCCGCTGTTTCCGTTGCAATCCGCGTCTTCGGTCTGGTTCATCGGCATGCTGATGATGGTGGCGGGACTGTCGATCGGCTCTATCGCGCACGGCGATCCGGTGTCGGCCTTCGTGGTCATCGTGCAGTATTTCTTTTCGTTTGTTCTTCTGCCTCTGGCGATCCTGGGTCGCCCATATGAAGAGGCTGTTACTCTTGCAAAGGTCGGCGTGATCTCGATTGCCTTGAACTGTCTTGTCGGGATGATCGCCTATGGCGTGGGCTATTCCGGTGGCGAATCCCGGTATTTCATGCTGGTCAGCGGCAATTACCGCGTGGCGGGACTGGTGGATAATCCAAACGGGTTGGCTGGACTGATCGTGCTTTGGTTCCCGGTATTGTGGTATCTTGGGCTGACGGGTGCGCTAAGAAAACTGCCATTCTTGGCCCTCTTCGGGCTGCTTGCCATCACTTTGATCTACGCAAGTTCGAATTCCAGCCTTGCTGGTGCGGTCATCTGCGGTGCTTTGTTCCTGCTGCTGGTTGGAAATCAGCGCGTGCTGATGATCTGGGGAACAGCTGTGACGACGATGGCTTGGATCAGTATCCAATGGGCTGAGTTCATCTTTCCGCCGACGTTCCGCAACCGGGTATTGTCACCTCTGCTCGAGGGGGACCTGAGTCACGCGGGTACATTCGAGGACCGCGCGGATCTCATGATCGAGGCCTGGCAGTTTCTGCCGGATTACTTTCTGGTCGGTATGGGCGCGGGACAGTATCGCGAACTGAGCAGTCAAGGCATTCCCGTTCACAACCTGTACCTGTTGCTGGCCAACGAAGGGGGTATTCTAGCCTTGCTGGGATTGTGCTTCGTTTTGGGGTCCGCCATCGTCTACGCCGTAATGGCCCGGCATAATGTGCCGAACAGGGTGTACGGGCGCGCGACCGTGGTGACGGTCACGCTGACCTTTGCGGCGCTGTCCATGAACTACACCCATGTTTACCAGCGCGGTATGCTGATCCCGTGGATCGTGGCATTGGGGCTGTTGGCTGCGTCCGATCGGTACCGGCGCCGCTAGCTTTTCACGTCACGGGTTGCTTTGTCCCATCCCGGTCCCGTCGCCAGCCAATTCGTGCAGAAACTCCTCGAGGTTGGTCCAGCCATCTTCGTCCGAATCCGCGGTTGCGTCCATCGGGTCCGTGGGATTCAGGTCCCATTGCGTTTCCCATTCATCAGACATCCCGTCAACATCGCTGTCTGCATAGGGCAGGGCGCTTTCAAGCTCGGGCCAACCGCCGACCTTTTCAGGGTTCTTCTTTAGGATTTTGCCGGATCGGTCACGGACCTCCTGAACAACCCTCTGATCCACCGCGTCGCGAGATGGGCGTGTCGCTCCAGCGTTTTGCAGGACCGTTTCGAACACTGTCGAGACCGGATCGGCCTGGACCAAAGGCGGGGTGACCGGCTCATCAACGACATAGACACGATGTTCTGGGGCAAGGACCAGTTCCTCGGGAAGGTCCAGGCTGTTGCGGTTGTCTTCATCAAGATTGTCCCGAAGGTACAATCGGTAGCCGTTCTTGAAGCCGTCGAACAGGTGCACCAATAGATTGGAATCGATGCTTTCACCGGACAGCTTCAGGTTGCCAATGATATTGGCGTCCAGCTCGGTCCAGCGATTGTCCAGCGAAACGACATATTGCCAGATCGGTGAGTACATCAGGTTGTTTACGATTTCGGTCGTGGTCCCCGGGGTCTGGGGCGCGATTTGCGGGTTTCTGAACATCCCATGAGAGAACAGGTTGTGATGGATGCTGAAGTTGCCGCCCTTTGTCAGCAGCATGTTGCGGGCCCGGTTGCTTTTGCCTGGTCCGCCATGCAAGAGGGGCTCGCTGATGATGCTCCACTGAAAGGTCAGCCGTTCGGCGTTTTCTGAGTCAATCGTCTCGTCGCTGCCCCAACTGGTCGAAATGTGGTCGAAGATCACGTCACGCGCGGCTTTGGTGTAGACGCCAATGGCCCCTGAACAGCAGGATTCTACGTCGTGCGGTCCGGGCCGGAACCGAACATGGCGCACGATGACATCGTGCGTTCGGATTTCCAGTGATGGGCGCAATTGACGTGGGCCGTTTCGGATCGCAATCCCACCGCCCGGAGCGGTTTCTCCGGCGATGGTCAGAAAAGGACTGTTTGCGATCAGAGACGCCTTTTCCAGTGTAATCGTTCCGCTGACCCGAAAAATGCAGGTTCGAGGGCCTTTGGCGTCGATGCATGCACGTAAGGAGCCGGGCCCGTATTCTTCGGTGTTCGTGACATAAATCGCGCGCCCGCCGCGCCCACCTTTGGCGGCGGCGCCATGCCCTTCAGCGCTGGGAAATGCTCTTTGGGAGCCGTCCGGCAGTTGTGCCGAAAAGGACCGGTTCGCGTTCTCGGCCAGCAGCGTGCCAGGGCTGCAGCCAATCGCCAGAACAGTCGCAAAAAGCGATACTTGGAATACGGCGAGCAGTCTTGGCCTTTTTGCAATGGGCATTCTAAAAACCTTGGCTGTTGTCAAAATTCTTCTGCCTTTGGTCTAGGGCGCGGTGTCCCGGGTTTGGGCTTTGGTCGCGCAGACCATCATTGAATCCCGCAGGTGCACTGGGATCACTAGGTCAGCCAGCCGTGCCGGAACCTTGAAGCGCGCCCATCTGGGTAGATAACGATGCACTCTTTCAACCAGATATCCTAACGGAAAATACCAAGTTGGACGATGAAATTCGGTTTGCTGCAAGCCAGCTTTGGCCAAGGCAAAGCGCAGTGTTTCAGGGTCGAAATAGCCGATATGCGCAACACGATAGTGCCACCATTGGTCTCCCATGATACGCGCCAGCAGGGACGAGCGGTCGGGCGTAACGACGACCAGTACTCCGCCATCGGCCAACAACCGTGCAGCCCGGGTGATCAGGTCCAGCGGATCCGAAACATGTTCGACCACGTCTACCAGAGTGACTACATCGTAGGGGCCGGTCAGATCGGGATGTGGAAGAACGCCTTGGACCACCGGCAGGCCATGATGTTTTGCCCGGGCGCAAAACCGTCGCGACGGCTCAACCCCGATCGCGTCGTAACCACAGGCGATGGCCTCCTCGACCAGGATACCGGTTCCGGCCCCCACATCCAGCAGCCGGTTCGCGCCGGCAGTGGGTCTTGGCAGCCTGTTTAGCAGCACCCGTTTCTGCCGCGCCCTTTGGGGGCGCGTCATCTCATAGGCCGGGTCTTCGAGGTCTTCGTAGAATTTAAGGACATCGACCATATCCGTGCATTGGCAAAAACCGCAGCGGACGCATTGGTCGATCGCGGTGGTTGTACCGTAGTCGGCATTCGAAATTTCAAAGTTCCGCGACGTCGGATCCCCGCGCAGGGTGCTTTCCTTTATCCTCCTGAGGCCGCCGGTGCCGCACAGCCAGCATCGCCGGATCGGTGCGGATACAACATCATCTGAAGGCTGGTTCACCATGCGCGCATCACCTCCAGTCTGGCAGCAAGCCGGTCCGTTGCCCGGCACCTATGACCCGACTGGCCGGATTTCAAGCAACTGTTCAAAGAACGGAAGCTTGATCTCGAGCAGAACGAACATGACCACCACCAGCAGAATAACCTGAAAAACAAGGCCGCGTTGTTTGTACAGATTTTCGGGGGCCTGTGCGATCGAGTCCCGGGCCAGCCCGACGGCAAGATAGCGCCCGAACAACATCGCCACGAAGGGCAGAGACAGCAGAAGCTCGACCTTGTACTTTGTCAGGAAAACGCCCAGGAAAGCGGTGGACAAGATTGCGTAGACCAGCGCCGACACCAATAGCTTCGACTCGTCATAGTCTTTGAAAGATGCGCGGTACCGCGCGGCAAGTGCCGGGTCGTCAATGGTACGATATTCGGCAAAGCGCTTGATCGCCATCAGATACGCGCCGCCGAACCAGTACGAGATCAACACGCTGGACGGTGCCACGATCGGCGGAACCATAATGAACCAGCCCGCAAAGAACCGAATGGGGTTGTTGATGGCCTCGCTCAGAACGTCCAAATAGGCGCGGTCCTTGGACCGGATTGGTTTGACGTTGTAGATGATCCCCATGATCAGCAGGGACAGCGCCGTCAGGAAGAACGGCGTATTGATCAGTAGCGCGAGTCCGAGACCGACGATCGCCAGACCCAGCCATTGCAACCAGACGATCCGGCCGTCGATCTCGGTCACGACTGAGGCACGCTCTTTCTTCTTCGGGTGGTGCCGGTCGAATTCGCGGTCCAACCACTCATTTATAGTATAGTTGGCCGACGCGACCAGACAGATCGAAAATATCCCGACGGCGAGGTCGATTGCCGACCGACTGGTGAACTCGGCACCCATGATGACCGCAAGAACGGCACCCGGCAGAATGAAGATGTTCTTGAACCAATGGTCGATGCGCGCAATGGACAAATAGTCTTTGAATCCGGCTCTTACCATTGCAACCACTTTCACCGACACAACAACATTTGCCGGGCCCGAAAAGGCGAGAAACAGAACACTACGGGCGGCATGTCAGATTTCCAGACTGCGCCTTGCGTGCTTCTTCCGGCGATCATAAAGCTTCAAAACCACAAGAAAACTAGCACATATGACCACCGCGACGATAGGCCAAAGTGCTGCAAGATACCTAACCGACGCGATGGATAGTGTTGCAGACAGAAACAATAGCGCGTGCAGGCTCAGCACCCCCAACCCGGCCAGAGTCAGTATTTGACGTCCGGCCCAGTTTTGGCGCAGCCAAAGGATTGAGGCCGCCAGGATCAAGATCGAAGCCAGCCAACCTATCGCAAGCGCGGAATGGATAAGACGTGCATACGGCGGATCAAAAACATCGCGGGTGATATAGCCTAGCGCATTGTCCATCGGGAACGGCCCATTCTGCGCGATGTAGGCGGTGATGTCGTTCGCGGTCACGGCATGGTAGAAGGGCTGCCAGAGGGCGACATAGTGCTGTAGCGGCAACCGCAAAAACCCCGTCGGGTTCGCCAGAATTCGTCTTGAACCGATTTCGGCCATGAGTTCGGTCTTTGGAATGCCAATTCGGTCGGCAATGGACTGCAACCGGTCCTTCTCGTACAGAAAAATCAAGCTGGCTTCGTAGCTGTGCATCAGAAAGAAGGAGACCGGTCCAAATGGCGCCCGGGAAATCGCCTCTCGTGCGTCAGCCGGGCCCTGTTCTTCAAGAATAATCCAGACTTCGGTTCGTGGGTCATCGGGGGCATAGGGGTTTGGGCCTGCAGCGAACATGGCGCTTTTTGCGAATAAGACGTTCCCCAGCACGCTTTCGCGAGGTTCATCGTGGCGAAGGTCGTAAGCGGCGCGGTCTGCAAGCAGCACGAAGGCGACGCCCAGAACCGCCAGAGCCAATCCAGCCCACGGGCGCCTGCCATTGATATAGCTCGCGCAAAGAACCGCCACGATAAGGATGGGCAGAAGAGCAAAACCAACTGGACGGATCGCGATCAAAGCGCCGACTGTCATGCCCAGGGCTGCAAAGTGCCAGGGCTTGGGGCCGTGGATCGCTTGCACCAGACAGGCAAGATAGACGCATGTCGCGCTTTGGAACAGAGACTCGGACAGGATGCTGTAGTTGAAGTAGAACGTCATCGGGTTGATGATCAGAATTCCAAGCAGGACCAGACCGGCACGGGGATGGCCAGTGGCCCGAGCCAGTGTGACCGACAATAGACATGCAGCAGCCGAGAATACCCAGATCTGGCCCACAACAGCGGCGCGCAGCGGGTCCGGGAACCCGTCGAAAAGGTCCAGAAAAAAAGGATATGCAAAGCCGCGATAGGCGGCGGCCTGAACGTAGTCTGCCGAGTCACTGGAGAAGTTTACGTCAACCAAGGGAAAAGCCGTCTGAATCACCGCCAGGACCAGTGCCAGCGCGATGATTATGAGCCCCCCGTTTTCATCTGCCCTTGAAGAAGCTTTCCCCAAAACCCACTCCAAGCAAAGTCCGGTATTTCCGACCGCGCCGCACGTCGATCAGTACCCGCGCGCAGCATCCGGTACTCGCATGGTAGCACAGACTCGGCCACCAGACATCCCCGGTGGCCGGAACGGCGCGGTCGCCGGATTTTCTAGTAGTCGTCGTAAGTACCGTAATACCCTTCGTAGGTGGTCCAGCGGTATTTCTTGGGGTCGACGTCATTCAGAATCGTACCCAGTACATTGAAGCCGGATGACTGAAGCCGTTTTGCCGCGGCTTGCAACGCATGCTGTGGCGTTTTTCCCCAGCGCGCGACTAGCAGAACGGCGTCGGCGAGGATGTCGTTGCGGTACACTTCATCCATCACCAGTGCCGGGGGTGTGTCCACGATAATGATATCGTATTGATCCAGCAGCGTTTCTTTGAGTTGCTTGAGCTTGTTTGACGCGGCATCAGACAGCTCGTGCGTAGGCGAGGCTGCGGTGATCAGATCCAGTGACCCTTTGGTTTCGGTGGTCAGAGCATGTTGCAGGGTTACACTGTCAGAATAGATTTCCGAAAGTTGCACCTCATCCATGTCTGGAATGAACGTCTTCGTCGCGCCGCGACGGTGCGTGTCCAGATCAATCAGCAGAGCGTTCAGTCCGTCAACGGCCGCCGAGGTCGCCAGAACGCTGCTGACGAAGGATTTGCCCTCGTTCGGCAAGCCTGAGGTGATCAGGATCACCTTGGAATGCTGGAACTTGATACAATTGGTCAAGATGCCCCGGGCGGCTTCGGCCAGGGGCGATTTCTGGCTCTGCAACAGGTTTTCGATCGCCTTGTTCTCACCGGCGAACATTTTGCTGCGTCGCTGACGGGCGATATATCCCAGATTGCTGAGGCCGGTCATTCGGAAGATCTGGTTTTCGCTGCGCACCGTTCTGTCCAGGCCCTCGCGCACCAGTGCGATGATGAAGCCAACGATCATTGCGAACAGGCCGGCCAGTACCGTGATCAACGACCTGCTGGGGGCATAGGGTTCAACCGGAATTCGCGCTTTGGAAACCTGAACTGTGCCGTCCTCAAGCTGGCCGATGCGGGTTTCCAGCAAGGTCAGGTTGTCGATCGTGGTTTGATAGCGGGTTCGCAGTAGTTCGACCTCGCGTTCCCGGCGCAGCAACGACAGCTCCAGACGGGTGCGGGCCTCCAGCTCCTGCTCGGATGTGATCAGCTGCTCCTGGAGGGCCAGAATTTCGTCTTCCGGTAGGTTGCGTTCGATGCCGATGCGCAGCTGGGCCTTGCGCCGCTCAACCTCGGCGCGCAGCCGGGTCACGAACTGTTCGTCGTCCAGATTGTCCTCACGTATGAACTCGGCCAAATTCGATTCCGCTTGAGTCAATTCTTCGCCAAGGATACCGACCCGGCGTTTGAGATTGTCGATCGATGTCATCAAGCGATTGACGCGTGCGTCGCGCTCGTTCGCGATATAGACGGCAATGACGGTATTGGGCAGGGCTGCAGCCAGCACCGGCGATGTGGATCGGCCTTCGATGCTGATGGCGAGGCTTTCTCCCGCGCGGGAGACGGAATAAGAGGCCAGTACTTTGTCAGTGACCGCGGCGCGGTGAATCTCTTCATCCGCCTCGCTGTCCGCGCCGGGGGCACGGCGCACAAAGCTGGGGTCGTCGAACAGACCCAAGCGGTCTGCCACCTGCTCGGCAAAGTCGCGAGACCGCAGTCGGGCCAACTCGGTTTCCACGCTCGACCGGTTCAGTTCATAGGTTTCCAGCTGTCCGGTCGACTCGCTGAATCGTGTTTCCGTGAGAGCCAGAACCATCTGCGCGTCCGACCGATACTGGTCGGGGATGGTCGACATGTAGAAGGCTGTTGCCGAGACCGCACCGACGACCAACAGAAAGATGACCAGCAGGTTCCGGCGCAGCAGCAACCAGATATTGATGAAATCGTTGGTTTCATGCTGGCTGGCAATTGCGTCGTCACCGGATTGCACGAGTGTTCTCCATTTTTTTCGGACCGTGAATACGGCTTAAAATCAGCGTCAGAATCGAACTGTTATTTATCATATTGTTTTACCTGTACTTTGATCGGCTCGATAGATTTATCTAGCCATATCAGGCCAAAAGGCCGTCCCTGTGCGTTTGGCGGGCAAAAAAAGCGATGCAAATCCGAGAGCAGAGAGTTTTTAGCCATTCTGGCGTCGGGCGAAGAGCTGCCTTTTCGAAGTCTTAAAATCGTGAACAAAGCGGTTGGTTGTTGGCGTTGTTTCCAAAGCCGACACAGTGGGTTTGGTCCGGCATACCTACCTTCCGGCGTCCTGTGCCTGGGCTTCCGGTGGTTCAGCAGCAGGCTCGCGAAATGTGATTTTCCAGTTCAGGGTAAAATTCAGAAGGAATATGCACCCGGTCACGAACGCCTGAATGATCAAGTAGTGGAAAGGCAACAACGCAAAGAGAAGAGAGAACAGCGCCACGTTTATCGCCGACGTCGTCGCCGTGACCAGAATGAACCTCTGCAGGGCACTGCGATGTGGAACGCTGGACCGAAACACCCATAGTCTTTGGATGCAGTAATTGAATGTGGCCCCCATCAGAAATCCGATTGCTGAAGCGATCGTTTCGTAGATGCCCAAGACTTCGACCGAGAACGCCATCGCCGAGAAATGGATGATGACGGCCGTGCACCCGGTCACGAAATAGCGACCGACCAGAACCGAGACGTGTTTGAGGTCTTCAAACTTCATCAAGCAATCCTTCAGGGCGTGAATGCAGAGCCACCCGATTGAATATCATCGATCCTATCATTGTTCGGCCGCGAGTGTTGGAACAAGCTTCATGATAAACGATCCTTCATTCGATCGGTTTGAAACTGGCGGGAGATCCATAGATCCGCCCGTCGGCCTCCTCATAGAGCAGCGTCAGATCGGCTTCGCGGATCAGCCGTTCCTCATTGACCAGATAGAACCGCCAGTCGACCTCGTTCAGGATGGCGACAACCGCGTTTTGGTTTGCCACGCGTTTGCGGACCTCCTGAATTTCTTTTTCTGGCGACGTACCAGGGTCCGGCCTGCCGGTTCTGCGTTCGAACAACTCAGGGGACTTGAGCGCATCCACGCCCTTGACCAGCCGAATGACATCATAACCGTTGGAATAGACCACGACACCATCCCGCAAATTGTCCAGATGCGCCAAGGTCGGAGAGTTCTTCCAGACCGGTGAGGCATAGAAATTCCCCTCAGTCATGTGGGTGCGGGTCATCGCTGCCGTGCGTACGGCATAGGTTCCGGTCAACGCCAGCGCAAGTATGAGGGCTACGGGACGCAGCCGGTTCATCATATCCGTTCCTGGCTGACCACCAACCAGAGCAAACCCCAGAACCAGAGTCGAAATGAACACTGGCAACAGGTATCGGGCATGGATGGTCAGATTCGCCTCGATAAACAGGGCCAGAACCAGGAAAGGAACGTAGACCAACAAAAAGAACGAGATCGGACGCGCAACTGGCAGACCGGGAAGGTCATCAGGGTTGGTCTGAACCTTCAAAGCCGTGGCGATCAGAGCAACGACGAACCCCAAAACCACCACCAAAGCGGTCAACGTGATGATCGGCGGCAGGGAGCTTGGCAGCACGTAGGCTGAAAGCGTGGTCAGTGCAGCGCGGAAGGTCTCGGCGTCGGGATCCCCAAGGAACGCTGCTTGACGCCCGATGCCGGTCCCGCCAGAGGTTTGATTGTACAGGTACCACCCGATGATGACTGCGGATGCGATCAGGCCGAACACAATCGCCGAAACCAGTCGACGGCGCAGGTCGCCGTGACCATAAACAAGGATTGTCAGCGAGCAGGCCGCGATCAGAGGGACCAGTGCGAACCGGGTCAGCACGCACAGGGCGGCCAGACAGCTTGCCAACACAAAGGCGGACACGTTGTCGCCGCGCAGGTAACGGGACATGAAGAAATAGGTGCCCAGCAAGCAGTTTGTCGTGAGCGGTTCCGACAGTATTGTGACATGCGCGTACATGAACTGGGGACTCAGGACCATGATCAGTGCTGCCAGAAAGATCATCCGTGGCCGAACCTTGCAGTCGTGCAGGATCAAGAACATCAAAGCGATGTTCAGGATCAGGCTGAGGATATTCAGTACAGTGGCCGCAAGCACGGGCTGGACACCCATTCCGGCCAGCAGATTAATCAGCGCGGTATAGGTTGGCGCCTGTTGAAACCGGTCGGGGGACAGCCCCAGATAGGCCATAGAATCCGGACGCATTCCGATTCCGTGCCATGTGCCGGCCGCAAATAGCCCGGCTGCACAGGCAACGAGGAAAAAGAAAAAGACCTTCAGTTCGGTGGACTGCCGCATGAATTCAACCCAAAAAACACTTTTACAACCAACAGCGTGAAACACTTCCGAACGGCGCAAGTAGCAGTTTGCGAATTCGGCGTATCCTTAATTTTTCACCGGCGGAGACGATGACCCAAAACGCTAAGTAGGGTCACTTTTGTTGTCAAGTTTATCCACAGCCGCCGCTCTGTCCGGCCTAGTTTCGACCTCCGTGCGGACAGCATTGCACCGGATCGAACGAAGCCGGATCCGCAAGAGGCGGTACATTCACATACAGGCTGAGTGCCACAATTCCACTCAACAGCAAGACTAGTCCCGGCTTTTCTTTTAGCAGAATGACCGAACCCAGGATAAGGGCCGTGGTCCAGTGAGAGCTGTAAAGCAGTACTTCGGGCGGGTTGAAAAACAGGTAGAACACAAAGAACGTGCCCACCAACGCCCACACTGCCAGCACAAGCGGGGCGCGGCCAGCTGTTCTTGCGCCTGAAACAATTGCCCATCCGACCAGGATTGTCGCCAGAATTGTCAGGGCCAAGCGGCTTGGATCGCGGAGAATCTCCCATAGTCGATCCAGCAAAAAGCGGCATTGAACCGTTTCGGCTGGAGCAACCCAGGAAAACAGGAAGAAGCCAGCGGCATAGTCTTTGATGATTTTGGGGTTGGTGAAGTTCGCGGCGTCCGCGTAGCGGCCAACCATCTCGGTCGGTTCCATGAAAGGATCACCGTCCAGAACGATGCCGAGAAAAACGACCGGAGCCATCATGCAGATTACGGCGATCACCGACGGAACCGCCACTCCGAACGTCAGTTTCCGCCCGACACCTCCGTCGAGAAAAGCCCATGAAAATCCGGCATAAACCAATGAGAATGCGGCCGCCGGCAAATGGGACCATCCGGCCAGCACACCGCAAGCCAGGCCAGCGATCACGCTGGTAAGGGCCGGGTACTTGGCGCAGTGTCTGGCCATCTCGGCCATGATCAACAATGACATGGCGATCGCCCAGAGTGAGACGCTGTAGGTCTCGACAACGCTGAGCGTGGTGACGGTTCCGAAGGTCAGGAGAACAGCAAGCGTCGCCAGAATGGAAACGGAGAGCGACAGGTGTTGGCGCAGTAGGAATAGTGCAATCGTGACAGACGAAATGGCGGCCCAGAATGCGAGACTGATCGAAATCGCGATAGGCTGCCGGATGCCCAGCCAGGTCAACGGCTCGGCGATGGCGGCGTTCAGCATCACGACCAGCGGGTGGCGCGCAAGGTGGAAAGCCAGGTAGTGCCCCTGAAACAAGCCATGCGAGTAACGGCCAGGGTCCGAGGCAAGGATGCAGTCGTCGTTGTAGAACGGTTTGCCCGGCGGTGCGGGCATGTCCAGAAACTGCCGCGCGAATTCCAGCCGGAAATAGAAAAAAGCAAAGACCACGCCAAACAGAAGCAGTAGCGCGAGGCCCGCCTGCCGTCTCATTGCAGGGGGGTGTGGAGACCGAAATTCGGACCGGATATCGCGCCAAAGGCCCGAGCAGGATGCAATCAGTTCAGTCATGAACAGACTTAGGCACGCCGGTACGGCGCGTGACAAACGATACGGGCGTGCACCTCTGTTTCACATGACAATCGGCTGAATTGTGTCCTTTTGTGCGAATTTGGTGAACAGAAGTCCGCGGTTCGAGGATCAGGCCAGCCATTTTTTCTGCCAGAAATGATACATCAGAACCGTCCACAGATGGGGCCCCCAATTGCGACGCCCGCTGAGATGCTCGCGCCATCGTCGCGCCAAGGTGGCTGTGTCGAATACGTCCTCGACCCCCTGTCCTGTTGAAAATACCTCGTTTGCCACAGGCTTCAGCGGGCCACGCAGCCAGTCGTTGACGGGAATCCCGAACCCTTGTTTCGGGCGGTCATACAAGGCCTTTGGTACGCGCTTGTCCACTAGGCGCCTTAGGGCCACCTTGCCCTGTTTACCGTCGAAACGCAGGGATCGGGGCGCCTGCCAAGCGGCGGCGACAACGCGGTCATCCAACAAGGGCGCGCGCGCCTCAAGACCGACGGCCATCGACGCTCGATCGACTTTCACAAGAATGCCTTCGGGCAAATACAGGCAGGAATCCAGCAGCAGCATCGTGTCAACTTCATCAAGACCGTTGGGCAATCCGAGTGTTTGATAGACCCCGCCGTCATTCACGTCCTTCAGCGCTGCTGCCGGGTCCCAAAGACTGAACAGGGTATTGTATCGGCTTCTGAAATCAGGCTGCGCGATGACCGAGGCGACTTTGGAGATCCTGTCGGCTGTGATCTGGTCGCGCATAGTGCCTGAAACGAATTTACGCAGGATCGGCGCAACGGCTGCACGCAGGGCATCAGGCGATGCTGCCAAAATCGACGCAGCCGGCCGAGGAAGCTTTCGGCCCAAGCGTTCCATCGCCATCATTCGGGCATAGCGTTCGTACCCGCCAAAGGACTCGTCGCCGCCATCACCCGACAGCACGACGGTCAGTTGGTCGCGGGCCAGTTTGGAAACCAGCAGGGTTGGAACGCCGGACGGGTCGGCAAAAGGTTCGTCATAAACGTGTGGTAGGTCATCGAGCAATTCGAACGCCATGGATGGTGTTGCAGTGACCTCGTGATGGTCCGTGCCCAGATGTGCAGCGATTGCGGCGGCATGGTCTGCTTCGTTCAGGCCTTCTTCCTCGAAACGGACTGTAAAGCTTGTTACCTTGCCGTTGGTTTGTTCCTGCATCATGGCAGTGATCAGGGTTGAATCTATCCCGCCGGACAGGAAGGACCCCACCGAGACGTCCGCGACCATGCGCTCCTGCACGGCACGCTGCAGTTCCTCTTCAATACGAGCCAGCGCCCGTTCTTCGTCGTGGATCGGTGCGGCAAGTCCCCGTTTCGCGCAGTCGCGAAGGTCCCAGAACGTCCGGATGGCATCTACCAGGTCCTGAGCCGTCGCGGGCGGCTGGTCCAGGCGGACTTCGACCATTGATCCGGCGGGCAACTTCATAACTTCGCGATAGATCGAGAGTGGTGCCGGCACATATCCGTAGCGGGCGTATTGCGCCTGGGCCCGCCGGTCGGCTTCCGGCGAGCCAAATGCGGGGTTCGCGCGCAGCGCCTTGAGTTCGGAACCAAACAAAAGCTGGCCGGATTTGAGGCCTAGATACAGGGGTTTCTTGCCCAACCGATCGCGCGCAAAAACCACCCGGTTCAGCTTGCGATCCAAGACCGCGAAGGCGAACATGCCGTGCGCCTGTTCCAATGTCTTGCGGATGCCCCAGAGGTCCATAGCCGCCAGTAGCACCTCGGTATCTGATGTGCCGCGAAACGTGACGCCCTTGTCCAGCAACGTTTGCCGCAGGGCCAGAAAGCCGTAGATTTCCCCATTGTAGACGATGGTGAACCGGCCGCTGGGCGAGGTCATTGGCTGCGCCCCGGTCTCCGACAGGTCGACGATCGAAAGGCGGCGATGGCCCAGAGCTACACCGGCGTCTGGATCGACAAACAATCCGTCGGCATCGGGACCCCGGTGCTGAATAGCGTCGCACATGGCCTGCAGCGTGGTGCGGCCCGAGTCGGCGCCCATGGGCTGAAAAGTCAGAAATCCGGCGATACCGCACATGGGTCAGGTCCTTTATTCGACTTGAGGCGCTGTGGGTGGCGCCGGGTTGGCAGCTTGGTTCAGGGCCTGATCATAGGCGCGGGCAATCGCGTCGAGGGAGTAGTGTGTGGCGATGCGGTCGCGGGCAGCATTGCTATGGGCCTTGTAGGTTTCGGGCGGCCAGTTGGCAGCTTGGACCAGTGCCTCTGCCAATGCCTGCGGATCACGTGGCGGCACGACATAGCCGCACGAGTCCACCACTCTGGCGCTGTCGCCGACATGAGTCGTCACGACCGGGCGGCCGTGGCTCATGGCTTCGGCGATCACATTCGGAAAGCCTTCGGTGCGCGAGGCCAAAACCAGCAGGTCAATGCTCGCGTAGAACTCGGACATATCGTGCAGGTCGCCGCACAACGTCACGCTGTCTTCGGGCAGATCGTTGTCGGCCAGCATCGCGCGGATCTCAGGGTTCTCCAGCGTTACGCCGTCTCCGGCCAGACGGGCATGCAGGTCCGGGACGGACTGGCGCGCAATCGAGAAGGCGCGGAAGAAGGTTTCGAAGTCTTTCTGCGGGTGAAACCTTGCCGCCACTCCAAGCACGCGGGCGGGCCCCGGCCGCGACGTTGGATTGGGCGGAAGGATAAACCCGTTTGGAATCACCGTGGAATGGTCCCCGGCAAAGCCGTATTTCTCGTGCTGAGTTTGAGCGCGGGTCGAGTTGTAGAGGATCCCCTGACAGAATCTGGAAAGCACCTTCGACAGCGCCACCGCAGCGCGGGTGCTGCGGGTGAAGGCAGCCGGGTCGTCCAGCGCTTGCCGCACGGTCCAAACGACTGGAACGCGCCGCCCGGCAAGTTTGCCGGCGATCAGGCCCAGGACCATTGCATGGTACATCCAGCACAGAACCACATCCGGCTGATGGGTCCGGATCAAACGTCGGATCTGCCAAACCGCGCGAAACAGGGCCAACGGCGATCTGGCACGCAGCGAAACGTATTCGACCTTGTCATTCGCCGCCATTGCGCGGCAGCGGTCCGAAACCTCGGTCAGGGCGACGACGCAGGCCCGTTCGCCCGAATGGGCCAAAAGTCGGGCCAACATGGCTTGTGCGCCACCTTGGCCCGAGAAATCAGTGGTGACATGCAAGATCATCGGGTCACCCTCCGCAGCTCACCGGTGGGCGTTCGACACAAGCTGTATGTTGATCGGCCACACATCACCAATTCGCGCTCAGCCCTGTGCCATGTGGCGGGCCGTCGCCTTTTGGCCCACATCAACGATGACCTGCGCCAGACGAGCGACGTTCTCGGCGGACCAGGCCGGGTCGACCAGGAAGGCAAGGCTGGTTTCGCCCAGCTCGCGCGCCACGGGCAACGGTTCCTTGGGTCCCAGGCCTCGGCTGGTGAAGGTTTTCTCGAGGTAAATCTCAGAGCAGCTGCCAGAAAAGGCGGGAAAGCCGGCCTCGGCGATCTCGGCGATGATGCGGTCCCGGCTCCAGCCGGGCGCAAGTGTTTCCGGCCGCACAAATGCGTAGAACCTATAAAATGCGTGGGTAACGCCGTCGGGTGGCATTGGCACGCGAAAGGCCGGGCAGGTCGCAAGGGCATTGTGCAGGATATCCGCATTTGCCGTCCGGTGCGCGCGCCATGCGTCCAAGCGTTTCAGCTGTATTCGACCAAGTGCCGCCGAAGGGCCGTTCATCCGCAGATTGGTGCCGGGTCCTGAGTCGTGCAGCCAGCGAAAGCCGGGTGGGTGTTCCGTGTTGAACACGGTGTCATAACCTTTGCCGTGATCCTTGTAGCTCCAGATGCGACCCCAGAGATCAGAGTCGTTGGTCACCAGCAGACCGCCTTCGCCGCCTGTGGTCATGATCTTGTCCTGGCAGAAGGAAAACGATCCCAAGGTCCCGATGGTTCCGACATGGCGGTCGCCAATCATCGCGCCGTGGGCCTGGGCGCAGTCTTCGATGACCCAAAGGTCGTGGGCGCGGGCCAGATCCATGATGCCGTCCATGTCACAGGGCCAACCGCCCAGATGCACGGGTATGATCCCCCGGGTGCGCGGCGTAATCGCCTGGGCGATGGTGTCGGGCGTGATATTCTGGGTGTCAGGATCGACATCGACAAAGACCGGAACACCGCCCGCCAGCATCACCGAGCTGGCCGAGGCGATGAAGCTGCGCGGGGTTACGATGACCTCGTCACCCGGTTGCAGGTCTAGCCCGAGCATCGCGGCGTCCAGCGTCACTGTCCCGTTGGCCATGGCGATCGAGTGTTTGGCTCCGGTATATGCGCAGTATTCGGCCTCGAATGCGCGAACATCAGTGCCGGTCCAAGCGTTGACTTTGCCAGAGGCCAGAACTTGCGCTACCGCGTCGATCTGTTCCTGGTCATAGATGGGCCACATCTGCATTTCGCACCTCCTGTCAAATCACCGATCGGACCAGAACAAAGCCTTCCGCCGCCGACCGGTGCACCGTCGCGCCACGCAGGGTGGCCAAGGCGCGCAAGCTGTCGACCGAGCGTTCGTGCGGCGCCTGCTTGACCTGGCTTTCGAACTTGCCGAACGCCTGAAGCTTCCGTTCGATCGTGTCCGAGATGTCGACAAACACGTTTGGCACGAAGGCCGGGGTCAGATAGGGGGCGTTCCAATTGGTTTCGGAAAGGGTTTCGTAGGCCAGAATATTGGCTGGATAGTCATGTTGATGCGGGCGGCTTGCCACCAGCGTGGACAGAAAACTCAGCTGGTGATCCATATGAATGTCGCCCGGATGCGGAGCGAGGATCAGGCTGGGGGCGATGTCGCGGACCAGCTTTCCTAGTGCACCGTTCAGGTCCGAATGGGCATGTTCTGACAACTCCGCCGCATTGAAATCCATCCAATGTGTCTCGGTGACGCCCAGCAGATCATGCGCATTGCGTGCCTCGCGCCGTGTGGTTGCGACCTGTTCATCGGTAAACTTCGGGGGTTTGCCGCGAGTGACGACAACCACATGCACTTCGCGCCCAGCATCGGCCATGCGGGCCATCGTGCCGCCGGCGCCCAGAACCTCATCATCGGGATGCGGAGCGACGATCAGCGCGGGGCCGGCGTGGCCAGTGTTCAGGTCGGAAGCGATCATGGATGTGTCCTCAGTTTCGCGTGAAGGGCAGGGGGGGTGTCGGCCCCTGACCATTCGGTTATGTCCAGACAGCGCCCGTCGCCGCAGGCCACCGTGAAGCCGCCATTGCCGATGGCTTGGATCTGGCCGGGCAGACCGATGAAGTAGCCCTCCGGCTCGGTATACGTGACCCCTGTCAGAACCAGTTTCACGCCATCGGGGCCAAAGGTGTAGGCGCCGGGGTAGGGCGGACCCGATGCACGGATCAGGCGGTGAATGTCCGCGGCAGGATTGGTCCAGTCAATCAGGCCGTCTTCGGGGCGGCGGCGGGCGCACAGGCTGATTCCGTCGGTGCGTTGCGGTTCGGCCGGGATGTCGCCATTGGAGATCTGGTTCAACAGAGGCGGCAGCAGTCCTGAGACGGCACGCAAGGCTCGATTGTACAACTCGCGTGCGGTGACGGTTTCGGGATCGACCGCATAGATGGCCTGAGCGGCAATAGGGCCGTCATCTGCGCCTTCGCCCAACCAGAAAAGCGAGGACCCGACGTTTCGTTCCTGCAACAGGATCGTCCAGGGGATAACACCGCGCCCCCGCAGGCTGGGCAGGGCCGACGGATGAAACCCGATGCAGCCAATCCGCGCCAATGCCCGGAACTCGGGGCCGCAGATCTGTGACCAACCGAGCACAAGGATCAGGTCGGGTTTGACCTTGGCAATCTGTTCAAGGGTCTCGGGGTCGTCGGTTTTTTCGATATGCAGAACCGGGACGCCATACTTCTCGGCCGTCGGTGACAGGTCGACGAAATCCGAATGCCGCGCGGACAGGCGCGGCGACAGGGTTACCAGAAGGGCCGGCACATGCCCGGCGCCGCACATCGACATCAGGGCTGCAAGCGTGGTCTCGACGGCGCCGACAAGTACGATATTCACGCGTTCATCTCCTGCATGTCCTGGGACAGCGAGCCATTCGAGTCCATCCATTTCCGCGCCGCCTCGATCCGGTCGTCGCGGCGGGGTTCGTTGTGCAGGGCCGCTCCGACCGTTTCGCCCAAGATCTGCAGGTCCAGCGCCAGTGACCGATGCGCCACGTACCATAGATCAAGGCTCAGCTTTTCACTGTTGCTGAGGTTGGTGTTGCCGCTGACCTGCGCCCACCCGGTCAGCCCCGGCCGAACGGAACATCGGTATTGTCCGGCGGGTCCGAAGTCTTCGATCGTCTCAGGCAGCAAGGGGCGTGGCCCAACCAGGGCCATTTTGTTCTGCAGGATCAGGACAAGTTGCGGGATCTCGTCGAGGCGTAGGCGCCGGATCATTGCCGTGGCGCGCGTCTGGCGATCCGCATCGGAGTGCAACGAGCCATCCGCCGCGAGTGTCTCTTTCATGCTGCGCAGTTTGTAGAGCCGGAAATTGCGACCCTGGCGTCCAGCTCGGATCTGCGAAAACAACAATGGACGGCCGATGGACAAAAAAACCACGACGCACGCAATGACAAAGAAGGGAAGCGCGAGCAGGCCCAGCAGCAGGCAGATCAGGATTTCAAGCAACCGATTCACAAATCAAATCCAACTCGCAACACGCGGGGTCCCGCGACACACAAAAAATCAACCAATACAAAGGGACGCGACACGCCACCCGAGCAACCGCGACTGAAATACCGACAACCCGGGTCGACAAGCGGCGATGCAGCAAGATTGGTCGAAACGGATTCTGTTTGCAAGCCGTCGATGCCGCCGCGGGATGCGGGGGCTGAGAATGCAGGGCTGACTAGACGCTGATGCTGATTTGGCTGCTATATTGCGTCAACGATTCGAACTATAGCCGTGAATTGTTGCCAGTCAGGAAAAGCAGGAGCCCAAGCCGCGCCGTGATTGCCGCGAAACAAGGCGGGGTGTTCTGATCGGGTGTTTCGCGCAAAGGACCCAGCCTTGGGGCTGCATTCACAGGGGGTTGCGAACGCGGCCGAGGCGGCGGCCCAGGCGCTGACAGGTCAGTGTCGACAGGAAAGCCAGCGCCAAAGGCGAAGCGCCATTGGCTTTGCTTGTCAGCCTGAGGCCAAGCGCCTATGATTTGCCGAGCGGGATCGTTTCTGTTCCGTCGATGACCGAAATTGCTTTTGACGACCGACTTGCGCTGTGGGTGCGGTTTGTGTTTTCGAGATTTGAGTATCGTGCCGGCACCCACGCCCGGCTTGTTGGTATTTAAGAGTTGGGAGGCCAGGTTTTGCGCAGCTTCTTTCAAGTAATTCTGGCGACGCTGTTGTTTGTGCTGGCCGCTGTGCCGGCCCTGGCCGAAAGCTATCGCCTGCTGCCGCAGGACCGCCTGTCGGTTCGTGCCATGCGTTGGGACCCACTGTCCGCAAGTTACATGATTTGGGATGGCGTGTCCGGCGAGTTCGCTCTGGCCGGTGACGGAACGCTGATGTTTCCGCTGGTGGGGCAGGTTGAGGCGGCCGGACTGACTACTTTGGAACTGTCGCAGATGTTGGAGCTTGAGCTCAGCAGCCAGACCGGCATGGCCGAGCCGCCAAAGGTCGCGCTGGAAGTGATCAGCCACCTTCCGGTCTTTGTTCTTGGAGACGTCAATTCGCCGGGCGCTTACGCCTACCATCCCGGGATGACCGCCCAGCAGGTTCTGGCCCTTGCAGGTGGCCCGATCCGTCCTCCGATCCAGTTTGGGGCAAACAATGATTTCCAGATCATGCGGATGGGCGGCGAAATGCGGCTCCTATCCACTCAGATCGATGAGTTGGAAGATGAGAGGCAGCGGCTGAAAGCTGACCTTGCGAGCCTGCAGGAAGAAGGGATTGAGACCGGCACCGACGCGGCGCCTGACGCTCCCGGAGGGCTCGAGGGGGAAATCCTCGAGGCGACAATGAACGCCCGCGAGGGTTTGGGTGAACGAATTCGGGATCTGCAGGAGATGCTCAAAGAGCAGATCTCGAGCCTGACCATCCAGTTGGAACTTCGCAAAACGCAGATCGAGAATGTCAGCCGGGAGTTGGAAAACCTGAACCAGCTCAAGGAAAAAGGTCTGACCGTATCGAACCGGGTGACGACTATGACCAATCTTCTGAACGATCTGGAATCCAAGCGACTGGATCAGGAGGTTGCGCTGATGCTGGCCCGTCAGGAGCTGAACCGCGCCGAGCGCGACGAGCTGGAACTGGATGACAAGGCGCGCTCTGATGCTCTGGTCCAGTTGAACGCGGTCGAACGCGAGTTGGCCGCGCTGCGGACGCGCCTGGATACCGCGGCGAGCCTGCACGGAGAACTGGCCGCCGCCGGTTTGCTCAGCGAAGATGACATCGCAAGTGAAGTCGTGATTGAATACATCGTCACACGGGCGGGTGGCACGGCGCCACGCAAGATCGACGGGACCGAGGCGGTTCAGCCCGGGGACACCATAGAAGTCGTACGAAGAACCATTGTTACGTCGAATTGAGTTTTCCGGCGCGAGGTTTGCCGGGTTTGTTTTTAGTTTGTTCGCAAGGTCACGAGTATTCCAATGTCTCTCCCTGACGGTCGTCCGGTCGACTTTCTGATTTTCGGTGCCGCGAAATGTGCAACCACCTGGTTGCAAAAGTCGCTGATGCAGACGCCGGCCATCCATATGCCGGGTCCCGAGTTGCATTTCTTTTCTCGGAATTATGCAAACGGACTGGACTGGTATCGTGACCAGTTCGGAGACTGCGATGGCGCAGATCTGATCGGTGAAAAATCGAATTCGTACCTGACCGAACCCCTGGCTGCGCAACGCATTCGGGAGCATTTCCCTGAAACTCGGTTGATCCTGCAGATGCGGGACCCGGTTCAGCGCGCCTATTCCGACTATTGCATGTTGTTCCGCCGCGGCGAGGTCTCGGGGAGGATCGAAGATTATCTGGATCCGGCGGTCGCGGCCGACCAGCGTTTTCTGTCCGATGGGCGATATGGCCACCATCTGAAGCGGTTCTACGACTTGTTCCCAGAGGACCAGATCCTGCTGTTGGCCTATGAGGATGTCCGCGTGAACCCTCATGGGAACCTGAAGAAGGTGGCCGGCCATATTGGATATGACGGACAGCTGGAGCCGCCGGTGCAGCAGAAAGTCAAAGATAAGAATACACCCATGGTGCCACTGTCGCTGCGTCGTATGCTGAAGCCGGTTCGAGCTGTTCTGGACCCTGTACGTCACACCTGGCCGGTACAGTCCATCCGAAACGCTGTCGCTCGAAAGGTGACCTACCCGGCCCTGTCGCCCGAGTTAGAGGCGAAGATGGCCGAGTTCTATGCGGCCGACGTGGAATGGCTTGCCCGCCGCAATCCGGGACTCTGCCGGAATTGGACGGTTTCGGATGCAGTTCACAGAAGCGAATCGCAGGCTATGTCATGATCGCAGGCGAAATTTGGTTTCCATTCAGGAAACAAAAGCACCTTAGGGCTTTCTGCGTGCACGATGAACCGAGGCTATCGGGCCCTGAGGATACAACAATTGAAACTGCGACGGCGGTCGTCTGCTGCAAAAAAAGGCATTTCTGTGATTTTATGGTGTCCAAGTGGTGGAAAGGGGATTTTGATACCCTTGTTGGTGTGGTAGCGTTGAAGACGTGGGTTCTTGGTCGGGACCGTGTGATGGGCCAGACCACGCGTAGTGTAACGAGTTGACGAGTTAACAGGGGGTTTAGTTCAGGGCGGAGGTTTCTAGGCGCCCGGAATCACGTGGGGGACTTTTAGCGAAGCAATGTGTTTGCCGGCCGGCGCCATGTGGTGTCGATCGGGAATTGAGGCTTTTTAGTGGTGGAGCGGGTGTGTTTGGCCCGTCTCATTTCAGTCGAGTGGTAAGTGGCAATTTTTGCCGGGGGTTCTTATGAGTATGTACGAGCAAGAGTTGGTTAAGCTCAAAAGTGGACCGGATGCAGACAGCACGATCGAACAGGATCGCGCCTTTGGAGACGTCCAGTCGAAGCTGCGACAGAAGCTGACCGAAATGAGCGCCAACCGGCGCTTGCTGATCGGAGATGTATTCGCATCCGCCGGAGCCGTGGCCGTGGCTGTCGTTCTGGCCAATGGTGGCATCGTTCCTGAACAGTTCGGGTCCGTTCTGTTGCCGTTGGTGGTGATGACCTGCCTAGTGGCATTGGCGGTTTTGCCGCTTTCCGGCATCTACAAACGCCACACGCGGTCGACTTCGCTGCGCGATGTCACGTTGATCGTCCGGGCTGCGGGTCTGTCGGTTGTTTTGCTTGCATTGCTGGGCGCTGCCCTGCCGGTTACCGCGCAAGTGCCGCTGGCGGTCTATGTCATTCAGTTCCTGCTGCTGGTGCCCGCCTTTGGTACCCTGCGCGTTCTGGCGCGCAGCACCGAGTTGACGAGCGATCCGGCGCGCCGTTGCCCGGATGCGTCCAACGGGAAAATCCCGGTTATTCTGGTCGGTACCGGCGCCAGCTGCGACCTGTTCGTGCGGTCTTTGCACAATCAGGAATCCAAGTATGAACCCGTCGGCATCATCGATGATGCGCGGAACACGCAAGGCCTGTATTTCCACGATGTGAAGATCATCGGATCACTGTTGGATGCAGACGCCGTCATCGAGCGTCTGAAGTACTATGACCAACTGCCGCAGCGCGTTCTATTGACCGAGCCCGTTACCCATTTTGAAAGTGATGGCATTCGCAAGCTGACTCGTTGGGCTGAAGCCAACAGCATTCCGGTATCGCGTCTGGCGGGACTCGAAGAACTTGGCACCGACAGCAACGGCATCCGGACCGTCAATCCTGAAGACATCCTGGACCGTCCGCAGAAAGCGGTCGAACGTTCGATGCTGCGCGAGATGTTCAAGGGCCGCCGCGTCCTGATCACCGGCGCCGGAGGGTCGATCGGTAGCGAGCTGACACGCCAGATCGCCTCGTTCGAGCCGGCCGAGCTGGTGATGATCGAGAACACGGAATATAACGCCTATTCCATCGATATGGATCTGGGTCAAAACTTCCCGGATGTCGCACGCCGCATCTACGTGGCCGACATTCGCAACGCGTCCCGCGTGAACGCGATCTTTGAACGTCACCGCCCCGAGTTGGTATTCAATGCTGCTGCACTGAAGCATGTGCCGATGGTTGAGCTGAACCCCTGCGAAGGCGTTCTGACCAACGTGATCGGAACCCGGAATGTGGCGGACGCGGCCCGCAATGTGGGTGCAATCGCCATGGTTCAGGTCTCGACGGACAAGGCGGTGAACAGCACCAGCGTCATGGGCGCCACCAAGCGCGTGGCCGAGTTCTACGTTCAGGCGCAGGACCGTGTAACCAACGAAACCGACGAGAAGACCCGCTTCTTCTCGGTTCGGTTCGGTAACGTGCTGGGGTCGTCCGGTTCGCTGATCCCGCTGTTCCAGCGCCAGATCTCGGAAGGTGGCCCGCTGACGGTGACTGATCCGAAAATGGAGCGGTACTTCATGACCATCCGTGAAGCCGTGCAGCTGACACTGGTTGCCGCCGCGCGGGGTTTGAACCTTGAAGACAGCCACGGCGAGATTTTCGTTCTGGATATGGGTCGGCCGGTCAAGATCGTGGACCTCGCCGAGCGCATGATCCGTCTGGCCGGCCTTGAGCCCTATCAGGACATCGACATCAAATTCATCGGTATCCGTCAGGGTGAAAAGCTGTACGAAGAGCTTTTCGACGTGACCGAAGAGCGTCGCGAAAGCGGTATCCCTGGCGTTTCCTCGGCTATTCCCGAAGGCGTCTCTGCCGCGCGTTTGCGGGCGCTGATTCTCAAGCTGGAACAGGCTGCTCAGGACGGCAGTGATCTTGGGGTCAAAAAGCTGCTCAAGGATCTGGTGCCGGGTTACGGCGCAAACGGTCTGCGCCCGATCGATGGCAAAGAGCTGGCCGCGCGCACCGGTAAGCCGCAGATCAAACCTGTGCCGACGCCCAAGCGGATTGCAAACTTCGCACCGCAGAAAAATCTGGAGACGATCAACGCCGGTCGCTAAAATTTTGTCAAAAGTACATTTAAGTGAGCGGCATTTTCGGCCGCGGGTTACGATTTCAGAAGGGCTCTTCGGAGCATATTGTTGATGATTATTTGCGACCCTGGCGGTTCACGGCAACCTGCAGATTTTGGCGGGCCCGTCCGAACGGGCAAAGCGAGAACGATATGACGGCTGAGGCCGAACATATGCGTGACCGGGCCGTTTCTCAGGCCGGGTCTGGTCGTCGTCGGGCGGTGCTGTGGCTCCTGTTTGGAGGGCTGCTGGCCGTGATATTGGCGGCCCTGTTTGGCCGGATCATGTCCTTTGGTTTGCGTCGGGACGAACTGATGTTCGTGGCACCGGCAGAATTGTTGGGCCAGTGGCGCCTGTACCAGGACTTCTTCTACAATCACGTTCCGGATTCGGCGTGGTATTTCCGCGGTTTCTATTTGATCACCGGTCAGGAGGGTCTGTTGGGCTCAGCGCGCCTTGGTGTGTTCTTTGGCTGGATTGCGTTGATCGTCGGTACCGGTTGGGTGACCTGGCGCCTGTCCGGATCGGCTCTGCTGGCGGCATTCTTCATCGCGGTCTTGATGGTAGACGGAACACTTCTGGCGCAGGCCGGAATGGCTGCTAGCAACAACCTGCTGCCGTTGCCCTTCGTTGTATGGGGTGTCGGGGGTTTTCTGCTGGAAATCCAGCGCGACCATCCGCGGCCAGTTGTTTTCGTGCTGATCGGGGTCTGCCTGTCGATCGCAGCGGGGATGAAAGTCAGCGCAGTGGTCTTCATTCCGCCCGTCGCGATTGCCACTTTTCTGATGCCCGGACATATGGCGTTTGCAGAACGTGTTCGACGGGTGACCCTGCCGATGCTGGCGGGCGGGCTTCTGGGTGCCTTGCCGTTGTTCTGGTACATGGCCGTTGATCCCGCGGTTTTCATCGCACATGTCCTCAAGTTCCATACGGGTCCGCACGTGGCCTACTGGCAGGCCAACGCCGCCTCTGAACCCGATCTGGCTCTGGGCCTTGGGGGCAAAGTGCAGTTGGCCTATTCAGTCTGGTTGGGTGGAGCGGCACTGGTTTGCCTGTTCGTTGTTGCCTATCTGACCGTTTTAGCCAGATCGGGCGGCATGCTGCTCTCCGAGCTCGGCGCGGTTCTGTTGGTTTTGGTTCTGATCGCCGTGACAGCCGCGTTCAGCTTTGTACCGTCGCCCGGGTTTCCGCAGTACTACATTCAGCCCTTGGTCATGATCCCCCTACTGGGCGCGTTGGTTTTCCGAAAGGTCGGGCCAGAGCAGCGTTCGCAGGTTACCCCGGTCGTTGCCGCCGGTTTCGTTCTGCTGGCAGTGCTGGGTGCGCCGCGCCTCGTTCCCGGTCTGGCAGCGCTGAGCGATCGCAGCGGCTTTACGACTACCCGAGTGGCGCAGGGTGGCGAAGCGTTGAAGGCCGCGCTTGAATCGAGTGCCCATCCAGACGGACCCGTGGCGACGATCATGCCGATCTACCCGCTTGAAGCGCAACTGCCGGTCTATCCGGAACTGTCTACTGGCCCTTTTGCCTATCGGATCGCGCCTTATACGGAACCTGACTTGGCCGCGAAATACGTGATGGCGGATGCGGCCGGGTTGCAGGCAGTGTTTGATTCCAACCCTCCCTCCGCTTTCCTGCTGGGATATGATCCGGCTCTTGAGCAGCCATTGTTGCGCTATGCGGAAACAAACGGCTACCAGCCCGTGGAAATTTCGGGATTGGGCAACCGCTACGGGCAAGGTGTGGTATACTTGAAGCCATCGGGAGCAACGGAATGAGCCCAACCCGATCCGCGGTCTCTGGTGGCCGGTTCGTCAAGCGGCCGGTGTGAGGCCCACGCAGACATGCAGATTTTAGTAACAAGTATTTGAGGGAGTGGCACGAATGAAAACGATACTGCTTGCTGGCGGTCTGGGGTCTCGGCTGGCCGAGGAAACAGTCTCGATCCCCAAGCCGATGGTCGAAATCGGCGGCCGGCCGATCATCGCGCGCGTCATGGATATCTACAGCCATTTCGGGCATCGCGATTTCGTCGTAGCCGCCGGATACAAGGCGCTTTTGCTCAAGCAGTTCTTCGCGAATTACCACCTCATCGCCAACAATATCTCGGTCGCTCTGGATACGGGAGAGCTCAAGCTGGTGCCTTCGGCGCCCGGCGGTTGGAACGTGTCGGTCGTCGATACCGGGGCTCATACCATGACAAGCGGGCGCATTCGGCGTCTCAAGGAATGGCTGGATCCGGGAGAGACCTTCATGTGCACCTATTCTGATGGCTTGGGGAACATCGACATCAACGCGTTGATCGATTTTCACAAGTCGCACGGCAAGCTGGCGACGGTCACGGCGGTTCAGCCGCCCGCGCGTTTCGGCAACATCGAGTTGAAGGGCGACCGCGTGGACGCGTTCACCGAAAAGGTGCGTCGCCGCGAGACCTGGATCAACGGTGGGTATTTCGTATTCGAGCCGGGGGTCATGGATTACATGGTCGACGATATGGAACCGCTGGAACAGTCACCGCTGTCTCAGATGGCCCGCGACGGTGAGCTGATGGCCTATCGCCATGAGGGTTTCTGGCATCCGATGGATACCATCCGCGACCGCAACGCGTTGGAGGCCCTCTGCGAGGATGATACGCCGCCTTGGCTGCAATTTGATGCCAAGCCCTCGTCTGATTACCCCGCCATAGCGATCTGAGGAACCAATGACTGGTCAGTCCGATCAGATTTTCGGCGGTCAATTCACCGACCGTCGGGTGCTTGTGACTGGGCATAGCGGGTTCAAGGGCGGATGGATTTCGACCTGGCTGAACCGGCTGGGCGCGCAGGTCACAGGCATTGCCTTGCCGCCCGAGCCCGGGCCTTCCTTCTATCAGGCGTGCGGACTTGATCGGACAATGGACAGCCGTTTTGCCGATATTCGCGATCCGGCGGCCTTGGCACGGGCGACCGGGGGTCTGGATGCCGAAGTGGTGTTTCACATGGCTGCGCAACCTCTGGTGCGCAAATCCTATCGCGAACCGGCCGAGACATTTGCGACCAATGTCCAAGGTACGGTCAACGTTCTGGAGGCCGTGCGACGAATGCCATCGCTGAAGGCCGTGGTCGTGATTACCAGCGACAAATGTTATGATAATCGGGAATGGCTGTGGGGTTATCGCGAAAACGACCCTTTGGGCGGCAAGGATCCGTACAGTGCCTCCAAGGCGGCAACCGAGCTTGTGGCCCAGTCGTATGCGCATACTTTCTTTTCTGACACGAGTGGCCCTCAGCTTTCGACGGTTCGGGCGGGCAATGTCTTCGGCGGAGGAGACTGGGGTGAAGACCGGTTGATACCGGACATCATTCGAGCCTGGCATGATGGCCAGCCGGTAACCATCAGAAACCCGGATAGCATTCGGCCATGGCAGCATGTGCTGGAGCCTGTCGCAGGGTATTTGCTGCTGGCCCAGAAGATTCTGAGCGACGGACAGCGTTTTGCCGGGGCATGGAATTTCGGGCCAGACGTATCGGGCACCGTCAATGTCCGGGATCTGGCGGATATGATGTGGCGCGCCTGGGGGGCAGGCGCGCCCGGGTTCCGTTTCCCGGATGAGTCCGCAACGGCGCCCCACGAAGCTGGCATACTTCGGTTGGACAGCACCAAGGCGCAGACCCGTTTGGGCTGGCGGCCTCGGCTTGAACTGTCTCAAGCCGTTGAACTTACAACCGACTGGTACAAGGCCCACGCTGCGGGCGACGACATGGGCAAGGTCACCCAATCGCAGATCACCGCGTACCAAGACCTCATGTCCGGCACGGGTTGCGACCAAACCGGGCTGGCCGCACAGTAGATTTTCAGGAGATTTTTTGATGAGAGTGAATTACGGACAGACAGTCCACGGCCAGGAAGAGATCAACGCCGTCGTCGAGGTTCTGAAAACATCCACCCAAATGGGACCCAAAGTCCGGGAGATGCAGCAGAAAGTCGCTGCACTGTTTTCGAAGGCACATGGGATCATGGTCAATTCCGGGTCCTCGGCGAACTATCTGGCCGTCGAAATCCTGGATCTTCCCAAGGGATCCGAGGTGATCACCCCGGCTTTGACATTTGCCACCACGGTCGCTCCGCTGGTGCGGCAAGGGCTTGTGCCCGCATTCGTCGATGCGGCCGAGGGAACCTACAACATAGATGTCGAACAAATCGAGCGGATGATTTCGCCCAAAACCTCGGCGATGATGATCCCCTCGTTGATTGGCAACCTCCCGGACTGGCGTCGGATCCGGGAACTGGCCGATGCACATGGCCTGAAAGTCATCGAAGACAGTGCCGACACATTGGGTGCCACGATCGACGGTACCAGCACGGGCGTCTGGTCGGATGTTTCGACCACCAGCTTCTACGGCAGCCATGTCATCAACGGCGCAGGAAATGGCGGAATGCTGTGCGTCAATGATGACGAGTTGGCACGCAAGGCATTGCTGATGCGGTCGTGGGGCCGCAGCTCGTCGCTGTTCGTCGAATCCGAGGCCATCGAGAACCGCTTCAACGTTCAGCTGGATGGGATCGAATACGATGCAAAGTTCCTGTTTGAGGCGCTCGGCTACAATCTTGAACCCTCCGAGATCAGCGCCGCTTTCGGCCTGGTGCAACTGGGCAAGCTTGAGAACAACATTCGGGTCCGCGAGGAAGCCTTTGCTGCCCATCGCGCGTTTTTCGCGCAGTATGAGGAATGGTTCATTCTGCCTGAACAGCTGCCGGGCGCACGCACCGGTTGGCTGGCGTTCCCGCTGACTCTGCGAGAAGGTGCTCCGTTTACCCGTCGCGAGATGCAGATTTTCCTGGAGAAGGCCGACATCCAGACCCGGCCGGTCTTTACCGGCAACATTTTGCGCCAGCCGGCCATGAAAGATGTTGAGTATCGCGCGGATACCGCAGGTTATCCTGTGTCTGATGCCGTGATGCGCGGGGGCATTCTGTTGGCATGCCATCACGGGCTGACTCAGGCTCATATCGACTATATGCATGAAAAGACGCAGGAATTCCTCAAGCCGTATATGACCGGGATGCCGCGCAAGGCATCTTGATCCGAGGTCTTCCAGCGGTCGCTTTCCGTCTGCGGTTCGTGGGTGCGGAATGATCGGTGTTGGCGAAACTATCCCAAGGGGTCCAAATTCCATAGTATCGAAGGGACCGGCCAGGGCGCAGGAATGAAACTGATGGCAACTGATCATGATACGGGTAACCCGCAAAGCGCGGGTTTCACCAATCTGGCCCAGAACATGGCCGGCGGCGGGTTGTCATGACGAGGCGCGTTCTGATCACCGGGGCCGGAGGGTTCATCGGACAGCATCTGCTCCGAGCCTGTATGGACAGGGGGGATCAGGTCGTGGCCTTGGTCCGACCCGGATTCCTCTCTGATGGAATACCAGATGTCGAATTGCAGCGTGTCGACCTGGGCGACAAGGATGCTTTGCGCCGCGTGTTTGACGCGTCCCAGCCAGAGGTTGTATTTCATGCGGCGGCAAACACCCGGGCTGTAACGCGGCCTGACCTCAAAGATGCCGAAGCCAGCGTGGGCGACAATCTTGTGCCGTTGATGACCGTGTTGGGTGCCGCTGCGACCTGCGACGCACCTCCGGATGCGTTCATCCGCCTTGGAACCATTGCCGAATACGGTGAGGTTCCTTCACCTTACACTGAAACCCAATGCGAAATGCCGCGCGACAGCTATGGGGCATCTATGCTGGCAGGGACCAAGTACTTGACCATGCTGCGGCCGCGCCTGCCATTCACGGCAATGACGGCCCGGCTTTCACTGACTTATGGTCCGGGTCAGACCGGGCCTCAGTTGGTCCCGTATCTGATCCGCACTTTGCTGAACGGGGAGGCCGCACGCATCGGACGCCCCGATGATAGCCGGGATTTTCTGCATGTCGGCGATGCCGTGCGCGCCCTTTTGATGTTGGCGGATGCAGCGCGGGATGACGTTCCGGTGGTGAATGTCAGTACCGGAGTGGCTACTCGAGTCCGTGATGCGGCCGCGATTCTGGCTGAGCTGACCGGTTCCGGACCCGGGAAGCTCGACTATGCCGACCCGTCAGGTAAGCCGATGCACCTGGTCAACAATCCCGGACTTATCCATTCCCTTTATCCCTGGACCGCGCGGGTCGGGGTGGAGGACGGCCTGCGGGATACAGTCGATTGGGCCACCTCTTCGGATGCGCAGAAGAACATGGCAGGACAAAACGCATGACGGTCATTTCCATTCTGATCCCCGCCTACAACGAGGAAGACAACGTCCGTACGGCCTATGAGCGCGTGCTGGCGGTGTTCGACAAACTGGATGGGTACGAGCCTGAAATCATCTTCACCGACAATCATTCCGAGGATCGGACGTTTGAAATCCTGTCTGAAATCGCGGGGAAGGACCCTCGGGTCCGAGTGATCCGCTTTGCGCGGAACATGGGGTACCAGGCTTCGGTTCTGACAGCATACAGGTCAGCGACCGGTGCCTGCGCGGTGCAACTCGATTGCGATATGCAGGACCCGCCCGAGTTGATCCCTCAGATGTTGGACCTGTGGCGGCAGGGGAATCATGTCGTCTATGGTATTCGCCGCAGCCTGCCCGATGGCCCTGTTGTTGCCGCTGCACGGCGGGGGTTCTATGCACTGATCGACATGATCAGCAACGATAATCTTCCGCGCAACGCGGGTGAGTTTCGTCTGACTGACAGACGGATATTGGACGAATTGCGCCGGGTCGATGACCGCTCGCCCTATGTTCGTGGATTGATCAGCGGCATGGGGTTTTCGCAGGTCGGGTTCGAGTATGATCGCGCGGCCCGGACAGCGGGGGAATCCAAGTTTCCGGTCCGGGCGATGGTGGCGCTGGCTGTGGACGGGTTGATCAACCATTCTCTGCTCCCGCTGCGCCTGGCTTCGCTGATCAGCCTGACAGTAGGGCTGTCGATGTTCCTGTTGATGATCGGCTACCTCATCGGCAAGCTGTTCTTTGGCCAGGATTGGCCCGCAGGTTTTGCAACCACGACCATCCTGCTGCTCTTGTCGATGACCCTGAATGCGATGTTCCTTGGCATCCTTGGGGAATACGTCGGCCGGATCTTTCTGCAGGCCAAAAACCTCAACCAGCCCGTGGTTGAAGCCGAGCTGAATGGCCCGGTGGAACAACTGAACACGTCTGGGAAACAGAACCGCGCCGACAGCGCGCAAATGGTGGAGCGGGCGCAGTGAAGATACTGATCGTTCAGGGTGGGTTCGGAGCTGGCGGTGCCGAAAAGATCGTCTCGGTTCTTGCAGCCCATCGGATCGGGCTTGGCGATCAGGTCTCGGTTGCGGGCATGACCATGCCCGAGGACGGGTCGTATTTTTCTTTCCCTGACGGCGTCAGCCTGCTGGTGGCCGAAGGCGGAAACGACGGGTTCAGGAGGCTGAAACAGCTGGCCCGCCTGCGCCGGATTCGTCGCTTCATCCAGGACGAGAACCCCGACGTGGTGGTATCCTTTCTGACTAAAATCAATGTCCTGACGCTCGCTGCAGCTCTGAGGCGGGATGTTCCGGTGATCGTTTCAGAACGGAACAACCCGATTGTGCAAAACGCCAACCCTGTCTGGCGCCACGCTCAAAACATCCTTGGACATCGAGCCAGCACCGTGGTCATGCAGACTGAGCGGGTACGCCAGGACCTGCCGCCGTCATTGCGGAGCAAGGCGCAGGTCATTCCAAACCCCTGTGCGCCAATCGAAGGTGCAGCCCAGCTCCTTGGTTCGGGTGGCAATCGGCTGGTCGCGGTGGGGCGGCTGGATCCGCAAAAGGGGTTCGATCTGTTGATCGATGCAATGTCGGAAATCATCCAGAAAAACCCGGACGCGCGCCTGACGATTTTCGGGGAAGGCCCGGAACGTGCCGCGCTCGAGGCTCAGCGGGACCGGCTGGGTCTGCAGGGCGTCATCTCCTTGCCCGGCGCGAGCGACACACCCGGAGCGTGGATGAAGGGCGCGGACATACTGGTGTTTTCCTCCCGCTTCGAGGGGTTTCCCAATGTGGTGGCAGAGGCGACCGTCGCAGGCTTGCCGGTTGTGTCTTTTGATTGCCCCTACGGACCGAAAGAGTTGATCCGACACGGTGAGAATGGATTGCTTGTTGCGCCCGAAAACACGGCGGAACTGGCCCGCGCAGTGCTGCAGCTGAGCGACGATCCTGAATTGCTGGACAAGATGCGTCAGGGATACCAACACAACAGGGACTGGCTGGCCCCAGACAGTATTCTTGAGAAATGGGACCGGATCATTGCCGATGCTGCTCATCGCAGGGTTGGAGCGGGGGTCGAACATGGCCATAGCACCTGCCGCCCGGAGAGTTGAACCAAAGCAGGCGGGCCGCAGCGCCTGCTCTGCCATCAGGAGTTGGCATTGTTGCAAAAGTTGAAACCGCAGGTCTCCCTCCCCGCACGGGCGCGACCACGGATCGTGGTTGTCGCCAATCTGACTGCGTCTTTGCTGAATTTTCGCTATGACCTGCTGAAGGAGCTGTCAGAGCGGGCTGAGGTCGTCGCCTGCGGTCCCGAGCGCCACGAGGCGACGGAAACTGCGCTTGCAAAAATCCGTGTGAAGTTCGTGCAGTTTCCGCTATCACGTGCTGGGATGAACCCGGTTGAGGACATGCGCACGCTGCGTGCTCTTGTGCGCGTTTTCAAGGAATTCAAACCCGACATAGTCTTTGCCTACACCATGAAGCCAATCATCTATGGTTGCCTGGCCGCAAAATGGGCGGGAGTGGACCGGATCTATGCCATGAACACCGGGTTGGGCTATGTCTACAGCACCCATGGCCTGACTTTTCGGAGGCGGGCGGTTCGTGCCGTGTCATCGGTTCTTTATCGTATTGCGCTGAGAGGCGTGGACGAAGTGCTCGTCTACAACCGCGCAGATGCCGAAGAGTTCCGAGAAAGGCGTCTTGTTGCACCAGATGCCAAGCTCAGCATCGTGCCCGGGTCTGGCGTAAATCTGGATCGCTACGGATATACCGATCCCCCAGCTGGACCACCTGTATTTCTGATGATCTCGCGCCTACTGCGCGAGAAGGGCGTGTTTGATTTCGTTCAGGCTGCCCGTTTACTGAAAGAAACGCACCCCCAAGCAAGATGCCAATTGCTTGGTCCGATGGACGCCAACCCGGATTCCATCGGCCAACGCGAGATCGACGAATGGACGCGCGAAGGCGTGATCGAATACTTGGGGGAAACTTCGGACGTCCGGCCCTATCTGGCGGCGTGTTCGGTCTTTGTACTGCCGTCGGCCTACCGCGAAGGGATACCGCGCACGATCCTCGAGGCGATGTCCTCGGGGCGGGCTGTCATCACGTCGGATGCGCCGGGTTGCGCTGATCCGGTCATCAATGGCGAGACTGGTTACGTCGTGCCGGTCCGGAACCCCGAGGCCCTGAGCCGCGCCATGGCCTCGTTCGTCGAGAGTCCTGATCTGGTGGCCCGAATGGGTCAGGCATCGCGTAAACGTGCCGAGGATTCGTTCGACGTCCGACGGATCAATGCGATCCTTCTCGTCAAGATGGGATTTTCGACCAATACCCGAGAGGATGAGGCAGTTTGAGGGGTGGCGGCTCTTCCAAGAACTTGTTATTTAACGATAAATGGGAGTATTTGAAAGAATTCGCGGAAACTACGGGAAACCCCTAATTCCCTGACCGCCTGAGACCGGCTAACCTTATATCAACAACGAAATTCGACCGGTGGGGCCGTTGGCCCGACCACTCACTCGACAAATGACCAGCATATGGGGTGCTGGTCATTTTGTTTTTTGGGGGACAGAAAAGCGCAGTTCAGTCTGTGGTTGTGGTCGAAGGCAGCTGATACCCGAACTGACCTAGATCGAGGCCAGTCAAGGATTGGAGTTCGGCGTTTGACTCAGCAAAGGCACCGTCAAATCGGGACTGAATTCTGCCGACCAGCCGGTCTTTGAGCATCTGATCCAACTTGCCGGGAAAGATGCGTCCGATCGGCCGGCTCAATTTTCCGAATCTGCGCGTTGCGTTCGGAAACGGCAACAATGCGCCTTTGCTCAGCTGGTTGTCGCTGAGCGTGAAATTAACAAATCGCTGCAGAATCTGAAAACACTCCGATCTCTTCTCGTTCGTGACTTCAAATTCGCGCTTCTTGTGCTCGACGCCGACGAAATTGCACAGGGTTTCCACAAAGGAATCCGGCTCGGAAATGAACTGTTCGTAGGCCAATCCAAGCACACGATCCTTGCCAAACTTGTCCTGGTAAAATTTGAACAAGCGGTGGTACCGGTAGAACTCCTCCGAGAACATCGGCGCGCGCCGCAGATTCGGTTCAGGTTCGGACAGATATGTCTTTAGCGATCCGTGGCCGCCATCGGTAATGTACTGGCTGTACATCGACAGGATCGACGACAGCTGCTCGCGGAATACGACCAGGATGTAGGCGTCGGGAAAAGTGCGTTGCAGACGGTCGGCAATAATGGTGCTGTCGAACCCGCCGCTGGCCGGGTAACCCGAGAATCTCTCGTGAGAGAACACCGGAACCTGCTCGTTATCCTGCGATTTTCTAAGGAAACTCTCGTACATCTTGCGAGTTTCTCCGGGATCATAGGTCATCGGCTGCGGCAGCACGATCCGGTTCGAAAGAATGTATTTGCGATCGCCATGCGGAGTGGCGAACGGTGCGTCCGGCGCCGAGAACAGCTGCTGTTGCAGGGACGACGTAGCGGTTTTGTGATAGCCGATATGGACAAGAACGGGTGCACGGGTCATGACGGGATATTCAGCCTTCGGACCGGGTATTTTCAGTCTGGCTTCGGGCGCGGTCGGCATCCGAGCCGCACCTGTTGGCACCCCGACAGGTGCTCCGAACAAGAATTGGTTTCTGTCGCAACTTCAAAAGCCCTTTCAACAATCAGTACTGGATTCAATCGGCAAACTGCGCTTTCGTAAAACGATATAATCCAAGACAACTAAATGATAGGAACGGAAACAACCGGAAACATGACTTAACCCGCCACAAATTTTGGAAACGTATTGAATTGTACCGAGTGCATGGGTGAATTGATGACCCGCTTCCTGAACACCGCGTGGATAGCGCCGCGTGGTTTCGCGTGAACCGATGAGTGAGCCAAGCTCGAAGCCGCTGCTGAAGCGGCTGGCCAAGAACATGTCATGGATGTTCTTGTCGCAGATCTTGGTTGGTCTGTTCGGTTTGGCCAGCCTCATCTTTACGGCTCGCGCGATCGGGCCGGCTGCGGTCGGGATTCTGGCGCTGGTGGATGCGTACATTCAGGTGATGGATAGGTTGTTCCGGCTCGAGCCGTGGCAGGCAACCATCAAATACGGCAGCGAGGCTCTGATCGAAGAGGATCAGAACAGATTTCGACAATTGATCAAGATGTCTGTGGTGACCGATTGCCTTGGCGGATTGCTGGCTGGTTCGGTGGCGATAATGCTGGCGCCAAAGCTTGCGCCGTTCATCGGGCTGTCTGAACCTGAAGGCGCGTCCTATGTCACGCTGGTTGCCCTTGGCTTGTTTCTATCGCTCCGACCAACCGGCATCGGGGTTCTTCGAATTTTCGACCGGTTCGATGTGCTGGCGATCTCGGACATGGTAATTGCCGGCCTTCGGCTTGTTGGAGTCATCATCGCCTTTCTGCTGGATCTGGGGATCTGGGCATTTGTGGCTCTGTTGCTGATGCATCAGATCCTGACCGGGCTGGTTGCGTTCTTTCTGGCTCTGGCCGAATTGAAAAAACGCAACCTGCACAGGTTTTTGTCCCAGCCGCTGCGGCGGGCTTTTGCCCATAATCCCGGGTATCTGCGGTTCCTTTGGAACTCGAATTTCAACGTGATCCTGCGACAATCGACTCAGCGGCTGGACATTCTTGTCGTCGGCGCCTTGCTGGACGTGACATCGGTGGGCTTCTATCAGGTGGGCAAGCGCATCATGGCCAATGTTGTTCGGATTGGCGGCCCCGTCAGGCAAGTCCTGTACCCCGAGATGACCCGCCTATGGGCCGTCGGCGATTTCGGCCGGTTCTGGCGTCTTGTGCGGCTGGTGTCGCTCTCGGTTTGCGGGGTGTCGATCCTGGTCTCCATTCCGTTGGCGTTGAAGATGCCTGAATTGGCCGTTCTGCTGTTCGGGCCAGAGTTCCGTGGCGCCGCGCCCGTCATGACGATCTTGATGTATGCCGCGATCGTGTATCTGGGGGGCTTGGTGTTGAACCCCGCCTTGCTGAGCATGGGGTTGGACAGCGCGCTGGTGCGCACGACGATTGTTGCCACGGTGATCTTTGCCGCCTCATTTCTGCCGTTGCTATATTGGATGGGGATTGAAGGCATTGCCCTAGCCCATTTGTTGTTCAATCTGGTCTGGACGGTGGGCTGCATATTCGCCATCCGGTCTTATCTGGCCAGAAAACACGAAACATGATGGGTTGGTGTTCTTCCTGCCCTGTCCCTTAATCCCTTAAGTAACGAGTATTTTGAGACCATCTATGCCAAGACGTATTCTATTTCCCTTCGAAGGTGACACCGTTATTGGCGGCAGTCACGTGTCAGCCTTGAAACTTGCGGCGGCGTTGGACCGGTCGAAATATGTGCCCCACATCCTGGTCCACTACGAGGCCGGCCCGGCGGCGGAGTATGCCCGATCGCTGGGACTTGACGTCGAAATCCTGCGCGATCCCAGCCTGATGTCTCCGGGCGGGCTCAGCTATCCGCGCGACTGTGGTCCGGGGCGATACCTGACTTCCAGCGCATGGAGGCTGGCGAGTGTCCTAAAGCGCATCGATGCCGACATCGTTCACACAAACGAAGGTCGCATGCATGCCAACTGGGTGCTGCCGGCCCGCCTGGCGGGCAGGAAACACATCTGGCACCACCGGCAGGATCCGACCGCGTTCGGGATCAACAAACTGGCGCCGCTTTTTTCCGACCACATCATCAGCGTTTCGCATTTTTCGAAGCCCAGCAACCCGGTGCGGTCAGTCGACAACAAGTTCACCGTGATCCGCAGCCCATTTGATTTCAACCCGCACCCACCGGAAAGGTCCGAAGCCCGAGCAGCCGTAATCGCCGAGATGGGATTGCCCGATGACGCGCTGCTTCTCGGGTATTTTGGGAATTTCGTCACGCGCAAGCGTCCCGACCATTTTGTGAGGGTCATCGCGGCTGTGCAAAACGCGATGCCCGACACTCCGGTGCATGGTCTTCTGTTCGGCAGCGCGGCCGAGCGGGACGAACCGTTGCGCCAGACCTGCCTTCGCATCGCAGAAGAGGCGGGGATCAGCGAGCATATCCATATGATGGGGTTCCGTCAGCCGATCGATGGGTACATGGCGGCGATGGATGCCAATCTGGTGACCGCTCTGGACGAACCGTTTGGCCGTACGTTGATCGAAGCGATGTATTTGGGAACTCCGGTCATCGCGACCCGTCACGGCGGCAACATCGAAGCGATCACGGACTGGGAGACCGGTGTGCTGGTTGACCCGGACGATCCGCAGGCATTCGTGGAACCTGTGCGCAAGTTGCATCAGGACAGAGCGTTGTTCGAGAAGATTTCACAAGCGTCAAAGAACTATGCTCGTGCAAATTTCGGCTTGGATATTCATGTGAACGGGGTTTGCGAGATCTATGATCGGTTGCTCGCTTGATAGCTTGTTCGGTCAACGACGCGGGTTGTCGAATGCGTAATAAGTATTGCCCGCGACGAATCCATCCAACCCGACCTGGCGGGCATAATGTGCCAGATCCCGGGTTGTATTAATGAAGCCGGAGTTCTTGAAATTGAGCGAGGTGTTGCAGAGCACGCCCACCCCCGACACCGCCTTGAACGCGGCCAGAAGGTCGTAAAAATAGGGGTTCTGATTGCGGTTGACCGTCTGTACCCGCGCCGATCCGTCGACATGGGTTACCGCGGCCAGGTCCGGATTGGTAACGCGGTGAAAGTCCATCATGTATGGTGAGGGTGCGCTGATGTCGAAGTGCAGTGCTGCATCCTCTTCCAGGCAAGACGGCGCCACTGGACTTTTGTTGGCCCGTCCCTTGATCCGATTCAGTCGCGTACGTGTCTCCGGGGAAAACGGCGCGGCCAGGATTGACCGGTTTCCCAAAGCGCGCGGCCCAATCTCGCAATTGCCGCGGGTCCAGCCAATGATCTTTCCGTCCAGTAGGTCTTTGGCGATCGTGTTGAGGTTCAGTTCGGTTGCGGTCATGCCCAGCGTGTCGATGCGGTCGTCGCAGAAGGACTGGCCGGAATAGACCGACCATTCCAGTTTGGCTTGGCCGGTATAGTGGCGCATCGCGTCCACGGCGGTTCCGATAGCACATCCCGAGTCGCCGGTCGTCGGCGGAACGAAGACCTCGCGGAACAGCCCGCTTTGCTTCCACGCGGTGTTCCAGTGTCCATTCAGGCCACACCCGCCGGCGATCAGCAGCGGATGCTTTTCAGGCAGGTTCTGTTCCGCATAATCGCGAAACTTCTGGAATATCGCTTTGGACAGCTTGGTGGCCATGTTCTTCAACTTTTGGCTATCCGTTCCAATGTTGAAGAAAGGTGAGGTTACAAAATCGCTTTTGCGAAGTGCGTCGCCGCCCAAGTCCGAGGAAAGCAACCGGTTGATCAGTTCCGTCTCGTCCGCATCGGGTGGACCGTCTTCGCCAAATGCGCAGGCTGCCATCAGGCGGCCGGGATCCTGTGGCCGGGGTGATTTGCCCGTGACCGGAAAGTCGGGGTCGGCGAGGGAATTAAGAAACGCAAAGCGCGAGCCCGGTGCCGTCATCACCTGCCCTCGGTGATAAATTGTCAGGTCGCTGTCGATCTCGTAGAAATCTCCCAATGCGCCTTCCCACAGAAGCACATAACAGGGCTCGCCCTGACGAAAGGGGGACATGGCATAGCTGCACCAGATATGCGCCCGTTCGTGAGTTGAAGAGTAATAATCGACCGACTTGCCAAAAAAGGTTCGTTTGCCAACTGTTTCAGACCCCGCGCCGATGCCGAAGTATCCGGCTCCCGAAGTTGTAACGTGGTCGGCCCCGTTGCTTGACCACCCGCTGAGGGCCAGGACATCAGGCAAATCCTTGAACCATAGACCCGCGTCAATGAACGTGTCAGGCGTAACCGGCGTATACCGGGGGAAGCTGTTCTTTTCCGCCTCGTAGGAAAACAGCAGACGCCCGTCGGTGCTGTCGACTCCCGCAACTGTGCCGTCATGTCCGGATTTGAAAGACAGGATTTTCATGAATAGCCCTTCCTTCGACAAGTCACGGTCCAAAGACCAAGTGCCTCGCAAACAGATGTGACAGTCCGTCGGGTCAAAAATGCCGGGGCGCTGACGGATCGAATTAACCGCAAATTCATTCCACGAATACCAAAACAAATGCCACGATTAAGCCTAGCAGAAGCTCGGTGTTTGGGGGAACCCAAGTTCGCAACCGGCTGCCGTCGGGCTTAACGCAGTGGCTATTCGTGAACGAAAGAGCACTTTTGGCGCGATTGTTCACTGGGTGGGTGTTGCGTACTCTGCGCAGTGCCCGGCACCAGACCTGTGCAACAGGCTGACAAGTCCGGTGAATCACACTTTCAAGGCTTCCGGTTGGCCGTGAAAGGCTGAAATTTGATCGAGCGGTACCTTCATCCGGGTTGCACCTACCAGCCTCTGACCGTTAACGTGGCCGCGTTATCAGGCAAGTTTTTTGGCCAAGGGTGTTTTAGGTTATGTCAGTAATTTTGGGTTTGGCTACAATGAGCAACAGCGCTGCCGCGCTGTTCAAGGACGGCAAGCTGGTTGCCGCAATCGAAGAAGAGCGGCTGACGCGGGTCAAGAATGACGGGGCATTTCCCCATCAGGCGATCGCCGAAGTTCTGCGCATTGCTGGGCTGAAGTTCTCGGACATCGACGAGGTTGCGGTCTATTGGCAGCCTTGGCGTATGGTCGGCCGAGGTATGGGCACGATGCGCAAGATTTTGCAGCGACCCTCGGCCGCCAAAAGCGTAACGGCGCGGATCGGGGCACTGTTCGTCTCCGATGCCTCGTCGGACGAGTCACAGGACAGCGGCTGGATGGACCTGTTCCGCATCCGCAAGATCCTGACGGCCGAGCATGGTCCGGCCGATTTCAAGTTGCACTACATCAACCACCATCTGACCCATCAATTGTACGCCGAAGCGATGCGTGACTGGGACAGCTTCGTTTCCCTGTCCTATGACGGTGGCGGCGAGGAAAGCTCGACCATCGTGTCAGTTGTGCGGAACGGCAAGCGGGAAGGTCTGGCGGACCATCGCTGGCCAAACTCGCTGGGTCATTTCTACTCGACCTTCACCGGTTTTCTTGGCTTCAAGATGCTCGAAGGTGAATACAAGATGATGGGCTTGGCGCCGTACGGCAAACCCATCTATCGCGACGCCATCCTGCGCGAAATTCTGATCCTGGACGATGACGGCGGCTACCGCGTGAACACCGCGCTGTGCGACTATCACTCAGCCCTGCGCGGCGAGTTCCATCCACGTATGGAAGAACTGTTCGGCACCCGGCGCGAGCCTGGCACCGCGCCGAACGAACGCCACGTGGACCTGGCGGCATCCGTGCAAGCCGCGTTCGAGGCAGCCCTGCACCATATTCTGGAGCCGGTCCGCAAAGCCAATCCGGACCTGCGCAAATTGGTAATTTCCGGCGGCTGCGCGTTGAATGTCACGGCGAACGGAACACTGATCGCGGACGGCACGTTTGACGAGGTCATCATTCCACCGGCCCCACATGATGCTGGCTGTGCAGTTGGCGCAGCGCTGGCCTGCATTCCGAGCGAGCAGGTCGATCTGCCCTCGGTCCGCAGCCCATATCAGGGTGCCGATTGGGCAGATGCCGACATCACCGCTGCCTTGGATCAGTATTGTGCGGAACCGCAGCAGGCCCTGCCTGTCGACCAGTTCCTGGACCGTGTGTCCGACCTGCTGGCCGAAGGCAAGATCATCGCCTGGTTCCAGGGGCGGGCAGAGTTTGGCCCGCGTGCTTTGGGTGCCCGATCCTTCCTTGCAGACCCACGCAAGGACAGCATTCGCGACGATCTGAACGTCAAGATCAAGAAGCGCGAGCATTTCCGGCCCTTTGCGCCCAGCGTTGCGGAGGAGGCGGCCTCGACCTTTTTCGAGATCGATCAGACCAGCCCCTACATGAACATCGTTGCTCGTGTGCGTGACGATCGGGCGGCAGACATCCCGGCAATCACCCATACTGACCAGACGGCACGCGTACATACGGTGTCGCAGTCGGCGAACCCGCTGTACCACGCCTTGTTGACCCGGTTCGGCGAAAAGACTGGAGTGCCTGTGTTGTTGAACACCTCGTTCAATATCCAGGAGCCCATCGTCTATTCGCCTCTGGATGCTTGCGCGACATTTGCGGCATCGGGAGTGGATGCGTTAGTGATCGGTGACTACGTCGTTCTGCGCGAAGCGCTGAAGGATGACAGCGCCCGGGCCCAAGCTGTCGCGTGACCCGGCTGTTTCTCAGCGTCGATTTCGAAGACTTTGCGCATGATCTGAAACGCCTTCTCGGGGTCTGGGAAACCGGACCCCTCAGAGTTGAGGAGCTGTGGCAAAGCTTTGAAACCATTGATGGCTTCCTTCGCTCACATGGTGGATCGACGGGTTGCGCCGCAACGTTCTTCTGCACGGGGGTCGTGGCACGCGACGCGCCTGATCTGGTGGCCGAAATCGCAAAGCGGGGCCACGAGGTTGCCTGCCACTACTATTTTCATGACAGCATGGACCTGCAGTCTGCGGAGACCATAGACCGTATGCTGGGTCAGGCGCGGCAAGCTTTGGAAGAGGCCGGGAACACCCCTGTTCGAGGGTTTCGCGCCCCGCGCTTTCGATTGAACCGCGCAACGCCTGAACAGTACCGACTGATTGAACGTCATTTCGACTGCGACTGTTCGTCATTCTTCGCCTCGGCGCAGGAATGTGATCGGTTTTCCCGGGAAATGGGGCTGACCACGCTCCGGATCTTGCCGTTGTTCATGACGCCATTGGCGGTCAAGGGGCCGATGGTGCGTCTGGGAGGCAGTTATCTGAAGTTCATGACTTCCAATCTGGCGGGGAAACTGATCGAACGGTCTGAACAGGCCGGTATCGCGCCGCAAGTCTATCTGCATCCCTACGAGATCGTGGAACCTCAGTCATTCATGGTTTCAAGGGACGAGCTCGCGGCCTTGGGATCTGCCAAAGCCGCTTACTGGGCGTTGCGGCAGTCACAGTGGCTGAACTTTGGCGGCGCGCGACTTCTGCGCAAGGTCGAGGGTTTGATACCCGCAGGCGGCCTTGCGGGTCGGCTGGATCAGTTGATCGGAGAATAAAAAAGGGGCCGGTCAGTCGACCAGCCCCAGTCATTCGCGGAACCGAGGGATCAGTTCGACGCGGCCATCAGTTTGTCGTTGTGCTCGCGCAGCGAGTCCGAAACGATCGCGTACCATTCGCCGGATTCACGCATTTCGTTCAGGCCCTTGTTCAGCATGGCCAGGTACTGCTTGCCGAACGGGTTCGAACGGTGCGCAATGAAACGCAGCGACGACAGCGAGGTCACGAAGGGGTTCTCGATCAGGTCGTTCTGGTTCAGACCCATTTCAACCATGGTGTCCGAGAACAGCTGAACCTCGAAGGTTGCAACATCTGCAGTGCCGGTCAACACGGCATCCAGACACTCCCGCGCGGTGATCGGCTGCATCAAGGTGATAGTGTCGCCATTGATCAGACCTTGCTGTTCCAGATCGTGGATGAACCAGCCGTCCATGCGGCAGATGGTCGACCCTTTTAGCTCGTCAAAAGTGGTCGCATTGGCAAACTGGCTTTCGGGCAGGGTGTAGAAACCGACCACGATGTCATAGACCGGGACCGACGAGTCGAACTGCGTGCAGCGCACCTCGGTTTCCCAGGACCATTCGTAGCTGCGGTTGGTGCAGTCCGGCATGTTCCATGCCATCGACACGTCGAACGCGCCCAGCGGCAGCAGGGTTTCCAGGTGCGAGTTCCAGTCGTCAACAAAGCTGACTGAATAGTCGCGGGCGTTGCCGCCCCGCTGCAACGAGGTGGTTGCCAGACGCGGGATGATACCACCGCCATTCAGCGATTCATCTGCGAAGGGCGCCCAGCCGTTACCGGTGACCAGTTTGATCGGCGGCTCATAGACGCTCGAGCGTTTCACGCTTGCAGCGCGTTGCTCTTCCGCGGCGATGATTTCCTGCGCGCTGCGGCCGTTCGGCAGGCTGCCGTCTTCACAGGGCAGGGCCAGAACGATGCCCGGCTCAAGCGAGTTCGGGTTGGTGATGACGTTGCGGTTTGCGTTGAAGATCGGCTGGTAGTTCGATGTGCCGTAGGCCGCGATGGCGATGGTTGCCATCGTGTCACCGTCCTGAACCGTATAGTTGGTACAGGCCTCCTGAGCGGCGGCGGCGCCGGCGCTGAGGGCGGTTACTGCGGTGGCTGCCGCCACCAGTTTCTTCAGATTGATTTCAAACATGTCCACTTCCTCCAGACTTTTGTTTTGTCAGACCTTTCCGGCCCTTATCCGTTTTCCATTTGGTACCGCAGGGCGGTCGAGACGATGTCGCGCCATTCGCCCGATTGCTGCATGATCGCCAGACCCTGATTGAGCGTCTCGAGGATCGCTTCCCCATCCGGATTGTCCTTGTGGGTCATGACGTTGAGCGACTTGATCGCCGCCAGGTTGGGGTTTTCGATGATCTTGTGTTCATAGCCCAGCCGACCGATGGCCTCGACGGCCAGATGCGCTTCGATGGCGACCAGGTCAGCCCGCCCGTCCATGACTGCGTGGAAACACTCGTCCGGATCGACGGGGCGCAAGATGGTGATCGCAGGCTCGTAAAGACCCACAGCGTCCATGTGCGAGGTTGACCAACCCTCGGGGCGGCAGATCGTGGTGCCGACGAATTCCGCGTAGCTGAGCGAGGTTTCGTAGCCTGAGCCATCCTTCGCGAAGAACGTATCGACCACTTCATAGAACGGGTTCGAGAAGTTGTAGGTCTCGCACCGGTTCCGGTCACTCTCCGAAAGTGTCTCGGCTTCTTCGCAGTTGGGGCGCGACCAAGGGAACGTGGCATCGAAGGCCAGGGTGGGCATCAGCAGGTCCAGATGCGACGACCAGTCGTTAACGAACTGGATCTTGTAGGCCTGTTCCGGCGCCGCCCGCAGCATCGCGGTTTCGACAAGGTTCGTGTACAGACCGCGATTGGGCAGGGCTTCGTCGGTAAACGGCGCGTAGTTGCCCCCGGTGATCAACAGCAACTGGCGGTCGCGGATCTCGGGGCGGGTGCCGTCACCGGCGTTGCGGATCAACGCGGCACCTTCCGCGCGGGCGGCCTCGATTTCCTTCTTCGCGGCTGCCTTGGCTTCGATGACAGCCTCGTCGCTGACCTGCTGGGCCTCCGCAACGCGGGCTTCGGCGTCGGCGATGGCCTTGGCGGCACGCTCTTCCGCGGCCTTGACCAGTTCGGCTGCCATCTCGGCGGCCATGCGCTCGGCCTCGGTTTCCGGTTCAGGTGCGGCGCGGCCGACATCCTCGAGGCAGGGGAAGGTCAGAACGTCGCCGACGCGGATGATGTTGGGGTTGGACCCGATCGTGTCGCGGTTGGCGTCGTAGATGATCCGGTAGTCTTCGGTCGCATAGACCTTAATGGCCAGTTCACGCAGGCTGTCGCCGCGCTGGATCTCGTAGGTCGAGCATGCCTCTTGCGCCGAGGCTGCCCCCGTTGCTGCCGCCAGGGCAATGCTGGATATGATCAGGTGTGTTCTCATGGGTCCTGTTGCTTTGCTTTTGTTATTGTCGGGCCGTTTTGATGACGGCGATTGAAATGTTGTCCTGATCCGGATCACCCTTGGCGATCAGCGCCTTGAGGAGGCTGTCGGCGATGTCCTGGGAGAGGGCCGAAGCGTTGTCCTGAAGGATGGACTGGATGTCGTGGTTGCCCAGATATTGCAGCCCGTCACTGCCGAGGATGAGGATGTCATCGGTCGTCAGTTCCAGCGCGTCTTCGGGGCAGTCGACCTTGGGGATCGCCGCGCCCATGATGACCGAGGTCAGTTGGTTGCGGTCGGGATGAACTTGCGCTTCGGCTTCGGACAGCTCCCCTCGGGATACCTGTGCGTCGATGACCGGTGCCATCGAGTGATCTTCGTTGATCTGGGACAGAACGCCGTTGCGGAACAGGTACAAAGGGCTGTCGCCGATCGAGATCCAGAACACTTTGTTGCCCAGCAGCAGAACTCCCAGCAGGGTCGAGCCCATGTTGAAGCCTTGTTGCTGGTCGTCGCCATACCCCGCCACGGCCGCGTTGGCCTGCATTGCGGCCATGGGCAGCGCATCCAGCAGCGTATTCTCGGTCAATTCCGGATTCTCCAGAACTGCGTCGAGCACTTCGCACCAGGACTTGACCACCAGATCCGAGGCCACTTCGCCCGCGGCGTGACCGCCCATGCCGTCGGCCACCACGACATAACCGGCGTTGGCGGCGTCAAAGACCCGCGAGGCAACCGCGTCTTCCTGCGTGTCGCGCTGACCCTGATCCAGGATCAGTGCAATGTCATATGCCGGAGTAGCCAGCATCCGTTACGCGTCCCGCCAGTCGAAGTTTTCGTCACAGAAGGCCACGAACCGCAGCGACGTTTCGCTGATGCGGATCAGGTCGCCGCTGGACAGCGGCACGGTGCTGAGGACGGGTTTGCCGTTCAGGCGCACAAGATTTGCCTTGCCGCCATGGCCCAGATAGCATTTGCGGTCTTCGGGGTCATAGGCAATCACGGCGTGGTTTGACCGCGAAATCCCGGTGTCGCCAAAATCCAATTGGATCGCCTGGTCATCGTTGCGGCCAATCTGCATCAGTCCTTCGGTCAGTGTTATGCTGGACCCCCGGCCGGGGCCACTGGTCACTGCCAGCCAACCGACCGGGAATGTCGCGCCTGCGGTTTCGGTTTTGGCCACCGGCTCGGCGGTTTCGATAAGTTCCTGCACATGTGTGTCCGGGCGCTCGAACCCGAGGAAGGTGGTCTTGACGCGCGACCGACGATCCGAGGCCGGCGCTTCGGCTGCTTCCGGAGCGGCTTCGGCTTCTTCGGGCTCGCCGGCCACAGGTTCGGCATCTGCCGCTGCTTCGTCCGGGGCGGTTTCGACTGCAATCGGTTCCGGCAGCTCGAACGGGGTCGGTGCCGAGGCCTCTTCCTCTTGGACTTCCTCCAACTGGGGTTCGGCAGTTTCGGCCATGACCGACTGGATGGTCTCTTCTTCTTCGGTTGCCGCGACGTGCAGCGTCACGACCTGTTCGGCTTCTTCCGGCGCTTCAGGCGCGGCTTCGGCCGTTTCTTCGCTCTCTGTTGCCTCTTCCACCGTCGGTTCGGTCTCGGCGAAATCGGGCATCTTCTCTTCCGGAATCAGCTCGTCGGTTTCCTCGTAGCTGTCCGTGCTCAGGTTTCCACCAGCCAGAGCCTGGCGCAGTGCATTGAAGTCCGCAATCGGCTCGGCCTTGTCGGTCGTTTCGACTTCGGGTTCCGACCCTTCGGCTTCTTTGGCTTTGCCGGCACCCTCGAGAAGCCGGCTGAGTGGGCTTTTGTATTTGAACATGGTGTCGACACCTTTTGACTACTTGCACGGGCTTCGGTGACCCGTGGGGCTGCTACGAACCTCTGCGCATGGCGCAGCGGCACTGATGAAGATGGTAACCTGAAACACTCTTACCTTCCGCGGCGGGCCGGTCCCCACCAGGAGGGCCAGAACGCGGCATCCTCCTCAGCAAACACAAACTGGCGGATCAAATACGTACCGGTCTGATCACTCCTGCGCCAAAGGCATCACGGCGGTTGTTTCCGCCCCGTTTCGAAGCACAACCAAACGTGCTTCGGGCTTGTTTTCGGAAACCAACGTGTTCAGCGCGGTATCCAGACTGTCGGCTGAAATCATCTCGGTTCCCGAGACAGTCTCGCGGACAAGAATGTCGCCGCTCTGCAGGCCACCTGCCATTGCGGCCGGTGCTCCGGCAACAACTGTCTGCCATTCGGACAAATCGGCGCCGCGGGCTTCGAAAGAGTAACCGTTGGCCAGCCCGAACTCGCGGATTGCGGGCAGGGCCAGCAGACCATTCTGCGCGCGGGTCTGTCCGATGGGGCGATACCGCGCCGCGACACGGATATAGCCGTCCGGGTCAACCTGAAGGTTGTCCAGAACCTGTGCGGCAAGCGTCGTTCCGGCGCGCACAGGGTTGCCGTTCAGGGTATAGATCGCCGCGCCTCGCTGCACCCATTCACCGATCGTGGACATGTCCTGGTCGGCGTCCACACCGGTGATGGCGATGATGTTTCCGGTCGAGGCGCGCCGTTGCGAGGTTGAGAACGGGATTTTGACATCCCAATGGGCATAGCTGACTTGGGTCTCGGCCAGATTGACAGGAGCGCTTGGTGCGACCGTCGCCACCTCCGCGGGTTCTTCGGGCTGAGCCACTTCTTCCTGTGTTTCCACCGCCGGCGGTGTAACAGCCGCTGCGGCCTGCTCGACAGGCTGGTCTTCTGCCACCTGCTGTTCTGTTTCGGTTGCTGCTGCGGTTTCTTCTGCCTTGGTTGCTTCGGGCGCGATCACTGGTTCGGCCGTCTGCGTTTCGGCAGGTTCGGCCGTCTCGGTGGGCGTCGCGGTCTGGATCGGTGTCGGGTCCGTCTGGGTCGAGCCGCCGGACATCACGAAGAATCCACCAGCGGCCAGAATCGCGATGGCGGCGACACCCGCGATCAACTTGCCGTTGCCGCCCGATCCTTTTTGGACGACCGTATCCACTGCCGCTGCTGGTTCGTCCTTCTGGGCAAAACTTGCCGGACCGTCGTCGTTCTTTTCGCCATGCCCAAGAGCCAGATCGGAATTGCCGGCCAGCAGGGCTGTTACAACCGCTTCGGCATTTTCGCTTTCGGCCTTGATACGGGCCTTTTCGGCCTCTTCGTCCTTGCGGTCCAAGGCCACGATTACCGAAACGGGGCGATAGGCAAAGCTGTCGAATTCGACACCGGGGCCGCGGAACATCCGCAACCAGTCCAGTGCGGATTGAAGGCGGTCGGTCGCGTGGACCTCCATGGCCTTGTCGATCGCCTCAAGGAAGCCGTCCGGGTAACCTTGGAAGCGGCCGGTGAGCGGCTGATAGGGATCCTTCTGTCCGTTGTTGAAGGCATTCAGGCGCGATTGGCCGTCGATCGGGCGCTCGCCGCTGATCGCGTGGTAGAGCGTTGCCGCCAACACATACAAGTCGCTACTGGGACCCTGCTCCGAGCCGCGCACGTAGAACTCGTGCGGCGAGTACCCGTCCTTGATCACCCGAAGCGTCAACAGGGCCGCGGATTGGTTGGCAGCCTGTTCACGCGCGGCGCCGAAGTCGATCAGGATCGGTTCGCCGTTCTCGTCGATTAGGATGTTGTCGGGCGAAATGTCCCGATGAAGCATCCCGCTTTGGTGGATGAACGACACCGCGGACAGCATCTTTTCGGTGACTTGGACGATAAAGTCCGGACCGGTTTCGGTCTTGGGGTCCTCGATGTAATCCAGCAGATCGCATCCGCGGATCAGGTCCATCGCGATATATGCAGTATCGTTGTCTTCAAAGACCTGGTGTACGTCGACGATATTGGGGTGGACCAGGCGGGCATGGTTGCGGGCTTCCTGAATGAACAGGTCGATGATCGCGCGCAGGTCGTCCTTGAAGGCCGGGTCATTGGGTTCGACCAGGTCACCGTTGCGGCGACACAGAGCACCCGGATAGCATTCCTTGATGACTACATCGCGTTCCAGGCTGTCACGCGCCAAATACGTGATGCCGAACCCGCCATTGCTGAGGAAGCGAAGAATTTCGTACTGGCCGCGCAGCAGTTTCGCGCCCGGTTGCAGACCTTGAATTTGAGGTTCGTCGTGCGATGCACCGACAGCCTGGTTGTGGTTCATTTCTTCCCGCCCATCATTCCAAAAACTTGCGGCCAAAATAACCGGGCAATCAGCCCGCGAACACACAACCAACACAACCGCAGGACACTTGAGAACGGTTAGACGTTTCAAATTTGACTTTAATGGGGCCGCCTCGTGGCTTCACTGAGAACGACTTCGGACACAGATCAATATATTGATGTAAGAGCTGATAACGCGAATATATGTAGTGTCGACCGGCGAACGAAAAGGATTCAGTCCGGGCGCCAGACGACCCATGGTCCACGGATTCGAAACAATGGAATCATGATTCCAGTGTTAACGATTCGCCGCACCGCGGCTCAATCTTTGCGGGAATGACTCAGGTTCCGGTCTTCGGAGGGGCCGAAGCGACGGTGCTGCCGGCCCAGGCCAAGTTGTCGCTGAGCTGCGCCAGAATGCTGATCGCATCCTTGAGTGGCCCTTCGCCGCTCTCGAATTGAAGCAGCAGAAGCAGGTCGGTGGCCTTTTCGAACTCGCCCGGAATCCAGTCGGCTTCGGGATCGATCTCGGACCCGTTTTCCAGCCGTTCCGCAAAATCCTCGACAATTTCCTGACAGCTTTGCAGGAAGGCGGCCGGTTCGATGTCCGAACTGTCGCGCAGGTCTACGTAAATGCTGGCGATCGCCGCCAGCCAGTCTTCGAGGATCGGGTTGTCCAACGGCGGCAGCGCAGATTCCAGACTGGGCTGAACCGTTCTGGTGTCCGAGGCTGCGGGTTCGCCCGCGCCGGTCAAGGTCTCCAAGAACGGCAGGAAGTCAGCGGCAAGGTCCTGCCGCGCGGCCTCCAGATCCGTTCGGCGGCGATGCGATGCAATTTCAAGCACCTTCTCCGCAAGGTTCTGGCCGCCGCAGGTTTCCCACAAGGCGAAGTCCGGTTCCGGCTCTTGCGCCATGGCGCGAACGGCAACTGGTGTCCCGATCGGTACGATCGCGCGGAACATGCCCGACTTCTCCTTCTCCAACCGCGACAGAACGCGATCGAGGGCGTCGCGGACAGGGGGCAGGTCCGTGTGAGTGACGGCTAGCAAGCTGTTGTCGCGCAGGTTTTGCGGGACTTGTGCCCACAAATGGCGCTCGGTCTCGCGCCAAGCGTTGGTTCCGTTCGTGCACCAGATGGCGCAATCGACGAATTTCAACAAATCAAGCGTTTGTTTGTAAGTGTCGTCCAGCGCACCGGAGCCGGGCAGGTCGAACAACGAGATTTCGCGCAGGGCAGGGGTGTTCAGCCCCACCGAGATAAAATCAGGATTGTCGGCCGCGGCCTTTTCCAGGGCGATGCCGGAATAAACCTTTGGCTCGCGGTCCCACCACCCAACGGTCGTTTCAGGCGTGTCCGCATAGGTGACAATCACCAGAGGCAATTTCAGATGTTGCGGACCCGTGGGCAGGATGTCAGCTCCGGCGAGCATGTTGGCAAGACTGGACTTCCCGGCGCCGAATTCCCCTGCAAAACCGATTGAGACCGCGTTTGACAACCGCTCGGCGTGGGACTGTGCCCGCGCGCGCATGCCGTCCAACTCGGGCGTGGACGGAAGGCGTTCGGTTGCGGTCAGAAAACGGTCAAGCTGACGCACTTCCGTCTCGGTTCCGGGAAATTCAATCACTCGGCGGCCTCCGCTTGTCGTTCGTCGCTGTGTTCAGCGCCAAAGGTCGATTGCAATTCGTCCGCGATCCGGCGTGCGCGGTCGAAATCGACCTGCGCCTGGGTGCGCTCACATGTCTCGCCCGTCGCGGTGCGGTTTTCAAGATGCCCGGCGAGCAGGGCCAGGAAATGGTCCAGAGCGGTATTCAGGCGCTCCAGCAGGTTCTCACGCGCGGTATCGATCAGATCGTCTCCGATCATCTCGAATTCCTGCACGATCATGCGCTCGGCGCGAGAGACGACGGATTTCCGCGAAATCAGACGCGACAACCAGTTCACCCGCAACTCGACCGTAATCCCTCGGGTCAATGCGGTGGTATCCGGACGGAACCAGCGCACGGCACTGGTGTTCATACGGCTGTCGGTCGGCTCCTGCCAGCCCGGCAGGGACCGCAGAGACGCGTTGGCCTGCATGTCGATGGCATAGAGTTCGCTGAGCATCCGCTGCCGAATGACCTGAGTCGCACCCTGCACCAGTTCGCGCATGCGTTCGCGCAACGGTGTAAAGTTCAGTTCGGTTGCGCCACCTTTGGCAAGCAACGGGGATTGCCCGTCGGGTCCGCGCACAACCGATACGACGGCTTCGGCCACGGTGTCATCCATCACACCACGCAAGTTTGCCAGAACATCATCCATGTCGCGGGTGATTTCTGCGGTTTTGTCCGATACCAGCTTGCGCAACTCGGCGAGGGTCTTGTCATTCTCGCCAGCCGCATCGTCCGAAGGTTGGCCATCTTCTTCCAGCGCGCGGAGGCGGGCCTTGCTGCGTTCCAGCTCGCCCTGAGCAAAGCCGTTCAGGTGTTGCCACGCCATACGCAGTTGTTCGTTGCGCGGGCCGTCAGTCAGCGCGGTGGTGACATGCCGGCGCAGATCGGGCAAGCCCGAGGCGATCATCGCGGCATACCGCAGAACCGCCTCGCGGCTGATGGGGCCGGGGCCGCGTTTGATCTCTTCGACGCCGGCAAGGTACTGCTTCATCTGTTCGGGATGCGCCCGCAGCCAGGCGAGGATGTGATCGTGGTTGACGCCGGTTTCGTCCCCGGTCAGTGCGTAATGCGCCCACTGAGCGCTGCCCATCAGAACGTCGATGCTGGACTTCCCCAGAGCCTTTTCCAACCCGTCCAAAACGTCGGCGCGTACTTTCGCCGCGTCTTCCGCACCGCCGCCCAATTCGTCGACCCGGTTGATGAAAACCACGATCTGACCCAGCTCAAGCGCCTGCATCAGCCGGAACAGTTTCAAATCGGCGCGCGACAGGGCCTGGTGCGCGGACAGAACCACGACGAAAAAGTCGGATTCCTTGAGGTACTGGCGCGAGATCTCTTCGCGGATCAACAGCGGATCATTGACGCCGGGCGTGTCGGTCACGGTCAGCGGGAACGGGAAATGGCCCAGATCAAAATACACCTCGGCCTTGCGGGTGATGTCGCTGTACAAACCCCGGTCCGAGCCCGGATCATGTTCGGCTTCGTCGGTCGGATCATCCCCGGCACAGACATAGCGGGCAAGGTCATCCGACGTCAGTTCTTCGAGGTCGTGATGCTGGCCCATCAGCTGTTCGAAACTGTCACCCAGGCGCAGACGAGCGCGGTTTTTCATCGCCTCGACCTGCTCCTCGATCATCTCGCGCTTATAGCTGTCCTCATCGTCGGGGAACATGTTGCGCAGTTCTTCGCCTTCGGCGATCAGCGCCTGCCATTGGCGGTTGTCGAAGAAATGGAATTCGGCCCCCGATGTGCGCCCGGAGGGATGACCGAAATGCATGTCGGTGATCACGGTCGTCCACGGGTTCACGTCCGACGGCAGAAATTCTGCCTGTCCCGTAAAGCCGTTGATCAGGCGGGACTTCCCGGCCTTGATCTGCCCGACGAATGCAATCGATGGTTTCAGGCCGCTGAGGTCGTCAACGATGCGAGAGATGAACTGACAGGTCTCGTCATTGCTCACCTCTTTCATTTCGCTGGCGATCCGGATCAATTCCCGGCGGTTGGTTTCACTCATAACACTACCCTAAAAACTGGTACCCAAGATTTGCTTCCAACTTAACTTCAACTGTCGCGAAATCGGTGCCATCAGACCGACTCCCGCAGAGATTTCCACAGGTTGACGACGGCACCCAGCTTGCGCGCGTCATGTACGGCGGCGGCTGTATTGCGACCATCCCGGACCAGAGCGACACCCGCGCCCTTGCCACCTGACGGCCGCATGACGATCAGTTGCGGCTGTTCGAGCAGCCCGGCATTGTCGGCATCCCATCCCGCCAGATCCTGTGCGAACCGGGTCAGCAGATCGTCCGAAGGGTGAAGAGGCTGTCCATCGGCGCACAGGCCATCGAACTGTTGGGTCGCACCCTCCGCACTTGTCAGCAGGCGTCCCATGGCGAACCGCTCGGCGCCGTCGAAGAAAGCCGCGGCTACACTGAGTTCTGTGCCTTCAGCGCTGTCCTGCTCTTTCGTATCCTCGACGGGATCCGGGACAACCGAAACCCGTGGCTCGGACGGTAGAACGATCTCGGCACAGACTTTCTGCATTTCGCTGAACGTGATGCCGACGTCATCCGCCTCCAGCGGCCCGTCCGGTTTCAAAGACACCACTTCGATCGGAGGTGCGGTCGCGGCCAAGTCGGACACGAGCCGCGCCAGCTTTTCGATCAGCGCTTCGCGCGGTTCGGTTTCGAAATCCGGAAGGGCGCCGGTGCTTGCCGAATAAACATCCGTGATCCGTGAGCTGTTCACCTCGATCGCCAGGATCGTTCCGTTCTGGGCGTTGAACTCCAAGCGTCTTGGAAGAACCGTTCCCCGGATCAGGTTCAGTATGCTGGCCCGACGGGCCTCGGCCGTGTCCCCGGTCAACCGAACGGCCGGCGACAAACGGGGCGTCGCAGACCGCCCGATGTTTTCGAGCATGTCGATTATGTCTGTCGCCATCATGCCGTGACCCCCTCTGGTCCCGTCTAAACTGCGGCCGCTACCGGCCCCAGGCTGAGATGTGATTTCGTAAGCGTCAGCCCGATATTCGCGCTGTCGCGGCAGATGTAGCAGACCACGTGTTCCGGATAGGCCCGGGTCCGCATGAAGATGTGCAGCCGGTCGTTCGAAAACACCGAGATTTCCCCAAATCCCGGGTTCTCCGGATCCTGTAGTCCGGCCGAGGCCAACAGCGCTTCGAATGCTTGAACGCCTCGGCCCTGAAACAGGTTTGCCACTGCAACGGCGAGGGTTTCCAAGGCTGTGCCATCCTCGGTCTCGGTTGCCGACATGCCCAGAAGCATGCCCGTTTCCATGTCGACATATCCCGCTGCGATGCAGTCGGGAATGGTCTCCATGGCGGTGGTCAATGCGGCGTCAATCGTCATCTAAAGCTCTATTATCCCTTATTAAGCCCAAAGGCGCAGCGGTTCTAAACCGTCGCGCCGCTGAGTAGCATTGCCGTTCGGGACGGGAAACGGTCTATCGTTTCCCAAGTGTCCCTTGAGGCCCGGTTACAACACATGCCACTCCGCCCTGTCTTTCGGATTTGGCACGGGTTGAATCGTATCCTGTTCGTCGCGCCCGGTGTGCTCGTGAGCGATCTTGTCGAACTCCTCAAGAAAGGCCTGGAACACGGCGTGCAGCCCGTCCACGTCTTGGGGAATATCTTCACTGGCCGCGATTTCCCGCCACATCGCCGCCGCGCTGAGCGGAGCTCCTGCCGGCACGCTCAAAAGGTGTTCCAGCGAGGTTTCGCCTTCACCGACCTGCTCACAGGGCGCTTCGGCTTCCTGGTCTTCAGGGGTTTGTGCCGCGACCAGGCCGTTCGATTCCGGCTCAGGTTCATAGGTCGTGGCATCGTCACCCTGTTGCTGGGACAACAGCGAAGCGATGGACGAGACCGAGTCCTCGACACTGGGTCCCGGGGTCTCGTCCTGTTCGCCCGTTACCGGCGCGGGGGTCTCGCCAACCAAACGTTCGGACAGCGTGGCCAGCAGGTCTTTGTCCTGCGCGCCTTGATCGGTGGTCTGGTCATCGCTGTCTGCGATCAGCATTTCGTCGTCCTCGACATCGAGCGTATCGTCATCGATCTCGTCAAAGTCTTCGTCGTCCAGCTGAGACACCGCTGTCGAAGTTGCCGCGACGCTGAGCCGATCCTCAATTTCGTCTCGGAACAAGGCCCGCAAATCGTCATCGGGCACCGGCGACATTTCGGCGCGCAAACGGTCGGCGTCATCCGGGTTGATCCGCTCACGTTCGGTCGACTCGCCGCGGCGCTCCACCCGGGCCGGTCGAACCGGGAAGGTTGCGATCACATCGTCCGAGTTCCGGACTGCTTCGAATCCATCATCCTGATCCAGCGGGTTGGTCAGCTTGAAAGGTGCGGGTTCCTCGGTCGCGGTCTGGCGATCGGACCGCTCGGGCCGCACCGGTTGGACCGGGGGCGTGCCGGCGAGGCTCTTGTCGATCTGGTAGCGGGCGAGCTTTTCCGCACGGCTGTCCATGATCTGCTCGGTGATCTCGAGAAAGCTGTCAATCATCTTGCCGCCGCCGCTGCGCGACCACAGCTCGGCGTCGCCCGTTTTGTCACGCGCGATGATCGCGTCACGGGCGGAAAACAGGATTGTCCGATTGAACAGGTGCCCCGCTTCGCGGTTGATGCGGCGCAGCACTTTCTGGCGGTCTTTCAGATCCAATGCGTCCGCGCGCGTGACCAACAGAAGCGAGTTGTGCTGAAGCCGTTCCGGCAACGAAACCCACGTGGCGCGTTCGGTCTCGCGCCAGGCTTGGGTCGAGTGGGTACACCACAGCACCCCGTTGGCCTGACCCACCGCACGGCGCCAGACATCGGCCTGGATTTTGGGGTCTGAAATGCCGGGCGTGTCGATCAGGTCGACAGCCTCGAGAATGTCCGCTTCAAGATAGATGCGGATGAACTGCGCGTCGTTGACGCCCACCTTGTCCAATTCGTCCAAACCAATCGGAGAAGTGGTCCCGTCATGGCGCTGGACGTAAGCGGGTTTGTTGCCCCAACTGAACCAGACCGGCGGCAGCTGGGTGGCCGTCACCTGCGTCGGTAGGGCCTGCTTGCGCAGCAGGAAGTTCATGAGCGTGGACTTGCCTGCGCTGAACTCTCCCATCAGCGCAAAAACTGGTTTGCGGCGGGACCACTGCTCGATGCGTTCCCATGCCCGAGGAGAGACGAAGCGGATTTGTGAATCTTTTGCCATGGCTTTCTTACGCTGCTTCGTTGCTGAGGTCTTTGAGGATGTCGCCGAGGATTTCGTCACGAGATTTCTTCGGCTCGAGCCCGGCCATCAGGTCCGGGGAGGTGCCCGGTGCCTTCTCGGCCGATTGCGAGATGCTCAGAAGGGTTTCCTGCTGCTCGCGCATGAAATCCGACAGGACGGCCCGAACATTTTCCAGAACGGCTGCGATCTGCGTTTCTTCAAGGTCCTTGGTGATCGAATTGGCTTCTGATGCGATAAGGCGGGTGTAGTCCGCCGCATAGGCTTCAAACCCTTTGCGGCGTTGCCACCAGCGTCGCCACCATGTGCTTTGAAGGTCCAGGGCGATCGTTCGGCCAATGCCCAATGGAGGCGGTACGCGCGGCACAATGGGTGCCTCGATGCTGAATTCGCCCAAGTGGTTGCCCAGAAGCTTCTGATACAGGGCCTCGACATCCGCGGCGGCTGCGGAATACAGCGCGCCGGCGTCCTTGCGCATTGCGCGGGCAAAGCTGAAATAGGCGGCCTTCTGCAGGGTACGAAGCCCGGCCGGATCGTATTGCCAGGTGCCCTGTTCGCCGTTCTGCTCGAGATGCGCGATCAACGAGTCGGTAGCACGTTTGACGAAGTTTGCCTCGGCCGATGCCAGACGTTCCAACACCTTGTCGCGCAGGGATGTCGTCAGGGCAGCAGCTTTCTTGTCATATTCGGCCGCGACAGTGGCGATCGCATCTTCGGGTGACACGCCGTCCAGATCGCGAACAACACCGCCTCCGCCAGACAGGCTCTTGGCGACCGAGGTGGCGCGAATCTGACTTGCGATGTTGCGGGCGCGGTGACGGACCCGATCCAGAAGACGCGTGCCTGCGCCTTGGGCGATCCGTTCGTTCATGGCCAACAGCAGGTCAGGCAGACCAGAAAGGGCCCAGATCTTGTCCAGCGATGCGGCCTGATCACCAAAACCGGCGGCCAGATAGAACGTGTTGAGGGCCTGGCGGGAATCGTCGGTGAGAATATCGGGGTTGCCGGTCAGCGCGGCCTCGGCCCACAACGCACTTCCGAAAACGACACTGGTGCTTGTGTCGATGCCATTTTGCTTGAGCGTGTCCTGAATGCGGTCGCGAATTTCGGGGACTTGCTTGACCGGGTCGGTCAGTTCGTCGATCCGGTTGACGAACAGGACGATCTGCCGGTTCTCGAACTGCGCGATAATCCGCATCAGCGCCATGTCCATCGTGGTCAGCGCCTGACTTGCCGCCAAGACCACGACGCAGACTTCCGATCCGCGCAGGCTGCGCAGAGTGATCTGTTCGCGCACCATGAACGTGTCGTTGACGCCCGGCGTGTCGCACAGTTTCAGCGCAATCGGGTACTGCGGAATGTCCATATACAATTCCGCGGCTTTGGTCACGTCGGCGAACCGGCCCGTTTTCGGATTGATGTCCGGATCGTCTTCGTCACCCAGGCAGACATAGCGCTGGATCAGCTCTTCGTCGAAATAGTCATACTGGTGGCTTTGGCCCAGGATCAGGTCGAAGTGCTTGCCAAGGCGTTCTTCGGACTTGGCCTTCATCTGCGCGATCTGACGACGGATGTCTTCCATTTCGTCGTCGGCGCCTGCGCGATTGGCCAGTTCGCCCAAACGGCCACCGCCGACCATCAGGTTGTCCCATTCTTCCTGCTCGAAGAAGGTGAACTTGGATCTGTATTCACCGGGCAGGCGGGTGTTGATGTTCAGCGTGGTCACAACGGAGGTCCACGGGTTCACATCCGACGGCAGCAAACCAGGCCGACCGGCCAGAATGTTGACGATCGAAGATTTGCCCGCCTTCACCTGCCCGACGAAAGTGACGCTGGCGGTGAAGTTTTCCATACGGGTCTTGAGCGTGGCCAGCCGCGCAGTCGAGCGCGCATCCGCCACCTCTGTCAGTTGGTCGATCTGTGTCGTCAGTGCGGACATGGCTTCCGACATCGGCGCCAATGCCTCGTTTCCTACGGACAAAAGGTGGTCGTTGCGGGCCATGTTCAGCCTCCGGTTCCGGTTGCAGCGATTTGGGTATGCCCGGATTCCGTCAAACTGGCAGGCGCAATGCCTGAAAAGCTGTCGATCCGGGCGATCAGTTCGAGAGCGTTGCCCAGCATCTCGGCCTCGGTTCCGGGCGAGATGGTATCGAAGGCACGCGAATCGGCCAGCACTTCGATCGAGCTGAAGCGGGTTCCATTGTCCAGGCGCGCGACCCGACGTCCGGTCGGGAACCCATTGGATTTGGCCGATGGAAGGGGCATTCGCGCATTAGCCAACAGGTATTCGTTGCCCTCATGTGTCTTCAGGGCGATGCCGAAACCCGTGTTCGGGAATTGCTGGTTGAGGTTTTTGAGCTCGCCGACAAAGCTTTCTCTTGCAAGAAAGACGACGTCTTGCTCGGTGGCAGCGGAGTTGATCTGTTCGGTCACGACTGAGACCCTTGTACTGGAGTTGAGCAAAAAAACTCGTACGGTGCCGAAAAGGCGAAAAAGACTCATTAACTCCTTGGTAGACAGAATTACCTTCATCACGGTGTTATTTTGACGTGATTGAGATATTTTGGCGTTTGAAATGTGGCGCAATTATGGTGACCGTTGCATGACAATGCCGCAACTTCAGGATGTATTAGTCAAAATAGGCAGGACCGCCGGGTTTGAAACCGGGGTGTGTTTCGGCGTGCGATTGGGTTAGTCGTGATGAATTCGACTGATGGTTATTGTTCTGTAAAATAGGTGAAAAATGGAAAACCAGATCAGAGGTTGAGTGCACGCCACGGCAGAAGGCGGAGGGACCGCATTGCTATGGGTTCAGTGTGGGGTTGATGAGGGTGGTCGAGACGTCCCCATGCGATCCACAACGTCAGCGAGAATTTGGTAATTTTCGAAAATTTGGGAATGTGTCCAAAAACAGAACAATTATGGCGTTTTGTTTCGTTCCGAAAACGACGGGTCTCAGCGTTATGAATTCCATTTGGCGTTAAAAATAAACCGGGAAGCCGGATGCCACACATTCTTGCGCCGTTGCGCGGGTCGATCTTCCCCTCGCCTTGGTCATTTCCATTGTTTCCCAACGGGGGTCAATATTCCGCCGCAGACGGCAAGATTCCCTCTCGCGCTTGTCCAAAAGGTTTGTTATCAGCCCTTCCATTCGGCGCGTCGGCGCCGTGTTGCGGGTGTGGCGAAATTGGTAGACGCACCAGATTTAGGTTCTGGCGCCGCAAGGCGTGGGGGTTCAAGTCCCTCCACCCGCACCATTTTCTTTCTTGCCGATCATGCTGCGTGGGCGGATGCTGAGGCGCTACAAAGATGCCGCTGCGCGGCTGGCTTGATCATATTGGCCGGACAGGGCGCGCAGGTCGCGGGCCAGGTCCCTCAGATCCGGGCCCGACAGGTCGGTGGCTGACAGCCCTTCCAGCAGGCACTGTTGGCGAACTTTCCGGTAGGCGTCGCATAGCTCCACGCCCTCGGGTGAGGTGCGGTAGAACACCTCTTTACCGCGCTTTTCCGACGTCAGAAGACCGGCCTTCAGCAGTTTCCGCAGGGCGTAGTTCACGGTGTGGCTGTCCTCGATGTTCAGAAGAAAGCAGATGTCCGTCAAGCGCTTGTCGCGGCCGCGGTGATTGACATTGTGCAGGATCAGGATGTCGAGCGGTCCCAGATCGGCCTGCCCGGCCGCGGCCATGCAGCGGGTCATCCAGCGTGAGAATGCATTGTAGACAATGATCAGGCCGAATTCGAGTTCGGACAGTTCCCATCCTTCGCCCTCGGCCAGGTGGCGAGAGGAAACGATGCGTCGCGTGTCGGGGGAAGAATCGGTCATGTTGCGGCCTTTTGATCTGCAAGACGCTGAGAAATTATCAGTGTTTTGGCATGGAGTGCGTGTGTTTTCAACGTGCTGACCTTTGGACCCTGCAGCGTTTCGGTCAAAACGATAACAAAACGTTGACAAATCGCAAACGTTGAGTCAGCTTCTGCGAGTACTCAAGCAGGGAGAGCCAAAATGAAACTGATGAAGATTGCCGGTGGCGCCGTTGCCGCGCTGGCCGGGTTGGCCATGCAGGTGCAGGCCGAGACCTGGGACATGCCGACGCCCTATCCGGATGCCACCTTCCATACCGTAAACATCCACGACTTCGCCAAGGACGTAGCCGCGGCCACCGACGGCGCCCTTGAAATCAAGGTCCATTCCGCAGGGTCGCTGTTCAAGCACCCCGAGATCAGCAAGGCAGTCCGCAGCGGCCAGGTGCCCGTCGGAGAGTTCTTCCTGTCGCTGCTGGCCAATGACAACCCGGCCTTCGGCGCGGATTCGCTGCCATTCCTGGCCACCAACTATGACGACGCCCAAAAGCTGTGGGCGGCACAGAAAGACGTGATAAACGGTCTGCTGGACGAGCAGGGCATGATGGTGCTTTACGCCGTGCCGTGGCCACCGCAGGGCTTGTACACGACCAAGGAAATCAACAGCGTGGATGACTTGGCGGGCCTGAAGTTCCGAACCTACAACGCTACGCTGGAAGAATTCGCCAACCTTGCGGGGGCCGCACCCACGCAGGTCGAGGTTCCGGACATTCCGCAGGCCTTCAGCACCGGCCGGGTCGAAGCGATGATCACCTCGCCCTCGACCGGGGTGAACTCGAAGGCGTGGGACTTCCTGACCCATTACACCGACATCCAGGCCTGGATTCCCAAGAACGTGGTCGTGGTGAACAAGCGCGCCTTCCGCCGTCTGGATGACGCGACTCAGACCGCCGTGTTGGAGGCCGCCGCCGCCGCCGAAGCCCGCGGCTGGGAGATGAGCCAGGCCGAGACCGCCAAGCAGACCGCGGTTCTGCAGGAAAACGGCATCACCGTGGTGCAGCCGTCCGAAGAACTGATGGCCGGCCTGCGCGCGATCGGTGCGCAGATGCTCGAGAACTGGACCGCCGAGGCCGGTAACTCGGGCGCTGCGTTGCTGCAGGCCTATCAGCAGTAAACGATCCGACCCGGCCGGGCGCGACACGTCCGGCCGGGTTCGATAACAATGGGAGGGGATGGCGATGCTGCGGCGCAGTCTTGATTTCATCTATCGTGCGGCCGGCGGATTGGCGGCGCTGTTCATTCTGGCCATCGTCGTGCTGGTCTTTGCGCAGGTCGGGCTCAACCTGGCCGACAAGATCTGGGCCGCGTTGACCGGGCAAGGCGTGGGCCTGACCATCCCGTCCTATGCCGATTTCACCGGATTCTTTCTGGCCGCATCCAGCTTTCTGGCGCTGGCCTATGCGCTGCGCGCCGGCGGGCATATCCGGGTGACGCTGCTTATTGGGCGGATGCCCAAGGGGCCGCGCCGCCTGACCGAGATTTGCGTGGTGGCGATTGCCCTCGCCATGAGCGCCTATGCCACCTGGTATCTGGGTCTGCTGGTGTTGGAATCTCTGGAATATGGCGACCGCAGCCCCGGCATGGTGTCGGTGCCGTTGTGGATCGTGCAGATGCCGGTCCTGCTGGGGCTGGCCATCCTGACACTTGCCCTGATCGACGAGCTGGTCGGTCTGCTAGCGGGCCGCGCGCCCAGCTGGGACGGCAAGGGCGAAAACCTTCTGAGCGAATAGGGCCAGCAGATGTCGATTGCCACGCTTTCCATCATTCTTCTTGTTCTGCTGTTCGCCTTTCTGGGGTCTGGCCTTTGGGTGGCGTTTTCGCTGCTGGGGGTCGGGATCGCGGCGATGGCGCTGTTCTCCGATGCGCCGCTGGGGCTGGTCATGGCCACAACCTTGTGGGGGCACAGCAACTCCTGGGCTTTGGCGGCACTGCCGCTGTTCATCTGGATGGGCGAGATCCTGTTCCGCTCGCGCCTGTCCGAAGACATGTTTACAGGCCTGTCGCCCTGGATGAACCGGCTGCCGGGGCAGTTGCTGCATGTGAACGTCTTTGCCTGCGGAATCTTTGCGGCTGTGTCGGGGTCTTCGGCGGCCACCGCAGCCACCATCGGCAAACTGTCGATCCCGGAACTCTCGCGCCGCGGCTATCCCGAGAAGATGATCATCGGCACGCTGGCCGGCTCGGCCACGCTGGGCCTGCTGATCCCGCCGTCGATCATCCTGATCGTCTATGGCGTGGCGACCGAGCAATCCATCGCCCGCCTGTTCGTGGCCGGAGTTCTGCCGGGACTGCTGTTGGTGGGGCTGTTCGTGGGCTATGTCGCAATCTGGGCGCTGATCAACCACGCCAACCTGCCCACCGAGGACATCCGCGCGAGTTTCGTGGAAAAACTGCGCCGTTCGCGCCGACTGGTGCCGGTGATCCTGCTGATCGTCGGTGTGATCGGCTCGATCTATGCCGGGATCGCCTCGCCCACCGATGCGGCCGCCGTGGGCGTGGTGCTGGCGCTGCTGCTGTCCTGGCGCGAGGGCACATTGACCCGCGCAAGCTTCGTCGACGGGCTGATGGGGGCCACCGTGACCTCGTGCATGATCGCCTTCATTCTTGCAGGGGCCTCGTTCCTGACCGTGGCGATGGGCTTTACCGGCATCCCGCGCGTGCTGGCGGAATGGATCGGGTCGCTGGGCCTGTCCACCTTCACGCTGCTGGCGGCGCTGACCGTGTTCTTCGTGATCATGGGATGCTTCCTTGACGGCATCTCGGTTGTGGTGCTGACGGCGTCGGTCATCATGCCGATGGTGATGCAGGCGGGGATCGACCCGCTGTGGTTCGGCATCTTCCTGGTGATCGTGGTCGAGATGTCGCAGATCACCCCGCCCGTGGGCTTCAACCTGTTCGTGCTGCAATCGCTGACCGGGCGCGACATCCTGCGGGTGGCCCATGCGGCGCTGCCGTTCTTCTTCCTGATGATCGTGGCTCTGGTGATCATCGTGGTTTTCCCCGGCATCGTGACCTATCTGCCGAACCAGATGTGACGGGGGCGATGCAGGATTTTCCGATCATACGAACCGCCGGGGTGGACGGGCTGCTGATCAGCTTTGCCGCTGCACTCAGCGAACCGGCCAACCGGGCTGCGCTGGCCTTTCGCGCCGCGCTCGAGGCGGAGGGCTGGGCAGGGGTCCAAGAAACCTCGTCCTCGCTGGTGTCGGCCTTCGTCAGGTTCGATCCGCTGCGCCTGACGCATGCCGCGTTGCACCAGCAAGTGCAGGCGCTGCTGGACCAGCGAGACTGGTACGCGGCCGACTTGCCCGGCGGGCGCAGGTTCTGGCGGATACCCACCGTCTTCGGCACGGATCTGGCGCCGCAGCTGGGGCAGGCAGCGCAGGCGGCGGGCTTGTCCAAGGCCGAGGCGATCCGGTCGCTGTCCGAAGCGCGGGTGCGGGTGCAAACCATCGGCTTTGCCCCCGGCCAGCCTTATCTGGGTGAATTGCCGCCCGCCTGGGACATCCCCAGGCAAAAGGAATTGACCCCGCGCGTGCCCGAAGGCGCGCTGGTGGTGGCGCTGCGGCAGCTTGTGCTGTTCTCGGTCACCACGCCGACCGGCTGGCAGCATGTGGGCCAGACCGCCATCCGTCTGTTCCAGCCCCAAGCGCCCGAGCCCTTCCTATTGCGCCCCGGGGATGAGGTGCAGTTCACGCCCACCGACCCGGAAACGCTGGTGCGGATGCGCAGCAATCCGCGCGGCGGCGCAACTTGCGAGGCGCTGGCATGAGCGCGCATCTGACCATTCTGCACGCCGGGCCCGGGTTGACGGTGCAGGACATGGGGCGGCCCGGATATCTGGACATGGGCCTGTCGCGCGGTGGCGCGGTGGACCGCCTTGCCCTGGCCGAAGGCGCGGCCTTGCTGGGGCAGCCCGACAGTCTTGCCGCCGTGGAAATGGCCGGCATGGGCGGCGAGTTCCAGGCTGATCAGGACCTGCGCATCGCTCTGACAGGCGCCCGGATGCGGGCGCAGATCGATGGCGCGACCGCGGTCTGGAACGCCTCGCACCTGCTGCCTGCGGGTGCCCGGCTCAGCATCGGGCCGGCAGTTGCGGGCAGCTATGGTTATCTCAGCATCGGCGGCGGGGTGCTGGGCGATCCGGTTCTTGCCGCCTGTTCGGCGCATCTGACGGCGGGGATCGGAGCCGTACTGAAGGCGGGGGACCGGCTGGCGATCGGCCCGGACGCGGGCGGTGCAACCGGCATGACCTTCGACCCTGACGACCGGTTCTCGGGCGGAGAAATCCGCATCGTGGCCAGTTTCCAGACCGACCTGTTCGCCCCAGACGTTCTGGAGCGGCTGCAAGCCACCGCGTTCCGTCGGGACGCGCGCGCCAACCGCATGGGCGTGCGGCTGGAAAGCGACGGACCGAGCTTTCATGTCTCGGGCGGACGCAGCGTGCTGTCGGAAACCATCGTGCCCGGTGACATCCAGGTCACCGGCGACGGCACGCCCTTCGTGCTGTTGGCCGAGTGCCAGACCACCGGCGGCTATCCCCGCATCGGCACCGTTCTGCCCTGCGACCTGCCCAAGGTGGCGCAGGCCCCGGCCGGGGCTGACTTGCGGTTCCGCTTCGTGACGCTGGACGAAGCGGTGGCGGCCGAGCGGGCCGCTGTTCAGGCCCGGGCCGCGCTGCCCCGGGCGCTGCGCCCACTGATCCGCGATCCGCGCAGCATGTCCGACCTGCTATCCTATCAACTGATCAGCGGCGCCATCGCCCGCGAAGAGGACGTTTTGTAGAAAAGGAGCCTGTGCCATGGCACATCAAGTCGATCTGAACGCCGATATGGGCGAAAGCTTTGGCCCCTGGAAAATGGGCGATGACGCGGCGCTGCTGAAGATCGTTACGTCGGCCAACGTGGCCTGCGGGTTTCATGCGGGCGACTGGGACGTGATGGCCACGACGATGGCGCAGGCGGTCGAAAACGGCGTGGGCATCGGCGCGCATCCCGGCTTTGCCGATCTGCACGGCTTTGGGCGTCAGCGGATGCACTATCCTCTGCCGTCGCTGCAAAACCTGATCCGCTATCAGGTCGGCGCGGCGCAGGCGATGGCGCGGGCGGCCGGCGGACAGGTGCGTCATCTAAAATTGCACGGCGCGCTGGCCAACATGGCGTCCGAAGATCAGGCGATGGCGCGGGCCTGCTACGAGGCTGCGCTGTCGGTGGCTCCGGATCTTATCATCATGGTTCTGGCCGGAACCGCCCAGCAACGCGCTGCGCGCGAACTGGGCTGTCCGGTGGCCTGCGAGATCTTTGCCGATCGCGCCTACAACGATGACGCCACGCTGGTCGACCGCAGCCTGCCCGGCGCGGTGATCCATGACCCCGACCGGGCTGCCGCGCGTATGGTCGAGATGGTCAAGGCCGGGGCGATCATCACCGAAAGCGGTAAGCATATCCCGACCCGCATCGACACGATCTGCCTGCACGGAGACACGCCAACGGCCGTTTCAATTGCGGCCGATGTCCGCCGTGCCCTGCAGGAGAGCGGAGTGGAACTCAAGCAGTTCGCCGGTGGCCCTGCCTAGGCTTCTCGATTGACGCAGCTGTTCAATGCGTCTCGCGTTCGATGACGCTGGGGTCCAAAAAGATACTCTCTTCGGGACGGCCGGGATCGACCAGCCTACGCTCCAGCAGCGCGATGATCGCGTCAACGGCGGCGTCGATGGGGTTCCGGACTGTCGTGAGGCGGAATGTCGGCCATTTCGCCATGGCGATGTCGTCGAAACCAACAATCGCCAAATCGCCGGGAACGTTCAGAGACAGATCGCGCGCAGCCGATAGCGCCCCGATCGCCGTGGCGTCATTGGCGCAGACAAGCGCATCCAGAGAGGCGCGGGACAGCAGGCTGCGCGCGGCGCCGTATCCGCTGTCGACCGAGTAATCAGTCGGGTGTTCGGCCACGAGGTCAAGCCCCGCCCGATCCAGCGCCTGGAGAACCCCGGCGCGGCGCCGCGAAGACGAATAGAACTCCTCGGGCCCGCTGAGAAACCCAAACCGGCGCCGTCCCCTGCTGATCAGCAAGTCGGTGATCATGGTCATGCCATCGGCATTGCGGCAGCAGACATTGTCGACACGGGGCCCTTGGACGGGACGGCCTGACGAGATCATCGGGATGCCGAACCGCGCACATCTGTCCACGATTTCTTCGGACATGCTGCCGCCGCGCAGAATCAATGCGTCCAACGGATAGCGCAGCAGCTCTCGCAGCGCCTGATCCGTGTTGGCGCCGGTTCGGTCGATCAGAATGGGCCATTTCTTCAACCCGCTCAGGGCTTGGGCCAGTTCACCGACAAAGGCCGAGTCGTAGGGGCTGCGCATGTTGCCGACGAAGACGGCGACCAAATTTGATTGCCCCGCCTTGAGGCCAGCGGCCAGTGCATTCGGTTGATACCCTGTATCGGCCGCGATCTTCAGGATACGTCGACGCTTCTCGGAATCGACGTAGGCTCCGGGCGTGAAAGCGCGCGAAACAGCTGAACGCGAGACGCCCGCAAGGTCCGCAACGGTCTGGGCCGTTGCGCGCCGGGGGCGTTTTGCGTCCTTGTTTCTATCGCTACACATGCGGTTGGCGTTTCACCTTTTCAGAGGGTTTCAACATTCTTGCAATGAATCGAATCTTTCATCAAACTGTCACGGCTGGAAGCTAGTGAACACGTGTGCACATTTTGCGAAAGGTGTCAGCCTTTTTCTGGATGTGAAATACGTCATCGGGGAAAATACCCCATAGTTTCCAGGGCTTTGGCCCGCCCGTAGGGGCGCAACATGAATCGGAGGAACTACATGATAAACGTCAAAACAGGTGCTGCTGCTGCCGCGTTCGCGATGATGGCGAATACGGTCTCGGCCGAAGTCGAGATTACGTGGTGGCACGCCATGGGAGGAGCCCTGGGTGACACCGTCAACCAGATTGCCGAGGATTTCAACGCGTCCCAGGACGACTACAAAATCACGCCGGTTTTCAAGGGTACGTATGAAGAGACTCTGACTGCCGGCATCGCCGCATTCCGTGCGGGTGAACAGCCCAACGTCCTGCAGGTATTCGACGCCGGCGCCGCCACCGTGATTGGTGCCAAGGGCGCGACTGTTCCGGTTCAGGACCTGCTGGAACAGAACGGCGTTACGTTCGACATCGAGGACTATATCTCGGGCGTTCGCTACTTCTATGCCGACAGCGATGGCAAGATGATCGGGATGCCGTTCAACTCGTCCTCGCCCATCATGTATTACAACGTCGATGCGCTGGAAAAAGCGGGTGTGACTCCGCCGAAAACCTGGGAAGAGTTCCAGACCGTGACGGCCCCCGCGCTGAAAGAGGCCGGCTATATCGGCCTGTCGCAGTCGCATCTGCCCTGGATCTTCACCGAGAACTTCCATTCGCGCCACGACCTGCCGTTCGCCACCAACGACAACGGCTATGAAGGCGCTGACGGCACCAAGATTCTTGTCAACAACGACGCGATCAAGGCACACTTCAGCGCCGTCAAAGACTGGAAGGACAACGGGTTCTTCGAATGGTACGGCACCGGCTGGAGCGACAACCAGACCCCGTTCGAAGAAGGCAAGGTTGCCATCTGGCTGGGTTCGTCCGGTTCGTTCGGCGGCCTGTCCAAGAAGGATCTGCCGTTCGAGTTCTCGGCCACCTTCCTGCCCTATTGGGAGGCGGTGACCAAAGAGCCCAAGCAGACCTTCATCGGCGGCGCGGCCCTGTTCGCGATGGCCGGCAAGAGCGACGAGGAAAACAAAGCGACCGCGGCGTTCTTCGAGTTCCTGACCAAGCCCGAAACCCAGTACATGTGGCACCGCGAGACCGGCTATGTTCCGATCACCACCGCCGCCTATGAAATGGCGAAGGGCGATGGTCACTATGACCGTGCTCCGGCGGCCGAGGTCGGCATCAAGCAGCTGTCGCTGCCTGCGGGTGAGAACACCAAGGGTTATCGCATGGGCTTTTACGTCCAGATCCGCGACGTGATGAACCGCGAATATGGCCGGATCCTGACCGGTGAAACCTCGGTCGAGGACGCCTTCAAGGCAATCGAGGACGAAGCCAACGGTCTGCTCGAACGTTTCGCAAAAACCCAGGGCTGATCCCACTCGCCAAGAAACGGGCGGTCGCAGAAGTGCGACCGTCCTCCCTTTTTCGGAGTTTTCATGAAACGCGCTGGTTTTTCCACTCGCTGGCTGCCGGTTCTACTGCTGTTGCCGCAGCTGTTGATCATCGCGGTCTTTTTCTACTGGCCTGCCGCTCACGCGGTGCAGTCTTCGTTCTTCCTACAGGATCCGTTCGGGTTTGGGTCGACCTTCGTCGGGCTGGACAACTACAGCGACCTTGCCGGGAATTCCGAATACCTCAGCATTGCCTGGTTCACGGTGATCTTCACCGTTCTGGTGACCTTCTTTTCGCTGTCGATTGCGTTGTTGCTGGCGGTGAAGGCCGACAATGTGCTGCGCGGCGCCAAGACCTATCGCACGCTGCTGATGTGGGTCTATGCTGTGGCGCCGCCGGTGGCGGGTTTCATCGGCCTGATCCTGTTCAACCAGAGCTGGGGACCATTGACCGAACTGGCGCGTTCGATCGGGTGGGATTTCAAACTGGGCGTGAATTTCAATGACACCGCCACGGCGATGGTTATCGTTTCGGTCTGGAAACAGGTTCCGGTGAACTTCATCTTCTTTCTGTCTGGCCTGCAATCGATTCCGCGATCGGTGCGTGAGGCGGCTCTGATCGACAACCGCTCGTCCACGGGCCGGTTCTGGGACGTGACTTTCCCCCTTTTGGCGCCGACCGGGTTTTTCCTGCTGATCATCAATATCACCTACGCATTGTTTGATACTTTCGGTGTGATCGACACGATGGTGAAGGGTGAGCCGGGCAACAACCCGATGACGCTGGTCTACAAGGTTTACGTGGACGGCTTCCGAGGCAACGATCTGGGTGGCAGCTCGGCGCAGTCGGTTGTTCTGATGGTGCTGGTTCTGGCCCTGACGGTGTTCCAGTTCCGGCTGGTCGAACGCCGCATCCACTACACGTAAGGAGGGCAGACAATGACCGAAGCACATACCCCTGCGATGGCGTCCGCCACTTCACCCACCCAAACGCGAAAGCGCGGCATCCGACTGTCCACGATCCTTGATCACACGATCCTGATCGTCGGCTCGTTGTTCATGATGCTGCCGCTGCTGATGATCTTCCAAATGACGACCGTTCCGGATGTCGAGGTTATCAAGACCGGACCCAGCCTGACGATCGGGGACCAACTTGCCCCCAACTTCCAGAAGGCAATGTTCGAGGCCTCGGGATTTTCCGGCCAGAACACGGGCATGAACATGCTCAAGAACTCGTTCATCCTGGGCATCGGTTTTGCCCTCGGCAAGATCATCATCGGCATGATGGCGGCCTATGCGATCGTGTATTTCCGGCTGCGCTTCGCCACGCTGGCTTTCTGGGTGATCTTCACCACGTTGTTGCTGCCGCTCGAGGTGCGCATTCTGCCTTCGTACGAAGTGGTGCAGAAACTAGGGATGCTGAACACCTATCAGGGCCTCATCATCCCGCTGATCGCCTCGGCCACGGCCACGTTCTTCTTCCGGCAATTCTTCCGCTCGGTCCCCGAAGAACTGGTCGAGGCCGCGCGTATCGATGGCGCCGGCCCGGTGAAATTCTTCATCGACATCCTGGTGCCGCTGTCGCGTACGATGATTGCGGCGATGTTCATCATCATGTTCGTGTTCGGGTGGAACCAGTATCTGTGGCCCACCATGATCACCACCGAAGAGGACATGTTCACCCTGGTGCGCGGGATCAAGCAGATCACGCAGGTGCTGGAGGGCAACCGCATTCCCGAATACGGCCGGGCCAACTTGCTGGCGATCATCGCCATCATCCCCCCGGTCATGGTCGTCATCTTTTTCCAAAGCTGGTTCGTCAAGGGCCTGACGGAATCCGACAAGTAAGGCAGAATCAATGGCTCAGGTATCCCTGAAGAACATCCGAAAAATCTATCCCAACGGCGCCGAGGCGCTGACCCCGTCCAGTTTCGACATCGGTGACGGCGAATTCGTGGTTCTTGTCGGCCCGTCGGGCTGCGGCAAGTCCACACTGCTGCGCATGGTGGCCGGGTTGGAAGAAATCACCGAAGGCGAATTGACGATCAATGGCCGCGTCATGAATGACGTTGACCCGGCCGATCGCGACATCGCCATGGTGTTCCAGAACTATGCGCTGTACCCGCATATGACCGTGCGCAAGAACATCGCCTATGGTCTGAAAAATCGAAAGACGCCCAAGGACGAAATCGACCGCAAGGTGGCCGAAGCCGCTTCGATGCTGAACCTGAACGAGTTTCTGGATCGGAAGCCCTCGCAGCTGTCGGGCGGTCAGCGCCAGCGGGTCGCCATGGGGCGGGCCATCGTGCGCGATCCGGCGCTGTTCCTGTTCGACGAGCCGCTTTCGAACCTCGATGCCAAGCTGCGCAACCAGATGCGCATCGAGATCAAGGCGTTGCAGAGGCGTCTGGGCGTGACCTCGATCTACGTCACCCATGACCAGGTCGAGGCGATGACCATGGCTGACCGCATCATCGTGATGAACGCGGGCCGGATCGAACAGATCGGCACCCCGGCCGAGATCTATCACCGCCCGGCCTCGACCTTCGTGGCCAGCTTCATGGGCGCTCCGCCGATGAACCTGATCGGCGCACGTCTGGAGGGCGGCCGCGTGATGATCAACGGCGATACGGTGCTTGCCACGGCCGAAGGGTCTGGCGCGGTGACTGTAGGTGTGCGGCCCGAAGATGTTCTGATCGGGGCGGAGGGCTCGATCGCCTTTCACGTCGAAATCATCGAAGAGCTTGGCGCGCACCGCCTGCTGCACGGGCGTCTGGCCGATCAGGAGTTCACGATCCACGTGGGCAAGGATGTCGAAGCTGCGCCCGGAGAAACGCGGATCTCACTCAAGCCTGACGCGATAAGCCTGTTCCATCCGGAAACCGGAAAAGCCCTGTGATCACGGAGATCGTGTCGTCTTTGCCGCCGGTCTCGGATGATGTCCGAAACCGCATATTGGCGGCGCCGCGAACGGCAAAGGCGCACCGCGCCCTGATGGCGCAGACACCGGCGATGAACGCGGTGCAACTGGGCGGAAACGCAACCCGGGACGTTTTGGGCGCGCGTTTCTCGGCTGCAGCTTGGAATGTGGAACGCTGCCTGTTCCCCGAAGAAAGTGCAGCCCACTTGGCGGCTGTGACCCCGGACATCGTTCTGCTGTCCGAGGTGGACCATGGTATGTCCCGTACCGGTCAACGTCACACGACGGCAGAAATGGCCGACAAGCTGGGTATGGCCTACGCTTTTGGGGTCGAGTTCCACGAACTGGATCTGGGCGGTCCGACCGAGCGCGCCTTTTGCAAGGATGATTTCAACACCCTCGGGTGGCATGGGAACGCGATTCTGTCCTCGGTTCCGTTCAAACGCGTGGCCATGATCCGTCTTGACGACCATGGCCACTGGTTTGCGGCCGAGTCCGGGGCGTCGGATCCGCAACAACCGCGGCTGGGTGGCCGAATGGCGATTGCAGCAGAAGTCGCGACCCAGAACGGGCCTGTATGCGTGGTCTCCACCCATCTGGAAAGCAACGCCGCGGCCGCGCATCGCCATACGCAGTTTCAGCTTCTGCTGGATGCGCTCGATGAGTTTGCGCCCGGGATGCCGGTGCTGATCGGTGGCGATCTGAATACCGGCAACCACCTGCCACCGGATTTCGACTGGCGCCGGGAAACCCTGTTTGCTCTGGCCGAGCAGCGCGGCTTTTCCTGGGAGTTCACGACCGAAGGCCACACTACCCGGCCCAGCCTGATCACGCCGCACCCGGACCGGGTGATGAAGCTGGACTGGTTCGCCGGCAAGGGGCTGATCTGCCGCGACCGGGGTCTGCTGTCGTCGCTGACCGCCGACGCCAAGCCGCTCTCGGATCATGACTGCGTCTGGTGCGCGGTTGAGGTGCCTGACGCCGGGTGACTCCGGCCTGTCCGCGATATTTGGTCACGTGGCCCAACGTCCCGTTGAGTTTCGGGGCGTTTTTTCGCGGTTCGACTGTGGAAAACGGTTTGGAAACCCCATAAGAACGAGGCCACCTATTCAACAGGCGGAAAACCAGTCCAGTGTTTGACCTCCCCGCGCAGCGCGCGCATCTTGCCGAGAAATTCGATCTGACCCCGTCGCCCGAGCTGGCCGCCAGCATGAGCGACATCTACGCCCGCATGTCGCGAGTCGTCACGCCAGCGGATTGGGCGATCTACGCGCCCTATGTCAAGGCGATCAACGATCTGAAAGCCGAACGCAACGCGGTGATCCTGGGCCACAACTACATGACGCCCGAAATCTATCACGGCATTTCGGACTTCGTCGGCGACAGCCTGCAGCTGGCCATCAAGGCGACCGAGGTCGAGGCCGAGGTGATCGTGCAATGCGGTGTGCATTTCATGGCCGAGACCTCGAAGATCCTCAGCCCCGAAAAGACGGTTCTGATGCCAGACATGGAGGCCGGCTGTTCGCTGGCCGAGTCGATCACCGCCGAAGGCATTGCCGAGATGCGCCGCCGCTATCCCGGCGCGCCGGTCGTGACCTATGTGAACACCACGGCCGAGGTGAAGGCGGCATCCGACATCTGCTGCACCTCGTCCAACGCGGCGCAGATCGTGGCGGCGATGGACAGCGACACGGTCATCATGACCCCCGACCAGTACCTGGCGCAGAACGTGGCCCGCGACGTGCCGCAGAAGAACGTGGTCTGGTGGGAAGGCTCGTGCATCGTGCACGAACAATACACGGCGCAGGACCTGCGTGAGTTCCGCGAATGGAACCCGGGCACCCGCCTGATTGCGCATCCCGAATGCCCGCCCGATGTTGTGGCCGAGGCCGATTTCTCGGGGTCGACCAGCGGTATCATCAAATATGTCACCGAAGAACAGCCCGAAAAGGCGATGCTGATCACCGAGTGTTCGATGGCGTCGAACATCGCCGACGCGCTGCCGCAGGTCGATTTCGTCGGCCCCTGCAACATGTGCCCCTACATGAAGAAGATCACGCTGGAAAAGGTTCTGTATGCGCTCGATACCATGACCGGTCAGGTCGAGGTTGACCCCGACGTTGCGGAAAAAGCGCGCCTTTCGGTTCAGCGGATGATCGACCTATCGCGCAAGCTGGGAGTTTGATCGGGGCGATGCAGACGGTCTCGACCCCTCGGGTGGTCATCATCGGCGGCGGTCTGGCGGCTGTCTATACCGCGCTCAAGCTTGCTCCGCATCCGGTGGTGATGATTTCGCCCGAGCCGCTGGGTTCGGGTGCCAGCTCGGCCTGGGCGCAGGGCGGGGTGGCGGCGGCGATGGACCCGTCCGACAGCCCCGAAGCCCATGCCCGCGACACGATGCGCGCCGGTGCGGGGTCGGTCCTGCAGGAAGTGGCCGAGTTCGTCACCCGTGCGGCCCGGGATCACATTCTGGACCTGTCCGATCTGGGCACCGGGTTCGACCGGGACGCCGATGGCGGGTTCATCCAATCGCAGGAAGCGGCCCATTCGGTGGCCCGTGTGGTGCGCGTCAAGGGCGACCAAGCCGGTGCCGAGATCATGCGCGCCCTGATAGCCGAGCTAAGGCGGCGTGCTTCGGTCCAGGTGATCGAAGGGGCGCTGGCGGTGGGGCTGGAAAGCGACGGGGCCAAGGTCTCGGGCGTGTACTTGGCGCCGACCGATGCGCCAGGGGCCGAACCGGTGCTACTGCGTGGGGCGGCGCATGTACTGGCCACGGGCGGGTCGGCAGGGCTCTATGCTCGCACCACCAACCCGGCACGGATCCGCGGGCAGGGGATCGGCATGGCCGCACGGGCTGGGGCCCGGATCGCCGATGCCGAGTTCATCCAGTTTCACCCCACCGCGATCGACGTGGGCGAGGACCCGATGCCTCTGGCTACCGAGGCTTTGCGTGGCGAGGGCGCAATACTGATCAACCGCCATGGCGAACGGTTCATGCAAGGCATCCACCCCGATGCCGAGCTGGCCCCGCGCGATGTCGTGGCGCGCGCCGTCTATCTGGAAACTAAGGCCGGCAACCGGCCCGCGCTGGATACCCGCGCGGCGATCGGCGCGGCGATCCGCAGTCAGTTTCCGGCGGTGACCGAGGCCTGCCTGCGCAACGGTGTCGACCCCGTGACCCAACCGATCCCGGTGACCGCGGCGGCGCATTACCACATGGGCGGCGTGGCCACCGACCTGAACGGCCGCAGCTCTCTGACCGAGCTCTGGGCCTGTGGCGAGGCGGCCTCGACCGGGTTGCACGGGGCGAACCGACTGGCCTCGAACGGTCTGCTCGAGGCGCTGGTCTTTGCCCGCGCCTGCGCCCGTGACATTGCCGGTACTCTGACGGTGGTCGACGCGCCCGAGGTGCGGCTGGGCCTGCCATCGGGCGGCACTGAGCCCGACCCCCTAGCCGTGGCCGAACTGCGTCAGGTCATGACCGATGGTGTGGGCGTGGTGCGCGACGCGGACGGGCTGCGCCGCGCCTTGGGTCGGATTGCCGTGTTGGAGTCGCTGCACGGCCAGTCGCACCTATTCCGTAACATGACCGCAACCGCCACGCTGATCGCGGCGGCTGCGCTGATGCGCACCGAAAGCCGCGGTGCGCACTACCGATCCGATTGTCCTGATACGGCCACGGGGCCGGGGCGGCGGTCTGATCTGACACTGGACGAGGCCGTGGCGCTGCGGTCGAAAATCTTAAAGGAAACGGCAACATGCATCATGCCACTGTCCCCGACCTGATCCTCGAGCCGATGGTCCGCGCCGCGCTGACCGAGGATCTGGGCACCTGCGGCGACATCACCACCCGCACCGTAATCCCGGCGGGCGTGACCTATGCCGCGCGGCTGAACGCGCGTGAGGATGCGGTGGTGTCGGGCATGCAGGTGGCGGCCTTGGCGTTCCGGCTGGTGGACCCGACGTTGAAGATCAAGCCGCTTGTGGCCGACGGGGACCGTTGCACCAAGGGCCAGACCCTGATGGAGATCACCGGCAGCGCGGCTTCGATCCTGTCGGGGGAACGCGTGGCGCTTAACTTTGCCGGTCGTCTGACCGGGGTGGCGACCCTGACCGCCAAACTGGTGGCGCAGACCGCCGGGACCACGGCGCGCATCACCTGCACCCGCAAGACCACCCCGGGCCTGCGCATCGTCGAGAAACTGGCCGTACTGCATGGCGGCGGGTTCAATCACCGCCATTCGCTGTCGGATGCGATCCTGATCAAGGACAACCACATCGCCGCCGCCGGCGGAGTGCGCGCGGCGCTGAGGGCGGTCAAGGCGCGTGCGTCGCACATGACCAAGGTTGAGATCGAAGTGGACCGGCTGGACCAGCTGGCCGAGGTTCTGGAAACCGGCGGCGCCGATGTCGTGTTGCTGGACAACATGACGCCCGACATGCTGGCCGAGGCCGTGGCGATGGTGGACGGACGTCTTGTGACCGAGGCGTCAGGCAATGTCACCGTGGGGACGGTCGCAGCGATCGCGGCCACCGGGGTCGATTATATCTCGTCCGGGGCTCTGACCCATTCCTATCGCACAGTCGATCTGGGTCTGGATTTCTGATCACGGATCACGATGGTTTCGGCCATTTGATTGGATCCAGCCGGAAGTATTTGGACAGCTGCCCGTAGAATTCGGGCGCGGTATCCCTGAGGGCCTCGGGGCGTTCGAAGAACAGCTCGACCGTGACGGCAAAGAACTCTTCGTGTCCGGTGGCGCCATAGGGGTCGATCACCGTGCGCCGGCCTGTCTCGACCGCGTGCAGATGCGCGTCATACGCGGCCAGAAAAACACGTTCCCACTCGGCATAGCTTTGATCTCTGGCCAGAACTGGCACGCCGTTGGTGCCGCCGGACAGATCATCCAGCTGATGCGCGAATTCATGAAACACGACGTTGTGCCCGTCATGATCGTTTGCCGCGCCCTGTTGGCTGTGCGCCCAAGACAGGATCACCGGCCCCCGATCCCAGCTTTCGCCGGTACGGATGATCTCCTGTTCGGTCACGACATAGCCGCTGTGCCGCTGTTGGCGGGACTTGAAGGCATTGGGATAGATCAGTACCGTCGTCAGATTGTCGTACCATTGGTCCGAGTTGACGACCAAAAGGCAAGCTTGTGCGGCGATCGACAGACGCATCTCGTCCGTGACCTCCAGCCCGTCGCAGCCGATGAAACCGACCTGATTCAGGAACAGGTTGATCTTGCCTTCCAAAGTGGCGCGCAACTTGGCAGGCAACCGCTCGAGGATCGGCACCATCGCATGGATGGTTCGCCGCTCCTCATCGCTCAGCGGTGTTAGCAGCAGCGCGGCCTTGGCCCTGGACTTCGACCAGAAATACCAGACCACCAGACCGGCGATTGCCGCAAAAAGGCTCAGAAACAGCACCATGTGGCGACGGTATCTCTATTGCCCCACCTCGGAAAGCCGATTCATTCGGTCGAGGGTCGCGTGAAGTTCGCCAGCCAAGGCCGTTCGACATCCATGCCCTGATACAGCGCATGCAGCAGCAGATGTGCCGTCACCGGGTCCGGAGCAAGGGGGCGTCGGTCTAGTCGCCCCTCCTTGACCGCCGTATCGGCGTCGAAGATCACCGCATCCTCTTTGATGGTGGTCAGCACCCGCAGCTGGGCCAGCGTTTCGGGGTCGACCGCGGTCGGGTCATCCGAGAGGATCACGAAATCGGCCAGCTTGCCCACCTCGATCGAGCCCTTCTGATCTTCCTCGAAATGCTGCCATGCCGGCCAGATCGTCATGGCCTTGAGCGCCGTCATCACGTCGACCCGCTGGTGCGGGCCAAGGATGTCGCCCGACCGGGTGCGCCGGGTGACCGTTGCGGCCAGAACCCGCATGCTGTCGGGAAACGCCACGGGCGCGTCGTGGTGGGTGCCGAACATCATGCCGCGTTCGGTCACCCAGCCGGTTGGCGAGATGTTGTCGGCATTGACCGGCCCGACCGTGTGGTCGCGGTGCCAATCGCCCCAGTAGAAGGTGTGCATCGGAAACAGCGACGGGAACACGCCCAATCGTTTGAGGCTGGCCACCTGATCCTCGCGCAGGAACTGACCGTGCACCAGAACCGGCCGGTTGCCCGGATCGCCATAGGTCAAACGCGCCTCGTCGATGGCGGCGATCAACATATCCGTGGCCCCCTCGCCATTGGAATGGGTCAGGATCTGGAGATCGTTCTCGAAACACCAGTTCACCGCATCCTGCAACTGTTCGCGCGTGATGGCGGCGTATCCGGCATAGCCGGGCGGGTAATCCCCGACCGGATCGTAGTAGGGCCGATCCCGCAGCGCAGTAAATCCTTGCGGCGAACCGTCGATTGTCAGCTTGCACCCGCCGACTCGCACCCGGTCGGCATAGGTGCGCGAGGCGTCCGACGCGATGAAATCGCGCGATTCCAGAACGTCGGGAAAGGCCACGACGTCGATCGGAAGGTCGCCGTCTGCGGCCACCCGGCGCAGGGCCTGAACCACCGCGCCCGAGGAGCGCCCCTCTTGCGCGGTGGTGTAGCCAAAGCGCGCCCACATCCGGCTGCCGGCGCGCGCGAAAGTCTGCAGCCCGTCTTCGCCGACATTGCCAAGCAGAGGCACCAAGGCGCCGAAGAATGCGTATTCCTCCAGCACGCCGTTCGGCTCGCCAGCTTCGTCTCTTCGGATCACGCCTCCGGGCGGGTTCTCGGTTTCTGCGGTGATCCCGGCCAGTTCAAGCGCCTTGGAATTGCCCACCCCCAGATGGCCCGATTGGTGGATGATCATGATCGGAACGTCGCGCGATACCGCGTCCAGTTCGGAACGGGTGGGGTGGCGCAGCTCGGCCAGTTGCGCGTTGTCATAGCCAAAGCCGATCATCATCCCCATCGTTTCGACCGTGTCGCTATTGGCCTCGGCCCACGCGGACAACGCCGCCTGCAGGCTGGCAATGTCGGTGACCTTGCCATCCGGTGGGGCCAGCAGGTTCGCCGACAAGGCTTGCAAACCGCCCATGACCACGTGGCCGTGGCTGTCGACAAAACCGGGCAGCATTGCGCGCCCGTCCAGATCAAAGATCGTCGTGTCGTCGCCCTGGTGGCTGCGCATCTCGGCCAGTTCACCTACCGCGATGATCCGCCCATCCCTGACCGCGACCGCCTGTACCGTGGGCCTGGCGTCATCGATCGTCAGTATCGGACCACCGGTATAGATCGTGTCCGCGATCTGTTGGGCCAAAGCCATGTTGCCGAGGGTCAGACCGGCAGCAACGCTCACGGCAGACAGGGACAAAAGACGCATTCCGAACCTCCAGCAGCATATGGCAATGCGCTGGAGTCTAGCACGAAGTTGGCGTCCGGCCCGTGCAATGTTCAGTTTTCGATCCGACGTCGGCGTTCACTTGAGCGCGCGCGCCAGGAATTGCCGTGTGGCGTCCTGCTGCGGGTGGTCGAACAGCTGCTCGGGCGGGCCTTCCTCGACGATGCGGCCGTTCTGCAGGAAACACACCTTGTCGGCGGCCTGCCGGGCAAAGCCCATCTCGTGCGTGGCCATAACCATCGTCATGCCTTGCTGCTTGAGCATCAGCAAAACGTCCAGAACCTCGCCCACCAGTTGCGGGTCCAGGGCCGAGGTGATCTCGTCGAACAGCATCACTTCGGGCTGCATGGCCAATGCCCGCACGATGGCGACGCGCTGCTGCTGTCCGCCCGACAGTTGGTCGGGATAGTTGTGCATCCGGTCGGCGAGCCCGAAGCGTTCGAACATCTCCTCGATCTGGGGCAGCAGCTCGGCGCGCGTGCGGCCGCGCACGCGGCGCGGCGCCAGCATCACGTTGTCCAGCGCCGTCATGTGCGGGAACAGGTTGAAGCTCTGGAACACGATGCCGATGCGGGCGCGCACCGATTGCGGATCCAGCCCGGGCACCGAGATGTCGACCCCGTCCAGCAGGATCTCACCATCCTCGATCGGTTCGAGCAGGTTGATGCAGCGCAGAACGGTGGATTTGCCTGCCCCCGAAGCGCCGATCAGGCAGACCATCTGCCCCTCGTCCACGGTCAGGTCGATGCCGTCGCAGACGGTGCGGTCGCCAAAGCGTTTGACGACGTTTCGCAGGTTCAGTTTCGACATCAGCGCCGCTCCCTCATCTGCTTGGCCATGAGGTGGTCGGCATAGCGCGTCGCCGGGATGGTCACGATCAGGAAGATGATCGCCGCGCCCACGTAAGGCGTGAAATTGGCCAGCAGCGATTTGAACACGCCCGCCTGGCGGAAGATCTCGACCGGGCCGATGAAGCTGAGCAGCGACACGTCCTTTTGCAGCGCGATCAGCATGTTCATCTGCGAGGGCACGACGTTGCGGACGGCCTGCGGCAGCACCACGTCGCGCATCACCTGGCCTTCGGTCAGGCCCAGCGACAGGGCGGCGGCGCGCTGGCTGTGATGCACGCTGTCGATGCCCGAGCGGAAAATCTCGGCCACATAGGCCGAATAGGTCAGGATCAGCGCCAGCGACCCCCAGATATAGGGTGAGTTCCACGGTCGGGTCAGGCCCAGCCCGGGAATGCCGAAGCCGATCAGATAGACGGTCAGGATCACAGGCACGCCGCGGAAGATGTCGGTGAAAGCCGCGCCGAAGATGCGCAATGGGAACAGCGCGGGCGATTTGGTGTCGCGAGCCAGCGCGATCAGCAGCCCCAGCACCGCGATGGCCGGTGCCGACCAGGCAAAGATCATCACGTTGATCTTAAAGGCTTCGAGCAGTTTCGGGAAGGTCTTGACCAAAACCTCGCCGTTGAAAAAGCTCTGCTGGACCTTTGCCCAGCCCGGCGCCAGCGGCACCAGCACGATCAGCGCCACGACGACCAGAACGGTGCTGGTCGCGGCGATCCGGATCGACCGCCGCCGCTGCTGCGCCTCAAAAAGTTCGCGGCGGGTCGGGCCCGCCGTTCTGTTTCGTGTCATGTCACTTGATCAGCGGAACGCCCGTCGTGTCCTGCAGCCATTTGGCTTCGATCTCGGCCAGCTTGCCGCTTTCGGTCAGCGCGGCGATGGCCGCATCCACACAGGATTTCAGTGGGTTGCCTTCCTCCATCAACATGCCGAACTGATCGGGGTTGTCGCCTTGATCGGCAGGGAACTGGCCAATCACCTTCGACCCTTCGATCATCACCGCGCTCAGGAACAGGGCGGTGGGCAGGTCGAACAGCGCGGCGTCGATCTGGTTCGCGGTCATGGCCGCGTTCACGTCGGCATTGTCGCCATAGAGCAGCGGGTCGGCATCCGGCTGGATCACGCTGGCCAGTTTCGGCACTGCGGTGGTCGACCCGACCGCGCCCCATTGCAGGCCCTTCAGCGCCTCGAGCGTGGGCGGGGTTTCAACGGCGTTTGCGCTGACCAGAACCGCCATCGGCGCGGTGTAATAGGGGGCCGAGAAATCAACGACCTGATCGCGCTCGGGCGTGATCGAGTATTGCTGGATGTTCACGTCGAAATTCTTGGCGCCGGGCTGGATCGCCTCGTCAAAGGATGATCGGGCCCAGACCACGTCATCCGCGGCAAAGCCCATCTCTTCGGCCACGGCATAGGCGACGGCGGCTTCGAAGCCCTGGCCGGATTCGGGCGCGTCGTCCATCACCCACGGGTAATAGGCCGGGTTTCCGGTGGCCACGGTGAACTTGCCCTCTGTCAGGGTCTTGCCCGCGGCGCAATGCCCGTCCGCAAGGGCCGAAGTTGCGGTGAACGCAAGGGTTGCGGCCGCGATCGAAAGCATCTTGGACATGAGTCTGGGTCTCCTGTTGGGAATGTCGGGCCCACGGTAGTGTTGCCCGCCGACCCTGTCCAGTTGGTCGCGGTCTATGCCAGACACCGCAAGAAGTTCAAGTCGTCACGCGGGTGGAATGTTGTGGTTCACTCGGAACAGGTTGCCGGGATCGTACCGGCCTTTGATCCGGGACAATTGGGCCGCGTTCGCACCATAGGCCGATGACAGGGCGGTGGCCTCGTCCGCTGGCATGAAATTGACATAAGCGCTGCCGGTTGCATGCGGCGACATGCGGTCATAGAGCGCACGCGCCCAGGCGATGCAGGTGTCATCCTTGGCCGGATCTTCCCAACGGGTGTGCACGTTCATGATGAAATGGGCCGAGCGTTGGGGATAGGCCGTAGCCGCAGCCTCGACCCGGGCCATCGCACCGCCGACATGGGCAATGAACACTTCGCAGGACGGGTCCGGAAGGGTCGAGATACTGTCCAGAAGCCCTGCGATTGCATCCGTGGGCAGGGCATCAAAATCGTGACTTTTCCAATAGTTCCGCGCGCCGGGGGTCAGCAGCGGGTCAAAAGCGGCCTGCCAGTCGACGAACGCGTGCGGCGAGATCACGTCCACGATCGGGTCTCCGAGGGCGCGCAGCGGCTCCATCACGGCTTCGCCGTTTTCGATGGGACCTGCATAGCAGGCGGCAAAGATCAGCACCTCGCGCCCGTGCCATTTCTCGGGAAGGAAGGGCAGGGGAGGGGCCTTGCGCATCACCGTCCAGACCGTCAGCTCGTCAGGCGCAGTGTCAGCGATCCGTGCGTATTCGGGCAGCAGGGCGGGGCCCTGCTCGATCGGATGCACCACAAGGCCGGACAGCACCTGCGGCCCGAGCGGATGCAGGCGGAACTCGAACGAGGTAACCACGCCGAAATTGCCGCCACCGCCGCGAATGGCCCAGAACAGGTCCGGGTGGCTGTTTTCCGATGCGGTCACGATTGAACCATCGGCCAGCACCACCTCGGCCGAGATCAGGTTGTCGATGGTCATACCGAACTTGCGCGTCGTCCAGCCAAAGCCGCCACCCAGTGTCAGCCCGGCGATCCCGGTGGTCGAGTTGATGCCCGTCGGAACCACCAACCCGTGCGCCTGCGTTTCGCGGTCCACGTCACCCAGTACCGCGCCCGGCGCGACACGCGCGGTGCGGGCCTTCGGGTCGACATGCACCGATTTCATCTGCGACAGGTCCAGCATCACCGCATCATCGGCCACCGCATGCCCTGCAATCTGGTGCCCGCCTGAGCGGACGGACATGATCAGCCCCGCCTCGCGCACGAAATTGACGGCCTTCTGCACATCGCTGGCCCCTAACGCCCGTATCACAAAGCCGGGTTTGCGGTCGACGATGCTGTTCCAGGTCGTCCGGGCTTCATCGTATTCCGGGCTGCCGGGAAGAAAGACGGATCCACGCAGCGACGCGTCCAAAGCGTCCAGCCCGTCTTGGTCCACGGTTTTGGTGCTGCCGTTCAGTGTTATCAGGTCAAACATGATCAGTCCTCCAGATCAGGTGGACAGGTTTCCTGCGGTGCTGCCTCGGGCAATGGGTCGCGCGCCCCATTCGAGCGAAGGGCGCTCAATGCAAATTGGGTCGTTTCAGGCGAAGATGCCGGGATCGATCCGATCAACTGGTGTGATGACGTCAGCCGGAATGTTCAGACGCTTGGCCGCCTTGCGCAGGCTTTCTGCGTCCGGCGCCTCGTACAGGCAATAGGTTTTTCGCTTGTCCGCGCTCAGGAACGAGAAAATCCACTCGATCCCTTCTTCGTCGTTGATTTCCTTGATCTTTACCTTGTCATCGTCGCCAAGCTCAAGCTGTTCGGCGAAGTTCCGTTCGATGATGTACCTTGGCATTATGCACCCCCCTGCGCATGTGCTCGGAGTCTAAGACGCGGATCCTTCAAGTTTTGACCTAAGGGAAACCATACCCAATTCCCGGGCAGTTGCCAACGCTTCGGCCTCAAGCGACAGGGCCGAGCGCAGATCCTGAGCGCGACCGCGACGGCGAAGAGCCCAGGCGCGCGCGGCTTGGCTGTGGGCGATCCACGGCGGAGCGGCCATCGCTGTGTCCACTTGGATCGCGGTTTCGAACAGCTCGTCGGCGGTGTCCCAATCACCCAACACGGCGGACAGAGCTCCCAGCCGCCGGGCCGCGGATCCGGTGCAGACGGTTGTCGCGCCGGCCGTGATCGTCAGGTCCCTATAGGGCAGCAGCTTGTCGATCAGCGTTTGGGCATGGTGCGTGTTCTCGACTGCCACGCAGATATCCGCCAGATAGGACAGGGTGGTCGAGTACATCGCGTCCTGAGGCAGGTCAAAACCGGTGTCCGCGATCTCATTGAGAATTCGCTCGGCGGGCTCGCGAAACCCCAGTTCGGCGGCTATCAGGCCGAATCCGGGTTTCCAGCTGGTTTCGCCGGGGCTGTCGGACATGAGCCGTTTGATCACAGGGGCCACCTCATGCAGCCGGGCCTGCTCGCGCCGGATGGTGAACATCTGAACGCCGTAGACACCCTCGACATGGGCGCCGTGTGTCTGACGCCCAATTTTGACCGCTTCGTCTGCATAGGTCTCGGCGCGTTCGAAATCACCATTCAGGATGGCCACCATTGCACGGGCGTGGATCTGGACCCAATACAGCTGTCGGTGGTTGTCCTTGTCCGAAATCTCGGTCAGCAGTTTCAACGAGGTGTCGACCAACTGGCGGTCCGCCATTTCGGCACCGACAAACAGGCTCAGGGTACGGTCGCGACCCTGATCGATGTTTCCAAGCTTTTCCGCAACTTCGTGCATGGATTCGAGGTTCTTGCGCCAGTTCCGCCGATCTTCGCCCTGTCGCGCCACGAAGGGAGCGCCGAAGCGGGTCATCATGACGGCGAACTGGGATTTGTGATCCCCCAGCCGGGCGGCCAGTTCCATGCATAGCTGGCCATATTTGGCGCCCTCGGAAAAGTCGCCGATGAACATGTAGGCGCGGGCGATCTGGGCCATCAGACGACACCGCCGAACTTCATCTGTTGGCGGCAGGTTGTCTAATGCCTCAAGGCAAAGGCTGATCGCCTGGCCGTGCCGTTGACCGGCCATCATGCATGAATCGGCGAAGTGATGTGCCGCGTCGGCAGCAAGGTCCGTCCGGCCTGAGTGCCGGGCCGCGTCCGAAGCTTCCTTCAGTTTGGCGATTCCTTCCGGCAACCTGCCTGCGCTGTCATAGCTGCGCCCAAGCAGCAGGTTTCCAACGATCGTCTGAGGGCTTTTTTCGTCGCCGAGTTTTTGCGCGGCTTTCAGGGTTTCCGTCGCATTGGCCAGGGCCTCCTGGCTGGCCGACCGTGACAGGGCCATTTCCGTCGCAGCGCGCCATCGGTCATAGGCGGCAGCCCAGTCTTCGGCCTCGGTCAGGTGCCGGGCGGCCAACTCGGGGCGCCGTTCAATCTCGGCCGACCGCAACTGCATCAGCGCGCGGGCGACATTGGCGTGTTGGGCCTTGCGCGTGCTACTGAGCATGGACTGATAGGCGGTGTCCCTTATCAACGCATGGCGGAATACATAGTGCCCTTTGTGGTGTCCGCTTTCAAAGACCAGACCAGCACGACATAGCTCAGCCAGACAAGTGTCGAGCTCTGCCGGGGCTTCCGGCATCGACGCGGCAAGCAGAGCCGGTTCGAACTCGCGACCGATAACGGACGCGGCAAGAGCCGTTTGCTTGGCGTCGGGCGATACGGCGTCCAACCGGGCCATCAATGCTCCGCTGAGGGACGAGGGCACGTTCACACCTACCCCGCCGGTTTCGTGTATCGCGCGGGTCAGTTCCTCGACAAAAAGGGGCACGCCGTCGGTTTTGTCGACAATCAGGTCGACCAATTCCGGATCCGGATCGCGGCCCGAGACACGTTGCACCAGATGGGCGACCTGCTCGGCATCAAGCCGCCCCAGATGCAGGGTTTGGACATGGCTGTCCCCTTCGGTCTTCTGCATTTCCCAGCCGGGGCGATGCGTGATCACGATCAGAAGGGGAAGGTCGACGCACAACGCTTTGAAACGGTCCAGCAGCGCGTGGGTCGAGGCGTCGATCCAATGGGCGTCCTCGACAAACAGGATGACCGGACGTTGGACGGCCCGGGCCTTTACCGTGGTGATCAGCGCTTGGATCGTCAGGTCTCGCTGTTCCTGGGGCGACAGTTGCAGGACCTGCTGGGCCAAGGTGCTTCGCGGGGCGACCAAGGCGGCGAAGGCAGGAAGAACTAGGTCCAGATCCAGTCCCTGCCGTTGGGCCAGCATGTCGTGAACACTCTCCTGCACCCTGTCGTCGTCAAAATCCGGGTCGACGCCCGCATCCTGCGAGATCCGTTCGGCAACCGGGTGAAACGGACTGCTGGTCAGGTAGGGTGAGCAGTTCAGTCTGATGATGTCGGCCTGATGGACCACGCTTTCGTCCTGCAGAAACTCCTCGATCAGGCGCGACTTGCCGATTCCCGCTTCACCTGACAGCAGGACCACCTCGCCTTTGCCGTCCTGCGCGTGTTTCCAGGATTGCAGAAGGATGCCCTTTTCAAAACTACGGCCGATCAGGAATCCGTGGGCACCATCCCCGCGAACCGCGTGGAACCGGCTTTCGGCGTTGCGTTCAGCCATGACCTGAACCAGGTCGTGCGCGGCATCGAAGCCTTTCAGAGGCACGCGGCCCAAGGATGAAACCTCGAACACGCCATCCAACGACCCTGTCAGGTCTGCATGGGGCATGACGACGGCGTTTGCCGGGGCTTTTTCCTGCAACCTGGCGGCCAAGTTCAACACCGGCCCGGTCATGGCGCCTTCTTCGAACGAGTTTTCACCGATCGCGTCACCGACAACCACGTCACCGTTGGCGATGCCGATGCGGACGGCGAGCGGGGTTCCGTCGGGCGTCGTCATCTGCCGGACCCTTCGCACGGCTTCGAGACCGGCTTTGACGGCCCGAATGGCGTGATCCTCATAGGCGCGGGGCCACCCGAAAAAGACCAGCAGCCCGTCGCCAAGGTATTTTGCGACATATCCTCCATACCGGCTGACAGCACCTGCGACGGAATCCTGGTATCTCTGCAACAGGATCCGCATGTCTTCGGGGTCGATCCGGTTGGTCAATTCGGTCGAGCCGACGAGGTCGGCAAAAAAGACCGTCAGATGGCGCCGCTCGGCCGGAGCGCGCGACGGTTGCCCATCCGTGTCGGGCCGTATTTCGGCTGCGGCCGCTGCGATGTCAGATGTGGGTTGCTCGGGCGCGTGTTCATCAGACAGGACGCGGGCGGCAGCCAGAATGACCTTGCGATGCCCGAGGCTGACTCCAAGCTCTCGGAGATCGTCATTGGTCAGCAGAGGCAATACGCGTGCATCAACGTCATTCTCCGCAAAGGTCTCTGCGTATTGGCCCAGACCAAGATCGTTCAGCCATGTTTTGACCGTGAACCCCATTGACGGATCATGCGTGGTTGCAATTCGTCAATCAAGCGTGAGGAGTAAAATTTACATAATCATGATTACGCGGCTCAGGGATCAGAACTCATTCCGCGGCCCACGTGATCCGGTCAGGCGCGGTCAGTCTTTGCCAAGCGTCATATTGCGACAGGAACACCTGCCCGTTCAGTTCGTCGAGGAAATGCGACTGCTTCAGACGGTCCATGACCGGGCCTTTGACCTCGCTCAGGTGCAGCCCGACACCCATGTCGCGCAGGCGGTGGTTGATCGCCTCAAGGCTTTCGAGCGCCGAGAAGTCGACCTCGTTCACCGCCGAGAACATCAGCACCACGTTGCGGATCTCGCAGCCCTCGGTCACGCGCGACTGGATCAGGTCCTCGAGGAAGCGGGCATTCACGAAGTACAGGCTTTCATCCACCCGCAGCGTGACCAGCGTGGGGTCGGTCTGGACCTTGTGGCGCAGGATGTTGCGGAAGTGTTGAGTGCCCGGCACCAGCCCCAGTTCGGCCACATGTGGACGTGAAGTCTTGTAAAGATGCAGAAGGATCGAGATTGCCACGCCGCTGGCAACACCCGCTTCGACGCCGGCCATCAGGGTCAGGACGATTGTAGCGGCGACGGCGGTGAAATCGGCCCGTGAATAGCCCCAGGTCTTTTTGAGGATTGAAAAATCCACCAGGCTAAGCACCGCCACGATGATCGTCGCGGCCAGCGTCGCCTTGGGCAAGAAATAGACAAGCGGGGTCAGGAAGAGTGCGGCAACCGCCAGCCCAACGGCGGTGAAGGCACCGGCCGCCGGGGTCTCGGCGCCCGCGTCGAAGTTCACCACCGAGCGCGAGAATCCGCCGGTGACCGGAAAGCCCCCGGTGAAGGCGGCGCCCAGATTGGCCGCGCCCAGGCCGATCAGTTCCTGGTCGGGATCGACGCGCTGACGTTTCTTGGCCGCCAGCGTCTGCGCGACCGAGATGCTTTCGACGAAGCCGATGATCGAGATCAGGATGGCGGGCACCAGCAGCGCGCCGATCAGGTCCGAGGACAGCCCCGGCAGGGTCAGCGGAGGCAGGCTTTGGGGCACCTCGCCCACGATCTTGACGCCGCGCGCGTCCAGCCCGAAGGCCCAGACCGCCATCGTGGTTGCCACTACCGCCACCACAGGCCCGGCCTTGGTCAGCAAATCGGCCAAAAGCGGCGGTACGCCCATGCGCCGCAGCGCGGGTTTGAGGTTCTTGCGCACCCAGAACAGGAAGGCCGTGGCCAGTGCGCCGATCACCACCGTAATCCCGCTGGTCTGGTCCAGATGCGCCAAGATAGAGCCCAGCATCTCGGGCAGGGTATGGCCATGCGCGCTGACCCCCAGGATGTGTTTCAACTGGCTGGTGGCGATCAGAATGCCCGAGGCGGTGATGAAACCCGCGATCACCGGATGAGACAGGAAGTTGGCCAGAAAGCCCAGCCGGAACACACCCAGCAACACCAGGAACCCGCCCGACAGAAAGGCCAGTGTCAGCGCCGCCACCGCATATCCGGCGGTGCCCTGTTCAGCCACCTGCCCCACCGCGCTTGCCGTCAGCAGCGACACCACCGCCACCGGACCCACCGCCAGCGCCCGGCTGGTGCCGAAGATCGCATAGAGGATGATCGGCACGATCGAGGCATAGATCCCCGCCTCGGGCGGCAGCCCCGCCAGCAGCGCATAAGCCAGCGATTGCGGGATCAGCATGATCGTCACGATCACCGCCGCGATCAGGTCGTTCGACAGCGCCTCCCGGTCGTACCGGCGGCCCCAATCCAGAATTGGCAAGTATCGCAACAGGTTGTGCATCGGTTCCACGTTCAAGAGGGCGCAGGGCGGGTGTTGGATGGCGCAGGGCAAGAAGCCCTAGCGACCTATTCGGCCGCCACCTTCAGCGGCTCGGGCTTGGCCATCCATTCCTTGCCCTTCAGCATCGCTGACCAATAGACCGGCGGTAGCAGCTTTTCCTTCAGGAACCAGGCCGCGCGGCTGGGTTTGGTCCCGTCGATCAGGAGTTTCGGGAAGCTGGGCTTCAGGACGCCGCCATAGCCGAACTCGGCCAGCACGATCTTGCCGCGCTCCACCGTCAACGGGCACGAGCCATAGCCGTCATAGGCCGCCACCGGGGCGCGGCCTTGGATATCGGCCACGATGTTGTCGGCCACCACTGGCGCCTGCTTACGCGCCGCCGCCGCGGTTTTCGCGTTCGGCGCGTTCATCACGTCGCCCAGCGACCAGATGTTGTCGAAGCTCTTGTGGCGCAGCGTCGTCTGATCCACATCGACCCAACCTGCCGCATCCGCCAGCGGCGACACCCGGATGAAGTCTGGCGCCACCTGCGGCGGGCAGACATGCATCATGTGGAACTCGACCGTCACCTGCTCGGGCTGCTCGTCGGGCTTGGCCACCTTGAACGTGGCGGTCTTCGCCGTTCCGTCCACCGCCACCAGATTGTGGAAGAAATTCAGCGCGGCGTCGTATTTCTTGACGTAGTCCATCAGCGCCGGGACATAGTCCTTGACCCCGAACAGCACCCCGCCCGCGTTCATGAACTGGATGTCGATGTCCTGGAGAACTCCGCGCCGGACCCACGCATCGCCCGACAGGTACATCGCCTTTTGCGGCGCGCCGGCACATTTGATCGGCATCGGCGGCTGGGTGAACAGCGCCCGGCCCGCTTTCAGACCCTCGACCAGCTGCCAAGTATAAGGCGCCAGATCATAGCGATAGTTCGAGGTCACCCCGTTGCGGCCCAGAGTTTCCTCGAGCCCTTCGACCGCGCCCCAGTCCAGCTTGAGCCCAGGGGTCACCACCAGACGGTCGTATTTGACCACCCGGCAACCATCCAGAATGACAGCGTTGTTCTGTGGCTCGAACGCGGCCACGGCGGCCTTGATCCATTTGACCCCGCGCGGGATCAGCGCGCCCATGGTCTTGGCCGTCTGTTCCGGGGTGAACACGCCGCCGCCCACTAGGGTCCAGCCGGGTTGATAATAGTGCACGTCCGACGGGTCGATGATGGCGATCGACAGGTCGGATTTGCGCGCATGCAGGCTGGCAGCGGTGGCGATGCCCCCTGCCCCGCCGCCCACGATCACCACGTCAAAGGACGCGTCGCCGGTGTCGGTGGGCGTTTTGCCGCCATTGGCGATGCGGCGGGCCACGCCGCTCATGTCATATCCGGCAGCCTTGGTTGAGGTCAGGATGTCAGGCAAGGCTCGGCCCTGCGCGGCCTCGTGCAGCGACCAAAGCGTGGCCGAGCGCGTGCCCGTCCGGCAATAGGCCAGGATCGGACCTGGCAGTTCGGTCAGGGCTTGACCGAAGGCCTGCGCGTCCTCATCCCGAACCAGGCCAGTCTGGACGGGAACGTACCGGGCTTCGATGCCAAGCTTTTCTGCAGCGGCCTCGATTTCCCCGAATGTCGGTTGGTCGGACCCTTCACCGTCGGGGCGATTGCAGATGATGGCGCGGAAGCCCGCGGCCTTGATCGCCGGGATATCGGCAAGCGTTACCTGTGGCGACACCGAGAGTGCGCCCGAAATCTTTCGGATTTCCATTGTTGTCTCCTGCGGTCAGATCTTGTTGACCGGAACCTTGAGCATCTGGTTGCCGTCCTTGTCGGTCGGGATGTCACCCGCCCGGATATTGACCTGGATCGACGGGATGATCAGGGTCGGCATCGCCAGCGTCGCGTCACGCTCGGTGCGCATCTTGATGAACTCGTCCCGCGACTTGCCGCCGCCCACGTGAATGTTGTGCGCCTTTTCCTCGGCCACCGTGGTTTCCCAGCGAATGTCGCGGCCGTTGGGGCCGTAATCGTGGCACATGAACAGGCGGGTTTCGTCCGGCAGGCTCAGCACCTTCTGGATCGAGTCATAAAGCGTTCCCGCATCTCCGCCCGGAAAGTCGGCTCGGGCCGAACCACCATCGGGCATGAACAGCGTGTCACCCACAAACGCCGCATCGCCCATCACATGCACCATGCAGGCCGGTGTATGGCCCGGTGTGTGCATGGTGAAGGCGGTCATGTTGCCGATCTTGTAGGTCATGCCATCGGTGAACAGTGCATCGAACTGGCTGCCGTCACGCTGGAACTCGGTGCCTTCGTTGAAGATCTTGCCGAAGACCTCCTGCACGATCTTGATGTTCTCGCCAATGCCGATCTTGCCGCCCAGCTTCTGCTGGATGTAGGGCGCCGCCGACAGGTGATCGGCATGGGCGTGGGTCTCGATGATCCACTCCAGTTTCAGGCCCTGCTTTTCGATCTCGGCGATCAGCAGGTCGGCATGTTCGAATGTGATCCGGCCAGCGGCATAGTCGATGTCCATCACGCTGTCGATGATCGCGCAAGCGTTGGATGTCGGGTCCGAAACGATATAGCTGATCGTCGCCGTGGCCTCGTCGTAGAAGCCCTGAACCTTGGGTTTGACGCTCAGATCCACCGGATACGCGGAAATCGGTGTCGCGATTGCGTCAGCCATTTTCTGGTTGTGGGTGTCGATTGCCTTTTGGTCGGTCATGATCGTGCCTCCTCTCTGACGCTCAGGCCTTGGCCGAACGTGTAATCAATGGTTGCCCTTGCAGAATGCGCGCCAACGCCAGCCCGGCGGCGACCGCGCCCAGAAACAGCAGAACCTCCCACCGTCCGGTGCCCAGGGCCGGAATTGCCGCGCCCGGGCAGAATCCTGCGATGCCCCAGCCCACGCCAAACAAGGCTGAGCCGCCGACAAGCTTCATGTCGATGTGCTTTGCGCCCGGAATCTGGAACCGGTCCGCATAAAGAGGCGCGGCGCGGCGCCATACCAAGCGATAGCCGATGAATGTCACCACCAGCGCACCGCCCATTACGAAGGCGAGGCTGGGGTCCCAGGTTCCGGCCAGATCGAAGAAATTCAGCACCTTGGCCGGGTTCATCATGCCCGAGATCGCGATGCCTGTGCCGAAGACGAGGCCGGTCAGGAACGTATGAAACAGTTTCATTGCCTCACCCTCCGAACATGTGGCGGATTACGAAAACCGTGATGGCGGCAGTTGCCATGAAGGTCGGAACGGCGACCAGGGACCGGGTCGCCAACCGCGACAGGCCGCACACTCCGTGACCCGAGGTGCACCCCGAGCCGAGGCTGGCGCCCAGACCGACGATGACGCCGCCGACAACGATCATCAGCGGGCTGATCGGCACGTCGATGGCCGGCATGGAGCCGGTCAGCACGTAGATCAGACCCGGCGCAACGATCATTCCGGCAACAAGCGCCAGACGCCAGGAAAACTCGGACCCGCTGTCAGGAAAGACCAGGCCGGACATGATCCCGGTGGCACCCATGATGCGGCCGAGGCCCAGCATCAACAACACGGCGCCCAAGCCTATCAGCAGGCCGCCGCCAAAGGATGCAAATGGCGTGAATACGGTTTCCATATTATCTGGTCCTGCAGGTTTTGATGCCCAAAAGCGTGTACACCGGGCAGAATTTCATGGTCGCGGTCAACAGCATGATGATGCCGACGATCACAGCGCCATATTTGAAAAGGGGTGCGGCGAACAGGGCCAGCCCGCTGAAGAGTGCCAGGTACAGCAGGACCAACCCAAGAGCTGCGCGCAGCGTGCGGTCGATCGTTCCGACGTTGTTGGTCATGTCGCCCTCCATATTCAGGTTTCTGAATGGCATATATGACGCCAGGAGCGTCTCTTCAGTGACAATGTCACGAAAGCCGAAAAGATTCCCGAAAAATCAGGTGCTGTGGGCCAAAGCCTGCAAAGCCGTTGTGTCGGTGAGCGTAATCTTGCCCCGGGATTGTGAAACTAACTCGCGTTTTTGGAAGTCGTGCAACACCCGCGAGACAACTTCACGCGCGGTTCCCAGTTCGCTGGCCAGTTGTTGGTGTGTCGCCTGCACCTCGTTCGCGCCATCGGCCAATGCAAGCAGACGTTCTGCCAGCCGGACATCGATCCGGCCGAAGGCGACGTCATCGACCACACGCAGAAGGTCGATCAAACGGCGGGAATAGGCTTGGAACACGAAATCGCGGAAAGCGTCCTCTTCCGCGGCAAGGCGGTCGAAGGCAGGCTTGGGCAGGACGATCGCGGTGACATCTGTTTCAGCAATGCCTTCGGCGTTATAGGCCTCTTCGGCCAGCATGCATGCCGTGGTCAGCACGCAGCTTTCGCCGGCTTCGACCCGATACAAGACGATTTCGCGCCCTGTATCCGAGCTTTGTGAAACGCGGATCCGGCCTTCGTACAGAAACATGAGGCTGTCCGGTACATTGTCGGGCCCGAACACCTCGGCCCCTTTTGGAAATTTCACGATCCGCGCAGCCGCGCGCAACCGGGCGCGGACCGCCTCGGGCAGGTGGCTGGTTCCGTGGAACCGCTGGGTCCAGTCAGCGATCGTCATGTGGCTGCTTGCATGGGTGGCCAAAAGCCCTCGTAGATCAGTACGGTTCTGCCGTCTTTCGTCCGGCCCGGACGACACGCTCGTAACGGTGCATCTTGTGCACCCGGCGCATGGCGTAGGACAGAACCGTGGTCACGATCAAGGGAAAGCTCCCGAATATGCCTCGGGTCCATCTGTCAGTCGCGACCCAGATCCTTGAGGATCGGACAATCCGGGCGGTCATCTCCGGCGCATTCTTGGATCAGGTGCGACAGTGTTTCGCGCATGGCTTTCAGGCCTTCGATCTTGGCATCAATCTCTTCGAGGTTCTGTTTCGCGATCCGCTTGACGTCCGCGCTGGCGCGGTGCTTGTCCTCATACAGCGCCAGCAGCGAGCGGCAGTCTTCGATGGTGAACCCCAGCGACCGCGCGCGCCCGATGAAAGCCAGCTTGTGCAGCTCTTTCTCGTCGAAATGGCGGTATCCATTGGTCGAGCGTCTGGGTTTGATGAAACCGATATCCTCATAATACCGGATGGTCTTGGCCGGCAAACCCGAGCGTTCGGCGACGTCCCCGATGTTCATGGCGGCTCCTTTCCTATTCGGCGGGTGTGGGTGCGTGTGCGATGGTCTGCGGTTTGCGGTCAGATCCGCTCGGCGGTCGGGCCGCCTTGACCCAACGCAGCCGCAGTGCGTTTGACAAGACGAACACGCTGGACAGCGCCATGGCGCCAGCCGCCAAAACCGGGGACAGCAAGGGTCCGCCAAAGGGATAGAGGATACCTGCGGCCACCGGAATCAGCAGCGTGTTGTAGCCAAAGGCCCAGAACAGGTTCTGCCGGATATTGCGCATGGTGCGCTGGCTGATATCGAAGGCGTTGACCACGCCGATCAGATCGCCCGACATCAGCACCACGTCTGCGGCCTCGATTGCGACGTCGGTCCCGGTGCCGATGGCAATACCGACATCCGCGGCCGCCAGCGCCGGAGCATCGTTGATCCCATCGCCGACAAAGGCCAACTTGCCGCCGTTCACGCGCAGGTTTTCCAATGCAGCGACTTTGCCCTCGGGCAGGACTTCGGCGACCACGGTGTCGATCCCAAGCTGTGCCGCGATGGCATGGGCCGTCGCCCTGTTGTCGCCCGTGATCATCGCCACTTTGAGCCCCAGCGCGTGCAAGGCTTCGATGGCCTCCGGTGTGCTGGGCTTGATCGGGTCGGCCACCGCGATTGCGGCGGCAGCGGTTCCGTCGATTGCGGCGTAGAGCGGTGTTCTGCCTTTGGCGGCCAGCGACGCGCCGTGATCTGACAGCGCGCTGATGTCGATGCCTTCGCGCTCCATCAGACGATCGGCACCGATGAGGATGCTGTGCCCTTCGACAGCCGCTTGAACCCCATAGCCGGTGATCGACTTGAAATCCTCGGGCTTCGGCAGATTCAGGCCGCGTGTCTCGGCCGCGCGCACGATGGCGGTGGCGATCGGATGTTCAGAAGTGGCCTCGACGGCTGCGACCAGGCGCAGGACGGTGTCCTCATCCAGCCCTTGGGCAACCACAAGATCAGTCAGTTCCGGGCGGCCTTCCGTCAGGGTGCCGGTCTTGTCCACCGCTACAACAGTGGTTTCCTGCAACATCTGCAGCGCGTCGCCCTTGCGGAACAGAACGCCCATTTCCGCAGCGCGCCCCGTGCCCACCATGATCGATGTCGGCGTAGCCAGGCCCATTGCGCAGGGGCAGGCAATGATCAGCACCGCGACCCCGGCAACCAGAGCCATACTGAGAGCCGGGTCCGGTCCGAACAGCAACCAAACAAGGACTGTCACGACCGCAACTGCGATCACCGCGGGAACAAACCAAAGGGTTATACGGTCAACCATGCCCTGAATGGGCAGCTTCGCGCCCTGAGCCTGTTCGACCATCTGAATGATCTGCGCCAGCATCGTATCCGCTCCGATCTTTTCGGCGCGGACGGTCAACGCTCCGGTACCGTTCACGGTGCCGCCTACGACGGTTGCGTCAGAGGATTTCTCGACCGGAACGGGCTCACCCGTGATCATGCTTTCGTCAACATACGAACTGCCGCCCAGCACCGAGCCATCGACCGGGATCTTTTCGCCGGGCCGCACGTGAACCAGATCGCCCACTGCTATCTGATCAATAGGCAGTTCGACGATGCGGTTCTCCCGTTCGACCCGCGCGGTTTTGGCCTGCAGGCCGACCAGCTTGCGGATCGCCTCGCCGGTTCGGCCTTTGGCGCGTGCTTCAAGAAAGCGGCCCAGCAGGATCAGAACCACGATGACCGCGGCCGCCTCGTAATAGACATTGGCCGTGCCGGTCGGAAGGATTTCGGGCGCAAAGGTCGAGATCAGCGAGAACCCATAAGCCGCCGACGTGCCCAAAGCGACCAGCGAATTCATGTCTGGCGCACCCTTGGCAAGTGCTGGAAAGCCCTTGGTGTAGAATTGAAGACCGGGCCCGAACAGGACCAGTGTCGTCAAGACGAACTGAATGTAGTGGCTGGCTTGCAGACCGATGGTGCTTGCAATCAGATGATGCATGCCGGGAATGACATGCGCGCCCATTTCAAGGATGAAAACCGGCAAGGCCAGGATTGCCGCAAACCCCGTTCGCAGTGCCAGTATGCGGATTTCGTCAGCTTTGCGATCCTGCGCCGCTGCCTGAGCCGAGTTGCGCGGCGTCGCCGGGTACCCGGCCGCGTTGGCCAATGCAGCAATCGCTTCGGGTGTCGTGGCGCCCGCTGCAAACTGGACGGTCGCGCTTTCCGAGGCGAGGTTGACCGACGTCGCCAGCACCCCCTGCCCGGCAAGCAAAGCCTTCTCGACCCGGCCGACGCATGAAGCACAGCTCATGCCCTGGATGTTGAGCGTGACGGTCTCGGTTACGGCTGGATAGCCCACCGCCTCCATCGCCTGTGCGATGGATTTGACATCAGCCGGAGCATGGAAATCCACCTGGACGCTCTCATTCGCCAGGTTTACTGCAGCCAAGTCGACGCCCGGAACCGCGCTGAGCGCACGCTCAACCCGGGCCACGCAAGACGCGCAACTCATCCCCTGAACCTGAAATTTGGCATGTGAAATATTGGCCATGTCGTCACCACGATTATCCGGTCGACCCTGTACATAAGGGTTCCAGCAAGTGGAAGGTCAAGGCCCTCTGCGGAATATCCCTGCACACCAAGCAAACCATCCCGTCAGGGCAAGAGCAGTTGCGGCTGTGCTCCGTCGGCAACAGGGCAACGATGGATGGCGACGGATCCTTGGTGAATTGAAGCGGAATCGCTTGGATGCGAGGGTATCACGCAAAGAGAATCACTTGGGAATCGGAAAGGTGCGGCATGACAACGAGGAAAGCATTGATTGGGCTATGCGCGCTGTCCCTGATTGCCGCCTGCACCGAGACCACGTCGATGTCCGGCGACAAAGCCCCCGGTGATCTTGCCAAAGTGCCCGAGGGCGTGGTCGAAATCGCCGCTCCGGGGCAGGACCTGACCGCCGTTCGGATCATGCCCGAAGACGGTTGTTACTGGTACCGTTACGTGGGTCCGGTCGAAACGACATACCTACCGCTGAGAACCGCCGATGGCCGCCCGATCTGTGCCCGGGCGTGACGGATCAGCTGCTGGCAGTCGCAAATCTTTCGGGTGGGTATAGATGAGCCGTCGCACCCGGCTGCACCCGGTCATACAGGCCTATGATATGGGCCATGACCATGCGCACACACCCTGAGCTTGCCCGCCCGCCGATAGACCGGGAATAGGGTGTTCCGTGGATGCGCAGATATGTGTCGCGATTGCCCTGAAACAGGTAGAAAGCGCGTGCGCCCAAGGGGTTGTTGGGTCCGCCGGGCATTCCGTCGGCAAACTGCGCATAGTCTTGCGGATCACGTTTGATCATGTCCGCGGTTGGGGTCCAACGCGGCCATTTGGCCTTGCGCCGGATGGTATAGGTCCCGGGTTCGTAGAGATTGCCACGGGCGATCGCCACGCCGTATCGCATCGCGGTTCCGCCCTCTTCGATGAAATACAGGTAGCGCGCGACCGCATCCACGTGAATGTCACCGGGCACCAGCGACCGATTGGTTTCGACCCGTTGCGGCAGAAACCGGGGATTCAACCCCCAAGGGTTCGAGGTGGCCGGGTCATAGTTGGCCGGCGTCACCTGCCTGTCCCAAGCCGCCCATTGAGATGCGGTCGACGCTTCGGCCGATGTCGCGCCAAGAATCGGTTGCGAGAAAACAGCAAGCGAAGTCGCAACAAAATGTCTTCTGGTCAGCATGTCTGCACCTCCAGTCGCCTTGCCGTGGCAGCAAGAAAAAAGATCGGACTAAACGATTCCCTGAAACAGACCCCGAGTCCATTCACTTGTTCGTTTGATGCAAAACCTTGTCGCAACTGGTGTTTTGAGGTCGTGCACAAACGGCTGCCGAAAGCCACGCATCTGGATAAGACGAATTTCTGAGCCGCCTCGGGTGGGTTGTCATAAAACTGTTACGGAAGCGTTACATAAGCTTCGCACGCCCGGACTACTGCACTCATCAAGGCCGCAGGGGGCGGCCAAAGCTGATTCTCAGGAGTGACCATGACCACCATCAAACTGACCGCTTCGGTTCTGGCAATCACCGCGATCGCCGCGTCCGCTGCCTCGGCGCGCGACGCCATCCGTATCGTCGGATCGTCGACCGTATTCCCGTACACCCAAGCCGTGGCCGAGCAGTTCGCCAACAACACGGGCGCAGCTTCGCCCATCGTCGAATCGACCGGTACCGGCGGCGGCATGAAAATCTTCTGCGAAGGCATCGGTGAAAACACCGCCGACATCACCGGCGCATCGCGTGCCATGAAGGCTTCGGAATACGAGCTGTGCCAAAAGAACGGCGTCACAGACATCTCGGAAGCCCTGATCGGTTTCGACGGCCTGTCGATCGCCATCTCGCGCAGCAATGAACAGGATTGGGACCTGTCGCTGGCCGACATCTACATGGCTCTCGGCGCCCAGGTGCCGGTTGATGGCGAGTGGAAGGACAACCCGTACAAGACCTGGAACGAAATCAACCCCGACCTGCCGGCCGTGGAAATCCTGGCCTATGGCCCGCCGCCGACCTCGGGCACCCGCGACGCGTTCGTCGAGCTGGCCATGCATGAAGGCTGCAAAGAGCTGGACTTCGTCAAGAGCGGTGACTTCGACAAGAAATGGGTCAAGGAAAACTGCTCGCGCATGCGTACCGACGGACCCTTCGTCGAAGCGGGCGAGAATGACAACCTGATCGTTCAGCGCCTTGAGGCGGACCCGAACGCCGTGGGCATCTTCGGCTACTCGTTCCTGTACGAGAACCTGGACAAGCTGAAGCCGGTCACGATCGAAGGCGTCGAGCCGAATGCCGACACCATCGCCGACAAATCCTATCCGGTGTCCCGCCCGCTGTACTTCTATGTAAAGAATGCGCATCGCGGCGTGATCCCGAACCTGGACGAGTTCCTGGCAGAATACATGTCGGATGATGCTTTGGCATCCGACGGCTACCTGGCCGAACGTGGTCTGGTTGGCCTGTCCGACGAGCGCCGTGAAGAGCTGCAGGACGCAATTCTGGACGGCCAGAACATGGAACCCAAGTCGTAAGATTTGCAATTCACAGGGCTGTCCGGCCGCGAAACCGGGCAGCCCATTTTTGTGCCTGGGGGGCAGATGACTACTTTCGTGTTTGCGGCGCTGTTGGGCGTCAGTATCCTTGGATATTTGCTGAACAGACGGGCTGCGGCCGGTCTGCGCGCAGATGGGACGTCCCTGCACTCCCTGCCCGGCTATCACGGGCTGTTTTCTTTTCTGTCCACGCTGGTTCCAGTCTTTGTGCTGATCGTACTTTGGCTGATCTTGCAGGGGCCGGTGATCGACCATGTGGTCATGTCGGGCCTGCCTGCCGGCAGCCTTGACGGATTGGACACTGGCGGGCGCCAGCTGGTGCTGGCCGAGATCAAGTCGATCTCGCGCGGTCAGATTTTCGGCGAGCCGGAACAGTGGAAGACGGACGCAGCCCAGCGGTATCTTGAACTGCATCAGATGTCGGGATGGGTTCTGCTGTCGATCGTTGTCATTCTGTCACTGGCCATCGTGGCATTTGCCCGGTCGCGTGTCGGCGTCGAATTCCGCGCCCGCCACAGTGTGGAACGCATCGTTTCCGGCCTAATGATTTTCTGCTCGACCGTCGCCATCTTTACGACCGTCGGCATCATTGCCGCGCTGCTGTTCGAATCCATCCGCTTTTTCGAGATGGTGCCGATCACCGAGTTCTTCTTCGGGCTGAACTGGGAACCGCAGATTCCTCTGCGCGAGGACCAGATTGCGGCCGAAGGTGCCTTTGGCTGGCTTCCGGTCATCCTCGGCACGATCGTCATTACCGTGGTCGCGTTGTTCCTGGCGGTGCCGGTGGGCCTGCTGTCGGCCATCTACCTGAACGAATTCGCGCCCGACCGCTTGCGGGCGGTGGCCAAGCCAGTGCTGGAGATTCTGGCCGGCGTGCCGACCGTGGTCTATGGCTTTTTCGCGATCCTGGTCGTGGCCCCGGCCATGCGCAGTTTCGGAGCCTCACTGGGCATTCCGGTTTCGCCCAACACGGCGCTGGCCGCAGGCAGCGTGATGGGCATCATGCTGATCCCGTTTATCTCGTCCTTTACCGACGACGCCCTGTCAGCCGTGCCGAAATCTCTGCGTGACGGAGCACTGGCGCTGGGTGCGACACGGGCCGAGACGGTTCTGAACGTGCTGTTCCCCGCCGCCATTCCCGGCATCGTCGGTGGCATCCTGTTGGCCGTCAGCCGCGCGATCGGGGAAACCATGATCGTTGTGATGGCGGCGGGCCTGATCGCCTCGCTGACCATCAACCCGCTGGACAGCGTGACCACGGTGACCGTGCAGATCGTCACGCTTCTGATCGGCGACACCTCGTTCGACAACCCCAAGACGCTGGCAGCCTTTGCCTTGGGCATGATGCTGTTCGTCGTCACCCTGATCATCAACGTCTTCGCGCTGCGCATCGTGCGCAAGTACCGCGAAGCCTATGACTGAGGCCAAGAATCATGGCTGACCTGACTGCAGGACAAAACAACTCGCCCAAAGGCGGAGACACCGCCGACGCCGTGCGCGCCGGCCTAGCCCGCCGCAACCGCAAGCAGAAGATACTGCAGGGCCTTGGCCTGGGCGCGATTGGGTTTGCATTTCTGATGCTGTTCATCCTGGTGGCCTCGCTGGTGTCATCCGGATACCAGGCGTTCACCCAGACCAAGATCACGCTCGAGGTCTATGTCGACCCCGAGGAGATCGAGCCCGAAAAGCTGCCGCGGGGCGGTTTCAAGGACGTGTTGCAAGCCTCGCTGTCCGAGTTGCTGCCCGAGGTGGACACCAGCGATCGGGCTACCCGAAAGGCCCTGTCAGGCATTCTGTCCAACGGAGCGCAGTTTGATCTGCGCGACCGGGTGGTGGCCGACCCTGCGCTGATTGGTCAGACCATCACGATGACCGTGCCGGTATCTGACCCGTATGACCAGCTGAACAAGGGCACCATCGACCGCGACACGCCCGAACAGAACCGCCGCTTGAACGATGCCGAGATTGCGTGGTTCGATCAGCTCAAGGCCGAAGGCGTGATCAGCAAGCCGCTGAACACCGGCCTGGTCACCAATGCCGACAGCCGGTTCCCCGAATTGGCGGGCCTGAAGGGCGCGCTGATCGGGTCGTTCTGGGCGCTGTTCGTGTGTTTCGTGATTTCCTTCCCGCTGGGCATCGGCGCGGCGATCTACCTTGAGGAATTCGCGCCCAAGAACAAGGTCAGTGACTTCATCGAGGTCAACATCAACAACCTGGCCGCGGTGCCGTCGGTCGTTTTCGGCCTGTTGGCGCTGGCGGTGTTCATCGGCTGGTTCGGGCTACCGCGCTCGGCCCCGTTCGTGGGTGGCATGACGCTGGCGCTGATGACCATGCCGACGATCATCATCGCCACCCGCGCGGCGCTGAAGGCCGTGCCGCCCTCGATCCGCGAGGCGGCCCTGGGCATCGGTGCGTCCAAGCACCAGGTGGTGTTCGGTCATGTGCTGCCGCTGGCGATGCCCGGCATCCTGACCGGTACGATCATCGGGCTGGCGCAGGCCTTGGGGGAAACTGCTCCGTTGCTGCTGATCGGGATGAACGCGTTCATCACCTCGGCCCCGGCTGGCCCGTTCGACAGTGCCACCGCCCTACCCACGCAGATCTTCATCTGGGCTGACAGCCCCGAGCGCGGCTTCGTCAGCCGGACCTCGGCCGCGATCCTGGTGCTGCTGGGGTTCCTGGTCACGATGAATGCAATCGCGATCTATCTTCGCAACAAATTCGAGCGCAGCTGGTAAGCGCAAAGGGGTCATCATGATGAACGACATGAGCAAGATCGAGCCGAGTACCGCCGTCGACGCCATCAAAATTCAGGCGAAGGGCGTCCAGGTCTTTTATGGCGACAACCAGGCAATCAAGGACGTATCGGTCGACATTCTCGACAAAACGGTAACCGCTTTCATCGGCCCGTCCGGATGCGGCAAGTCCACGTTCCTGCGCTGCCTGAACCGGATGAACGACACGATTGACGTCTGCCGGGTCGAAGGCGACATCCGGATCGACAACGAAGACATCTACGACAAACGGATCGACCCGGTGCAGCTGCGTGCCAAGGTGGGTATGGTGTTCCAAAAGCCGAACCCGTTCCCCAAGTCGATCTACGACAACGTAGCCTATGGTCCCCGGATCCACGGACTGGCCAGAACAAAAGCCGATCTGGATGAGATCGTTGAGAAATCCCTGCGCCGTGGCGCCATCTGGGATGAGGTGAAGGATCGCCTGCACGAGCCCGGCACCGGCTTGTCCGGCGGTCAGCAGCAGCGCCTTTGCATTGCGCGCGCGGTTGCCACTGAACCCGAGGTCCTGTTGATGGACGAGCCGTGCTCGGCTTTGGATCCAATCGCAACCGCCCAGGTCGAGGAACTGATTGACGAGTTGAAGCTGAACTTCTCGGTGGTGATCGTCACGCACTCGATGCAGCAGGCGGCTCGAGTCAGCCAGAAAACCGCGTTCTTCCACCTTGGCAGTCTGGTGGAATACGGGGACACGGGGCACATCTTCACCAATCCCGAAGACCCGCGCACGGAATCCTACATCACCGGGAGAATCGGATGACCCAGGACGCCATGAAGGACAAGCACATCGTCCGATCTTTTGATCAGGAACTCGAATCCGTTCAGGCGCATCTGATGCGCATGGGTGGTTTGGTCGAGAGCTGCCTGTCGGACGCGATCCGGGCACTGTGCGACAAGGATGTCGAACTCGCCGCGCGCACCGTCAAGGCTGATCGCGCCATCGACGAGTTGGAAGAGATGGTCAAGAACGACAGCGCCAACATCATCGCACGGCGCGCTCCTACGGCCATCGACCTGCGCGTGGTCCTGGCGACCTTCACCATCGCCAACCAGCTCGAGCGCAGTGGGGACCATGCCAAAAACATCGCCAAGCGGGCCGTGACCCTGGCGGACTCCGCGAGTTTGGACGAAGTCAAATCGGCGATCGCGCGTCAGGCCCAGCTGGTGCAGAGCATGATTGCGGATGCCCTGGATTGCTTCATCCAGCGGGACGCGGACAGGGCCCAGGCCATCCGTGAACGTGACGCCGATGTGGATGCGATGTACAATAACGTGTTTCGCGCTCTGCTGACCCATATGATGGAGAACCCGGGCAATATCACCCCGGGCATGCATCTGCATTTCGTGGCCAAGAACCTCGAGCGGATCGGTGATCATGCCACCGGGATCGCCGAGCAGACCATCTATCTTGTCAGTGGGCAGTTGCCTGATGATGACCGCCCGCGCCTCGACAAGACACCGACGGAAACCACCGAGGTCCTGTGATGCCAACGCCATCGATCCTTGTCGTCGAAGATGAACCCGCACAGCGCGAGATCATCTGCTACAACCTCGAGGCCGAAGGCTTTGACGTGCGCCAGGCCGAAACCGGTGACGAGGCGCTGTTGCAGATCAAGGAAGTTCCGCCCGATCTGATCCTGCTGGACTGGATGCTGCCCGGCGTTTCCGGGATCGAGATTTGCCGCCAGCTGAAGATGACAGCCGCGACCCGTGCCATTCCGGTGATCATGCTCTCGGCAAAATCCGAAGAGGTCGACAAGGTGCGCGGGCTGGAAACCGGTGCCGACGACTATGTCACCAAGCCCTATTCGGTGATCGAGCTGATGGCCCGAGTCAAATCCCAGTTCCGGCGGACCCGCCCCGCAGCCGTAGGCGAGCGGTTGGAATACGATGACATCGTCCTGGATGCCGAGACGCACCGCGTGACCCGCGCGGACGAGGACATCAAGCTGGGCCCGACAGAGTTCCGGCTGCTGTCGACCTTCATGGAAAAGCCGGGCCGGGTCTGGAGTCGCGAACAATTGCTCGACCGGGTCTGGGGGCGCGACATCTACGTGGACACCCGGACCGTCGATGTGCATATCGGGCGTTTGCGAAAAGCTCTGACCGTGCGTGGAGGGGTTGACCCGATCCGCACCGTGCGCGGGGCCGGTTACGCGCTCGGCTGAGCCCTGGCCTCTGCCATTTCGCGCAGGTGACATCCCAGCATCAGCTGCGCGGGCCAGAGCAGATAGGCCTCGATCTCGATGTTTTCGCCGAAGGTCAGCAGCAGCAGGGTCATCAGCAGGCCCAGCGGCAGTCGGCCGCGCGCCGAGCGGACCGCGTCGGTGATCACCACGCCGAAATGCACGGCGAAGGGGACAAGAAACGCCACGAAGCCGGTGATGCCCTTGACGAACAGAAGGCCGTACCAGGTATGGTGGCTTCCGATGGGCATATACTCGACCAAATGCGCACCGGGCTGAACCGTTCCGTGACCAAAAAGCATCGCGTCGGACTGCCAGCGTTCATAGGCAATGCGTTGCAGGGTTTCGCGCACACGGGTGCTGTCGGCGCGGGCCGATTTGAAATTCTGCAGCGCCTGGTTGACCAGGTCGATCGCGGCGGCTCCCCACGCCGCGGACGCCGTTGCCACGGCCGACACCAGAAACCATCCGATGCTGCGCGCCACCAACGGCAAAAGGCGCGGCCCCAGCGTGCAGGCCACCAACCCGACCAGCCCCATGCGGGATTTCGACGCCAGGATCATCACAATGCCTGCGCTCAGACCGACGGCCATCCATCCCCGGTGCCGCTCTTCGAGCGCGAACAGGACCATGCATACCCCCAGCAGGGCGGCAAATGGCGACCAGGGCGCGAAGAACTGCCACCGGGGCGTCCAACTGGCCGGATCGATCGTGTAGAGATAGACTGAGAAATACTCGGGCCCCGGCCCACCTACCGCCTTGAGCGGTGAGGTGAAGATCTGGCTGGGCAGGCCCAGATAAGGTGCCGCCAACAGCGGGGGCGCAAGGCACAGGGTCCACAGCCCCAGTCTGCACTGGCCCCGCACCAGAACCTCGCGCCGGATCGGCAGCACGGCCCCGGCCAGAATGAACAATGGAATAAGCGCCCAGCCCTTGGCCCAGCCGATCGAAGACTTGATGGTTTTACCCAGCCCCAGCCCCCAATCCAGATGGCCGGCCCACAGTGCAAACAGCATCAACAGCATGCCGGCCATCCATAGCCAAACCAGCGCCGGAACCGGCCCGGTGGCCCGCAGGTCCGGACGGATCGTCGGCCCCAGATACAAGGCCAGCGCCGCCAACCCCGCCAGGGACCATCCCAGTACCGGCCCGACGACATAGAGCGCGCCGATGGCATAGAACGGCCATGTCCAGACCAGCGCGCGCCAGACAAGCCGCTCGGCCGGGTTCTGCGGCTCGGCCTGGGTCATGCCTTGTTCTCGCCTGTGTCTTTCAGCAGCCGCGAGATCAGCGGGTTGCGGACCCATGCCAGCGTCAGCCCGATCAAAAGCATCAATGTGGCGGCAATCCCGGCCGCGATCGATAGCTTCTTGTTGGGTGAAGACGGCCGTTCCGGCAGCGACGGATTTTCCAGCACCTGGATCAGCGGGTACGAGGCATAGACATCGGTCTTTTTCGATTCCGACCGGGCGATGGCCGAAGCAAAGACGGCTTCGGCCACGGCAAAATCCCTTTGACGGTCTTCGAGTTCGGCGGCCACCGGCGCCAGCGCGGACAGGCGCGCAGTTTCGGCCGCGACCTGTGCGGCAAGGGTTTTTACATGCTTCTCCTGCCCCGCGCGCAGGGCGTTTTCGCGGACAAGCTCGCTGAGCAACTGCGCGCGCTCTCCCTCGGGGGCGCGGTCCAGACCCGAGAGCTGATCGACCGACAGGCCGGTCACCTCGGCCGCGCGTTGGACGGCAACCTGTCGTGCGCCTTCATATTCATCCCGCGCTGTGCGGTAGACCGGATGGCGCGGCCCGAAATTAGCATCGGCCTGCGCCAGCTTGGCCGCGCCGGCCGAGACATCCTTGAGCAGCGACATGTATTGCGCGTCGGCGTACAGCTTTAGCGTCACCGCGGCGGCATCCGGCGGCAGATCCAGCGCGACCTCAAGAGCCGCGACCCGCTCGGCCTGGCGGGCCAGCGTGCTTTCTTCGGCCCGCAGCGTCTGGCGCGCGCGGTCATTGGCGGCCACCTGCTCACGGTATTGGGCGGCCGAGAGCAGCCCACTCTGCCGCTGCAATTGCTCGATCGCAGCGCGGGTTTCACGAACCGAGCGCTGATACTCGTCGATTGCGCCGCTGTTGCTGGCTTCGCGCGTGGCGATCTCGTCCGCGCGCAGGGCGTCGATCTCGGCAAAGAATGCAGCGACAAGGGCATCGCCGTGGCGTTGCGCATCCCCCGGGCTGGTGGCCTCCATTTCGATATGGATAAGGCTGGTCTGGTCCACCAGGCGGATGCGCGGCTTGCCGAACGCATCGCGCTCGGCCTCGACGGCGCGTGCGGCCGCATCCAGAATGCGATCGGCCGACAACAGCCGTTTGTAGGTTTCGGTGGGGCTGATCGACCCGTTGGCAAAGGCCGAATTGGCGTAGGACGAGGCCTGCCCGATATTGGCCAGATTGACCGTGGCCGACGCGCCCGATCCCGGCAGGATCAACGAGGCGTGGGATGCGTATTTGACCGGCGCGGTTGCCAGATACCCGCTGATCGGAGCCCAAATGCAGCTGGACCCCAAAAGAAACAACGCAACGTATCGCGGCAGCCGTCCCGCATCGGTCAGCCGCCCGCCCTTGAGAACGCGCCGCCAGCCCAGCGACCGGATGTCAGTGCGGCTGATGCGCGCCCAGTCCCAGGGGCGGTTTGGCGCAAGCGTTTGTTGGTTGTCGGAAATCTGGTTCGGCATATCAAATCCTCTCTTACAGGAATGATATACCGGGGCGGCTTGGGCTGTCCGCTGCGCAAGGGGTTAGGCCGGGGCGGGTTGGGACAGGCCCCCTATCCGAAAGGATGGGCGCTGGTCAGAACAGGCCCGCCTCGCGCGCGGCCATCGCGGCCTGGGTACGGTTGCTGACACCCACTTTGCGGTACAGCGTTTTCACATGCAGCTTGATCGTGGGCTCGGACAGGTCCAGATCGCGGGCGATCTCCTTGTTCGACTTGCCCTCGGTCAGACCCTTGAGGACCTGGCGCTCGCGCTCGGTCAGTTTTTTGGCCATCGGGTGGGTGTCGTTCGGCTGCTCGGCGCTCATGAATCCGACGGGCAGATATTGCTCGCCCATGGCCATGAAACGGATGGCGTTCACCAGAGACTTGGCCGGCAGGGTCTTGGGCACGAACCCGGCTGCCCCCAGCTCGAGCGCACGTTCAGCCAGATCGCGCGAGGCATCGCCGGTGAACAGCGCCACATGCCGCGCGCGATCCATGCCAATGCAGGTTTCCAACCCGCTCAGCCCGTTCATGCCTGGCATGTTGAGGTCCAGCAGAACCAGATCAAACGGACCGTCGGATTCGATCTTGGCCCTTGCGGTTGCAAAATCCGGCGCGGTGGTGGGTTCGATCCCGCCTGCGGCCTCGATGAAGGCGACGAGCGTGTCCAGAACCAGTTCGTGATCGTCGGCGATAAGAACTTTCATCAATGAACTCCATGTGCCTCCACCCAGACCTGAAAAGGTTAGTAAACCATTGATGATCGGCGGTGAAGACTACCGAACGGACAGGCAGATACCCGATCGGATAGGAGCAACTGGCCGGATTTCCTTGCGGTGCCGCATCCAGGCCGCGTCAGTCAGCCTATTTCTCCGCGCGCTCTCCCGATGCTCGTCTGTTGCGGCGCCGGCACAGCGGGCAGGTTCAGGGCAAGAGTTCAGTTCATGTTCGGAGAGTTCCATGCACTTTCAAGCCGCACACGCCCTATTCGACGGCGCACACACCACGCCCGGCACCGCGCTGCCAATCACCGAAATCCTCGGGCAGCCGGTGGTGAATGCAGAATCCGGTCCGGTCATCACCACGCTTTTGGATGGTCACCGCCGGACCGTCTTTTTCCTGAACGCACATTGCGCAAATGTCCGGGCAAAGAATGACCAATATCGAGCAGCCCTGACGCAAGCCGACTTCGTCCTGCCCGACGGGATCGGGGTCGAGCTTGCCGCCGCGATGCAGGGCGAACACCTGACCGAGAACCTGAACGGAACCGACTTTGTCCCGCGCCTGGTCCGGCGCGCGGCCAAGCTGGGCCAGTCGGTCTATCTGCTGGGCGGAACGCCCGGCACCGCACAGGCCGCAGCAGCGCGCCTGCAAGACATGGCACCCGGCCTGAGGATTGCCGGTTCACGCGACGGGTTTGGTGGCATCGAACGCACGGACGAAGCCCTGGACGAGATCAACCAATCCGGCGCAGATATCCTGCTGGTGGCCATGGGCGTTCCGCTGCAAGAACTGTGGATTACGCGGCACCGTGCCCGGCTGAACCCGAATCTGGTTCTGGGTGTCGGCGCGTTGTTCGACTTTCTGGCGGGCAACGTCCGGCGGGCACCCGGGATCGTGCGGCGGGTCCGGATGGAATGGGCGTGGCGGTTGGCGATGGAGCCGCGCCGCATGGCCCGCCGCTATCTGATCGGAAATTTCGAATTTCTGGGACGGTGCGTCGCCCAGGCTCTTGGCGGGCTGACGCCCAGCCGTAGTCTTGACCTGACCTTCGCGCTGGCGGCCATGACGGTTCTGGCCCTGCCGATGCTGGCCATTGCCGCCCTTGTCCGGCTGGACAGCCGCGGCCCGGCCCTGTTCCGGCAGACACGGGTGGGCAGGAACGGGGTGCCTTTCACCGTCTACAAGTTCCGCTCGATGACCACCGACGCCGAAGCGCAAAGGGCCAGCCTGCTGGCGCAGTCCGACCGCGCAGGCGTGTGCTTCAAGGCACGCCACGATCCGCGTGTCACGCGGGTGGGCAAGGTTCTGCGCCGCTTTTCGCTGGATGAGCTGCCGCAGATCCTCAACGTGTTGAAGGGCGATATGTCGATCGTCGGACCGCGCCCTGCCCTGCCCGAGGAGGTCGCCAAATACCCGCCCCGCGCGCTTGAACGCATGGCCGTCCGCCCCGGGATCACCGGCCTGTGGCAGGTGTCGGGCCGGGCCGCCATCGACTTTGACCGGATGATCGACCTGGACACGGCATATGTGCGGTCCCGTTCGGCCCTTCTGGATCTGATGCTGATTGCCATGACCGTGCGGGCCGTCGTGTCCGGCCGCGGCGCCTACTGAGAAAACCCAAGGAGAATTGTTATGACCAAGATTCGCAAAGCCGTCTTTCCCGTCGCCGGACTGGGCACAAGGTTTCTGCCCGCAACCAAGACCGTGGCCAAGGAAATGCTGCCCCTGATCGACCGCCCTCTGATCCAATATGCCGTCGACGAGGCGCGCGCGGCCGGGATCGAAGAATTCATCTTCATCACGTCACCCGAGAAAACCGCGCTTGAGGCCTATTTCGGGCGGAATACGGCGCTTGAACGCAAGTTGAAGGATGGTGGCAAGACCGAGCTCTTGAACAACCTGCGCTGCGCCGATCTGGAGGATGGCAAATACTGCTTTGTCCGGCAGGATGCGCCCCGTGGATTGGGCCATGCCGTGTCGCTGGCGCGCGAGTGCGTGGGCAATGAGCCGTTTGCGGTGATCCTGCCCGATGACGTCATCAGCGCCCGACGCCCGGCTCTGTCACAGATGGTCCAAAGCTATTGTGACCAAAGCGGCCACATGGTTGCGACCCAATCCGTGCCGTCCGACAGGATCGAGTCCTACGGGGTGGTCGATATCGCCCTGCAGGCCGGGCGTGTGCAAAAGCTGCGCGGCCTGGTCGAAAAGCCCAGCCCCGAGCAGGCGCCATCGAACTACGGCATCGTCGGGCGGTATATCCTGCAGCCATCGATCTTTGATCGTCTGGCCGGCCAGGCACCGGGTGCGGGAAATGAAATCCAGCTGACCGACGCCATCGCTGCGGATATCGAAACCGCTGGCTGCTCGGGCTACGCCTTCGCGGGTGAACGCTTCGACTGCGGCTCAGTCGCCGGGTACCTTGAGGCCACCGCGGTTTTTGCCCTGCAGCGGTCAGAGCTGCGCGAAGGGTTTGAGCGGATCATGGCACAGCGCATGGGCCACCTGCGCCCGGCCGCGTAACGGCGGGCACCTATCCGTTCGGATAGGTGCTTATCCTGATGCCCGTCTGTTGCCCGGTCACGCTTTCTGATCTTGTGCAATTGGACACTAGGAGAATGACATGCGGATTTTACTTGCAGCCTTGGCAATGGTTCTGACCTTGGGCCAGGCACAGGCCCAGGATCTGGCCGAACCCGCCGGAGAGGTGGTTCTGACGATCACCGGCAACCTGACCCAGTCCGGAGCCGAGGATGGTGCGCGGTTCGGTATGGACATGTTGAAAGCCTTGCCCGCACGGACATTTGCGACCTCGACGATCTGGACCGAAGGTGAAAACACCTTTGTCGGCGTGCCCTTGTCGGTGGTGCTGGAGGCAGTCGGTGCAGATGGCAGCATTATCCGCGCCACAGCGATCAACGACTATGCGGTTGAAATCCCGATGGACTCGGTCACCGAAAGCGACCCGATCGTGGCCTATGAAATGAACGGTGCCGAGATGTCACGCCGGCAGAAGGGCCCGCTGTGGATCGTCTACCCCTATGACAGCGACCCGAAATACCAGACCGAGGTGACCTATTCGCGCAGCATCTGGCAACTCGATCGTCTCGAGGTCGTTAAATAGCTTGCAACCGGAATGAGTGCAGTAATGAGTAAAGCGCAGTGAACAATCGATGAGGCTCGGATTGAGCGATTCCGATACGCAGGTTTTGCGCCGCCGATGGGTCTTCGGGCTCATCGGCTTCGGCGTTTTGTTGGGTCTGGTCACGGTGGCGTGGCTGTCGGCGCAGGTGTTTACCGATTTCAACGACCGGCGAGCGGCACCTTCGGACAATGTCCAATGGACGCTGTCGCAGGTCGAGGTCGACTATCTGTCCTACCTGAATGCTCTGGAAACCGCGTCGGCGGCGCAGGACGCGGAGAATGGCACGTTGGATCTGGTGCGCCGGCGGTTCGATCTGTTTTACAGCCGTGTCGATACGCTGGCCCAATCCCGCGTGTTCCAGCCTTTGCGCCAGGATGACCGGTTCCGCCTGCCGTTGGAGCGGGTGACCCGGCACCTGAACGCCGCGATCCCCTTGATCGACGCGCCGGATGCGGAGCTGTCCGAAAAACTGGACGATCTGAAACGCGCCGCCCTCGAGATCGGTCCGCATGTCCGCACGTTGGCCGTTTCGGGCATCTCGTATTTTGCCACCGAGTCGGACCAGCAGCGCATCCAGACGGCGGCAAACTTGCTGCGATTGGCGATTCTGTCGGGGGCCTTGCTTCTGACTCTGGGTGCTGTCAGCGCCTATCTTCTGGTGGTCAACCGGCGCGCCACGCGCCGCGGCCGGGCGCTGCGGCAGGCGAATGAACGGATGAACACGATCCTCTCAACCTCGTTGGACGGAGTGATCGTGGTCGATGCCAAGGGCGACGTGATCGAGTTCAACCCAGCTGCCGAGGCAATATTCGGCTATACGGCGGATCAGGCCCGGGGTCGCGCGATCGGTGACCTGATCGTGCCGCCGCATCTGCGTGAGGCACATAGCGCCGGCATGGTGCGCATGCAGTCTGGCGGAGAACGTCATGTCGTCGGCAAAGGCCGTGTCCAGTTGGAGGCGATGCGCGCGGATGGCGAGCAGTTTCCGGTCGAACTGGCGCTGCAATCGGCCCGGGCAGGCGATCAGGAAATCGTCATCGGCTTTGTCCGTGACATCTCGCAGCGGGTTGCCGCCCAGCAGGAATTGATCAGCACTCGTGACCGCGCCTTGGCCGGCGAGAAGGCCAAGGCCGATTTCCTGACCGTGATGAGCCACGAGATCCGCACGCCGCTGAACGGGTTGCTGGGCAACCTCACGCTGCTGAAAAACACCCGCACCACCCGCGAACAGGCGCGGTTCGTCGAGAACATGGAAATCTCGGGCCAGATCCTCCTGAGCCACGTCGACACCGTTCTGGACATCGCCCGGTTTGAGGCCGGGAAACTGTCGGTGGCGTTGCAGCCCTCGAACCTGAACGACATCCTGCAAGAGATTGTGGACGGTCAAAGCGGCAACGCCGCCTCGCGGGAGAACTCCATCTCTTGGCAGTGGGTGGGTGAGGCGCGCCCCTGTGTCGCCGCCGACGCCCAAAGGTTGCGGCAGATTCTTCTGAACCTTGTCGGCAATGCCATCAAGTTCACCGAAAACGGCCGGATCTCGATCGAGGTCGAAGTGACCGAGCCTGGCCCCACGGCCGGCGTCAACATCTTTGAATTCCGCATCATCGACACGGGTATCGGTATCGGCCCTGATGAGGTCGACGTCATCTTTGACGATTTTCACACCAGCGATCCAAGCATCGGTCGGGCCGCCGGCGGCACCGGTCTGGGCCTGGGCATCGCACGTCGGTTTGCTCGGGCCATGGGCGGCGAGATCGGCGTTGAAAGCACACCCGGCGAGGGCAGTGTATTCTGGGTTCGTCTGCCGCTGCAGGACGCCGAATTGGACGCCAACGTTGACAGCGACCAGCCAGAGGTTCAGCACGCACAGCCGTTGGACGTGCTGGTGGTCGAAGACAACGAGATCAACCGCGAGGTGATCTGCAACATGCTGAAACTGGACGGTCACCGGGTGACGGTTGCCGAGAACGGCCAACTGGGCGTGGACGCGGCGGCTGCGCATCGGTTCGACGTGATCCTGATGGATATCAGCATGCCGGTCATGGACGGTCCGACGGCCACGCGCCACATCCGCAGCGGGGGCGGGCCTTCGGCAGAGATACCGATCATTGCCGTTTCGGCCAACGTGCTGCCTGATGCGGTCGACGCGTTCCGCGCCGCCGGTATGACCGCCTTTGTCGGCAAGCCGATTGCCCTGGATGCCTTGCGCAAGGCCTTGTCGGTGGTCACCAACCTCGGAGCTTCGACCCGGTCCGAGGACGAAACGGATCATATCGGAGATCTGCGCGTCAGCCTCGGCGCCGACGTCTTTGACCGGTTGCTTGGCAAGTACCTGTCCGAAGGGGATGCCGTCGTCGCTCAGCTTGCCCAGTTGGAGGCCGGTGAAGCCGATCTGGACCAGGTCGCGCAGGAGTGTCACAGGCTGGCGGGAAGTGCGGCGACCTTTGGTGCGATGGGGTTCCGCGATGCGCTGATTGCGATCGAGATGGCCGCAAAATCAGCAGAACGTCAGCAGGTCGCCCTTCTGTTGAACGGTCTGCCCGAGGTTTGGGAGCGGGCAAAGGCTGTGTTGCCCGCCCCCGGTGCGATCAAGGGATGAGCAGCGCGGCGGCCCCGACGATGCCCAGCGACCGGGCGATTTCGGTCACTCCGGTGACCTTGCTGTCGTAACAGGCCACGGCATCACCCGGCAGAACATAGGGGTCGAAGTCGTCACGGTCTCCGCGCCGCAGCAGCTTTTCGATATTGCGCTCGATCACGACCGAGGACCCGGTCACTGGGTTGCGCGTGAACAACACTGCGCTGCGGTTGGCGTTTGTCGTCTTCGACCCGCCGACGCAGTTGCTGTCGACCACGGCCTGCAGGAAACGGGTGCCATAAGGCACTTCACGCACGTCGCGCCCGATGGCGGATTCTGCATTGCCCGCGGCCGGTTGGGTCAGGTTCGACATGTATAGCGTCACGCCGGGCGGGCTGATCGGGCTGGGGCGCATCAGCGCGTCCTGGAAGCAGCCGCGGCTGTTGACCACGATCTGGTCGCCGGTCAGCAGCATGATGTCGGTCGGGTCCGATCCTTCGAACACGCCGCGCAGATCCATGCGATAGATGCGCCCCTGGCGGTGCAGCTCGACCGCTGACAGATCGGCATCCGGCCGCACCCCGCCCGCGGCCCGCAGCGCCACCGACAGGTTGCGCCCCTCGGTCGAGGCCCCCAGCGCGCCTTGGCGCCGACGGTCGAGGGAATCGCCCGGAACACCGCCGATCTCGACCGAGTGCGGCTCGAACACCGCGCCGCGCACACCCACTGTTACCGAGGCGAAATCGCTGACCCGCACGGTCACGCGGGGTTCGGCGTCATAGAACTGGGCTGCAACCAGAACGCGGGCCACCTCTTGTTCGACCTGCTCGGTGGTGCGGCCCTGGGCGCGCACGGGCGGCAGGTAGGGCAGCTTCAGGTCTCCGTCACGCGAAACGACATAAGCGTCGCTCAGCAGATCGTCCCCTTCGATGGTGATCTGGACCATGTCGTTGCGCGACAGTTTCTCGCCCAACAAGGGGCTGAGTGCGGGTTGAGACCATTTCGCATAGGCATTCGCGCCCTGATCGCCGGCCTGCGGCATGCAGGTCTGGCCGTTCATCGCCGCAGCCTGCAGCAATGGCGTGTTGCCCCGCCGACGTCCGGGTTCGCGGTATTGCGCCTGATAGCTTTCGCCGCGAGATACGGCTTCGATGTTGCGCGGGGTCTGCATGCTGCTGCACCCCAGCAGGGTCGAGGCGCTGACGGCCGTAATAAGGAAGTTCTTGAAATTCATGGTCATTTTCATCTCCTGATCTGTCACAGAAGATAAACCCTGCCGCGCGGCCTGCGTCAGCCCGGCATCGGGATGGCGGCTTGTCCCATTCGGATAGGTCCCTCTCCGAACGGTCCCCTGCCCCGTACGACCGCGTCCGGGACACAGGCCTTGGCCACCCGTACAACAGAACCAACAACTGTTTTTCGGGATCACGGCGTCATGACGCACAGCTTTGCACAATCCGGTTTTCTGCGGCACCTGTTGGCCTACACCGCCTCCGAAGTGGCGGCCAAGGCGTCGCGCCTGGTCGTCGTGGTGGCCGTTGCCCGTACCCTCAGCCCCGAAGCGATCGGTCTGGCCGCAGCGGCTCTGGCGGCGGGCGACATTCTCAAGGCGCTGACCGAGAACGGGGTGAACCAGCGTATCATTCAAGCCCCGTCCGAGGAACTGGCACAGCGGTGCAACACGGCGCACCGCATCTTCTGGGTCTGGTGCTCGGGGCTGTGCCTGCTGCAACTGGCGGTCGCAGCGGCACTGTTCGTCATGGGCCACGCAATGCTGGCGATGCTGCTGGCGGTGCTGGCCGGGGAATACCTGTTCATGCCGGCGGGCCTGGTTCAGGCCGCACTGGCAATGCGCGAGGGCAAGCTGCAGCAGACCGCCGCGATCGCCGGCGGGCAAGTCGTGGGGGCCAACGCCCTGACGGCGCTGCTGGCGGTGGTCTGGGCTTCGCCCATGGCGCTGGTCCTTCCGCGCCTGCTGACTGCACCTGTCTGGCTGGTGCTGATGCGCCGCCTGCGTCGGTGGTCGCCTGATCGTCAGGCCGGGTTTGCAGCTTTGAAACCTTTCGTGGTCTACGGCTGGGCCGTTCTGGGCGTCGAACTGGTCAAGGTTCTGCGCCTGCAGGCAGACAAGCTGGTGGTGGGCGCGATGATGGGCGCAGAGGCGCTTGGCATCTATTTCATGGCTTTCAATGCGGGGCTTGGGCTGGCCACTTCGTTCACGCAAGCCTTCTCGGTCGTTCTGTTCCCGCATCTGTGCGCGGCCGAGGACAAGCATGGGGCGCTGCGCCACGGGCTGGGCCTGTCGCTGCTGATCCTGACGCCGCTGGTTCTGCTGCAGGCGGCTTTGGCCCCGGTCTATGTGCCGCTGCTGCTGGGACAGGGCTGGGCCGAGATCGCCCCGGTGGTATCGGTTCTGTGCCTTGCGGCCCTGCCGACGGTGATCTGGTCGGCGGTCGCCGGGTGGCTGCGGTCGGAAAACCGCCCCGTCACGGAATTGCGGGTCAGCACGGTTCTGGCCGCGAGCCTGATCGCGAATACCGCCCTGATGGCGCCGCTGGGCCTGATGCCCGTCGCCGTCGGGTATGTCTGCACCTGCAGCGCCATCATGCTGGCCGCATCCTGGGCGCTGCTGCCGCGGGGTTCTGCAATCACTCAGGAGGCGCGCGCCCAATGACCCGGTTTTCCATCATCGTTCCCTTCCACAATGACGCGGCAACCATTGCCGCCACCCTGAATAGCCTGCTGGGGCAGAGCTTTGCGGATTTCGAACTCATCTGCGTGGGCGACAAGCCCTCGCGCCAGACGACCGAAGTTGTCCGGCAATTTTGCGCGCGCGACGCCCGGGTGCGGGTTGAGGCCAACCCCAATCGCGGCCCCAGCTCTGCGCGCAACCATGGTGCAACTGTGGCCACCGGCGACATACTCGCGTTCTGCGACGCGGATGACCTGTGGGTCACGGACAAGCTGGCCCAACTGGACCGGTTGTTTGCAGATACCAGCATTGATGCGGCCTTTGGTCAGATCGGGTTCTTTTCCGAAACCCCCGGTGATTGTCCGACGCGCTCAACGGTTCCCACCGATCCCCTGACCATTCCAGACCTGCTGGCGGAAAACGCGGTGTGCACGATGTCGAACCTTGCAGTGCGCCGCCAGGTGTTCGCTGCTGTCGGCGGGCTGAACCCGGCTGCGGTCCACAACGAAGATCTTGAGCTGTTGATCCGCTTGGCGGGCGAAGGCCACGTGATCATCGGGGTTGACCGCCTGCAGGTCTGGTACCGGACCAGCGGCAGCGGCCTGTCTTCGGACCTCGAGGCGATGCGGGCCGGGCGCGCTCGGGCGGTTGCAACGGCGGCCCGCTACGGCGTTGCACCGTCGCGCGCATCCGAGGCGATCTACATGCGGTATCTGGCCCGGCGCGCACTTCGTCTGGGCGCGGAACCGTCGATGGCCCGCGCTTATGCCCGCGCCGGTCTGGCGCTGAGCGCGCGCAGCTTTCTCAACCCAATCCGCCGCGGTGTGCCCACTGCACTTGGCGCGGCACTGGCCCCTGCCCTGCCCCGCCCGATCCGTCAGGCGCTGTTTGCCCGCTGATTCCAACCAGGAGACCAAAAATGCCCGAGGCATCCATCATCGTTCCCGCCTACAACACCGCCGCGACCATGACCGAGACTCTGGCCTCGCTTCTGTCGCAGACCCATGATGATTTCGAAATCATCATCGTGGATGACGGCTCGCAGGACGAAACCCCCGCCATTGCCCGCGCCCATGCGACCGACCCCAAAGTGCGGGTGATCCGGCAGGAAAACCGCGGCCTCGCCGGGGCGCGCAATACTGGCATCGCGGCCGCGCGGGGAGAGTTCGTCGGCTTCTGCGACGCCGACGACTTGTGGCTGCCGGAAAAGCTGGCCACCCATGTGCGTCACCTGCAGGCCGAACCCGACCTTGCGATCAGCTATTCCGGCAGTGCCATGATCGACGAGGGTGGTCGGCTGATGCGCGTCCGCCAGTCGCCGCGCCTGCGGGACGTGACGGCGGCACATGTCCTGAAACGCAACCCGATCGGCAATGGGTCGGCAGCGGTAGCGCGCAAATCGGCCTTGCTGGATCTGGCCTACCGCCCAGCGTTCGAGACCAAGCGCGACTGGGTCTTTGACGAAACCTTTCGCCAGTCCGAGGACATCGAATGCTGGCTGCGGCTGATGCTGACGACGGATTGGCAGATCGCAGGCGTGCCGGGGCTGCTGACCCGCTACCGGATCCATGCGACCGGCCTGTCGGCGGCCTTGGACCGTCAGTTGCAGGCGTGGGAGCGGATGGTCGACAAGCTGCGTCCACTGAACCCTGAATTCTTTGCCCGGCACGAGGCGGCGGCGCGCGCCTATCAGCTGCGCTATCTTGCGCGCCGCGCGGTCAGCAATCTGGATGCGCACAAGGCTTGGGAGCTTGCGCAGCGGTCGATTTCAACCAGCGCCCGGCCCCTGATCGAAGAACCCGCAAAAACGTTGACCACCATCATCGCAGCCGCAGCCCTGCGCGCGGTCGGGCCGGCGCCTGTTGTTCAAGCCGGTCGCCTCATGCGCCGCCAGACTTCCATCTGAACCGAGGTTTCCAAATGTCCAAGATCACCGTTCTTCACCTTGTTGATGACACCACGACCGGTGGGGTCATGCGTATGCTCGACCATCTTGCGCAGCTGCCCGAACTGGCCGACGAAGTCCACCAAGAGGTTCGCCCGGTCAAGCGGACCGCCTTCAGCTGGGGCAGTTTCCAAGCCGATGTCATCGTGTGCCACATTGCCCCCGGCTGGCGCTGCCTGCCGGCCTTCTCGGCCTTGCGGGCGATGCATCCCACCACGCGGTTGGTTCATGTCGAACACAGCTATACCCGGTCTTTCACCGCCTTGAACGTGCCGCACAAGCGGCGGTTCTTTGCGATGCTGCGCGTGACCTATTCGTTGTTCGATCAGGTCATCGCCGTCAGCAAGGCGCAGGCCGGCTGGATGGCCGACCGGCGGTTGACCCCCGCATCCAAGCTGAGCGTGATCTCGCCCCAGGTCGACCTGAGCGCGGTTGCCCGCGCAGCCGGGCCGGTCGAGGCGGCCCGGGTCATCGGTGCGATCGGACGGCTCGAGCCGCAGAAAGGTTTCGATCTGCTGATCGAAGGGTTTCGCATGTGCCCCAACCCCGATGCACGGCTTGTGATCTTTGGCGAAGGCAGCCAGCGCGACCGCCTTGCAGCCTTGGCCGCAGGCGACCGGCGGATCGAGTTTCGGGGCCACGCCGACGACCCGGCCGAGGCCTACCGGGCCGTGGACGTGGTGGCGATGCCCTCGCGGTGGGAGGCCTACGGGCTGGTGGCGGATGAGGCGCGCGCGGCGCGGCGTCCGGTCATCGTCAGCATGGTCGACGGTCTGCGTGACCGGATCGGGGCAAGCGGCGTGATCCCGTGCGGGTCCGATCCCAAGGCGTGGCGCAAATCGATCGAGGCAGTTCTGGCGGGCACGCCTCCGGTGGTTCCCGCCCTGGCACCCAAGGCTGATAGATCCCGCTATGCACAGCGGTGGCAGCAGGTGTTCGATCCGGCCAAACGGTTGTGAGGGCGGCGTGGTGACGGCTACGGCAAGGCGCGCCGCAAGAACCAGCGGCAATGTCCGGGCGGGTTTTGCGTGGGCGTGTTGGCCAGGCGACCAAAGGGCTCGAATCCCAAAGCCTCATAGAACCGCGCGGCGGACGGGTTGGATGTGTCCAGCCACGCAGAATGACACCCGCGCCGGCGCGCCTCGGCAAAGGCGTGGTCCAGCAACTGCCGGCCCAAACCGCAGCGTCGATGGGCCGGGTCGATCCATAAGGTCTTGATCAGCAGCCACCCATAGGAGGTTGCGCCATGCAGGCCGCCCACCCGGTTGGCGCCGTCCTGCGCAATCAGCGTGATGCTGTCATTGACCCCTTGCGGCGCGGTGGCCCGCAGTTCCGCAAGAAGGGCTTGCTCGACCCAGTCCTCCTGCCCGGGGGCGGAAACAATGGACGGGCCCGTCATCGGTCAGGCCCATGCCCGTTGAGTGGGGATCGGTGCGGCACCGCTCATGCCGGGGAAGTTTCCGCGTTCAGGATCTCGATCACCATCGCTGCCGTCCAGGTGAAGCTGCTGCCGCCGCAGGGTTCGGCGGTGACCGGGTCGTAATATTCGGCAAAGCCGCTTTGCTCGATCAGGCGCAGGCTGTCGTCGACGATCCGCTGCACGATCCGGGTTTGCTCGGCGCGTTGCAGACCATCTGCGATCATGTAGTTCACGATCAGCCAGACCGGCCCGCGCCAGTACCTTAGCCCGTCGAATTCGGGGGCCGCCGGGTCGTGGCTGGGCACCAGATACGGGACCGTGGCACCGATGGCTTCCAACCGCTGGGCAATGGCTTGCGCGCGGTGCTCGGGGATGGGACAGAACGCCGCCAGCAACCCGCCGATCGAGGGGCTGTCGATCAACTCCCCGGTGACCCGATCAAAGCACAGATATTGCCCACGGGTCTCGCTCCACAGGGCGTCCATCGCCGCGATGCCCGCTTGCGCAAAGGCGCGCGAGGCGCTTGCGATCTCGGCCTCGCCCAGGTCGTCGGCCAGCGCGGCAAGGTCGAGGCACGAGCGGATCAGGATCGCGTTGAATCCGGGGTCTACGACCCGGAACGGCGAGGCGTCATGCAGCCTGGAATTATCCCAGCCAAGGCCGCGGAAATGTTGCACCAGCCAGATATAGCGGCGGTATTCTTCATCGGTCGGCCTGTGCGCCGGGTTGGCGTGGGCCACGTCGCGACGCTGGAACGGGGCCACGCCCTCGGTCGGGACCCGGGCCAGCGCCGCGTCCCAATCTACCGAGTTGTCACGCCCCGATTCCCACGGGTGGATGATGGCGACCAGTCCGGTGCCCTGCGGGTCACGGTTCGTATAGAACCATTGGTGCCAAGCATGGATCTTGGGCAGCAGGGCACGGGCCTGCGCATCGGCCAGCGCCCGGTTCTTCGCCCGCGCATGGATTCGCCGTACGGCAAACCCGGCCACCGCAGGCTGCGTGATGCCCGAGGTTGGAACCGCGCGGCCAGTGGCCCAGACATCCGGCCCCGGGAAATAGCCGTCATTCATCTCGTGAAAGATGATATGCGGCACCATCCCGTCATCCCACTGATGCCGGAACAAGGTCTCGATCTCGCGCCAGGCGCGGGCCTCGTCGAAATGCGAGAACCCAAGGGCGCTGAGCGCGCTGTCCCAGTTCCACTGGAACGGATAGAGGCCGTGGGTGGGCACCGTATAGTCGCCCCGGTCGTTTCGGACCAGAACGGCGCGGGCCTGTTCGATAAGATCCTGTTTCATTGCGCGCTCCTCAGGCTACGGCCAGGGTTGTTTCGGGGTCGAACCAGCGCACCCGGTCGGGCTGCGGGGCCAGGGTCAGGGTGTCGCCGCGGCGGACGGTCAGATCACTGTCCAGAACCGCGCGGAACAGGGCGCCGTTCACGCTGCAGGTGACAAGCAGATGCGCGCCCAGGGGCTCGACCACCTTGACTGTGGCGGCAAGGCCCGTATCGGCCGGGCGCAGATCCTCGGGGCGGATCGCGAAATGCAACGGCGTGGTTCGGGACGGCCCGTCGAGGATCTGGCCCGCGACGGTCCATTTGCCGTCTCCGGACGGGGTGGCGGGCAGGAAGTTCATCGGAGGATTGCCGATGAATCCGGCCACAAACTCGGCCGACGGGTTGCGGTAGACCTCGATTGGCGAGGCCGCCTGAACGATCTTGCCCTGATGCATCACGCTGATCCGGTCGGCCATGCTCATGGCTTCGACCTGGTCGTGGGTGACATAGATGGCGGTGGTGTTGCTTTCGGCCAGAACGCCTTTGAGCTCGGCCCGCATCTCCATCCGCAGCAGCGCGTCCAGGTTCGACAGGGGCTCGTCCATCAGGATCACGTCGGGCTCCATCGCCAGGGCGCGGGCTACGGCGACGCGCTGGCGCTGACCGCCGGACAGCTCGCCCGAATAGCGCCCCAGCAGCTGGTCGATATGCATCAGACCCGCCGTGCGCTCGACCCGGCGCTTGACCTCGTCATTGGGCAGTTTCTGCATCCGCAGGCCGAACCCGATGTTTTCGAACACGGTCAGATGCGGGAACACGGCATAGTTCTGGAACACCATGGCGATACCCCGATCCTTGGGCGGCAGGTGATCCACCCGGCGTCCGCCGATCCAGACCTCGCCCTCGGTTGCGGTCTCCAGCCCGGCGATGATCCGCAGCAGCGTGGTCTTGCCGCAGCCCGAGGCCCCCAGCAGAACCATGAATTCCTGGTCCTGGATGGTCAGGTTGATGTCGTGCAGCGCCTGATAGCTGCCAAAGCGTTTCGCGACATTCTTGATTTGAATTTCTGCCATTATTCCAACTCCTTGGGGCTGTCAGCGGTTGGCGATGCCCCACATGGCGAACAGGTATTTGCGCACGGCGAAGATGAAGATCAGCGCCGGCACGACCAGGATGAAACCGCCTGCGAATTTCAGATGCAGCGGCGACGTGTCGAGGTTCTGCAGCAAAAAGGCCGTCAGGGTCCGGTTCTCGATCGTCAGAACGGCGGCGGCGAACACCTCGTTCCACGAGATCACGAAGGCGAAGATGGCCGAGGCCGTGATCCCCGGCAGGATCAACGGCAGCACCACCTTGGTGAAGGCGGTCAGCCGGGTGCAGCCCAGCGTCCAGGCGGCCTCTTCCAGTTCCAGCGGGATGCCGGAAAACAGCGAAAAGGTGATCAACACCGCAAATGGCAGCGCCAGCGTGGTATGCACCAGCGACAGGCCGAATACCGTGTCATCCAGCCCGGTCTGGATGAACATCACCGCCAAGGGCAGCGCCAGCAGCGGCAGCGGAAAGGCACGGGTCAGCAGGATCAGCAGGCGGAACAACTCTTTCCCGCGAAAGTCGAACCGGGACAGGGCATAGCCCGCCGGTGCACCGATCAGGATCGACATGATCATCGTCAGCCCCGCCACCAGGATCGAGTTCTTGAGCGCGGTCAGGATGCCCGCAAAGCCTGCAAAGAACCCCAGGCTGCCCAGGTCGAATTCGGGGATGAACGGTTTGGGAAAGCTGTTCACCGTTTCCGGCGAGGACAGCGTGTTGATCAGCAGGAAATACAGCGGCACCAGCACCCAGGCGCACAGCAGCACCACCGCAGCGATGTAGACATAGCGTCCGGCCCGGCGTGTATCGGGCGCGGCGACCTCGGTCGTGACGGTCGTCATATCGTGGCTCCTTTCGGGACACGCAGGGCGCGCAGGATGATCAGGGTGAACCCGATCGAGATGGCGAGGATGATCAGCGCCATCGCCGCGGCCGCGCCGCTGTCAAGCAGGTCGAATTGATAGGCGTAGGTTTCGCTCATGAGGACGGGGAACAGGGTTCCCCCCAGGGCCAGCACTACGGCGAAGACCTCGAAGGCCAGGATCACGCGCAGCACCAGTGCCGTCTGCAGCGACGGGCGCAGCAGCGGCAGCGTGATGCGGGTGAAGCGTTTCCAGGGCGAGGCGCCAAAGACCTCGGCCGCCTCGTAATATTCCTTGGGGATCAGGCCGATCCCTGCCACCAGGATCACCAGCATGATCGCGGTGGCGCGCCAGATCTCGGCCAGGGCGATGGCCAAGAACACCACGCCGGGGTGTTGATAGCTGAGGAAATTTACCGGCCGGTCCACCACGCCCAGCCCAGAAAGCATGGAGTTCAGGAAGCCCGACTGTTCGAAGATTGCCAGCCAGATGATGCCCGCGGCCAGATCCGAGATCCCCAGCGGGATGGTCCAGACATACAGCACCAGGTCGCGCCCGCGCTGCATCTTGTTGACCATCGTGGCCATCAGCAGCGCCAGCGCCAGTTGCACCGGAACCACCGCCGCCGCCAGCAGCAGCGTGTTCTGCAACGAGATCGGGAATTTCCAGTACCCGACCACCTGCCGGAAATTGTCCAGCGTAAATCCGTCGCCGGTGTTGAAAGCCTGCTTGGCGACCAGGACGAAAGGATACAGAAAGAACAGGCACAGAAACGCCGTCACGGGCAGGATCAGCACATAGGGCAACACACGAGCGTTCATCTGATCGCTCCTTTCCTTGCGGAAGTTCCGGTGGTTTCGGGCAGAGAGGTCGGGGGACACCGGGCCTGCGTCAAGCCCGGTGTCGGGATCAGGTCAGACCCTTATTCGACGGGGCACGGACCGTCCGAAGGCGCATCCGGAGCCCAGCAGGGCGCGCCGGTTTCCTGCATGATCGCCTCCAACGCGCCTTTCTGATCGTCCAGCACGGTGCGGATGTCCTGACCGGCCAGCACGATCCGCTCGAACGCGTCGGTATAGACGCGGTTGAAGTCACCGCCCTTGTCGCCCAGTCCCGCAGGCAGCAGCCCGGGGTTGGCATCAGCCGAGCCGCTCATCTTGGCGACCGCGTCGCCTGCGGCCTTTACGGCTGGCGGCAGGTCGGCGGGCAGGTCAACCGCGACGACCGGGAAGAAGTTGGTGGCACGCAGCGTGGCGATCTGGGTTTCCGGCTTCATCATGTAGGCGACCAGAGCTTTGGACGCTTCCATGTCCGGTGCGGTTTTGGGGATCGCAACCCCAGCCAGTACCGGCATGAAGCCGCGCCCGGTCGGGCCCGCCGGGGCCGGGAAGGCCACGAAGTCATCAGGCCGCTCGTTGAAGGCCTGCGCCAGACGCGAGGTGTGGTCGAACACGATCCAGGCGTCGCCCGACAACAACTGTTCCTGCATGAACGAGAAGTTGGTCGAGGCCGGGTTGGTATGTGTCCACAGCTCGCGGAATTTTTCCCACGCGGTCACGGCATCGTCGCTCGCAAAGGTCCGCACCACGCCGTTCGTGTAGGACGGGTACAGATAGCCTTGGAAGAAACGGTGCTTCAGGCCCTTGGGCCCGGCCGGGAAGCCGAATTTCGGCTCTCCCGCAGCCTCATGCGCGTTGGCGGCCCATTCGATCAGCTGGTCATAGGTCAGCGCATTGATGTCTGCGCCTTCGGGCAAATACTGCAGCGCCTCTTTGTTGGCCGCCATGATATAGCTGGCCTGCATCCAGGGGATGTATTGCAAGCTGCCTGCCCCAAGCGTCGCCAGCTCGTTGAACGTGTCCGAGGCCGAGGCGATTCCCAGATCATCCAGGTCGACCAGATCGTCAGGGTTCATGGCCGAGAAATCGCCGTGCAGCGCGCCCAGAACGCCGATCGTGCCCGAGCCGGCCTGCAATTCGGCTTGCAGACGCGTCAGCCAGGGGCCGCCGTCATTGGGCTGGTAGTCCACGCCACCCTCGAAGCCTGAAAGAACCTGTTCGCGCATGGCCTGCGCCTCTTCGACCGGCTTGGCCTGCGTCGACCAGAACAGAACCTCGGCCTGCGCCACGTTTGTGACTAGGGCCAGAACAAGGCCGGATGCGGCACCGACCAGCTTGGATTGAATTGACATGGACTCCTCCCAGAGTTTCGATTGGGCCTTTTGCCCGTTCTGCCCGGTGGGGTCGGTTTGCTGCGCTTGTCGTGCGACGACTCACCCCAGGCGATGCCATTAGCATGGTATAACGATATATCTTGCGTCAACGAATATTTTCCAATTGGTTGGCCCAAAGTTTTGAAGTTCGTAGGAATTGCTCGTTGCAATACCCATGTGGGTTGGGCATTTTGATGATGCAACGATATATCAGAAGTCCGAGAAATGCCCGCCAAACCCACCCTCGCCAGTGTCGCCAAAGCCGCCGGAGTCTCGATCCCGACGGTCAGTCAGGTGATGCGCGGCACCGGGCGGATTTCCGAGCAGACCCGCAAGAAAGTGCTGCAGGCGGCCGAGGACCTGCACTATGTCACTGACTCGCGCGCGGCGTCGATGCGATCGGGCGAGAACAGGGAAATCGGGTTCGTTCTGAACCAGTTCGCAAACCCGTTCAACGCCGAAGTCGTCAGCGGAGCGGTCGAACTGTTGGAGGCCGAGGGGTATCTGGTTTCGATCCTGGACACGCGCGACGACGCGGACCGGCAGGGCAAGCAATTGCGGGATTTCATCCGCAATGGGCGCGGCGGCCTGCTGTGGGTGCCTGCGCTGGAGACCACGGCAGAAACCCTTCAACTTTTGCGCACGCATGGTTTGCCGACGGTGACCTTTCTGCGCCATGTCAGCCCCGATTTTGATCATGTGGGCATCAGAAATGCCGAGGCGACCGCGACCGCGACAAATCACTTGGCAGATCTTGGGCATCGACACATAGCATTTTTCGGCGGTATTGGCATGAACCCCGTTCGAAAGCAGCGCATATCCGGGTACCAGCGTACGCTGCAGGACTTGTCTTTGGGTCCGCCGATCATCTGGCCCTCACCTGACACCAAGCGTGCGGGTATGCAGGAGATGCTGAAATTGCATGACGCCCATCCAGAGGTCACGGCGGTGGTCTGCAATGGGGACATGGTCGCTTTGGGGGCGTGTTTCGGTTTGATGCGGGCTGGGTTGCAGCCGGGGCGGGATGTTTCGATTGTTGGATTTGACGATACCGAGGATGCCTCGGTCGCAATTCCCGCGCTCAGTACCATGGCGGTTTCGCCAAAGCGGTTGGGCCGCAAGCTCGCGCGCACTCTGCTGGACAGGATAAAAGACCCTGATATGCCGGTAATCGTGTCCGAAGTTTCAGCCCGGTTCATCGCACGGGAAACCACGGGGCCGCTGCAGAAGGACCGCTGACGGATCAGGCGCGCGTATCCGGCAAGGTCTCGCTCCACTTCCGCAGCTCGTCCAGAAAACCCAGCGCGGTGCGTCCACGTTCGGTCACGGAGTACTGCACTGAAACCGGTGAGGTTTCGAGCACTTGGCGGAGTACCAGGCCCTGTTGCTCCAATTGGCGCAGGCGTTCGGCGATCATCTTTTTGCTGGCGCCGCCGATCATCCGCGCCAAGTCATTGAATCGCACTGGCTCGTCTTTGAGGTGCCACAGGATCGACCCGGTCCACTTGCCACCGATGATCCGCATGCCGCGCTCGATGGGGCATGGTTCGCGGCACGCATCCACCGCTTGCCGCTTTCCTTGGTCGTCCTGTTCGATACGGGCACGCATCGCCTACTCCAGTCCAGTTTCAGGTTACAAAAAGTAAACTGGTTGCAATTCATCACTGCCGTTCTCAAGTTCGGTTTCACCCCAACCGAAGTCAAGGGGCAAGCAGTTTCAAAACCAAGGATATGGACATGAACAAGATCCTGATCGTGAACGGTACGCAGCCTTATGAATTCGCGCCCGGCCGCCTGAATGCGTCGCTGGTGCAACGGGCGCAGGACGCACTGGCCGGTATGGGCCACGAGGTGCGCGTGACCACGGTTGCTGAAGGGTACGACATCAATGCCGAGATCGACGCCCATGTCTGGGCGGATGTGGTCATCATGCAGTTTCCGGTGAATTGGATGGGTGTACCGTGGGTGTTCAAAAAGTACCTCGACGAGGTCTACACCGCGGGCATGGACGGCCGGCTGCTGGCCGGCGACGGCCGGACCGCCGAGGCGCCCAAGGCCAATTACGGCACCGGTGGCCTGCTGCACGGGACGAAATACATGCTGTCGGTCACCTTCAACGCCCCGAGCGAGGCGTTCGACAACCCCGCCGAGCCGTTCTTTGCCGGGGCCAGCGTCGATGACCTGCTGTGGCCCATGCACCTGAACGCCAAGTTTCTGGCGATGCAGCCCCTGCCCACCTTCGCGGCTTTCGACGTGATGAAGAACCCCCGGATCGAGCAGGATTTCCAGCGGTTCGACGCGCATCTGAAAGAGCATTTCGAGGAGATCGCGCATGTCGCAGCCTGACATTCACCTCTACACCGCGGCCACGATGAATGGCTACAAACCGGTGATCTTCCTGGAAGAGGCAGGCGTACCGTACGACCTGACCCCCATCGACTTTTCCAAACAGGAACAAAAGACGCCGGCGTTCTTGTCGCTGAACCCCAATGGCAAGATCCCGGTGATCGAGGACCGGGCCGAAGGTCGCGCGATTTTCGAAAGCGGCGCAATCCTGTGGCACCTCGCGCAGAAATACGGTCAGTTCCTGCCCTCAGATCCGATGCAGCAGTCCGAGGTGATGCAGTGGATGCTGTTCCAGGTCGGGCATGTGGGTCCGATGATGGGCCAAGCCATGTATTTCCAGCACATTGCTGCCCCCAATGGCCATACCGAACCATTCTCGATCCGCCGCTACGTGGACGAAAGCCGCCGCCTGATGGAGGTGATGAATGATCGTCTGAATGGGCGCGACTGGATCGCGGCGGGGCAATACACGATCGCGGATATGATGCTGTTCCCTTGGGCGCGGGCCTATGTCTGGGCGCGGGTTCAGGTCGATGACCTTCCGCATCTGAACGCATGGTTCGACCGCATCGATGCCCGCCCCGCAGTGCAGAAGGCGCTGACCATTCCCAAGGCCAATCCCCAGTTCTGGGATGCCTCGGCTGATGCCAGCGCCTTTGCGCGGGAGAACGCCGCGCGGTTTGCCGGTGACGTGAAAAAGGACTGAGGCCGCGGCCCGGGCTCCCTAGCCCGGGCCCGCACCACAGCACCTTGGGCGCCGCACCGCCCGCGCGCAGGTCGATGGCCGGGAGGACGCTTTACTCGGGTGTCAAAAGCGGTCAGTCTGAACCATCGGCGCGCTGGGTGATCCCCTCGGGCCGCGCTGTCACATCATTGTCGTCATAAACGTTCAGATGATGCGTCGACCAATTTATTTCGAGAGGTGCCTCATGACCCTATCCAGCAAATTCGCGATGTCGCGGCGTCAATTCCTGGCCACCACCACGGCCGGCGTCGCCATGGTTTCCCTGCACCCGTTTTCTGCCGCCGCCGCAAGCAACCAGGCGCATCTGCGGATCATGGAAACGACCGACATTCACGTTCACGTCTTTCCCTACGACTACTATGCCGACAAGCCGCGCGATACGGTGGGCCTGTCACGCGCGGCCTCGATCATCAACGAGATCCGGGCCGAGGCCACAAACTCGATGCTGGTCGACAATGGCGACTTTCTTCAGGGCAACCCGATGGGCGACTACATCGCCTACGAGCGTGGCATGAACGACGGCGACACCCACCCGATCATCAACGCGTTCAACACGTTGGGCTATGATGCCGCGACGCTGGGCAACCACGAGTTCAACTATGGCCTGAGCTTTCTGGAAAAATCGCTGGCCGGGGCGCAGTTCCCGATCGTGCTGGCCAATATCGCCAAGAAACAGGGCGCAAACCCCCGCGCGGACAAGACACTGGTGCAGCCCTATGTCATCCTCGATCGCGAGATCGAGCTGGGCGATGGCAGCAAACAGCCGATCCGCATCGGCGTCATCGGCTTCACCCCGCCGCAGATCATGAACTGGGACCGCCGCCACCTGGAAGGCAACGTGCAGGCCCGCGACATCGTCGAGACCGCCAAAGCCTATGTGCCCGAGATGAAAGAGCAAGGCTGCGATCTGATCCTGGCCCTGTCGCATTCGGGCATCGGCGCGGCCGATCACGCGGACGGGATGGAGAACGCCTCGGTCCCGCTGGCCGGGGTCGATGGCATCGACGCGCTTGTGACCGGGCACAACCACCTGGTCTTCCCCTCGCCCACCTTCGCCGACCGTGCCGGAGTTGACGTGGACAAGGGCACGCTGATGGGCAAGCCGGCCGTCATGGGCGGGTTCTGGGGGTCGCATCTGGGCGTGCTCGACCTGCTGCTGGAACGCGACGGCAACGAATGGCGCGTGGTTACCACCACCTCCGAGGCGCGGCCGATCTCGAAGCGCAACGAAGACCGCTCGATCACCGCGCTGGTCGATGACGACCCAAAGGTGCTGGCCTCGGTCGCGCGGGACCACGAGGAAACGCTGGCCTATGTGCGCCGCGCGGTGGGCAAGACCTCGGCCCCGCTGCACAGCTATTTCGCGCTGGTGGCCGATGATCCCTCGGTCCAGATCGTGTCGATCGCGCAGAAATGGTATGTTGAGGAGATGCTGAAAGGCACCGAGCACGAGGGTCTGCCGATCCTGTCGGCCGCGGCGCCGTTCAAGGCCGGTGGCCGGGGTGGCCCGGAATACTATACCGACGTGCCGGTGGGCGATGTGGCGATCAAGAACGTGGCCGACCTGTATCTCTATCCCAACACCGTGCGCGCGGTGCGGGTGAACGGCGCGCAACTGCGCGGCTGGCTGGAGCGTTCGGCCGGGATGTTCAACCAGATCGAGCCGGGCGCCAAGGATGCGCTGCTGCTGAACCCCGAATTCCCGTCCTACAACTTCGACGTGATCGACGGTGTGACCTATCAGATCGACCTGTCTCAGCCCTCGCGCTTTGGCCCGAAGGGCGAAGAGGTCAAACCTGATGCGGCGCGCATCGTGAACCTGCAGTTCAACGGTGCCCCGGTGACCGACGACATGGAGTTCATCATCGCCACCAACAACTACCGCGCTTCGGGCGGCGGATCGTTCCCGGGCGCGATGGGCGACACCATCGTGTTCGAGGCCCCCGACACCAACCGCGACGTGATCGTGCGCTATATCGTCGAGCAAGGCACGATCGACCCCAAAGCCGACGGCAACTGGTCCTTCGCACCGCTGGGCGGCACCACGGTTCTGTTCGAAACCGGTCCCAAGGCGCGCGATTACATCAGCGACGTCAAAGGTTTGGCGCTGGAAGACGCAGGCGACGGGGCCGACGGTTTCGCGGCCTTCCGCATCACGCTCTGACCGGCGACAGACACCGGATCGGGCGGCCAATCTGGCCGCCCTTTTCTCTTGGTTTGTGGCTGAAGGCCGGATTATCACACGCATTGGCGGGATGCTTATTTTTCAGGCGATAGGGGAAAAAATGCTCAGAAATAGGGCGAACGAGTTTTCTCAACCAATTGCCTCTGCCGTGCTGCACTGACACCAGGAAAAGGCTGTGGTGCTTTCGCATCCGACAGTCCTTTTGCCCGGAGCTTCCGATAACCTCTTTGTCCGCAATAACTCCCGCGCAAGCGATCGCCGCGCCTCCCCGTGCTGTTGGGCGGGGTGTTGTGTCCGTGGTTGGCCGCGCTGGCCGGACCGAGTTGCAGGACCTGCGCCAGCAAGGGTCGCTGAAGCTGCTGTTTCCTCGGCGTGATGGCTCGGACATGCAGGCCGTTCTGGTCAATACCGCCGGCGGCGTCACCGGCGGAGACAGTTTTGACCTTTCCGCCACCGCTCAGCCAGATGCACATTTGACCCTGACCACGCAGGCCGCCGAGCGCGCCTATCGCGCGTCCGGAGTAACCCCGGGCCGGATTCGGACGCATCTGACCGTGGCGGCAGGCGGCCAGTTGAACTGGCTGCCGCAGGAGACGATCCTTTTCGATGGTTGCTCGATCGACCGCTGCCTGCGCGCCGATCTGGCCCCTGATGCCGGCCTGCTGCTGGTGGAATCGCTGATCTTCGGACGCGCCGCGATGGGCGAGCGGATTACTGCGGCCCACTTCCAAGACCGCATCGAAATCTGGCGCGCGGGCCGGTTGGCCCATCTGGACGCGCTGCGTCTGACCGGTGATCTGGCGGCGGAAGTGGCCCGGCCGGGCGTTGGCGACGGCGCAGGCGCGCTCAGCAGCCTGATACTGATCCGCCCGGATGCCGCCGCGCATCTGGACCCGATCCGCGCGGCCTTGCCTGACACCGGCGGCGTCAGCCTTGTGGGTGACGACATGCTGTTGATGCGCCTGCTGGCGCCCGACGGTTTCACGCTGCGCCAGACCCTTGTGCCGTTACTGAACCGGCTGACCCGCAATTCCCTGCCAAGACCCTGGATGATCTGACATGCAACTCTCGCCGCGTGAAAAAGACAAACTGCTGATTGCCATGGCCGCAGAGGTGGCGCGCAAGCGCCTGGCCCGAGGCGTGCGCCTGAACTACCCCGAGGCCATCGCGCTGATCACCGATGCCGTGGTCGAGGGTGCCCGCGACGGCCGCTCGGTCGCCGACATGATGGAGGCCGGCGCGCAGGTCATCACCCGCGATCAGTGCATGGACGGCATCCCCGAGATGATCCACGAGGTGCAGGTTGAGGCGACGTTCCCCGACGGCACCAAGCTGGTCACCGTCCACAACCCCATCCGCTGAAGGAGATGACGATGAGAAACCTGGCTTCCCTGCCCTTCGCCCTGATGGCCGCGCCCGCGCTGGCGCATGACGGGCCGCACCTGCACCCGCATGACTCGGGCACCTGGCTGGTGCTGGTCCTGCTGCTGGCGATCGGCGGCGTCGCATTCTGGCTGAAGGCGCGCAAATGATCCCCGGAGAGGTCATCACCGCCCCCGGCGAAATCGAGCTGAACGCGGGCGCGGCTGCAATCACCCTGATAGTGGCCAATACCGGTGACCGCCCCGTGCAGGTGGGCTCGCACTATCATTTCGCCGAAACCAATCCGGCGCTGGATTTCGACCGGGCCGCCGCCCACGGCATGCGGCTGGACATCGCCGCCGGAACCGCCGTGCGGTTCGAACCCGGCCAAAAGCGCGAGGTGCAACTGATCCCGATCAGCGGCGCGCGGCGTGTCTTCGGGTTCAACGGCGCAGTCATGGGAGACCTCTGATGCCAGCCCGGATCAAACGTTCCGACTATGCCGCCATGTACGGCCCCACCACGGGCGACAAGGTGCGGCTGGCCGATACTGACCTGATCATTGAGGTCGAGCGCGACCTGACCACCTATGGCGAAGAGGTCAAGTTCGGCGGCGGCAAAGTGATCCGCGATGGCATGGGCCAGTCTCAGGCCACCCGCGCCGAAGGGGCGGTGGACACCGTCATCACCAATGCGTTGATCGTAGACTGGACGGGCATCTACAAGGCGGATGTGGGCCTCAAGGATGGGCGCATCGCCAAGATCGGCAAGGCGGGCAACCCCGACACGCAGCCCGGCGTCGATATCATCGTCGGCCCCGGCACCGAGGCCATCGCGGGCGAGGGCCGCATCCTGACCGCTGGCGGGTTCGACAGCCACATCCATTTCATCTGCCCGCAACAGATCGAGGATGCGCTGCATTCCGGCCTGACGACCATGCTGGGCGGCGGCACCGGCCCGGCGCATGGCACGCTGGCCACCACCTGCACGCCCGGCCCCTGGCATATCGGGCGCATGCTGCAGGCGGCCGATGCCTTTCCGATGAACCTGGCCTTTGCGGGCAAGGGCAACGCCTCGCAACCGGCGGCTCTGCGCGAACAGGTCCTGGCCGGGGCCTGCGCCCTGAAACTGCACGAGGACTGGGGCACCACCCCGGCGGCCATCGATTGCTGCCTGTCGGTGGCCGACGAGATGGACGTGCAGGTGATGATCCACACCGACACGCTGAACGAAAGCGGCTTTGTCGAAAACACCGTGGCCGCCATGAAGGGCCGCACGATCCACGCCTTCCATACCGAGGGCGCGGGCGGCGGCCACGCCCCCGACATCATCAAGATCTGCGGCGAGGCGCATGTGCTGCCCTCCTCGACCAACCCGACCCGGCCTTTCACCGTGAACACTGTCGAAGAGCATCTGGACATGCTGATGGTCTGCCATCATCTCGACAAATCCATCCCCGAGGACGTGGCCTTTGCCGAAAGCCGCATCCGGCGCGAGACCATCGCGGCCGAGGACATTCTGCACGACATGGGCGCCTTCAGCATCATCGCCTCCGACAGCCAGGCGATGGGCCGCGTGGGAGAAGTGCTGATCCGCACCTGGCAGACCGCCGACAAGATGAAGAAACAACGCGGGCGCCTGCCGGAGGAAACAGGCGAAAACGACAATTTCCGCGTGCGCCGTTATATCGCGAAATACACGATCAACCCGGCCATTGCGCACGGGCTTGGCACCCATATCGGCAGCATCGAGGAGGGCAAACGCGCCGATCTGGTGCTGTGGAGCCCCGCTTTTTTCGGCGTGAAGCCCGAGATGGTGCTGTTGGGCGGCACCATCGCCTGTGCGCAGATGGGCGACCCGAACGCCTCGATCCCCACGCCGCAGCCGGTCTATTCCCGGCCGATGTGGGGGGCCTATGGCCGCTCGGTCGAACAGAGCGCGGCGACCTTCGTATCGGAAGCCGCGCAGGAGGACGGCATCGCCGCGCGTCTTGGCCTGGCCAAGCAGACCGTAGCCGTGCGCAACACACGCGCGATCGGCAAGCGCGACCTGCGGCTGAACGATGCCCTGCCCGAGATCGAGGTGAACCCCGAAACCTACGAGGTGCGCGCCGACGGCGAATTGCTGACTTGCCAGCCCGCCGAAACCCTGCCCATGGCGCAACGCTATTTCCTGTTCTGAGAAGGGACGCCCTGATGCTTGCCACATCACAGAAAATCCGCCGCAACGGGCAGTGGGACGAAACCCATGGCACCGTGACGCTAAACTACGAAGACCGCTTTCTGCGCCGCCGGATGCTGCGCACCGCACAGAATGAAGAGTTCCTGGTGGATCTGTCGCAGACGACCTCGCTGGACGGGGGGGATGCGTTCGAACTGGCCGATGGCCGCCTGATCGAGGTGGTCGCCGCCGCAGAGGATCTGTTCGCCGTCACTGGCCCCGATCTGACCCGGCTGGCCTGGCATATCGGCAACCGTCACACTCCCTGCCAGATCGAGCCCGCCCGCCTGATGATCCGCCGCGACCATGTGATCCGCGACATGCTGCTGAAGCTTGGCGCGACGGTCCAGGACATCCGCGCACCCTTCAGCCCCGAAGGCGGCGCCTATGGGCACGGACGGACGCATGGCCACAGCCACTGACCTTGATCTTCTGACGCTGACGCAATGGCTGTCACCCGCCTACCCGGTCGGGGCTTTTGCCTATTCGCACGGGCTGGAACGCTTGGTTCGATCGGGCGCGGTGCACGATGCGGCCAGCCTGCGGGATTGGCTGCACGACGTGCTGGAACACGGTGCGGGATGGTCGGATGCCCTGTTTCTGACCGCCGCTTGGCGCGCGAAATCCGAGCTCGCCGTGGCCGAACTTGACGATATGGCCCGCGCCTTCTCCGGCCCCTTCGAGCGCAGGTTCGAGACCGCGCAACAGGGCGCGGCCTTCTGCGGTGTGACGGCTGCAGTCTGGGGCATCGAGCTGACGGATCTGACCTACCCCGTCGCCGTCGGCTGCGCCGCGCGCCAGGCTGGTTTGCCGGTGGAGCCAACCGCGCGGCTGTATCTGCATGCGTTCATCAGCAATCTTGTTTCGGCTGCGCAGCGGCTGATGCCCCTGGGCCAGACCGCTGCCCAAGGGGTCGTCCGGGACATGGCGCCCTTGTGCGCCCATCAGGCGCACGCGGCAGTGGAGGCCGATCTGTCCGCCCTGTCCGGCACCGCCTTTCTGGCCGAGATCGCGGCCATGCAACATGAAACCCAACAACCAAGGATTTTCCGCACATGAGCAGCATGAACGGCCCTCTGCGGGTGGGCATCGGCGGCCCGGTCGGTGCGGGCAAGACCAGCCTGACCGCCGCCCTCGCCCGCGCGCTGCGCGACACCCACTCGATCGGGGTGATCACCAATGACATCTACACGCAGGAAGACGCCGAGGCGCTGATGCGCATGCAGATCCTGCCGCAGGACCGGGTGATCGGCGTGGAAACCGGAGGTTGCCCGCATACGGCGATCCGCGAGGATGCCTCGATCAATCTGGCCGCGGTGGCCGAGATGGTGCGCCGTCACCCCGAGGTCGAGATCGTTCTGATCGAATCTGGCGGTGACAACCTGTCGGCCACCTTCAGCCCGGAACTGGCGGATGTGACGATCTATGTGATCGACGTGGCCGCGGGCGAAGAGATCCCCCGCAAGGGTGGCCCCGCGATCACCCGTTCAGAAATCCTGATCATCAACAAGATCGACCTTGCTCCGCATGTCGGAGCGGACCTGTCGGTGATGCAGCGCGATGCGGCCCGGATGCGCGGCGATCGACCATTCGTATTCACCAACCTGCGGAGCGGCAGCGGAACGAGTGAAATCATCGACCTGTTGGACAAGATCGCCGGCATCGGCGCCGGACGACGTGTAACGGCGTAAGACCCTCAACACGACTATGGGCGTTTCCGGTTCCAGAATTTGGAACCTTGCGCCTGCAAGGCAATTCGATGTAACCGGATTCGACCACCGAAGCTGTCCTAGCGATAGCCCGGTGCGAGAAAGTTGCAGCCGGGCCGATCCTTCTAGGGGCCGCCCCATCACCTGAGGACCGCCGGTGAGCTCATTCGTCGTCGCGATCATTCTGTCGGCTGCCATCCTGCACGCCGTCTGGAACGCCATCGTCAAAACCGCGGGCGACCGGACGACGACGCTGGGGCTTGTGGCCTTCGGGCATGTGATCCCAGCCAGCGTCATGATCCTTGTGCTGCCCTTTCCGGGCAGCGACAGCTTTGTCTACATCCTTTTGTCCACCGTCGTGCATTTCGGTTATTACTTCATGCTGGGCAAAGCCTATCAGCATGGCGACCTCAGCGTCGTCTACCCGATCGCCCGGGGCATCGTTCCGGCGCTAGTGGCGCTTTGGGCCTATCTTTTGCTGGATGAGGTTCTGCCCCTGCAAGCCTGGATCGGCATCGGTCTGATTGCGGTCGGCATCCAGCTCAGCAGTTGGAGCTCGCTCCGGCAAGGCGTCGGCGGCGCAGCGCTGGGGTTTGCGGTGGGTACCGGACTTTGCATCTCGGTCTATTCGGTTGTGGACGGCATCGGAGTGCGGCTGTCTGGAAACACGCTCAGCTACTGGGCTTGGGGGGCGTTTCTGCACCTGTTCATCGCCGGCTTTGTGGGTCTTCGACGGCGGCAGGTTCTGACACAACTCCCGGCCCGCACCTGGGCGATCGGCATCCTGGGCGGCTTCGTGTCGATGCTGGCTTATGGGCTGGTGCTGTATGCCAAGAATTTCGCGCCGCTGGGGGCGGTCTCGGCGTTGCGGGAAACCTCAGTGATTTTTGCGGCCCTGATCGGGTTCGTCTTCCTGCACGAAGGCTATTGGGTGCGCAGGCTGGGGGCCGCCATCCTGATGGCGGGGGGCGTGGCGCTGGTTGGACTGTCGGGCTGAGCCGATCCGTCAGGTGCCGTAGCGCGCCATGAACATGTCAACGGCGTTGGTGGCCACTTCCTCGATTTCCTCGTCCGAGAACCGGGTTTGGATCCCCAAAGCCGCGAGTGTCCACAGGCGCACCTTGCACAATTCCGAGAACTGCTCGGCGGCAAAATGCACGTCGTCAATCGCCAGTTCACCTTTGGCCACGGCTTTTTCCAGATACTCGGCCATCTGGCGCTGACCGTTGGCGGGGCCGGCCTCGTAGAACGCCTTGCCCAGTTCCGGGAACCTGTCACGCTCGGCTACGCAGATGCGGAACACCTGCTGCGCAAAATCCGATACCAGAAACCGAGTCAAATGCGTGGCGGTGATCATCAACGCCTCGCGTACCGGTTTGGTTTCGTCGATCATGGCCAGCACGTTTTCAGCCATGCGGCAACACTCGGTCTGCGCCACCTCGGAAAACAGAAGTCGTTTGTCCGGGAAATAGCTGTAGAGCGTCGCCTTCGACACACCCGCCGCGCGCGCGATATCATCGACGCTTGCGCCTTCGAACCCATCCGCCATGAAAACCTCTCGGGCGCCGTTCAGAACCTGGTCGAATTTCCGTCCAGTACGCACGATGGTGGCGGCTTGGGTCATGGTGTCTCCTTGGCTGGGTGCTGCGACAAATCTATAAACCAGTCAGTTCAGTTTCAACGGTTTTCAATTCGGCTTGAAAGTTCCGTTACGCAGCGTAGATTAGAATAATTCTAAAACGAGGGTGGCAATGCGGTTTTTCACTCAGCGCAAACACTTCAGAGATCTGACCGAGCAGGAAGTTATTGCGCTTGCGATTTCGTCCGAGGAAGACGACGCGCGGATCTATAGGTCATATGCCGAAATGCTGCGCCCCGACTATCCGGCGACAGCCAAAATCTTCGATGGCATGGCTGCCGAGGAAGACGAGCACCGCCGTCGCCTGATCGGTCTGCACGAGGATCGGTTCGGCCCGGTGATCCCTCTGATCCGGCGCGAGCATGTCGCCGGTTACTACGCCCGCCGTCCGATCTGGCTGGTCGAGAATCTCGGAATCGAGCGAATCCGCGAAGAAGCCGAGATGATGGAGCGCGACGCGGAACGCTTCTATCTGGCGGCTGCTGGTCGTACGACCGATGCAGCAACACGCAAACTTCTGGGCGACCTGGCTGCGGCCGAAGCGGGACATCAAGCCGCGGCCGCCGAATTGGAAGAAGCTCACCTGGATCACGATGAAAAAGAAGCTGAAAAGGTGATTTCGCACCGGCAATTCATCTTGACCTGGGTCCAGCCGGGATTGGCCGGGCTGATGGACGGGTCAGTGTCGACCTTGGCGCCGATCTTCGCGACGGCCTTTGCCACGCACGACCCTTGGACGACCTTTCTTGTGGGCCTTGCAGCGTCAGTGGGCGCGGGCATTTCCATGGGCTTCACCGAAGCGGCATCGGACGATGGCGAGCTGTCGGGCCGTGGATCACCGGTCAAGCGGGGTTTGGCGTCCGGGGTGATGACCACGGTCGGCGGATTGGGCCACGCCCTACCCTATCTGATCCCGGAATTCTGGACGGCCACGATCATTGCCTTCATCGTGGTGTTTTTCGAATTGTGGGCGATCGCGTGGATTCAGAACCGCTATATGGAAACTCCGTTCTTCCGTGCGGCTTTTCAGGTCGTTCTGGGCGGATCGCTGGTGCTGGCAGCCGGGATATTGATCGGCAGCGGGTGATGACCCTGCTTGCGATGTGGTAATTCTATGTTACCAATCTGCGCATGGTCGATATCTTTCTGCGCACCCTGCCCTTCTTTGCGATCATCGGCCTGGGATACTGGGCCGGGCGCAGCCGGTTCTTCACCGAAGACGCCACGGCCTATCTGACCAAGTTCGTGTTCTATTTCGCGTTGTCGGCGATGCTGTTCCGCTTTGCCGCCACGCTGCCCTTTGCCGAGATCTTCAACGCGCGGCTGATGCTGGGCTATCTGATCGGCACCGCCGGCGTATACGCGCTGGCCACGTTGGTCGCCTATCTGCGCGGGCTCGACATCCCCACCGCGGCGGTCGAGGCGCAATGCGCCGCTATCGGAAATGTGGGCTTTCTGGGTCTGCCGATGTTGGCCCTGCTGTTTTCCGAATCCGCCATCGGGCCGGTCATGCTGGTTCTGACGGTCGATCTGGTGGTGTTTTCCTCTCTGATCGTGATCCTGATCAACGGCGGGCGGGATGGTCGGCTGAGTGCCGGAACTTTGCGCCTGATCGGCCTTGGTTTGCTGAAGAACCCGATGATCGTCTCGATATCGGCTGGGTTGATCTGGTCGGCCCTGCAGATGCCGGTGCCTGACCCGTTGAACGATTTTCTGACCATTCTGGGCGGCGCCGCCACGCCGGGGGCGCTGTTCGCCATCGGCGCCTCGCTGGCCAGCAAATCGGCCGAGCGGGTTCAGATCGCGCTCTGGCTCAGCTTTTGCAAACTTGCCGTGCATCCGGCCTGTGTGGCTGTGGTGCTGCTGTGGCTGCTGCCGACTGATCCTTTTGCCGCGGCGGTGGCTATCTCCGCCGCCGCCCTGCCTGTGGCCGGCAATGTCTACATGCTGGCGGCCCACTATGGCGTGGCGCCGCACCGGGCATCTGCCGCCATTCTACTGTCGACCATTGTCAGCATTCTGACCGTGCCGGTGGTCATCGCGTGGGTTGCCGCATTCTGACGCGGCGACTTCAAAATGCGTGCGAACATTGGTGCCCGGACTTTACGCCGGGGCCTTCGCCCGTTAGCCATGGCACGAACCCAACGTAAGGATGATGCCAGATGGAAACCCTTTCCGAAAACGCCTGTTTCGGTGGCGTGCAGGGCGTGTACCGCCACGCCTCGGCGGCGTGCCAGTGCGACATGACCTTTGGCCTGTTCCTGCCGGCCGAGGCCAAGGACGGCCCGGTTCCGGTCCTGTGGTATCTGTCGGGCCTGACCTGCACCCATGAAAACGCGATGGTCAAAGCGGGCGCGCAGGGCTGGGCCGCCGAACAAGGCATCGCACTGGTCTTCCCCGACACCTCGCCGCGCGGCGAAGGGGTCGCCGATCATGAGGATTACGACCTGGGCCAGGGCGCCGGGTTCTACGTCAACGCCACGCAATCACCGTGGGCGCCGCATTTCAACATGTGGGACTATGTGGCTGACGAACTGCCCGCGCTGCTGGTCGAAAACTTCGCCATCGACGGCGACCGGCAGGCCATCACCGGCCATTCGATGGGCGGCCACGGCGCGCTGACGCTGGCGATGAACCTGCCGGGCAGGTTCCGTTCGGTCTCGGCCTTTGCGCCGATCTCGAACCCCACGGCCAGCGACTGGGGCCGCAAGCAACTGGGCGCCTACCTGGGCGACGACCCGGCCGCCTGGGCCAAACATGATGCGACGCTGATGATGAAGGAAAAGGGCTTTGACGGCCCGATCCTGATCGACACCGGCACCAACGACCAGTTCATCGACCTGCTGCGCCCCGAGGCTCTGGCCCAGGCCATCGCCGAACGCCGCCAGCAGGCCACGAACCGGTTGCAGCCCGGCTATGACCATTCCTACTTCTTCGTGTCCACCTTCATGGAGGACCACGTCACCTTCCACGCCGAAGCCCTGTACGGAGACTGAGGGATGAGCAAATACGACTATGACCTGATCATCATCGGCTCGGGCCCATCGGGCCGCGCGGCGGCGATTCAGGCGGGCAAGCTGAAACGCAAGGTTCTGGTGGTTGACCGCCGTGACCGGTTGGGCGGCGTATCGGTGCACACGGGCACGATCCCGTCGAAGACCCTGCGCGAAACGGTGCTGAACCTGTCGGGCTGGCGCGAGCGCAGCTTTTACGGCCGTTCGTACCGGGTCAAGGACCAGATCCGCGCCGAAGACCTCAAGGCCCGGCTGCACATGACGCTGGACTATGAGGTTGACGTGCTGGAACACCAGTTCAACCGCAACCACGTTGAAACCATGGACGGCGTAGCCCGCTTCACCGGCCCGCACGAGATCGAGGTCACCGCCGATGCGGGCGACACCACCCGCTTGACGGCCGCGAAATTCCTGATCTCGACCGGGACAAAAACTTATCGCCCCGATTACGTGCCCTTCAACGGCAAGACCATCGTCGATGGCGACGAGTTCCTAGAAATGGCCGAGATCCCGCGCTCGCTCTGCGTGATCGGTGCGGGCGTGATCGGGGTCGAGTATGCCACGATGTTCTCGGCGCTGGATGTGCGGGTGACGCTGATCGAACCGCGCGAGACCTTTCTGGATTTCATCGACAAGACCCTGATCCAGGAATTCACCCATCAGATCCGTGAAAACGGGGTGGACCTGCGCTTGGGCTCGGCCGTGGAAAAGATCGAGGACGCCGGCAAGCATGTCGAGATCACCATGTCAAACGGCCGCCATGTCCGGGCCGAGATGCTGTTGTTCGCGGCGGGCCGTATGGGCAACACCTCGGCGCTGAATTTGGGTGCGGTTGGGATCGAAACCGACCACCGCAACCGCATCACGGTCGATCGCAAGACCTATCAGACCTCGGTGCCGCATATCTATGCCACCGGGGACGTGATCGGGCATCCGTCGCTGGCCTCGACCTCGATGCAGCAGGGACGCGTTGCGGCCTGCCACGCGCTTGAGACCCCTACCCTGCCAGAAAGCCCTTGGTTTCCCTATGGCATCTATTCGGTGCCCGAGATCTCGACCTGCGGCATGTCCGAGGAAGAGCTGCAGGAACGCGGCATTCCCTATGAGGTGGGCGTGGCCCGGTTCCGCGAGACCTCGCGCGGGCATATCATGGGGCTCGAGCACGGGATGCTGAAGATGCTGTTCTCGCTGAAAACCCGCCGGGTGCTGGGCGTGCAGATCGTCGGCGAAGGCGCGACCGAGTTGATCCACATCGCCCAGGCGGTGCTGAACCTGAAGGGCACGGTGGACTATTTCGTGCAGAACACCTTCAACTATCCGACCCTGGCCGAGGCCTACAAGATTGCCGGGCTCGACGCCTTCAACCGGATGCCGATCCCGGACGAGTTCAAGGTGCGCAAATCCGATGCCCCCGAGCCAGCAAAGTTGGCGCCCAAGAAGGCCAAGCAGGCGTGACGACCCTGTATGTCGATGGCGACGCCTGCCCGGTGAAGGCCGAGGCCGAACGCGTCGCCACGCGGCACAAGGTGCCGATGGTGGTGGTGGCGAATGGCGGGCTGCGCCCGTCGGCCAACCCGCTGGTTCAGATCGTGACCGTGGCGCAAGGCGCTGACGAAGCCGACAAGTGGATCGCCGAGCGGTGCGACGCGGGCGACATCGTCATCACCTCGGACATCCCGTTAGCCGCCAAATGCGTCCAGGCCGGCGCGCGGGTGCTGCGCCCCAATGGCGAGGCCTTCACCGCTGCCAATATCGGTCAGCAACTGGCGATGCGCGATCTGATGGCGGATCTGCGCGCCGCCAATCCGCTGGGCGCCGGGGGCGGTGGCAAACCGTTTTCCAAGGCCGACCGATCGCGGTTTCTGGACGCGCTCGAGCGTGAGATGCGCGCCGCCCTGCGCGGCTGAGTTTGGCCTTGCATCCCGCTCGGCGGGTTGGTTCAGTCAGCCCCAAACGCAACACAAGCGAACAGGAACCCCCATGCCCGTAGAAGCGGTTGTTTTTGACATCGGCAACGTTCTGATCGAATGGCAGCCCGAGCGGTATTATGACCGTGTGATCGGCGAGGACAGGCGCCGCGAGATGTTCTCGGCCGTCGATCTGCACGGCATGAACGACCTGGTCGATCAGGGGCATCACTTCACCGACACGATCTATGCCTGGGCCGAGAAATACCCCGATTGGCGCGACGAAATCCGCATGTGGCACGACAACTGGATCGAACTGGCCGCGCCCGAGATCCCGCATTCGGTCCGGCTGCAGCGCGCGCTGCGGGCCAAGGGCGTGCCAGTCTTTGCGCTGACCAATTTCGGGGTGCAGAATTTCGACTATGCCACCACCGTCTATCCGTTCCTGAAAGAGTTCGACCGGCACTATGTCTCGGGGCGGATGAAGATGGTGAAACCGCATGCCCCGATCTACCAGATGGTCGAACAGGATTGCGGCCTGCCGCCCGAGACGCTGCTGTTCACCGACGACCGGATCGACAATATCGAAACCGCCCGTGGCCGTGGATGGCAGACCCACCATTTCGACGGCCCGAAGGGCTGGGCCGAAAGGCTGGTGTCCGAAGGTCTGCTCTCCTTGGACGAGGCCGCCTGATCCTAGGCGGCAGCGGGCTGCGCCGGGCGGTTTTCGCGGATCGGCAGGTGCACGATCGCGCTGAAGGCGCCGATGGCCACGCCGATCCACCAGACCACGGTATAGTCGCCATAAAGGTCATACATGCGGCCGCCCAGCCAGATGCCCAGGAAACTGCCGACCTGATGGCTGAAGAATATGATGCCATACAGCGTGCCCATGTAGCGCAAGCCGTAAAGATGCGCGACGAGGCCCGAGGTCAACGGGATCGTCGCCAGCCATAGTGACCCCATGACCAGCGAGAACAGGATCACGGTCAGAGGCGTGATAGGAAACAGGATGAACGCTGCGGCCGCGATCGTGCGCCCGGTATAAACCGCCGCCAGAAGGTATTTCTTGGGGAAGTGATTGCCCGCCCACCCGGCCAGCAGGGTGCCTCCGATATTGGCGAGCCCGATCAGCGAGATCGCCAGCGCACCCAAAGCAGACGTTGTTGTGATGCCCATCGCATGCAGGACACCGCCGGGTTGTATCGGCCCGCACATCTCGGTCACGAAGGCCGGGAAGTGCGCGGTGATGAAACCCAGTTGATAGCCGCAGCTGAAAAAACCCAGGAATATCAGCGCATAGGACGGGTCGCGGAAGGCGCGGCCCAGGATCTGGCCCATGCTTTCTTCCAATTCGGCCTTGCTGACCTGCGCGGGTGCGCGCATGAAAGGCAGCGTCAGCACAAGGGCCAAAATGGCAATGGCGAAGATGATGAACACCTGCTGCCAAGGCAGGAATGTCAGCAGCCATTCGGCCGTGGGCGCGCCGATCACCTGCCCGAAGCTGCCCGCTGCCGTCACGATCGCCAGTGACATCGAGCGGTTCTGATCCGTCGCGGCCCGCCCGACCACCGCCAGCACCACGCCGAAGCCCGTGCCCGCAATACCGAAGCCGACCAACCAGGCATAGAGTTGGTGCCCGAAGGGCGTGACGGACCAGGCCGACAGAACCATCCCTGCCGCATAGGTCAACGCGCCCAGAATGATCGCCCGCCGATCGCCCATCTTTTCGGCGATGGCGGCAAAGATCGGCTGGCCGATGCCCCAGGCCAGGTTCTGGATCGCGATGGCCAGCGAGAAATCGGTGCGCAGCCAGCCGAACTCCTCGGCGATCGGAATCTGAAACACGCCGAACGAGGCGCGCACGGCGAAGCTGACCGTAATGATCACGCATCCGACGATCAGCACCGGGTTGAGCAGACGGGCGGTTGGGGTCATGGGGCCTCCGGTTTCAGCCCGCCGACAGTATCCACTTGGGCTCGCTCGTCAATTCAGGAGTTTTGCGGTCACGATTAACCAAAATTGATGCATGTCGGGGGATGCCTTCTTTTCAATGGCGCGGGTGGGCGCTATGGCTCGGGCCATGACCGACATGATCTCGTTGTACGAGGCCCGCGTTGCCGATGGCACCCTGAACCGCGACGACGCGCAAGAGGCCGTTCTGCCCCAGTTCGAGCGTATCCGGGCGGCTCTGGCCGCGCCGGTGAAACGCGGGCTGTTCCGCAAGGCACTGCCGCCGCCCAAAGGCTTGTACCTGTGGGGCGGCGTGGGGCGCGGCAAGTCCATGTTGATGGACATGTTCGTCGAAACACTGGGGCATATTCCGGCCCGGCGCGTCCATTTCCATGCCTTCATGCAGGAAATCCACGCGGGCATGCATGAGGCGCGCGAAACCGGCGTGCAGGATGCACTGGCGCCGGTGGCGGCCTCGGTCGTGAATTCCGTGCGCCTGCTGGCCTTTGACGAGATGCAGATCACCGACATCACTGACGCGATGATCGTCGGGCGGCTGTTCGACCTGCTGCACGCGGGAGGCGTCGTCGTTGTGACCACCTCGAACCGGCATCCCGACGATCTGTACAAGGATGGCCTGAACCGGCAGCTGTTCCTGCCCTTCATCCACCACATCAAGCAGCAGCTCGAAGTGTGGGAACTGACGTCGCCCACGGATTACCGGCAGAACCGGCTCGAGGGCTCGCCGGTCTATTTCACACCCATCGGACCCGAGGCGCGAGAGAAGATCCGGGCCGTTTGGGCCGACCTGTCCGGTGGGCCGGCCGAACCATTGACCCTCCATGTCAAGGGGCGCGAGGTGGTTTTGCCCGCGTTTCGCAATGGAGTGGCACGGGCCTCGTTCTACGATCTGTGCGGCCGGATGCTGGGGCCGGGGGACTATCTTGCCATTGCTGATGCGGTAAAAGTATTGGTGCTCGAGGACATACCGCGCCTGTCGCGCAACAACTTCAACGAGGCGAAGCGGTTCGTCACGTTGATCGATGCGCTGTATGAGGCGAAGGTGAGGTTGATCTGTTCAGCGGCCGCCGAGCCCGAGATGCTGTATGTCGAGGGGGAAGGTGTTTTTGAGTTCGAGCGCACAGCCTCGCGCCTGCGGGAGATGCAGGCACAGGACTGGGGACAATAGCGAGCGTTGCCTCTGCCGTAGCTGTGGCTCAATGAATGGTCAGCCGTTTTCGCGTAGGATGTTGCCCGCGAGGTAGAGCGAGCCGCAGATCAGCACGCGCACCTGAGGGTCGGCTTTGATGATGGTGTCGAGGGCTTGGGACACGCTGCTGGCGGTCGTCGCGGGCAGGTTCACCGATTTGGCGGCGGCGGCGGTTTCGTCGGCGCTCAGCGTGTTGGTCTCGCCCGGGATGGAAACGGCGGTCAGGCTGGCGGCTTGCTGGGCCAGCGGGGAGAGGTAGCCGGTCACGTCCTTGGTGTTGAGCATGCCGCAGATCAGGTGTGTGGGTCGCGGGGGCAGCTTGGCCAAGACGTCCGCCAGCGCGACGCCGGCGGCGGCGTTGTGGCCGCCGTCGAGCCAGAGTTCGGCCTGAGGCGCCTGTTCGACCAGCGGGCCGGTCTTCAGTCGCTGCATCCGGGCGGGCCATTCGGCGCGTGTGACCGCTGCCTCGTAGGCCTCATCGCCCAGATCGAGGTGGCGCAGCACCGCCAGCGCGGCGCCGGCGTTCTGGATCTGGTGGGCGCCCAACAGGTTTGGCAGCGGCAGGTCGCGCAGGCCGGTTTCGTCCTGATAGATCAGGCGGCCATGTTCCTCGTAGACGTGCCAGTGCTGTCCGTAAGCCAGCAGCGGTGCGCCGAGGCGGGCGGCGGTGGCCTCGATGACCTCCATCGCTTCGTCCGGCTGCGGGCCGACGATGCAGGGCACGCCGCGCTTGATGATGCCGGCCTTTTCGGCGGCGATCTTGGCCAGCGTGTTGCCGAGGAACTGTTCATGGTCGATCGAGATCGGGGTGATGACCGTGACCGCGGGCTTTGCGATCACGTTGGTAGCGTCGAGCCGCCCGCCAAGCCCCACTTCGAGCAGCGTGTAGTCGGCGGGCACGCGGGAAAAGGCCAGCAGGGCCGCGCAGGTGGTAATCTCGAAATAGGTGATGTTCGCGTCGCCATTGGCGGTGTAACACTCATCCAGAACGGCGGTCAGGTCGGGTTCCGAGATCAGCTCGCCCGCCAGGCGGATGCGCTCGTGGAAGCGTGCCAGATGCGGCGAGGTGTAGGCATGGGCCGTCAGCCTTGCCCCTTCCAGCCCGGCGCGGATCATCGCCTGGGTCGAGCCCTTGCCGTTGGTGCCAGCGATATGGATCACCGGGGGCAGCTTGTCCTGCGGGTTGCCCAAAGCTTCGAGCAGACGCCAGACACGGTCCAAGGTCAGGTCGATGATCTTGGGGTGCAGCGCCATCATCCGGTCGAGGATGACGTCGGATGTGGGCGCGGTCATTTCTTGGGCTGGTCTTCGGCAGGCTTGCTCTGAGCGTCAGGCTGTTCGGCTTCGCCCCCTTTCGGGGCGGGCAGATCGCCTTTGACCGCCGGGGGCAGACCCATCAGCATCCGGGTGATGGTGATCAGCTCGTCCCGCAACTCGGTCCGTTTGGTGACGCGGTCCAGCATGCCGTGATCCAGCAGGTATTCGGCGCGCTGGAAGCCGTCGGGCAGTTTCTCACGGATCGTCTGCTCGATCACGCGGGGGCCAGCGAAACAGATCAACGCGTTCGGCTCGGCAATATGCACGTCGCCGAGCATCGCGTAGGACGCCGTCACACCGCCGGTAGTGGGATGGGTCAGAACGACGATATAGGGCAGGCCCGCCTCTTTCAGCATCTCCACCGCGACCGTAGTGCGCGGCATCTGCATCAGGCTGAGGATGCCCTCCTGCATCCGGGCACCGCCGGCGGCGGAAAACAGGATCAGCGGGCGCTTGAGCTTTACCGCCTCTTGTGCGGCGGCGATGATGGCGTTGCCCACATACATACCCATCGAACCGCCCATGAACGAGAAATCCTGCGCCGCGGCCACGATCGGCGTGCGGCCGATCTCGCCGGTGGCAACCAGCATCGCTTCTTTCTCGCCGGTCTTTTTCTGCGCTGCCTTCATGCGGTCGGGGTATTTCTTCTGATCGCGGAACTGCAGCGGGTCTTCCTTGGGCGCGGGCACTGCGACTTCGGTGAAAATACCACCGTCGAACAGGTGCTTGAACCGTTCGCGCGGGGTGATCAGCATGTGGTGTCCGCACTGGGTACAGACATTCTGGTTGTCCGCCAGTTCACGGTGGAACAGCATCGTTCCGCACTCGTCGCATTTGTGCCAGAGATTCTCGGGCACCTCACGGCGGGAGAAGATCGAGTTGATCCGGGGGCGGACGTAGTTTGTGATCCAGTTCATGTCGGAACCTTGCTGATGCGGGTTGCAGTCAAATAAGACGCTACGGAAGGAAATGCAATCAGCGCCTGAGTGCAAGTCGCGCAACAAGCCAGCTGACGATCATCACCGCGAAATCCACGACAAGCCACTGGCGCAGGATACCGGTGTCCGATGTTTCGAACGGAAGATGATAGAGGGCCAACCCACCCAGACCGTCAGGCAACGATACAATCAGCAGAGCTGTTACATTGTTGGCAAAATGCATGGCGATTGCGGGTCCCAGCGTCCCTGCTCTGGCGGTGATGTCGGCACTAAGCAGGCCAAAGACAAAGGCCCAACCTGCGATCAGGATCGCATTGTCACCGGCGGCAAGAGGTGCGTAGTGCCCGGCGGCAAAAATAAGGGAGGGTACGCCCATCCAAATCCACGGGGCCCTGAACCGGGCGGCCAGCGATTGTTGCAGGAACCCGCGGAACAGAATCTCTTCGGCGCTGACCTGAATAAGGACAGCCACCAGCGCCAGCGGCAACAGCAGCAGCCACCTGAAAACCGGCAGGTTTGGCTCCAACGGCGGTCCCATATCGTATGGGGGCAGAACAAAAAGCAGAGCGCCCAGCACGACCAGCGCCCGCAGAACCCGCCAGAATTGTCGAGCAGTCAGAATCGGTGGCCCGACCACCGAGATCAGTTTCCGGTGCTGCAACTGTCGCACGGCCAATCCGACGCCCAGCGTGGCGAAGGCGAAACTGGAAAGGATGACCAGCAGCGCCAGGGCCGAGGACCCGTCTTCGAAACCGGACACCAGTTCGGCCGAACCAAACGAGGTTATAGCGGCAAGGAGAACCAAGTTGAGTGCCAGAACGACGACCGTGATGATGGCGAACCCGAGCAGCATCCGCCAGAGTTCGGGATAAGCCCTGGCCGGCGCCACCAGGATTTCGTGCGGGGCATAGGCCGGGTGTGGCTGCGGGTCGCGCATCCTAACCGCCCGCCCCGGTCTCGGCTTCGGGTGTCAACGGGGTATTAGACAGCAACAGTCGTTCCGAGACGGTTGTCAGATACCCGGCCACCGTTTCGAGAAGGCGCATCGAAACAGCCGCGTCACCCTCTACCACGGCGCGCAGCTCTTCCGCGCCGATCCGCAGGAACGAACAGTCGGTCATTGCGACGAGGTCAAGTTGCCGAGGCGCTCCGGTGATTATCGACAGGTCGCCGATCAGGCGGCCTGGCTCGACGACGGAGATGTTGCGCTTTTCACCGTCCGGCATCGTCCATTCCAGGCTCGCCTGCCCGGAGATGCACAGATAGGCCGCGTCGGGCGTTTGGCCGCGCGAGAATATGGTCTGCCCCGCCGCCGCGTCGTACCATTGTGCCGAAAAGGCCAGCAGACGCTGATGTTTTCCGTCAAGCCTCGAAAACAGTTCCGTCGCCGAAATGATCTTGAGTTTTCGGCTGAAGTCTTCGGGTTGTTCGTCATCCGCCTCGGCCTTGGAACGCGATACACCGTCGATTCGGCCGTCCTTGATTTCCACGTACATGTCATAGGCTTCGGGATGGCCAAAATGATCTTCCATGAAGATCATGACCGAGTCGGGAAGCAACTCACGCAGCTTGAGGCGCGTGCGCAGACGGCTTTCCGAATCGTGGCTGGCAAGAACCTTGTCCAAGATCAGGATGTCGGGCCGCTTGATCGCTGCCCGTGAAAACGCGGCACGTTCCTGGAAAACCGTGGGCAGGTTGGCCCCGCCAAGACCGGTCGGCAGATCGTAGATGATGGCCGCCAGGCGACGGGTGAGGCCGGCCTCGATCAGGACTTCGGCTACGGCATCCTCGATCTCTTCGGCATGTGCCCCGGCCATCAGCGACACGCGGCCATACAGGGCATTTTCCATGACGGTCAGGCGCGGAACATAGGTTTCGGGGGCCACAGGAATGAACAGCCCGTCGAAAGATGCGTGCAGGTTTTGGGCCTGCGTGCGCCGGATCGATAGGATCTTTTCCTTGTATTCCTCGGGGAAACTGGGGCCGATCTGTTCGGCGGTCAGCATGAACGGCACCGTCAGCAACAGCGCCATTTCACGTTCGGACAGGGTTGCCTCACCTTTCGACATGCGGCGTTCGTCGATGTCGAGCAGTCGGTGGTACATGTCCTTGGACATGCCCAAGCGCAGGAACAGCGGGTGATCCGTCCCTTCGCGGCCGAATGTTTTGCGCAGCGTGCTGAGAACCGCCGTCGCGATGCTCAGGGCGTCCTTGTCCAGATCATGGGCCCTCAGCATGGCAAGAAATCGAGCGTCCCCGGCGAGGATGTCCGGTGAAATGTTGCGCGACGGTGAGGCAAACAAAAGGTTGCCCCCCAAAGGTACGGCCGGGTTGAACCGGTCCGGATCGAACCGGTAAACGTATTTGTCCAAGCCCTTTTCCTTGAGACGCGCTGCAACCTTGTCGCGCGCATCCACGATCGCCTTGGCCAGATGGGGGTGCAGTTCGGGATCGAATTGCGAACGCAACGTCCGCCGGAACATGAATTCGTCGATGCCCATCGCCTCGACCAGTTCGAACCACCAATCCCGGATCTCGTCGATGTTCTGCAGCCCTGCAAGGCGAGGGTCGACCCATTCGTCCTCCAGCAGGTCCGGGGAGTTGCCGGCGCGCACGGCTTCGACCTGATAACGTGATGGGGCCTTCAGAGCTTCGGCCTCGTGCTGGGGATGGGGACGCAAAGGCATCAGCAGGTTGTCCCCAAGCGTGCCGTTGAACAAGTAGGGTCGCGAGTGGGCATAGCCGACACGGGCGGCGATCACCGCCTGATGGAGTTCGCGAAGGTTGTGCCCAGACAGAAGGACCTCGCCCTGAACCGGCAGGATCTCGCGGATCAGCAACTGGGCCAGCGCCTGTCTTTCCGAGTCGTGCGAGGCCTTGATGGCGACCCGAGCGCCCTTTGGGATCGTCAGGTCGATGTCTTCAAGTATCAACTTGCCGTCTTCGTCGCGCACCGTGACATTGCGCAATTCGATGTCGCCCTGCAGGTGCGGGATGCTCTCCGGTTCGCCATAGAACAGTTCTTCGGGGATCATGTTCTCGGGTGCAAACCGTTCGGTGACGACCTGCCAGCGCAACGACATGTCCTGAACCTGATTGTAATAAGTCAGCAGATCGCGCCAAGGGCCGCTGAGGTCCTTGTACGCCCCCAGCGCCGCAACCAGCGCACCGACTGTCACTTCGCCCGTGATCGCGAGATAGCCGCCGACCGAATAGAACAGAAACGGCGTCATCTGCGTGATCAGGTTGTTGAGGAACTTCATGAAGAATTTCTTGTTGTAGATCCGGACCCGGATATCGAACAAGGTTCCCAGACGATGACTGAACTGCGCCAGCCGATAGCGCCAACCACCGTTCGCGCGCAGGTCGCTGATACCGGCGGCGGTTTCACCGATCTCGGTGCTCAGGTGGCGGATCTCCTGAATACGGTCCTTGTTCAAAAGGTTGATCTGGCGCTGCAGGCGCGGGATCAGCCAGGCTTGCAGCGGGATCAGCGCGATCGAGGCCAGCCCGAACCAGACGCTCTGCATGAACAGGAATGTGACAATCGTCATCATCTGACCGAACTGGAAAACCGGCTGGGCGATCGCGTCGCCCATCAGTCCGCCCATCGGTTCCGCTTCAGACGATATCATCGACACCAGCTCGCCCTGGCTTGTGGTCGAGAAATACGGCTTGGGGAAGCGCAGCATCCGGCTGATCAGGGTGAACCTGAGCCGACGCAACATGCGTTCGGCCAGGATCCCCTTCATGGTGTTGATGCGCATCTTCATGAGGCCGCCAGCCAGGACGGTTCCCAAGAACGCAAAACACAGGATCAACAAGTATTGGACCTGGGTCACCTTCGTACCGAACAGCGTTACCGTGTTTCCGGTCGCGCCGATGGCGTCGTTGATGATCTGCTTGGGCAGTTCAAGCGAGGCATAGAGAAACGGAAACGAAAGTACGGTCAACAGCAGCAGAATGAACTGCTGTTTCTTGGAATGTTTCCAGATGAACGCGAATAGGGTGGGTTCCATGCCCCGGCCTCGTCTTGTTTTTTGGACTGCGGCCCGTTGCGGAGGATCCACGGCGACCGGGTGACTGACGGTAAGCTCTGCCCCGTGCTATTTCAAGAACGTGCCCCTGCGTGATCTTGCAAAAAAGACCGGCCGGCAGGACTGACGTTCTTCACAATTCGGGAATTTTGCAGTGCTATCTGTCGAAGGCGGGTTTATTCCGCCCGCGGATTCCGACTAAAGAGGTGCAGTTTCAGGCACTGGGCACATGAGTAGACTTCTGGATCGGTATTTCAGCCGCAAGGCAGTTGGGCACTGGAAACGGACGGCGCAGAACGCGCCGCACGAGGACCTGCCTCTGCTTCGCCAGCAGCGTGAGCAGGCGCGTGTTCTTCGCGCCCAACTTGATCGTCTGATCCAGATTGCGGACGGGCGCCTGACCCGCCCGCATATCGGCACCCAGAATTTTCCGAGGCCGCTTGGCACGGATTGGGCCTGGCGCCCGGATTTGTGGGGCAGCCCCCTGCCCGTTACGGGCCTGGTATCATTGTCTCGCAAGGCGCAGCTTGATGACAGCGTGGCGCTTTTCCATGACTGTCCGCTGGCCGAGATTGCAGTCCGGCAAATCCGCAACAGCGGGGAAAAGGACCTGGCGCCTTTCAGCCTGGCGATCGACGTATTCAGCTTTCAAGGCTCGTTCCTCTCCGTGTCTGTCGAACTTCCGGGCAGCGCCGCCGAGGGTCTGACGCGGCAACACCTCGTCCGGGCTCATGTGACGGTCGACAGTGAGCGCCCGGCCGAGGTCTTTGCGAGGCTTAACATCCAGAATGGACCGAATACCGAGCAGGTGCTGCGAAAGCTGGAACCGCAACATGCGACATCCGACATCGATTTTGATCTTGCGCATCTGTCCTTGAACGAACGTCGCATCAAGAAGATGTGGCTGGACCTTATCATCCAGGATCCTGGTATGAACCGTGTGGTGCTGCGGGATCTGACCCTGTGCCGCCATCATCGCGCTGACTTGTGAAGGGAAAGGCCATGGCGGAAACAAAACTCGTCCCGATCCGGTTCGAAGACGGCTTATGGGAAGGCCACTATTCAGGAAGTATCGCACCCCAACTTGAAGCCCGGTACCGGGATCAGATCCTGCAAGATATCGAGGTTTCTGAGGCCGAAGGTGGCTGGCATGTTCGGGTTCCCGTACCAACGGTCCTGTTGTCCGATGGTGTGCATAGTGTGATTATCCTCGACAGCGCTTCACAGGAAAAAGTGGGTGACATCACCGTAATCGCGGGTGCGCCGGCCGTGGGCGATATCCGCGCCGAGATGGACCTGCTGCGCGCCGAACTTGACCTTCTGAAGCGCGTGGTGCGTCGGTTGAGCGCTGATCAGGGTTGATCGGCCAAAAGCCTGCAGGTTCTACGTAGCCGAAGCCTGCTTGGACGCATTCCTATCTTTTTCGCTGAATTCATGCATGATTGAGCCACCAAGGAAACTCTGGGGGCCGGATGGAACGTGACAGCATTATCAAGGTCATAGCGCTGATGGTAACGGCGTTTGGCATCGGCATAGACTTTACCGGTGCGCTGATGCTGGTTCCCGCGATCGAAAACTCGTTTGATGCCAATATCACCAGTACTCAGTGGGTATTGAACATCTATGCGCTGTTCTTCGCCATGACGATGGTTGCAGGTGGCCGGCTGGGCGACATGTACGGTCATCGCAAGATCATGATCATCGGATTGTCGCTGTTTCTATTCGCCTCGGTCATGTGTTTCGTATCTCCCAGTCTTGATTTCCTGATCGGCGCACGCGCGCTTCAGGGTATCGGCGCGGGATGCGTGTGGCCGTGCACGCTGGCTTTCGGGGCCACAAGGGTATCCCGTGAGGAACACCGTGCCATGGTGATGGGTTTGATCCTTGCCGGTGTCACGACCGGCAATGTATTTGGTCCGATGATCAGCGGGTTTGTCGTCAACCTTGGGGATTGGCGCCTGTTCTTTCTGGCAAATGTCGTCTTCTCGTGCATCTCGATGGCCACGGCATTCGTGCTGATGCAGCCGGACAAGAGCCACAAGACAGGTGAGCACATTGACTTTACCGGAATGGGTGTCCTTTCTTTTGCTGTCCTGCTGCTGCTGTACGCGCTGGATGTCGGATCGGACTGGGGCTGGCTGTCCGTTCCGCTGATGTTTCTGTTTTTCCTCAGCGCGGCGCTGTTTCTGTTGTTCCCACGCGTGGAAAAACGGGTGAAAGAACCGCTTTTGCTGCCGCAGATGATGCATAATCCGCAATTTCGCATCACCTTGGGGCTGAACATGTTCAACGTCTCGGCGGCCTTTGTGGGGTTGCTTTATTTTCCGCAATACATGCAAAAGGTTCTGGGCTGGTCGGTATTTGAATCTGCTCTGGGCCTAGCACCGCTGACCGTTCTTTTGGCGGTCGGGTCGATCGTGTCAGGCACATTGTATAATGATTTCGGACCCAAGCGCCTGCTGTTCTGGGGGTATCTCTGCGCTACGATAGGCGCGGCCAGTGTCGTCGTGATGCCGGCCGGGCTGGGGTATTTCCAAATTCTTCCGGGGATGGCTCTGATCGGGTTGGGAGCGACACTGACGGTTGGCCCGTCGGGCACCGCCGCCGTTTGCGCCGTCAAGCCCGAACGCGCCGGCCTGGTTGGCGGTCTGAGCTTCATGGTGCACTTGGTCTATGGCGCCATTTCGGTCGCCTGCGCGACGGCCATCATGTACATGGTCAGCCTGTCCAGCTTCCGCGAGCACCTTGCCAAAGCTGGCATCGACATGTCCCTAGCCGATCAAAAAGCCATCAATGGCGGTACTTTGACGACCAAGACCGCGCAGGCTGTCATGCAGAAATTCAGCGCGCCCGAGGCCGAAAAGATCAAATCCGCGTTGTCGATGGCCTTTGACAGCGGGATGGACATGGCTTTTGTCTTTTCAACGCTGTCGGTGTCGATAGGGCTGGTTCTGGCGCTGATGCTTGACGAAAAGAAACTGCACAAAATCGAGAGCTGAGCCAAAAGAAAAGGCCGCGGAAAACCGCGGCCCTTCGGTCATTGTTTGCGCAGCTTACTGCGATGCCCGCTCTGTCGGATTGAAGGCGGACAGGCCTTTGAGAATGTCGATCGCATAGGCCAACTGGTAGTCTTCGTTGCGCAGTTCGGCGGTTTCTTCCGCTTTGGTGCGGTCTTCCTCGATCTGGCGGATTTCATCCTCGGTCAAACTGTCATTGTTCAGGCTGCCCCGCAGGTCGGCCTCGGACCGGGTGCGGGCGTTGCTTTCTTCCTCTTCCTCTTCCTCAGCCTCGGGACGGACGCGGGGCTGTTCCACGATGATGTCGGGGCTGACACCCAAAGCCTGGATCGACCGACCCGACGGGGTGTAGTAGCGCGAGGTGGTCAGACGCATCGCCCCGTCGCCACGCAGCGGCATCACGGTCTGAACCGATCCTTTGCCGAAGCTTTTGGTGCCGACGACGATCGCGCGGTGGTGATCCTTCAATGCACCTGCAACAATCTCGGATGCCGAAGCCGATCCGCCGTTGATCAACACTACAATCGGCTTGCCCTGGGCAAGATCACCCGGGGTTGCGTTGAAGCGTTCACCATCTTCGGGATTGCGCCCACGGGTCGAGACGATCTCGCCCTCGTTCAGGAATGCGTCCGATACCTTGATGGCTTGGGTCAACAGCCCGCCGGGGTTGTTGCGCAGGTCCAGAACAAAGCCGTTCACCTTGTCGATGCCGCCAGCTTCGGCGATCTGCTTTTCCAAGCCCTCTTTCAGGTTCGGGAAGGTCTGATCGTTGAAGGTGGTCACACGAAGCACCACGCTGGCGCCTTCGGTGCGGGCGCGAACGGCGGTCAGTTTGATCGTGTCGCGGATGATGGTCACATCGAATGGGTCGGGTTCGCCTTCCCGCACGACGGTGATGACGATTTCCGAACCGACCGGGCCGCGCATCAGGTCGACTGCTTTGTCCAGCGTCAGGCCCAGGATGCTTTCGCCGTCCACATGGGTAATGAAATCGCCGGCCTCGATGCCCGCCTCATCCGCAGGCGTGCCGTCAATCGGCGAGACGACTTTGACGAAGCCATCCTCTTGGGTGACCTCGATGCCCAGCCCGCCGAATTCACCGCGCGTCTGTACGCGCATCTGCTCGGCGTCGTCCGGGGAAAGATAGCTTGAATGCGGATCCAGCGACGTCAACATGCCGTCGATCGCAGCCTCGATCAGTTCTTCGGGGGCGACTTCCTCAACATACTGGGCGCGGATCCGTTCGAAGATGTCTCCGAACAGGTCAAGTTGTTCATAGACTCCGGCCTTGTTTTCGGCCTCTTGCGCCAGCAGTGGCCCGGCGATCTGGGTAGTCGCAATAATCCCTGCCACGGTGCCGGCCAGACCGGCCATCACAAATCTCTTCATACTCGTCTATCCATCCTTGTCTGTCCGGAACCATGATTCCGGATCCACGGGGCTATGGTTCTCTCTTACCTCTATATAGAGCGTTTCTGGACGATCAGTTCCAGTGCCATCACCGCTTGTTGACAAAATCGCGCCGATTTCTGGTGTTTGACCGGGCATCAGGCCCACTGGTGTGCCTTCGGGGATCACCTGACCGGGGTCCCCATACACCTCCTGAAGGCCGGAGAAGACAAAAAGCAAACCGGGCTGCGGTTCCAGGATCACAAGGTTTCCGAGGTCCAGAAGCGGCCCTCTGTATCGGATCGTGGCCGCTGTCGGCGACAGCACCAATGCACGTGGTCTGGTTCCCAGTACAAGCCCCGGACGCGTGACCCCGGCGGCGTCCGTTTCGCCGGAACGATGGAGTATGACGCCTTGGGTCGGCAGCGGAATCTGTCCTTTCAGTTGGGACACATCCGCGTTCGAGGTTATGATTTCTCCATCCGATATTTCAGACAGACCGCTGGCGAACCCATCCAGCGTCTCCGTCGATGAGATCAGGATGGCTGTCCGTACTGGGTCTTCGATGAAGCGGCGCGGCAGGTCGGTACGGTCCGCTATGGCCTCGCTCAGCTTCGTCCTAGCATTCTGCACGCCTTCCAACCCTTCGGTCAGAGTGTCCGCAGCGCTTTGTTGCAATCGGCGCAGGGTCTGCACCTCGTCCAGATCCCGAGCCAGCGCCCGGGCCCTGGTGTTCAGGCCAGGCGTGACTTCGGACAGCATCATCCCGGTGCGTGCCGCCCCCAGCGGCCCGGCCGGGTGCAGCATCAGAACCGGTGGCGCCGTGGTTTCGATGGTTTGCAGCACGCCCAGCAACTGGCGGATTTCACGTTCCCGCGCGTTCAGCTCGGCGGTCAGCTGGCTTTCGCGCAAAGCCGCCCGGCGCAGCCCATCGCGCATGGCGGCCAGTCCGGCTTCATAGGCCTGAATCGTCTCGGTCAGGGCGCGCACGCGGTCGCGGGCCGTTTCCGCCTCGGTCAGCGCGATCGAGGCCTGTTCCAGCATCTGCGCCGCATCCAGCGCCGCCTGCGCGGGGTCCGTCGCGGCCTGGGCCGCCTGCCCCGCCATCAGGGCCGCCAGAAGAAGCGCGCGCAGCCTCATGACAGCAGGCTCTGACCCGTCATTTCCGGCGGCTTGGGCAGGCCCATCAGGTTCAGCACCGTAGGCGCCAGATCGGACAGGCGACCTTCGCGCAGGGTTGCGCCCTCGGGTCCGCCGACCAGCGCCACGGGCACCGGGTTCAGCGTGTGGGCGGTGTGCGGGCCGCCGGTTTCGGGGTCGATCATGGTTTCGCAATTGCCGTGATCGGCCGTCACGATCATCGCACCGCCGGCCTTTTCCAGCGCGGCGACCACACGGGCCAGGCCCTGATCCACGGCCTCGCAGGCTGTGATCGCCGCCTGCAGGTCACCGGTATGGCCCACCATGTCGGGGTTTGCGTAATTGGTGACGATCAGGTCATAGCCGGCCTCGATCGCCTTGACGAAATTGTCCGTCACCTCGGCGGCCGACATCTCGGGCTGCAGGTCATAGGTCGCCACCTTGGGCGACGGGGCCATATAGCGATCCTCGCCGGGCTCGGGGGTTTCCTTGCCGCCGTTCAGGAAGAACGTGACATGGGGGTATTTCTCGGTTTCGGCCAGGCGGAACTGGCGCAGGCCCTGCTTGGCAACCCATTCGCCCAGCGTGTTCACGATCTCGCGCTTGGGGAAAACGGTCGTCATGTAGGCATTGTGGCCGTCGGAATACTCCACCATGCCCAGCAGCGCCGACAGCTGCGGGCGCGGGCCGGTGTCGAATTCGGCGAAATCAGGTTCGGCAATGGCGCGCAGGATCTCGCGGGCGCGGTCGGCGCGGAAGTTGAGGCAGAAGAACCCGTCACCGTCGCGGACGCCGTCGTAGCCGGGCAGAACCGTGGGCGCGATGAACTCGTCCGTTTCGCCCCGGTCGTAGGCGGCCTGAATCGCAGCGCTTGCGGTATCGGCCTGCCCACCCTGCCCTTTAATGATCGCTTCATAGGCGTGTCCGACCCGTTCCCACCGGTTGTCGCGGTCCATGGCATAATACCGCCCCGAGACGGTGACGACGCGCGCGTTCGCAGGCAGGCGGCGCTCCAGCTCGGCCAGGAAGTCCAGCGCCGATTTCGGGGCCACGTCGCGTCCGTCGGTGATGGCGTGCAGCGCCACCGGCACGCCCGCCTCGGTGATCGCTTTTGCTGCGGCGACGATATGGTTCAGGTGCCCATGCACCCCGCCATCCGAGACCAGCCCCATCAGATGCGCGGTCCCACCCGCCGCCTTCACCTTGGCGACAAAGTCCTGCAGCGCAGCGTTTTCGAAGAACGAGCCGTCTTCGATTGCAAGATCGATCTGGCCCAGATCCATGGCCACGACCCGCCCGGCCCCGATATTGGTGTGCCCGACCTCGGAATTACCCATCTGGCCGCTGGGCAGGCCCACATCAGGGCCATGGGTGATCAGCCACGCGTGCGGACCCTTGGTCATGATCGCGTCGAATGTGGGCGTGTGGGCCAGATAGGGCGCGTTGGCCTGCGTGTCGTCGGACAGACCCCAACCATCAAGGATACACAGGACGACGGGTTTGGGTGCGCTCATGTCGGGTCTCCGGTAACTGCTCTTGTCCGTTCTTCTATCCCCTGCCCGCCGCGTCGTGAACCGCCTTTTGCGGCGACCCGCGCCGCGTCGGGCTATTTCCTGATCTGCTGCCAGGGCCGGGCCTTGCGGCCGCGATACTTGACCGTCAGTTCGGGCGGGGCGTCGCGTTCGTCATAAGCGCCCAGGATCACGCCCTTGCCGCGACTTTTGGTGCGCATCTCGACCAGTTCGGTCGCCGAGCGGGTGGTGCGCTGCGACGGACGCCGGGCCCAGTCGAACAGGTGGTCGTACATTTGCGCGATCACATCCGCATAGGCCGCACTGTCGCCCAGATCGGTCAGTTCGTCGGGGTCGTTTTCCAGATCGAACAGGATCGGGCGGAACCCGCCTTCGCAATGGATCAACTTCCATTTTTTCGTGGCCACCATGAACATCGCCGCATCACGCACCGACACGCCCAGCGTTTCCGCGATGGGCGAGGCCGAATAGTCGTATTCGCAGATCACGAATTTGCGCGGGGTCTCGTCCGCCTGCCCGTGCAGGATTGGCAGCAGCGAGTGGCCTTCCAGAATATGGTCGGGCACCGCACCGCCCGCGACCTCGACGAAAGTGGGGGCCAGGTCGATCGACTCGACCAGCGCGTCGCAGGTGGTGCCGCGCGTGGCATCGGCCTGTTCGGACGGGTCGTAGATGATCAGCGGCACCTTGGTCGAAGCGTCGTGGAAGAACGTCTTTTCGCCCATCCAGTGATCGCCCAGGAAATCGCCATGGTCCGAGGTCAGCACGATCATCGTGTCGCCCATGCGGCCGGTCTGCTCCATCCAATCCAGCAACCGCCCGATCTGGTCGTCGGCCTGCTTGATCAGGCCCATATAGGCGGGGATCACCGCCGCGCGTACATCCTGCCGCCAGAATGTCTGACCGATCTTGGTGTGCATGAAGGCGCTCAGCACGGGGTGCGCCTCGGCCCGCTCGGTCTCGGACCGGTTGGGCGGCAGAACATGCTCGGGCCCGTACATCGAGGCATAGGGCTCGGGGACGATATAGGGCCAGTGCGGCTTGATGTAGCTCAGGTGGCAGCACCATGGGCCGTCATGGGTTTCCATGAATTCCATGCCGCGCGTGGTCAGATAGGGGGTCTCGCTATCTTCCTCGGCAATGTTCGCGGCCTGCGGCGCGTTCTTAAGGAACCAGCCCGACAACACGTTTCCATCGGCATCCAGGCCGGAATTGGCAAAGTCGTGCCAGGGGTTGTCGCCGTCATAGCCCTTGTCGGCCAGCCACGCGTTGTAGGCGCGGGCCCCGTCGGGGTCATAGAACCCGTCAGGGCCTTCGGGGCGCATCCCGTCGTCGCGCTCGAACACGTCGAAACCGCATTCGGCCACGCGCGCGCCGATCAGGCTGTCGGGTTCCAAGCCCAGCCGCGCCATGCCCTCGGCGTCGGCGCGCATATGGGTCTTGCCGACCAGCCAGCAGTCCATCCCCGCCTTGCGCAGATGGTCGCCCATGGTCTGTTCGCCCACCTTCAACGGAATGCCGTTCCACGAGGCGCCATGTGACTGCACATAGCGCCCGGTATAGGTGGACATGCGCGAACTGCCGCAGATCGGCGACTGGATATAGGCCCGCGTGAACCGCACGCCGCGCGCGGCCAGCCGGTCGATATTGGGCGTGTGCAGATGTGGATGGCCGTAACAGCTCAGGTAATCCCAGCGAAGCTGGTCGAACATGATGAACAGGATGTTGCGGGCCTTGGCCATTCAGTGCTGCGCGCCCTGGCTTTCCATCTGTTCCACCATCCGGCGGGCGCGCTTGCATTGCAGCTTGTCACGCAGAGGGCTGTTGGGGTCCACGTCTTTTTGGCACACCACGCATTTGTCGGCCCCCGAGATCGCGTTCAGCCCGCCGCAACTGCCCTTGATGGTCTTGCCCATCAGCATCACGCCCAGCGACATGCCGACCATGATGATCAGCAGCAGAACAAACGCGAGAATAAAGGTGCTCATCAGCCGGCCCGCCCTTCAGTTCGATCCCAGCGCATCCTTGAACGCGCTGCTTTGTACCGTGATATAGGCATCTTCGCCGCCTGTCACATCCCGCGAGATGAAAAACACCGCCAAACCCAGCTGATCGGCCAGTTTCAGCCCCCGCTCCTGCCCCAGCGCCAGCATCGCAGTGGCCCAGGCATCGGCCATCATCGCATTTTCGGCCAGAACCGTGACCGAGGTCGTCCGATGCGTGATCGGGCGTCCGGTGATCGGGTCGATGATGTGCGAATACCGCACCCCGTCCTGTTCGAAGAAGTTCTTGTAGTCGCCCGAGGTCGCCATGCCACGGTTGTCCAGCGGCACGATGAATTGCACGGTCTGCGACCCGGCTTCGGGCTTTTCGATGCCGATGCGCCAGGCCTCGCCCTTGTCGTTCTGACCGCGGGCCACCAGGTCGCCGCCGATCTCAACCATGTAGTTCTCGATGCCGGCCTCTCGCAGCGTCTCGGCCACGGCGTCGATCCCGTAGCCCTTGGCGATGGCCGAAAGGTTGATCCCCACGCCCGGTTGCGCCTTGGCCAGCGTCCCGGCCTGTTCATCCAGCGTCAGCAGGCGCGCCTGCCCCACTTGTTCCAGCGCTGCCGCGATCTCGGCATCCGACGGTACCGGGTCTTCGGGCTTGCGCGGGCCGAAGCCCCACAGCTCGATCAGCGGGCCAAGCGTCACGTCGAACACGCCGCCGCTTTGGTCGTGCACCTGGTTGGCCGCCGCGATCACATAGGCGAATTCCTGTGACACCGGCATCGGGTCGGTGCTGGCCGAGGCGGAAAAGACCGAGACTTCGGAATTCGGGTCCCAGTTGGACATCTTGGCATTCACCTGCGCCAGCGTTTCCTCCACGGAGGTGGACAGGGCCGCCTCGTCCAGATCCTCGCCGATTGCGGTGATGTGATAGGTCGTGCCCATGGTTTCGCCGGACAGACGGACGATCTCGGGCTCCTCGTCGAACAGACAGCCAAAAACAACAAGCGGCAGGGCCAGAGCAAGCAGTCGGCGCATGGGGCGATCTCCTGGAAAAGTGTTGCCCGGCATATGCCAGCGGCCCCACCCAGAGTCAAACCTGCGTCAGGGCACCAGCGGCAGGAAGCCCAGGACCAGCAGCCCGGCCGCAGCGGGCACACCAAACAGCCACGCGCGTTTCTGCCAACCAGGGGGCTGTTCTTTCCACAGTTTGCGAAAATTATGTCCGCAGATCACGACCAGAAGGAAGATCAGGGCGGCAACCGCAGGAGACAGATGGAGTTGGGTCACGGGGTCCGGTTTTTCCTTGCGACCCGGCGCGGTTGCGCCGGTTTTTGAATTTGCACCCTATACAGGTTTCTCTGCTGCGATAAGGTGGTGAGGACAGCCTGTAGCGTTGAAGGAGGAGACCGCCCATGGCCCCAAGCTCTTACCAGCCCCCGACACGTGGCGACAAGGCCGGGTCAAGCACTTACAGCCAATCCGCCGAGTCGAATTTGTCACATACTCAGACCACTGTCGCCAAATTGCTGGAAGGAAAAGGTGATGCGGTGTTTTCGGTTCGGCCGAATGACACCATCCATTCGGTGGTCGAAATTCTAAAGGAGAAACGCATCGGGGCGGTTGTCGTCACCGATCAGAACGGCGCACTGCAGGGGATCCTGTCCGAGCGGGATATCGTTCGCCGCATGGCGGATACTCCGGGTCAGACGCTGCCACAATCGGTCGAGGCGCTGATGACACGCGATGTCCGGACCTGCACGCCGGACGACCTGCTGATGGACGTGCTGAAGACAATGACCGAGGGGCGTTTCCGGCACATGCCGGTTCTTCGCGACGGCAAGCTCTGCGGCATGATCACCATCGGAGATGTCGTGCATTTCCGGCTGAAAGAGCTGGAATACGAAGCCCTGCGCATGAAGCAGATGATCGTCGGCTAGATAGTCACACGTTGTAGCAACGGGCATAGGCCGTATAGGCCTGCCCGCCTGCCTTGGTCTGTTTTCGGGCAGACCTCAGGTCCGACATGACCAGCCCCGTGACCTGCAAGTTCACGCTGGAAAACTCGCGCAGCGCCTGTTCCAACTGGGCACGGGACGTGATGGCCGGCGCAACCGACAGAAGGATCGCGTCACAGGCCTGCCCGATTACCCGGGCGTCAGGAACGGCCAGTACCGGTGGGCTGTCGATCAGAATATTTTCGTAGTCTGCCCGCAACCCCGTCATGAGGTCATGAAAGCGCGAAGACGAAAAAGTATCTGCAGCGCTATGTGTGCTGCGCTCGCCCATCAGAACATCGACCGAGCCCCGCCAGGCTTTGCGCGAAGGCAATCGACATCGTGGTCTTACCCTCATCCGGTGCCGACGAGGTGCACAGAATGACCTGCGGTGGAGCGTCCGAATTTGGCGACAGCAGAGACGTTCGCAGGTTTCTGGCCGCCTCCGAGAGCGGTGACGTCGGATTTGTGGACACGTACCCGGCCAACTGACTGCGCTGGCGGATCGTCGCCAATGGCAAATGGCCCAGAACCGGTACGCTGGTAGTCAGCTCCAGATCGGACCCCGTCGGAACCGCAGCTTGCCGGATTTGTCGGACAAGAACGATGCCCAGCCCCAATGCCGCCCCGGCGATCACCACAAGAAACATGGTCAGACCAGAACGCGGTGCAACTTGTTTGCCCGGAGTGGCTGTCGAAATTATGCGGCAGTCCGGCGTTTGTGCGCCCTGTTGGACGGCGGCTTCCTTCAGCCTGGAAAGAAAGGTTTCGTGCAGCAACTGGGTTGCGCGGGCGTCGCGTTCGAACTGGCGTAATTCGGCCGTCACACCGGCATTCTTTTCATATTCCAACTCAAGTGTCGTGAGCAGTTGAGACAGGGTTCGGGACTGGTGATCGAGTTCGGCGCGTTCGCGGGCATTCTGGGCGATCAATTCTGAAACACGTTCGGCGAGAGCTATCCTAGCGGCTGCGCCTCCCGTGGCGACCTGCCTTGAAAGGCTGCTGAGAATGCGATCATGAATGATTTCAGGAACCTCGCCTCTGAAGTGTTCGGGGTCCAAGTCAACAAGTGTCTGGTCCAGTTGGTCAAGCTCTTGAAGACGGCTCTGCAGATTGGCCAACGTTGTTCGGGTTTCCGAAAGCTGCGCGGCCAGTGCATCGGGGTTGGCGGCCGCAGGATCTTGATGGCGTCCTCCTGCCGGGCGATTTCCTGCTCCAGCCCGGCCACCCGGTCCGACAACCATGAAACAGTTTCGGTCAGTCCTTCGGCTTTTCCGTTGATCTGATTCCGAACAAAAAAGCTGGGCCAAGGTATCCGCAATCTCAGCCGACTTCTGAGGGTCATTGGTTGTTGTGCTGCTCCGGATAACATCTGAATTCCGGACGTTCTTGATAGATATCGCCTGTGTGACGTTTTCCGCGACAATGCCCAGGTCTTCGCTGTCCGGCCGGTCCGCCGGTTTATGCCAAGGTACGGTCCAACGCGATGCGAGGATGGCTGGATTGAACTCGGGATCATTCTGGAGGGTCAACTCCAAATCTAGATTGTGCATCATACGAGCAGAGCCAAGGATTTCGACTTGAGTATTGATGCCGGAGATGTCTCCGCCTAGCCCCGTCATGGCCTGCGACGGCACGTCGGAATAGCCCGCAGGGCGTGTCAGAACCAGCGTCGTTTCGGACCGGAAGCGGGGTTTCATCGCAAAGGTCGAGATCCCAAATCCCTGCAAAAGGCCGCGACCCGCGCAGGCGGCGATTGTGTATCAGTGCGCCCAACACAGCCGGACAAAGGCCAGAAGGTTCAAACCGCCCACGGTTTCCTCGCGCCTGTTCGCGCCATGAGGTTTTTCGTCAGTTTTGTTAGGCCTTTGCAAGTGCTTGCGATCTGACAACGTCTCTCAGCGTCGATTGTCCTTGAATCCGGCAACCGCCTGCAGCGTCCGCCGAACAATCCAAAATTCGAAAGCAAGGCTCGGATTATTGATGTAGTAATGGTCTGCCCAAACTTTTTTCCGAATATCTTTTGGGTTTTATGCGTAACCGACTTCGGTCTGGGCATAGCCGCTGATTTCGGGGCGGACGCCAAGCCGGGCGCGGTAATCGGGCACATCTCGCAGATAAAACCGCGCGTGGTGGATGCAATCTGGGCGGGGACCGATCAAGCTCATGTTACCAAGCAGCACGTTGATGACTTGCGGAAGCTCATCAATCCGGGATCGGCGCAATGCGCGACCCAGGGGCGTGATACACGACGTTTCGACCGGGCCATAGGGTCCACTGATCTCACCGTGCCCGGGCTTAATTGAACGGAATTTGTAGGCGACGAACGCTCTTCCTCCTCTGCCCATACGGATCTGGCGGAAAAACAAGCGCCCTCGGTTTGGAATGGGGTTCATGACCAGCAACAGAACTGCACAAACCGCCACAAGTGGCAACAGGGCCAGAGAAACAGCAACATCCATGAAGCGTTTGGCGACACTGAATGTCAGACTTACGCGCGGCGCGGCAATACCGGAAAAAGTGGTCTGGGAACCAACAAAATCGATACTCATCCATCCCCTTTTGAGCGTCTGATGCCGCGTAGGCTCAGCGGGAGTTTCGCTGCGGAATGGTAAATGCCGAGTTAGCGTTAATGGAGTATTACGAGATCATCTTTTGACTATAGCCGTCATGCTCGACTGGCGGTGTCCGAGGCTTCATTCTCGGGGCTTGTTGATACGAAATTGACGGTGCCCGGGCTGATGTCTGCCGCCGTGAGCCGACCGGTTGCAAACGCGCCGGTGTCGATCGAAATCACCCGGCCACTGACCTTTGGATCTGGGACTATGGTATGCCCGTGCACGACCCATTGGCCATCCGTTCGAGCGGTGGACGGGAAATTGGGGTGCCCCCACAAACAGACATGGCGCGGTTGGTCATCGATTGGCAAAGCCGGATCAAGGGCCGCGTGGACGATGGAGACATTCCCGCTTGACCAGGTCAGTGGCCGGTTTTCGAGCCAAGTCAGAACCGGGTCACCGATCACAGACCGCAACTGATGCGAGATTTGGACAGCATCTTCGCCCAGTGTCGCTTCGGTTATTCCCGTCAGGCCGAACGACGCGAGTGTCTGAAGCCCACCGTTTCCCAGCCACAAGCGACTGGTCCGCTTGGGCTCCTCGATAAATCGAAGCAGCATCTCTTCATGATTGCCCAGCAGACAAATCACTTCGCGCTCGCCGTTTTCCGAAAGATGCCGCAGGTGATGCAAAACCTGAGCGCTGTAATCTCCACGGTCGACATAGTCCCCTACAAATACCAGAGGAATGTCCGGATCGAGCCGGGTCAGCAGTTGCTGCAACAGGTCCAGCCGCCCGTGTATGTCACCAACAACATAGAACCGCCGATCGGGTGCCAGGGTCCCCAGCAGCGATTCCTGCTCAGGCTCGCCGGTACTTCGCCTGAGTTTTTTGATCCACGATCCTATCATCAGACCTGTTCCCTATCGCGCCGTGGCCCCGGCAGCAATGGTGGACAGGGCCGGCTGACGCCACCGCCGTAGATGTGAACAACAGGTTATTGAGGCGGGCGGGCAACGCAAGGGTCCTCGGCACTAGAGTGGCCGCCGACAAACAACAGGAGCTTTCCATGCCTTCTATGACTTACAAACCGGCCGCGCAGTGGTCTGTCGAAAACCGCCACGTTGCGGCCGCGGACCATGGCATTCTTCTCAGCAACGTGGGTGGTGCATCGATCCGCTTTGAAATCGCCACCGACGATGCCATCCCTGAATTGGAAGCGGCTTTGGGTCACACGGTTCAACCGGTGCGGTCTTTTGCGACGCAGATCAGAGCAGGCGAGCGCCTATGGCTGGTCGGTGACGATGCCCTATCGGCCACGCAGTCTGCCGCAGTCCTTCTATGAAACCGCAAGCACCGGACCGGCCCACTCTCGGTTGGCTGCGCTGCCGGATGGTCCTGCCGTTCCGGATTTCACCCCAGAGCCGCTTGAGTTGCGCGCGCCTCCGCGAGTGAAGGCTCCACCCTACCACCTGGGACCGGGTGATATGGTGGCGATCATACGCCCCGCACGGGTTGCCGAACTTGCTGGCGCGGGCGCTCAGCGGAATACCTTCACCGTCCGCGATGACGGCACGATCTCGATCCCCGACGCCGGTCGGGTGCAAGTCCCCGGCCGAACGATAAGTGAGGCGGAAACAACCGTGTCGCTGGAGGTGGTGGCGTACAACTCGAAACACGTCGCAGTAGGCGGGCTGGTTGCAACGCCGGTCGTGGTGCCGCTGACCGTCACTCCCTTGACACTCGGTCAGGCGATTGCCGCGGCCGGAGGCCTGACGACCCGGGATCGAGAGCTGGGCACGATCCGCATCTACCGTAGTGGGGATTTGTAAAAGATTCCGTTGCGAAACTACCTGGCCCGACCGGACTTCCGGCAACTGGTCCTTTTGAACGGGGACGCCGTGTTTGCCGATACCAGCTATGACCTGGACCGGCTCTTGCGATTTATCGCGATCAGATCGACGTCATCAGCCTGAACCGGCAGGCTCGGGGGGTCGCCTTGGCCGAACTTTAGCAGGAGGTCGATCTGCGCAGCGCCGAACTGACGGAGTTACGTGACAATTTCACGGTTCGCAGCCAACTGGGTTCCGAACAGCGCGAAAATGTCTATCTAGGGGGAGAGTTCCGCAAGAATGCTCGTGTTCCCCTGCCCTACGGCCAGCACCTGAGCCTGGCCGACGCTTTGTTCGGCGAAGGCGGTTACAGCACCAGAACGGCAGACGCGTCGCAAATCTATGTACTGCGTGCCTCTCCCAAACCTGAGGAAATCGGTGCGTTCACTGCCTGGCACCTCGATGCGCGCAATCCCGCGGCATTGTCGATCGCGGCCCGTATGGAACTGCGTCCCAACGATATTGTTTTCATCCAGGAACAGCCGATCACGACCTGGGGTCGGGCGCTGGATCAATTCCTGCCCTCGCTGGTCAATGCGGGTCTGGACGCGGCAAATGGTTGACGCGCCCTGCCCTGCATCGGATATGAGGTCCCACCGACCGATAATCCCCTTGACCTTGGCGGGTCGAAAGGGTCCCTGATGGTCGGGATTGTTGATTTGCGTTCGAGGGTTTTATGCAACGGGTATTGATTACGGGCACTGCGGGCTTCATCGGGTTCCACCTGGCCAAGCTGCTGTTGTCCGAAGGGTTTCAGGTCCATGGCTATGACGGGATGACGGATTACTACGACGTCACTCTCAAACAGCGCCGCCATCAGATGCTGTTGCAGACGCCCGGCTTCTCGGCAACCGAGGATCTGTTGGAAAACCACGAACGCCTCATGCAGGTTGCAGACGAATTCCAGCCCGAGGTTATCGTTCACCTCGCCGCTCAGGCGGGTGTGCGTTACAGCCTTGAACACCCGCGCAGCTATATCGATTCAAACGTTGTGGGTACGTTCAACGTGATGGAGGTGGCCCGTCAGCACAAGGTCGGGCACCTGCTCATGGCCTCTACCTCTTCGGTTTACGGGGCAAACGAAGACATGCCCTTTACCGAGGTGGAAAAGGCCGACACCCAATTGACGATCTATTCTGCCACCAAGAAGGCGAACGAAGCGATGGGCCATTCCTATGCCCATCTCTGGGATCTGCCCACGACCATGTTCCGGTTCTTCACCGTATACGGCACCTGGGGCCGTCCGGACCTGGCTCTGTACAAGTTTGTCGATGCAATTCTGGATGGGCGCCCGATCGACATTTACAATCACGGCGAAATGTATCGCGACTTCACCAATGTGAACGACCTGGTGCGCGGAATCCAGTTGTTGATCGATGCGGTCCCCGTCCGTCCGGACAGCCCCGAGGATATCGAGGAGGGTGACAGCCTGTCGCCGGTCGCGCCTTATCGTGTGGTCAACATCGGGAATGGTGACAAGGTGCGTCTGATGGATTTCGTCGAAGCAATCGAGGAAGCCGTGGGCAAGAAGGCGATCCGGAATTACATGCCCATGCAGATGGGTGATGTTCCGGCGACTTGGGCCAATACCGACCTGCTCCAACGCCTGACCGGGTATCGTCCGCAGACCGATTTCAAGGATGGAATCGCTCAGTTCGTCGAATGGTTCCGCGAATACCACGGCAAATGATCTAGTGACCCGGACCTGACGTATGCTTGAAACGAACCCCAATTCCCGTCGGATCGCCGTGATCGGTCTGGGCTATGTCGGCCTGCCGCTGGCCGCTGCCTTTGGAAAGATTGGACCGGTTCTGGGCTTTGACATCAATCCCACGCGCATCGACGCGTTGCGCCAAGGCAAGGACGCCACGCATGAGGTCAGCGAAGACGAGCTGTCCGCCGCCGGGGGGTTAAGATTTACCACCGACCCCGCCGATCTGACGGGCTGTGACACGTATATCGTGACGGTGCCGACACCGATCACAGCACAAAAACAGCCAGACCTCGCACCATTGATGCGCGCCTCTGAAACGGTTGGACGGGTGTTGAAGCCTGGTGATCTGGTCATCTATGAATCAACCGTCTACCCCGGCGCGACCGAGGAAGACTGCGTCCCGATCCTCGAGCGGGAATCCGGCTTGCGTTTCAACGTGGATTTCTTTGCCGGGTACAGTCCTGAGAGGATCAATCCCGGCGACAAGGCGCATCGCATCGCCGATATCTGCAAGGTGACGTCCGGATCGACGCCTAAGGCCGCCGATCTGGTGGACGCGCTCTATGCGCGGATCATCAGGGCGGGAACGCACAAGGCCGAAAGCATCCGCGTGGCCGAGGCTGCGAAGGTGATCGAGAACACACAGCGCGATCTGAATATCGCCTTGGTGAACGAACTCGCCATGATCTTTGGCCGCCTCGGCATCGACACCGATGCCGTGCTGCGCGCGGCGGGCACCAAATGGAATTTCCTGCCCTTCCGCCCCGGCCTTGTCGGTGGGCATTGCATCGGGGTCGACCCCTACTACCTGACCCACAAGGCCGAGGCCGTTGGCCATCATCCCCAGGTCATTCTGGCAGGGCGGCGCCTGAATGATGGAATGGGCGCATATGTCGTGGCCCAGTTGGTCAAGCGGATGATCCGCGAGCGGATCGAGATGACGGACGCCCGGGTCCTGGTCATGGGGCTGACCTTCAAGGAAAACTGCCCTGATCTGCGAAACACCCGGGTCGTGGACATCGTTCACGAGTTGCAGAGCTACGGCGTGATCGTAGACGTGCACGATCCCCATGCCGACCCGCAAGCCGCACGTGACGAATATGGGATCGACCTGCTGGAGCACCCCAAGCCCGGCACCTATGACGGTATCGTCCTTGCGGTTGCCCATGACGCATATCTTGCGATGGATCCGGCCGAAATCCGAGCGTTCGGAAAGGCCCGGAATGTCCTGTTCGACGTCAAATCCTGCCTGCCGCGCAGCGCCAGTGATCTGAGGCTCTGACCCGCGCCAGCACACTGACATGAGAGACACTCTCTGACTGTGAAACCTCTGTCCGCAAGGTCCGAGGCCCTGTGGGTTGCCGCCGGCCATTTCAGCCTTCTGACCGGCGGGCTGGCGCTGGTCCGGGTGCAGACCGGCCTGTTGGAGCCGTCGGTTTATGCGCACTTGGCTTTGGCCTTGACGGTCTTCAGCTTTGGGCAGGTGGCCGGTTTCGGTGGTCTGAACCAAGCCATAACACGATTGTACGCACTGGCCGAGCAGCGGCGGGCGTTGGCGGCCTATCGAAGCTGCGTCTGCAAAAAGTACCTGCAGGCCGCCGGTGCGTGTTCCGCGGTGCTATGCGTCCTTGCTTTTGTGTCAGCGCTGACTGGCGCCGCCACCACTGCGCTGCTAGTTCTTTCCGTGTTGCCGTATTCGTTGTTGAACGGCGCGCTCAGCGCGCTGATTGCGATGGGGAATGCAGCACGTTGTCGTCCGGTGGGCTCAGGGCCTGGGCCTATTTCCTGTTGCGATACGTGATCTGGCTGGGATTTTTGGACAGCCGCCAAGGGCGGCGGTTTCACCGGCTGCAGGGTCTTTGGTATCGTCGTCGAGTCGACCGGACGTTGGCGTTGGTAGCACGCTACATGCGGGACAACCGCGTTGACCCACCGACGGCAATACGCAGCGCTCTGGGTCTTGATGTTACAAAATGAAACCGGCGCAAGATTGCGCCGGTTTTTTCTTAGCCACCAAAGTCGTCCAGCATGATGTCTTCGCGATCAACACCCAGATCCAGTAGCATGTTGATGACCGACTGGTTCATGATCGGCGGACCGCACATGTAGAATTCGCAGTCTTCGGGCGCCGGGTGGTTCTTGAGGTATTCCTCGAACAGCACGTTGTGGATGAACCCTGTGTAGCCATCCCAATCGTCGCCCGGTTGCGGGTCGGACAAAGCAACGTGCCACTCGAAGTTTTCGTTCTCGGCTGCCAGCTGGTCGAAATCTTCAACATAGAACATCTCGCGGCGTGACCGGGCACCGTACCAGAAAGTGATCTTGCGTTTGGTGTTCAGACGCTTGAGCTGGTCGAAGATGTGGCTGCGCATCGGGGCCATGCCCGCGCCGCCACCAACGAACACCATCTCTTTGTCGGTCTCGCGTGCGAAGAATTCCCCAAACGGACCCGAGATCGTGACTTTGTCACCCGGCTTCAGGTTGAAGATGTAGGACGACATCTGCCCGGGCGGAATGCCTTCGGACCCCGGCGGGGGCGAGGCGATCCGCACGTTGAGCATGATGATGCCTTTTTCGTTGGGGTAGTTGGCCATCGAATAGGCCCGCTCGATCGGTTCGGCAACCGTGGATTTGTACTGCCACAGATTGAACTTGTCCCAATCCTCACGGTATTCCTCGGCGACGTCGAAATCGCTGTAGTCGACCTTGTGCGCCGGGGCGGCGATCTGGATGTATCCGCCAGCGCGGAAATTCACATCCTCGCCCTCGGGAAGTTCCAGCACCAGTTCCTTGATGAAGGTCGCCACGTTGTCGTTCGACCGGACGGTGCATTCCCATTTCTTGACGCCAAAGACCTCTTCGGGAACTTCGATCTTCATGTCCTGCTTGACGGCCACCTGGCACGACAGGCGGTCTCCACAAGTGGCCTCGCGCTTGGTGATGTGGCTTTCTTCGGTCGGCAGGATCGACCCGCCGCCCTCCAGTACACGCACCCGGCATTGCGCGCAGGTACCGCCGCCGCCGCAGGCCGACGGAACGAACAGCTTTTCGGCTGCCAGCGTCTGCAGCAGCTTGCCGCCGGCAGGAACCGAGATGGTTTTCTCACCGTTGATGGTGATGTTGACGTTGCCCGATGAAACCAGCCGAGACCGGGCCGCCATGATCAGCGCGACCAAGGCCAGAACGATCAGGGTGAAAAGGACAACGCCGAGCGAGAAAGTTTCCATGCCCCTGCCCCTTTACAGTTTGACGCCCGAGAAGGACATGAAGGCCATCGCCATCAGACCTGCGGTGATGAAGGTGATGCCGAGGCCCTGCAGCCCGTCCGGAATGTCGGAATATTTCAGTTTTTCGCGCACGCCAGCCATGGCGGTGATCGCCAGCGCCCAACCAAAGCCCGAGGACAGGCCATAGGTTGCGGCCTCGGCAAAGTTGTAGTCGCGCTCGACCATGAACAGCGAGCCGCCCAGGATGGCGCAGTTCACCGTGATCAGCGGCAGGAAGATCCCCAGCGCGTTGTAGAGCGGCGGGAAATACTTGTCCAAGACCATCTCGAGGATCTGCACCATCGCCGCGATCACGCCGATATATGAAATCAGGCCGAGAAAGGTCAGGTCAACATCCGGGAACCCGGCCCACGCCAGCGCACCGGGCTTGAGCAGGTAGTTCAGCAACAGGTTGTTGGCCGGAACGGTGATGGCCTGCACGACCATGACCGAGATCCCAAGCCCCAGCGCCGTCGAGATTTTTTTCGACACGGCGATGAAGGTACACATGCCCAGGAAAAAACTGAGCGCGAGGTTTTCGACGAAGATGGCCTTCACGGCCAGTGAGATGAGACCTTCCATCAGTGCGCCTCTACCTGCTGGATCTTGTATTCACGTTCCTCGACCTGGTTCGGCTTCCACGTACGGAAGGCCCAGATGATCAGGCCGATGATGAAAAAGGCCGACGGCGGCAGAAGCAGCAAGCCGTTGGGGACGTACCAGCCACCGTTGTTCACGGTATCCAGGATGGTCACCCCAAACAGAGAGCCCGAGCCGAACAGCTCGCGGATGACGCCGACCAGCATAAGGATCAGGCCATAACCCATGCCGTTGCCCAAGCCGTCGATGAAGGACGCCACGGGCGGGTTCTTCATGGCAAAGGCTTCGGCCCGGCCCATCACGATGCAGTTGGTGATGATCAGGCCCACGAAGACCGACAGCGTTTTCGATATCTCGAAGGCATAGGCCTTGAGGATCTGGTCGACCAGGATCACCAGCGACGCGATGATGACCATCTGCACGATGATCCGGATCGAGCCGGGGATCTGGTTGCGCAGGCATGAGATGAAGAAGGACGAAAACGCCGTCACGAACATCACGGCCAGCGACATCACGAAGGCCACTTGCAGCGACGAAGTTACCGCCAGCGCCGAGCAGATACCCAACACCTGCAGCGTGATCGGGTTGTTGTCGACAAGCGGGTCGACCAGCAGATCTTTCTTGGTCTGTGACATCAGATCTCTCCTGCTTGCAGCTTGGCCAGGAACGGAGCATAGCCCGCGTCCCCCATCCAGAATTTCACCAGGTTGTCGACGCCGACCGTAGTCAGGGTCGCGCCGGCCAGCGCATCGATATAGAAGTCAGGCCCTGCGGCGGGCATGGTTTTGGCGACCGTGATCTGCAGATCACCCGTATCGTCGCGCAGCTTCTTGCCGCTCCAGAGGGCTTTCCAACGCGGGTTGTCCACCTCGGCCCCCAGGCCCGGCGTTTCCCCGTGCTGATAGAATTGCAGCCCGAAGATGTCGTTGCCATTCGCTTCGAGCGCGATGAAGCCATAGAGCGTAGACCACAGCCCATAGCCGTGGACCGGTAGGATCACCTTGTCCAGCGCGCCGTTTTCGTCGCGCAGCAGGTAGATCACGCGGTATTTCGCCTTGCGGCCGATGCCGGCAGGGTCGTCGGCAAGCGGCTCGCTCAACTCGGGGTCACTGGCGGCGGCAATGTCGTCGAACGTGGCCGGGTCGAACTGGTCGTCGACGAACTCACCCGTCGCCAGTTCCAGCACATGCGGTTCGAAAGCGGCAAAAGCCTCGGCCACGTCGATGCCCGGCTCATAAACGCCCGCGACCTGCAGAACGTTGATCTGCTTGTCCTTGAGCTTGTTGGCCTCTTGCACCGGGCGCAGGCTGACGGCCGCTGCCGACACGATCATCGAAGCAACCAGGCACACGGCGACCGCGATGAAAATTGTCTTGCCAACCGAGTCCGGCGAGGCCGCCAGGAACCGGGCGATGGCGCCTTTGGGTTCAGGGGATTGCGTATCAGACATGGCGACGCGCCCTCCGTTTGATGTTTGCCTGAACGACGAAATGGTCGATCAGCGGCGCAAAGACGTTGCCGAACAGGATGGCCAGCATCATGCCTTCGGGGAAGGCCGGGTTCACCACCCGGATCATCACGACCATGACCCCGATCAGCGCGCCATAGATATAGCGGCCCATGTTGGTGTGGCTGGCCGAGACCGGCTCGGTCACCATGAAGGCCAGACCGAACGCATAACCGCCCAGCACGACGTGCCAGTACCACGGCATCGCGAACATCGGGTTGGTGTCCGATCCGATCAGGTTCAGCAGCAGGGTAAAGCCGATGGTCCCTGCCAGACAGCCCACGATCAGGCGGTAGTTGGCAATCTTGGTCATCAGCAGGAAGGCCAGCCCGACCATGCAGGCCAGGGTCGATGTCTCACCAAAGCTGCCCTGGATCGAGCCGAAGAAGGCGTTCCACCATGTGATGCCCTCGGCCGCCAGCGCCTGGTAGCCGTCGGCGGCTGAAACGGCCAGCGCGGTCGCGCCGGAAAAACCGTCGACCGGGGTCCAGACCGCGTCGCCCGACATGGATGCGGGATAGGCGAAATACAGGAAGGCGCGCCCCACCAGCGCGGGGTTGAGGAAGTTCTTACCGGTGCCCCCGAACACTTCCTTGCCGATGACCACACCAAAGATGATCCCCAGCGCCACCTGCCACAACGGCGCGGTGGCCGGCATGATCAGCGTGTACAGCATCGAGGTGACGAGAAAGCCCTCGTTCACTTCATGCCCGCGCACGGTGGCAAAGATAACCTCGAAGGTGCCGCCCGCGACCAGTGTCACGATATAGATCGGCAGGAAATACATTAGCCCGTGCATCACGTTGGCAAAGATGCTGGAGGGATCCAGAGAAATGCCCAGGGCCTGCAGGATGGCGATGCGCCACCCGGTCGCCGACTCCGGGCCCAGCGTCACGATGGCCGAGTTGGCCTGGAAGCCGGTATTGTACATGCCCCACAGGATGCAGGGGATGGTGGCGATCACGACATAGGTCATGATCCGTTTCATATCCACGTAGGACCGCGCGTGCGGCGCCACGGATGTTACGGTTTTCGGAGTGTAGATAAAGCTTTCCACCATCTCGTAGATGGGGAAAAACTTCTCGTACTTGCCGCCCTTGGTGAAGTTCGGCTCGATCCGGTCAAAGAAGCTGCGCAAACCCATGTGGATCAGCCCTCCTTTTCAATCTTGGTCAGGCAGTCGCGCAGCGCCAGCCCGTATTCATACTTGGCCGGACAGGCAAAGCCCACAAGGCCCAAATCTTCTTCGTCAAGCTCCAGCGCGCCCAGGGCCTGCGCCGTGTCGGTATCCATCACCAACAGCGCCCGCAACAGTTGCGTCGGCAGGAAATCCTGCGGCATGAGCTCTTCGAAGGTGCCGGTGGGCACCATGGCGCGGCGACCGCCGTTCAGGTTTGACGTGAAGGCGAACAGCTTTTTGGCAAAGGCCGAACCCAGAACCGGCTGCACCGCGTATTTCGACGGCATCGGACGGATCCAACCCATCGGGATCTGGTCGTGATCCTCGCGGATGATGCAGATCTGGCGCGCGAAGCGTCCCAGATAGGCGAACGGCCCGGTGGCGTGACGACCCGAAAGGACCGAACCCGAAATGACCCGTGCTTCGCCATCAACATTGATCTCGTCACGGGTCAGATCCTCGGTCGAGGCGCCCATGACGGTGCGGACCAGACGCGGTTGACGCGCGCCGGGACCGGTCAGAGCGACCACCACGTTCGGGTCCAGATGCCCCGACTGCAGCAGCCGCCCGATGGCGATCACGTCCTGATAGCCGATGGTCCAGACGGTTTTCTCGGCGGTCACGGGTTCGAGGAAGTGGATATGCGTCCCGGCCAGGCCCGCCGGATGGGGGCCGCTGAAAGCCGCGGCCTCGACGCCCGGCAGATCGACGCCGGGGATCGTGTCGCCATCCTTCTGGCACAGATAGGTCTTGCCTTCGGTCAGCTTGGCCACGGCGGCCAGACCGGCGGCAAAGGCCTCGCTCGCGTCATTGATGATCAGCGCGGCATCGGCGGCCAGCGGCTCGCTGTCCATGGCGGTGACGAAAATCGCGGCGGGCGCGGTGCCCGGCTGCGGCATCTTGGAATAGGGCCGCGTGCGGAACGCGGTCCACAGGCCGGCGGCGCACAGCTTGGCGGTGAGGCCCTGCGCGGTCTCGGCATCGCCCACGCCCGAGAAATCGACACCGGGGTCGTTGGGGTCCGAAACCTCGATCACGACGCTCTGTAGCACGCGCCGCGCGCCGCGGTTGATGGCCACGACCTTGCCGGTCAGCGGCGCCACCATCATCGCCTCGGGCGCGTCCTTGTGGCAGAACAGCGGCGTGCCGCGCTGGACAGTGTCCCCTTCCTGCACCAGCATCCGTGGTTTGAGCCCGATATAGTCTCCACCCAGCACGCCAACCGAAGAATATGCTGGCCCTGGCTGAATGACCTGTTCAGGCGATCCCTCGATCGGAAGGTCCAGTCCCTTTTTCAGTTTGAAAGTTTGCATGTCGCTACGTTCTTCCAAGCCTTTTTCTTGCGCCCGTCATACAGCGCCCTTTGTTTTGGGCACTGCATAGCGCGGAGTTTCGTAAAGCCCGTCGTAAAAACGACGAGGACCGGCCGAAATCCGCGGGCGTCTCTCTGATTACGGCCCCTTTACGCGGCGAAGCGGCCAAACGCAAACCTGTTACCGCCCAAATCGCGTGCCGTGTAGCTATTTTTAACCGAAACCTCGGGTGGAGTACCAAAAACTTGGTAGGAAATTTCGTGTCGCACGGATGGCCCTGCTGATATAAGCAGCCGGAATGGAGAATACCGATCTTGAGATTTTTCTGGTTGCGACACCCGGTCTGGAGGCTCCCCTCCTCGCCGAAGCGCAGGAGGCCGGATTCGTAGAGGCCCGGCTCGCCCCCGGAGGTGTCACGGTTCGTGGCAACCTGCGCGAGGTCTGGCGTGCCAATCTCCAGTTGCGCGGTGCCAACAAGGTATTGGTTCGGGTGGGTTCGTTCCCGGCTGTGCATCTGGCTCAGCTGGACAAGCGGGCACGAAAGTTTCCGTGGGGAGATTTTCTGAAACCCGACGTCCCGGTTCGGGTTGAGGCCACCAGCCGAAAATCCCGCATCTATCATGCCGGCGCAGCACGGCAACGGATTGAAGGCGCAATCTCTGACACGTTGGGGGCCCCGATCTCGTCCGAGGCGACGGTCCGTGTTCTGCTGCGAATCGAGAAAGACATCTGCACATTTTCCCTCGACAGTTCCGGAGAGGCGCTGCACAAGCGCGGGCACAAGGAAGCGGTGGCCAAGGCCCCCATGCGCGAAACGATGGCGGCGATGTTTCTGCGCAATTGCGGCTTTGACGGATCCGAGCCGGTGCTGGACCCGATGTGCGGCTCGGGCACTTTCGTGATCGAAGCCGCGCAGATCGCGATGGGCCTGCCGCCCGGCCGCGACAGAGCCTTTGCCTTTCAGGACTTTGCCGGATTCGACCCCAAGGCTTGGGCAGAACTCCGCACCGACTGGGTCGCGACGCAGACAGATACCGTGTTCCATGGCTCGGACCGTAATGACGGGGCGATTGCGGCCGCGCAGGCCAATGCCAGCCGCGCCGGGGTGGACGGCGCGACGCGATTCCAAAAACGCGCAGTCGCTGACCTGAAACCGCCCATAGGCGGGCCGGGCCTGGTAATCGTCAACCCACCGTATGGGGCACGCATCGGCGACGAAAAACGCCTGCGGTCGCTGTATGGCAGCTTTGGCAAAGTGATGTTGTCCAAGTTTTCAGGCTGGCGTGTCGGGGTCGTCACCAGCAACCAGTCCCTGGCGCGCGCCACCCGCCTGCCGTTGCTGCCTCCGGGTCCGATCGTCGATCATGGCGGCACGAAGATCCGCCTCTATCAAACCGAGGCCCTGCCCTGACCGGCCAATTCCTGCGGGTCCAAGCGGCAGAGTCAGTTCGGACAAAAAGCACACAGAATCCCTCTTGCGCATCAAATCCACTGGGTATAGATCACGCGCCACGGTCGGAGTGTAGCTCAGCCTGGTAGAGCACTGTCTTCGGGAGGCAGGGGTCGGAGGTTCGAATCCTCTCACTCCGACCAATAAAACAAGGCGCCCTGCGGCGCCTTTTTTGTTGGTTGGTCGTATCTCCAAATATGTCCGGGGCAGCAACGTGCTCAATTATTCGGCATCTGCGCACGATCTGCCATCTGGATAGGCGCTTTCCAGAGAATTGAGCGCAGCGCTCCGAGGGTGGCATTGCCTCGCTCTGCCGGCTTGGTCAGTTCGATGTTATGAACCAAACGTTGACCGTTGTTGTAGTCGAACAGAACCCGGACCGCGCCGATGCGATCCTCGAGGCCCTGAAAGCGGCGGGGAGCGTCGAGGCGCACGTGATCGATGGCGTGTCTGAATTGCCGCGCAAGATTGCTGTCCACAATCCCGATGTCGTTCTGATCGACATCGACAATCCATCTCGGGACATGCTTGAAGAACTGACAACCGCCTCCGGCCCGATGGAGCGGCCGGTTGCCATGTTCGTATCCGGGGCTGCAGGCGGCCTGTCCAAAGCTGCGGTCGAAGCAGGTGTCTCGGCCTATGTCGTCGACGGTCTGCATCCCGAAAGGGTCAAGCCCATCATCGACACCGCCATCGCCCGTTTCCAAGTACTGCGCCAGATGCGGACCGAGTTGGCGGAAACCCGACGCGCATTGGAAGAGCGCAAGGTGATCGACCGCGCGAAAGGGCTGTTGATGAAAGCAAAGGGCATTCAGGAAGATGAAGCATATGCCCTGCTGCGCAAGACCGCCATGAATCAGAATCGTCGGGTGGCCGATGTTGCCGAGGCTTTGGTGACCGCTTCGGGGCTGCTGTCATGAGGGCGGTCTCGCTCCGAGCGGCCTATATGCCGTTGGTCGATGCGGCCCCCCTGATCGTGGCGCACGAGATGGGATATGATCAGGCCGAGGGCATCTCCTTGGACCTGCGCCCCGCCCCGTCCTGGTCCTCGTTGCGGGACATGCTGGCCTTCGGACATGTTGATGCGGCACATCTGCTGTCCCCTGTCCCGGTGGCCATGGCGCTGGGGCTTGGGGGGATCGTCACGCCCCTTTCGGCCGTATCGGTCCTGTCGGTCAATGGAAACGTGATCGGCGTTGGCCGCCAACTGGAGGCGCGGCTGCGCGAAAATGGCTATGCCTTCGATTTCAGCAACGCCACTGCGGCCGGAGCGGCATTGGCAAAAGCGGCCGGTGGAACGCTGACCTTCGGGGTTCCGTTTCCGTTTTCCATGCATGTGGAACTGCTGCGATATTGGGTCAGCGGCACGGAACTCGCCTCGACCCAGGTTGAGATCCGCACCGTTCCCCCACCGCTGATGGCCCAGGCCCTGGCCGCCGGTGAGATCGATGCTTTCTGCGTGGGTGAGCCCTGGGGGTCGTTTTCCGTCGATGACCGGGTGGGTGCGCTCCTGCTGCCGGGAAACGCGATCTGGTCCTGTGCCCCGGAAAAGGTCCTGGCCGTGCGAACGGATTGGGCACAGACGGAACCACATCTGACAGGCGCATTGCTGCGGGCGATCTGGCGGGCGGGCCGGTGGCTTTCAAATCCCGATAGCCTGACTACGGCGTCGGAGATGCTGGCGCAGAGGCTATACCTGGATGTTCCGGCGGACCTGGTCGACCGGGCATTGACCGGTCAATTTGCGATTTCAGCGCGCGGTGATCAGCGTCAGGTCGACCGGTTTGTCACTTTTCATGAAGGAGCAACGGGCTTTCCTTGGCGCAGTCAAGCCAAATGGATCGCGCATCACATGGCGCGAAGATATGGTCTTGATCCGTCAAATGCCGAGCGTACGGCGGCCGATGTGTTCCAAAGTGACCTGTATCGGCGCGAGCTGCAGGGAATCGGTGTTGTCATGCCCATCGAATCTGAAAAGCCCGAGGGTGCCGGCGACGACCCGACGCTAATGGCCGGGCCGGGCGGAAAGCTGATGTTGCCGCGAAATGTCTTTTTCGACAGTCGGATATTTGAGCCTTCCCAGTAAGTGCGCCTAATTTTTTTGCACTGCAGCGTCAAATAATGCTGCGTTGCAGAATTTTCGCCTGATGGCCGTCAATTTTGGATGACTCATCTGCTCACCGGTGCGTTTATCAGGACAACGGCAGGCAACGTCGCCCACCGTAGGAATTCGCCCGATGTCTTGGGCAAAACTTCTGAGCAAAGCCGCTCGACCAACCGCCTTCTCCTTCCGGCGGTGTGTGTCGGCGGCTTTTTTTTGGCCCGAACGTTGCTCGGGTCGCCACCCAGCCCGGTTTGGGCCGGACCGAAAGGAACAAAGATGAAAAAACTCATTCTGAGTCTTGTTGCGACGACAGCCCTTGTTGCGCCGGCCACCGCAGAAATGCTGGAGCTGGAAAAGGACGAACTGACCTTCGGCTTCATCAAGCTGACCGACATGGCGCCGCTGGCCGTGGCCTATGAGCAGGGGTATTTCCTGGACGAAGGCCTGTTCGTGACGCTCGAGGCGCAGGCCAACTGGAAGGTTCTGCTGGACGGCGTGATCGGCGGCCAGCTGGACGGTGCGCATATGCTGGCCGGTCAACCGCTGGCGGCGACCATTGGTTATGGAACCGAGGCGCATATCATCACGCCCTTCTCGATGGACCTGAACGGCAACGGCATCACGGTATCGAACGAGGTCTGGGCAGAGATGAAACCCAACATCCCGGTGATGGACGACGGCCGCCCGCAGCACCCGATCAGCGCCGAGGCGCTGGCTCCGGTGGTCGAGAAGTACAGGGCCGAGGGCAAGCCCTTCAACATGGGGATGGTGTTCCCGGTTTCGACCCACAATTACGAACTGCGCTACTGGCTGGCCGCCGGGGGTCTGAACCCGGGCTATTACAGCCCCGAAAACGTGACCGGCCAGATCGGCGCGGACGTGTTCCTGTCGGTCACCCCGCCGCCGCAGATGCCCGCGACGCTCGAGGCCGGCACGATCCATGGCTATTGCGTGGGCGAGCCGTGGAACCAGCAGGCGGTGTTCAAGGGCATCGGCGTTCCGGTCATCACCGACTACGAGCTGTGGAAGAACAACCCTGAAAAGGTATTCGGCATCACCGCCGAATTCGCCGAGGAATACCCGAACACCACCTTGGCCGTAACCAAGGCGCTGATCCGCGCGGCGATGTGGCTGGACGAGAACGACAATGCCAACCGTCCCGAGGCGGTCGAGATCCTCAGCCGCCCGGAATATGTCGGGGCCGATTACGAGGTGATCGCCAACTCGATGACCGGCACGTTCGAATACGAAAAGGGCGACAAGCGCGAGGTGCCCGATTTCAACGTGTTCTTCCGGTACAACGCGACCTATCCGTTCTATTCCGACGCGGTCTGGTACCTGACACAGATGCGCCGCTGGGGGCAGATCCCCGAAGCCAAGGCAGACAGCTGGTATGACGAGGTCGCCAAGTCGGTCTACAAGCCCGAGATCTATCTGCAGGCCGCGCGCCTTCTGGTCGAGGAAGGCCTGGCGGACGAGGCCGACTTTCCCTGGGACAGCGACGGCTACAAGGCACCCACCCCGGCCGAGGACATCATCGACGGCATTCCCTTCGATGGCCGTGCGCCGAACGCCTATCTCGAAAGCCTGCCGATCGGCCTGAAGGGCGACCAGAAGGTCGTCGGGACCGAAGTCCAAGGCTGACCCCGAACCGCCCTGCCCGGCTGCGGTCGGGCAGGGCCCCTGAAACGCCCCGCCATCGCAAGGACGCATCAGATGACAACGGTCGATCCGGAATTCAACGCAGACGCCGCACGGGACGCGCGCCGCGCCCGTCTTTTCACCCGCATCAACGCCGCCGACAAATGGTTCCAGGTGCTGGGCCTCAGCTGGGTCACCCCGGTTGTGAAGGCCGCCGCCGGCGACAATCCCCGCGCCCAGATGGCCGAGATCTGGCGGCTGCTGATCGTGCCAATCCTGTCGATCTGCGCATTTCTGCTGCTGTGGGCGACGCTGGCGCCCAAGGTGCAGACCTCGCTTGGGGCGGTGCCCGGCCCGGCGCAGGTCTGGAAGGAAATGGTCACCTTGCACCAGGACGCGCAGGCCAAGGCCGCCAAACGCGCCAAGTTCGAGGCGATGGTCGAAAAGCGGAACCAGAAGCTGATCGAGGCCGGCCGCGCGGACGAGGTCAAGCAGGTCGCCTATACCGGCGCGCCGTCTTACTACCAGCAGATCTGGACCTCGATCAAAACCGTGTTCTTCGGGTTCCTGATCGCCACGGTCGTGGCGGTGCCGCTAGGCATCGCGGCGGGGCTGTCGCCCACCGCAAACGCGGCGCTGAACCCGTTGATCCAGGTGTTCAAGCCGGTCTCGCCGCTGGCCTGGCTGCCGATCGTGACGATGATCGTCTCGGCCGTCTATGTCACCAATGACGGCTGGTTCGCGAAATCCTTCCTGATCTCGGCCATCACCGTGACGCTGTGTTCGCTGTGGCCCACGCTGATCAACACCTCGTTGGGCGTGGCCTCGATCGACAAGGATCTGGTGAACGTGTCCAAGGTTCTGAAGATGAACACCTGGACCAAGATCACCAAGCTGGTGCTGCCCTCGGCGCTGCCGCTGATCTTCACCGGGCTGCGTCTGTCGCTTGGAGTGGGCTGGATGGTTCTGATCGCGGCCGAGATGCTAGCGCAGAACCCGGGCCTGGGCAAATTCGTCTGGGACGAGTTCCAGAACGGCTCGTCCAGCTCGCTGGCCCGGATCATGGTGGCGGTCTTTACCATCGGCATCATCGGCTTCCTGCTGGACCGGGTGATGTACGCGCTGCAGTCCCTGTTTACCTTTACCAACAACCGGTGAGCGTAATGAGCATTCTCAGCTTCGAAAACGTCTCGAAATCCTTTGGCGAAGGCACCGGGCGCACCGATGTTCTGAACGGCATCGATCTGCAATTGCAGGAGGGCGAGTTCCTGGTGATCCTGGGCTTTTCCGGCACCGGCAAGACCACGCTGATCAACCTGATGGCCGGGCTGGACATGCCCAGCCGCGGGCAGGTCACCTTCAAGGGCGCGCCGATCAAGGGGCCGGGGCCGGAACGCGGCGTGATCTTTCAGAACTACTCGCTGATGCCGTGGCTGACGGTCAGCGGCAATGTCGGGCTGGCGGTCGATACGGTCTTTCCGGGCCTGCCCAAGGCCGAGAAGGCCGCGAAAGTGGCCCATTACGTCAAGATGGTCGGCCTCAGCCACGCCGCGGCGCGCCGGCCGGCCGAATTGTCGGGGGGGATGCGCCAGCGGGTCAACGTGGCCCGGGCGCTGGCCATGAACCCCGAGGTCTTGTTGCTGGACGAGCCGCTGTCGGCGCTGGACGCGCTGACCCGGGCCAACCTGGCCGACGAGATCGAGCACATCTGGGAAGCCGACCGCAAGACCTGCGTGCTGATCACCAATGACGTGGACGAGGCGATCATCCTGGCCGACCGGATCATCGCCCTGAACCCCGACGGCACGCTGGGGCAGGAGTTCCGCGTCTCGATCCCGCGCCCGCGCGACCGGGCGGCGATGAACACCGATGAAACCTTCAAGCGCCTGCGCGCCGAGGTCACCAAATACCTGATGGATGTGGGGATCGAGGCCAAGGTCGAAGGCACCCGCATCCTGCCCGAGGTCACGCCGATCCACGGTGTGCCCGCCGCCGTGACCGAGGCGCAGAAGGGCATGATCGACAGCCGGTTCCTGGATTTCTCGCAACTGCACAAGGTCTATCCCACGCCCAAGGGGCCGCTGACCGTGGTCGAGGATTTCGACCTGAAGATCGACAAGGGCGAGTTCATCTCGCTGATCGGTCATTCGGGCTGTGGCAAATCCACGGTGCTGACCATGGCGGCGGGGCTGAACGAGATTTCCAAAGGCGCGATCAAGCTGGATGGCCGCCACGTCGAAGGTGCCGACCCTGAACGCGCGGTGGTGTTCCAGTCGCCCAACCTGTTCCCGTGGCTGTCCGCGAAAGAGAACGTGGCGATCGGTGTCGACAAGGTCTATCCGAACGCCAGCCAGGCCGAACGGCAGGACGTGGTGGAGTATTACTTGGAACGCGTCGGTCTGGCCGATGCGATGGACAAGCAGGCCAGCGACCTGTCGAACGGCATGAGACAGCGCGTCGGCATCGCCCGGGCCTTTGCCCTGTCGCCCAAGCTGCTGTTGCTGGATGAGCCTTTCGGGATGCTCGACAGCCTGACCCGCTGGGAGCTGCAGGAGGTTCTGATGGAGGTCTGGTCGCGCACCAAGGTCACCGCGATCTGCGTCACCCATGACGTGGACGAGGCGATCCTGCTGGCCGACCGGGTGGTGATGATGACCAATGGCCCGCAGGCCACGATCGGCAAGATCACCCGCGTCGACCTGCCCCGCCCGCGCACCCGCAAGGCGTTGCTCGAACATCCCGACTATTACGCCTACCGGCAGGAAGTGCTGGATTTCCTCGAAGAATACGAACACGGCGCCAAGCCGAAATCGCCCGCCCCCAAGGCCATTGCAGCGGAGTGACCCCATGAAACAGAAACTTGTCGTGATCGGTGCCGGGATGGCGTCGGGCCGCGTGCTTGAACATCTGACCGAGACCGCGCCGGATGCGTTCGACATCACCCTGTTCAACGCCGAACCGCGCGGAAACTACAACCGCATTATGCTCAGCCCGGTTCTTTCGGGCGAGAAGACCTATGAGGACATCGTCACCCATGACGGCGACTGGTACGCGCAGCGGGGCATCGCCTGCCGCTTTGGCGAGCATGTGGTGAAGATCGACCGCGAGACGAAGGTGGTCGAGGGCGAAAACGGCCATGTCCCTTATGACAAGCTGCTGATTGCCACCGGCTCTGCCCCGTTCATCATTCCGGTTCCGGGCAAGGACCTGCCCGGCGTCATCTCCTATCGCGATCTGGACGACACCAACGCGATGATCGACGCGGCCGCCAAGGGTGGCAACGCGGTGGTGATTGGCGGCGGGCTTCTGGGGCTCGAGGCCGCGGCGGGGCTGGCCGAGCGCGGCATGACCGTCACCGTGGTGCACCTGATGGGCCATCTGATGGAACGGCAGCTGGATGAGGCCGCCGGATACCTGCTGCGCAAGGATCTGGAAAGGCGGGGGATCACCGTGCGAACCCAGGCCTCGACCAAGGCCATTCTGGGCGAGGGTCGCGCCGAGGCGGTGCTGCTGGAAAGCGGCGAGACGCTGCCCGCCGACCTGGTGGTGATGGCCGTCGGCATCCGCCCCGAAACCCGGCTGGCCACCGATGACGGGCTGGACGTGGCCCGCGGGATCGAGGTGAACGCGCAGATGCAAAGCTCGGACCCGGATGTGCTGGCCGTGGGCGAATGCGTCGAATTCGACGGCCACCTGTTCGGCCTGGTGGCGCCGCTTTACGATCAGGCCAAGGTCGTGGCCAATACCCTGCTGGGCCAGCCGGATGCATTCGTGGTCAAGGAACTCGCCACCAAGCTGAAGGTCACCGGCTGCGACCTGTTCAGCGCCGGAGACTTCGCCGAGGGCGAGGGACGCGAGGACATCGTGTTCCGCGACCCGGCGCGCGGGGTCTACAAGCGGCTGGTGATTGAAGACGACCGCCTGATCGGCGCGGTCATGTATGGCGACACCGCCGATGGCAGCTGGTTTTTCGGCCTGATCAAGGACGGCACCGACATCGACGAGATGCGTGACACGCTGATCTTTGGCCCGGCCTACCAGGGGGGCGACACCGCGGACCCTCTCTCAGCCGTTGCAGCATTGCCGCCTGAGGCGGAGATCTGCGGCTGCAACGGCGTATGCAAGGGCACCATCGTCGAGGCGATCGCCGCCGGCGCCACCGATCTGGCCGCCGTGCGCGCCAGCACCAAGGCCAGCGCATCCTGCGGAACGTGCACGGGTCTGGTCGAACAGGTCCTGCAGGTCACGCTTGGCGATGAGTTCCAGATGCCGGCGGCGCAACCGATCTGCGGGTGCACCGATCTGACCCACGAGGACGTGCGCCGCCTGATCAAGGCGCAAGAGTTGAAAAGCCAGGCCGCCGTCTGGCAGGAGCTGGGCTGGAAAACGCCCAATGGCTGCCATGTCTGCCGGCCGGCGATCAACTATTACCTGCTGGCCGACTGGCCGCTGGAGTATCAGGACGACCCGCAAAGCCGGTTCGTCAACGAACGCAAACACGCCAACATCCAGAAGGACGGCACCTTCAGCGTCGTGCCCCGCATGTGGGGCGGCATCACCAACCCGGCCGAGCTGCGCGCCATCGCCGACGCAGCCGAGAAATACGACGTGCCCACCGTCAAGGTCACCGGCGGTCAACGCATCGACCTGCTGGGCGTCAAGGGCGAGGACCTGCCCGCCATCTGGGCCGATCTGAACCGGGCCGGTCTGGTCTCGGGGCACGCCTATTCCAAGGGTCTGCGCACGGTCAAAACCTGTGTCGGCACCGATCACTGCCGCTTCGGAACCCAGGACAGCACCGGCCTTGGCATCAAGCTGGAACAGATCCTGTGGGGATCGTGGACACCGCACAAGCTCAAGCTGGCGGTCTCGGGTTGCCCCCGCAACTGTGCCGAGGCGACCTGCAAGGATATCGGCGTGGTCTGCGTGGACTCGGGCTATCAGATCGGCATCGGCGGGGCGGCCGGGATGGACGTCAAGGAAACCGAACTGCTGTGCCAGGTCCCGACCGAGGACGAGGCGATCGAGGTGGTGATGGCCGTCACCCAGGCCTATCGCGAGGGCGGCAAGTATCTGGACCGGCTGTACAAATGGCTGGCCAAGGTCGGCATGGACTGGGTCAGGGCCAATGTGGTCGACGACCTCGAAAACCGCCGGGCCCTGGTCGAGCGGTTCGAGCTGTCGCAGAGCATCTATCGCAAAGACCCCTGGGCCGAGCATGTGCGCGACAAGGCGCCGAGCTATGCCCCAATTGCAGATTTCACCCTGGAGGCCGCGGAATGAGCTGGATCGACATCGGACATATCGACGACGTGCCGCTGCGGGGCGCCCGTCTGGTGAAAACCCGTCTTGGCTGCATCGCCATCTTCCGCACGGCCGAGGCGGAACTGTTCGCGGCCAGCAATGCCTGCCCCCACAAGGGCGGCCCCCTGTCCGAAGGCATCGTGCATGGCCAGTCGGTGACCTGCCCGCTGCACAACTGGGTGTTCGACCTGAATACGGGCGAGGCCCGAGGCGCGGACGAAGGACGGATCACCACCTATCCGGTTCGGCTGGAGGGCGGGCGCATCCTGCTGGACGCCCGCGCCATCACCGAGCGGAGCGCCGCCTGATGGACGGCTCGAACCTGCCCGAGGTCCGATCCACCTGTGCCTATTGCGGCGTGGGCTGCGGCGTGCTGCTGCGCCCGGACGGGGCCGGCGGTCTGACCGTGCGGGGCGACCCGGACCACCCGGCGAATTTCGGACGGTTGTGTTCCAAGGGCACCGCGCTGGGTGAAACGGTCGGGCTGGACCACCGCCTGCTGGCCCCGCGCGCCTTTGGCCGGGACTTGGGCTGGGACGACGCGCTGCAACTGGTGGCCGACCGGTTCCGCGAAACGATCGCAGCACATGGTCCCGACAGCGTGGCCCTTTATGTCTCGGGGCAGTTGCTGACCGAGGATTACTACGTGGCCAACAAGCTGATGAAGGGCTTCATCGGATCGGCCAATATCGACACCAATTCCCGGCTGTGCATGGCCTCGACCGTGGCCGGGCACAAGCGGGCCTTTGGCACCGACACCGTGCCCGGTACCTACGAGGATCTGGATCAGGCCGATCTGGTGGTGCTGGTCGGGTCGAACCTGGCGTGGTGCCACCCGGTTCTGTATCAGCGCGTTCTGGCGGCACGGCAGGCGCGCGGCACCCGGATCGTGGTGATCGACCCGCGCCGCACCGCCAGCTGCGATCAGGCCGATCTGCATCTGGCGCTGAACCCGGGCAGCGACGTGGCGCTGTTCAACGGGCTGCTGACCGAGATTCATCGGCGCGGGGCCGTGGACCCGGACTTCGTGAAGCAAACCTCGGGTCTGGAAGCCGCTCTGGAAACGGCCGGAAACGACCAGATCTCGGAAACCGGCCTGCCCGCCGAAAAACTCGCCGCCTTTTTCGATCTATGGATCAATACCCC
>NZ_JBQFSH010000005.1:0-381056 GCF_056537865.1 Ruegeria sp. BJ5
ACCAAACCAAAGTGTCGCGGGATGGAGCAGCCCGGTAGCTCGTCAGGCTCATAACCTGAAGGTCGCAGGTTCAAATCCTGCTCCCGCAACCAAACTCAAAAAACCAAACTACAGCCCGAAAACCCAAAATTGATCCACTGGATCAATTGCTCAACGTCTTCACCGCGTCAGGCTCAAAACCAGAAGGCGCAGATTCAAGCTGCGCAGTTTCACAAAACGCTTACAAGAATTTTCATGCCCTTCGCAATTTAATGATGTCTCCGTACTGTAAATTAAGTAAGTCTCATCGAATGGTCGTTGCTTAGCCAACACAGAAGCACAGGTCCGCAGCCTAAGGTGACAACATGCTGTCGAATTTTGGATGGAAGTGGTTAAAGCTTTTGCTAAACCGCCAACAGAAAACTGAAGGCGATGCGCTTCGCGTGTTGTCGGATGATCTTGGCCACTATCGAAGCGTACTTGAGGTGCGCTGCGTAGACGCTGCGGGAGAAGAGATCCCCTGGTACGCATACTCGGCGATTGAATACATCGATTCGTATGATTTGAACGGAGTTCGCGTTCTGGAATATGGCAGTGGGCACTCCTCAGTGTTTTATGCAAAACGTGGCGCGATGGTCACCGCGATTGAGCATAATCAAGGATGGTATGATGAGGTGTCAAAAACGCTGGCCCGATCAGCAGGGTTTGACATTCATCTCGCCACCGAACCCGAAACATATACCCGGCGACCTGAAGTGGCAGATGCGGATATCGTGGTGATCGATGGAACACATCGCCGTCTTTGCACAGCGTATGTCTTAGAAGAGGTAAAGGCCGGTCGAGCTGTTCCTGCGCTGATTGTCCTCGACAATTCTGAACGCTACCCAAGGGTTCTGGCTTCTCTCGATGCTGCAATGAGGTGGCCTCGTGCTGATTTCACCGATTTTGCCCCTATCAATGCGTATCGGCAGGTCACTTCGATCTATTTCAATCCCGCTCGTCAGATCTCGCGCCGTAGGGCGCCAGCTCCGATTGGCGGTCTGGGAGAGATTGCGCCGGATGACGGACCGCTTTAAGGCACGTGTATTCGTATTACTGACTGATAAGGGTTCTCATAGGCTGAGCCAATGCGTGCCGGGGCAAAGCTGGCCTCGGCATGGGCGCGGGTCCAAGGCCGCTGGGTGTGGCGGGTATGCCAGGGCACCCATCTCGCGATCGGCTACAAGATTAGGTAAGCCTCCCGTGGCAATACCAACTAGGGGCATGCCTCAGGCCTAGGCTTTGACACCCGTGTTGGGCAGATTGTCCTGCAAAGAGCCCAGCGCAAATAGGTCAGCCTCGGCATAGACAGCTTAGCTTTGCGCACCTAAAGCTTCTCACCAAGGGTTGGCAGAACATGCTCTCAAATGCGAAGGGTTGTAGTGTTGAGAGATCTTTGGGGTGACGCCAAATGTCTCGGTAGTTTTGGTCACAAAAAACCAAACTTGGTTTTCTCAAGCAACTCACTTACTTAAATCGGATGCGAAGCGCGCGCCTTAGAGTGCCACCGCAGACTGCGCTCGTGGAAAAACATGCTTGTTGAGCATGCATATTCAAGTGATCTTGCGTGCAGATGTCAGTGCACTTGTAGAAAGACGGTTGTGATGAATATTCTTTTCACTTTTGACAGAAATATGATCGCGCCATTGTCGGCGGCGCTTTATTCACTTGCTGCCACAAATGTTCGAAGTGATTTGGAATTGTATCTCGTGCATGGTTTTCCCGCATGTGACGAGCTGTTTAGGCTGCAAACCTTTTGCAACGACATAGAGCTCCGCACCCAATTCATTGAAATCTCAAACAACGCGTATTCGGAGATTTGGGGCACCTTGCGGGATGAACCGCATATTTCATCGGCGGCGCTCTACCGGTGTTCTTTGGGGAGCATTCTTCCAAAGACTGTTACCCGGGTCTTGTACTTAGATTGCGATACTTTGGTACTCAGTTCTTTGGCGGAACTATATGATCGAGATCTCGGTGGCAGCATAGTTGCGGCATATCAGGTTGGCAACGCACTTCATGAGGATTTGGGCGTGGGTCCGTCACAGTATTTCAGCTCAGGCGTTATGTTGATTGATCTAAACCTCTGGCGGAAACAAAACGTCGAAAAACGTGTGTTTGAAGTTCTTACAACCATGTCCGATCGGCTTGTCTGGCATGATCAATGCGCGCTGAATATCGCACTTGCAGGACAAGTCATGGGATGCGAGCGGAGATACAATTATACATTTTACCCTACACGTTTGATCGGCGATTTTGAGGTGCCGGTTATCCTTCATTTTGCGGGTTCCGTTAAACCGTGGACTGCGCCTCTTAAGCACCCTTGGGGCGGCATCTATTGCGAAATGGCCGGGCGCACGCCTTGGGCCGAACAACTGGATTTATCGCCCGATGCTGGAATGTCACCGAAGCGCAGATATCGCCGCCATTTGCTAAGGCGCTTTGGTTTGCACTGGCTCGCCCGTCGGATTTAGCTCACGAGAAACTGTGCTTGGAACCGGCCGCACAGTACTACTTCATCGATCTTGCCACTCGCGCGGCGGATTTGTTGCCTTTCTCTCAGGCGAATTTTTGCACTAGGATCAACCGCCTATCTTGACATAGCAGCGGACCACTTCAGTGGTTGAAGACTGCAATTCTGTCGGATGTAGTAAATCTATTGTATTGCCAACCCAAAAGGGTCAACTGTCGGCGGTTTCATGCTCCCGCAACCAGCACAGTCGAACAAAACACCGAACGAGCCGCCTCAGGGCGGCATTGCTCGCCTTCCACCGCTCATTTTGCGCCAACCCAACCATCGCAGCCATACAAAAGGTAATACACGCGCAAAATGCGCAAGAATTGCAGCGCGCCACCAAAATATCTCAGCACCTGTCGAAATCTGAGAAAACCCGGCGTCCTTGGAGCACGAACCTGAAAACCGGAACGACGATAGATGGTTTTTTTAACGACACCGATTTATGCGCTGCTTGTGGCGCTGGTCCGGCTCATCTTATGGTTTCGTGTCTCGGGGATGCGGTCGGCCACGGGCCAATCCATCGGCGTTGGCGGCGACATGGCACTGATGTTGCGCGTGCGCCAACACGGAATCTGCCAGGACTGGGCGACCTTCATATTGATATTGATGATGCTGGGCGAAGGGGGCGGAACACCAGCGCTTTACCTCAACGCGGCGGGCATCTTGCTGGTGACCGGACAAGTTGCGCATCCTTTCGGGCTGAAGATTGACAATGCCGCCCACCCGCTGCGCTATGTCTGTAATGGCACCAATATTTTGGCTGCGCTGATCATGGTGATTTGCATCGCAGCCCGGGTCTCCAGTCTTTGACCCAGAACTTTTTCAAAGGATTGTTGCTATGAAATACATGATGTTGATCTACACTGACCCCGCGCAGGAACCGGCCTATGGCACCCCGGAATTTGACGAGATGATGAGTGGCTTCTTTGCCGCCAATGAGCGGATGAAAGCGGATGGTGTTCTTCGCGATGGCGAGGGCCTGCAAGGGATCGAAACTGCGACCACCCTTCGGATCCGCTCCGGAAAAGTTGAAACCATGGACGGGCCCTATGCCGAAACGCGGGAGCATTTGGGCGGATAATATGTGGTTGACGTTGCTGACTTGGATGCGGCGCTGAAATACGCGGCACTGATCCCGGCCGCCAACTACGGCACAATCGAGGTTCGGCCTCTGATGGACTACAATCCGGCTGGATAATCCATGAAGAACACCGCCCCCAAAGCGTTCGCAGTTGGACATGTCATTGATGATGTGTTGCGGCGGGATCGGGGGCTGCTTTTGGCCGGTCTGATCAACCGGTTGGGTGACTTCCAACTGGCCGAGGACGCACTGCAGGAGGCCGCAATCTCGGCCGTGAAACACTGGAGCCGCAACGGAGTTCCGGACAACCCGACCGCATGGTTGATGCGGGTTGGTTTGAACAAGGGCATCGATCGCATTCGAGCGCAACACAGGGAGGGACGGAAAACAGCAGCCCTGGCCATAACCCTGCCGGACTCTGTGACGGACGATATGTCTGAGCAGATACCGGATGACCGGTTGCGTCTGATCTTCACCTGCTGTCACCCCGCGCTGGACCAGAAATCACGCACCGCGCTGACCTTGCGCACGGTCTGCAACCTGACCACACGGGAAATCGCCGCGGCATTTTTGGACAACGACCAGACCATGGGCCAGCGCCTGTCCCGAGCCAAGGCCAAGATTCGCGCCAAGGGGATTGGCTACTCTTTTCCCGATCCGAAAATCTGGCCGGAACGTTTGGAAACGGTGCTGACGACCCTCTACCTGATCTTCACCACCGGATACGTGACCGAGGATACAGGACCGCGGGACCTCTGCCACGAAGGTATCTACCTTGCGCGGGTTCTGCGGGACCTCCGACCGGGAGAGCCGGAAATCGAAGGTGCGCTGGCCCTGATGCTATTGACCGATGCCCGCCGCCCTGCGCGTATCGACGCTGATGGCGCTATGGTGCCCGTAGAGGATCATGACCGAACACTTTGGCAGCAGGATCAGATACGTGAGGCGCAGGGCATCCTGGAAACTGCGGTCGACCAAAGAAAGCCGGGACCGTTTCAACTCAAGGCCGCCATTGCGGATTGCCACATGATGGCGCCGGCCCCGGATTGGCGGCAGATGTCGCTGCTGTATCAGTCCTTATGGGCCTGCGAGCCAACCCCGGTGGTTGCTCTGAACTGGGCCGTCGTGATGGCCGAGGCAGGTCATGCCCAACTGGCCTTGGACAAGCTGGACAGCCTACGGCCCGATCTTGATGATTTTCAGCCCTGGCAGGCGGCCCGCGCGCATATTCTGCAGAAGACGGGCCGCACCGCCGCGGCTGCCGCGGCCTATCGGCAGGCCATAGAGGCCGCACCGAATCTGGCGTCCAGAAAGTTTCTGCAACAAAGACTGCAGCGGCTCGCGCATTGAGGATCTGACAAGATCAGGAGCCATTGCGCCGATTGCTAGGACCGGGACTCAGCTAGTGCCTTCCGTGTGGGCCAGCATTTCCTTGCCGACCCGCCGATAGTTCACGAAGGAATTGGCGCTCATGACGACAAAGAAGCTGTCCATATCAATCATGACATAGCCCATTTCCAGAAGTTCGCGGGTCAGAGCCGTGATGTCCTCCTGGTACAGCCTTCTCCGGCCACACAGTTCACGCAGCAGCTTCTGCGGGATGCGATACCGGCCCGAGGCCTTTCCTCCGAATTCCCGGGTATAGAGCCCGGCCAGGGTTTCTGCGGCATTCGTGAAGTCAGACATTCTACATCTCATATAATTTTGTCTATAGACAAAAAATTATCACCTATATAAAGGAACGACAACCCAATTGAATGGCTAAGGCATGGACGGAAACGTAGACATTCCCTCAACCGACGAAGAGCTTTCGGTTCGGATCAAGGAAGCGGTCGAGCAGTCCAATGCGTCCGAGCTTGAGGCGCTTCTGGATCCGCTGACCAGCAGCGAAGCCCTGCGCGAAGTTCTTCAGCTGACACCGGCTGAGCGCGATACCGTTCTGGAGATCGTTCCCGTTGGGCTTGCCGCGGAACTGGTCGAAGAAGCGCCAAACGAGATGGCGGTCGAGCTTGTGGAACGCCTCAAGCCTGAGCGTGCTGCCGAGATCATCGAACAGCTGGATTCGGACATTCAGGCCGACGTTATCGGCGAGTTGGATACGCCGGATGCCGAGGCCATCCTGTCCGAAATGGACGCTGAAGAGGCTGCGGATGTCCGCCTGCTCAGCACATTCGAGGATGACACCGCTGGCGGTCTGATGATGACCGAGGTGTTCAAGTTCCGCGACACGCAGACCGTTGGCAATGTCCTGCGCGAACTTGCTTCGGACGACGAGGATTTTGAAAGGTATCGCGGGCAGCACCCCTATATTGTCGATTCCGAGGGGCGCGCCGTTGGCGTGGTATCGCTGCGCAGCCTGCTGACCGCCAAGCGCAGCGAAAAGCTGACAAGCATCATGGTTCAACCTCTGACCGTGACCGTGGACACCCCGTTGGAACAGCTGGAAGACGTGTTCAACGATCACCCTTTCCTGGGGGTGCCGGTGGTTTATGCCGACGGAGTCCTAGCGGGTGTCGTGTCCCGCACGGCGGTGGCAGAAGCCATTTTGGAACGCTCGGAAAGTGAAAGCCTCAAACGTCAGGGTGTGGTTGGCGACGAGTTGCGCTCGATGCCTTTGTCGGTGCGGTCCCGTCGCCGGCTGGCCTGGCTTGCGGCCAACATCGTACTCAACATCATCGCGGCCAGCGTGATCTCGGCCTACGAAGAGACTCTGGCCGCCGTGATCGCGCTGGCCATCTTCCTGCCGATGGTATCGGACATGAGCGGCTGTTCCGGCAACCAGGCTGTCGGCGTCACCATGCGCGAACTGAGCCTTGGATTGGTACGGCCGCAAGATGCCGTGCGGGTCTGGATCAAGGAGATTTCGGTCGGGGTCATCAATGGGATCGCGCTAGGTGTTCTGATCGGGCTGGTCGCGTGGTTCTGGAAAGGCAATCCGGCCCTGGGTTTGGTGATTGGTACTGCGCTGGCACTCAACACGATGCTGGCGGTATCCATCGGCGGTGTTGTTCCTTTGCTGCTGAAGCGGATCGGACAGGACCCGGCCGCCGCAAGTGGCCCGCTGTTGACCACGATTACGGACATGGCCGGCTTCTTCTTCGTGCTGAGCCTTGCAACCCTTATGATGCCCTGGCTGGTGTGATCATGGCAAACGTATCGGACAAGGGTCAGCCGCAGATGCCGAAAGTCATTGGTTGGATGGAATACATCGACCTTCCCGACCTGCCATTGAACGACATCAAGGCCAAGATCGACACCGGCGCCCGCACGTCAGCGCTGCATGCAACCGACATTCGGCGGTTTCAACGGGACGGACATCACTGGGTGTCCTTCCTGACGGAGGTGCCGGGCGGAGAAGGCATGATCCGTATCGAGGCTCCGATCAAGGAACGGCGCAACATCAAGAACACCAGCGGAATTCCTGAAAACAGGATCGTCATCCGAACCACCATCCGGTTGGGCGACGAAACCTGGCCGTTGGACCTGTCTCTGACCGATCGCACGAACATGACCTTTCAGATGATCGTGGGCCGGGCGGCGCTGAAGAACCACGCAATCGCCGTTCACACCAAGCGCGCGCATCTGTTGCGCGGCAAACCAAAACACCAGGACAAAGGGGATTTGTCATGAAGATTGCCATGCTGGCGCGCAATGCCAACCTGTACACGCACCGCCGCCTCAAGGAAGCGGCCGAGGAGCGTGGGCATCAGCTCGACATCATCGACACCCTACGGTGCTACATGAACATCGCAACCCGTCGCCCCGAGATCTATTACAACGGCGAAAAGCTGACGGGGTATGACGCGGTGATTCCGCGGATCGGTGCCTCGGTCACCTTCTACGGAACCGCAGTGCTGCGTCAGTTCGAAATGATGGGTGTCTACCCGTTGAACGAAAGCGTCGCCATCGGTCGGTCGCGCGACAAGCTGCGGTCGATGCAGTTGCTGGCCCGCGACGGTGTCGGTCTGCCCGTCACAACCTTTGCTCACGACCCCAAACAGACCGACGAGGTGCTGAGACTGGCCGGTGGCGCGCCCATCGTCATCAAGCTGCTGGAAGGGACGCAAGGCATCGGTGTGGTTCTGGCCGATACGGACCGGTCCGCCAAATCGGTTGTCGAGGCGTTCCGCGGCGCGGGTGTGAACATCCTGCTGCAGGAGTTCATCAAGGAAGCCGGCGGAACCGACATTCGGGCCATCGTGGTGGGCGGCAAGGTTGTCGCTGCGATGAAACGCACCGGTGCGGAGGGCGATTTCCGCTCGAACCTGCATCGCGGGGGTTCGGCCAAGGTGGTCAAACTGACACCGGAAGAGCGTGCAACGGCCGTTCGCGCGGCCAAGTCGATGGGCCTGAATGCCTGCGGCGTCGACATGCTGCGCGCCAATCACGGCGCTGTGGTGATGGAGGTCAATTCCTCGCCGGGTCTGGAGGGCGTGGAAAAAGCCACGGGTCTGGATATTGCCGGAAAGATGATCGAGTTCCTGGAAAAGAACGCAAAAGCCGGAGCCACCAAGACCAAGGGCAAAGGGTAACGGCATGGCAAAGCGGCAGCCATTCACGATCGGCCACGCCACGGTGGCGCCGGGATCGCGGCTTACCGTGGATCTGCCGGTCAGCGTTCTGTCGGACCATACCCCGGTGACCATGTCCGCGCATGTGGTGCATGGCCGACAGGACGGGCCCACCGTTTTTGTCAGCGGTGGGGTGCATGGTGATGAGGTGATCGGCGTCGAGATCATTCGCCGTCTGTTGCGTGCGCCCAACCTGGCGACATTGAAAGGCACGCTGATCGCGGTGCCGATCGTGAATGCGTTCGGCTTCATCAACCATTCCCGCTATCTGCCCGACCGTCGCGACCTGAACCGGGTGTTTCCCGGCAGCGAGAACGGGTCGCTGGCCTCGCGGCTGGCGCATCTGTTCATGACCGAAATCGTCGCCCGCTCGGATCTGGGGATCGATCTGCATTCGGCGGCGATACATCGCACGAACTATCCGCAGATCCGGATCTCGCCCGACAACCCTCGGACCAAGGAACTGGCCAGCGTTTTCGGAGCACCGATCGTCATCCAATCTCCCCTGCGCGATGGATCATTGCGCGGCGCGGCGAAGGCGCAGGGGAAAGATATCCTGTTGTACGAAGCGGGCGAGGGTCTTCGCCTGGATGAACTGTCGATCCGCGCGGGCCTTGCAGGCATTCTGCGGGTACTGAGGCACATGGGGATGGTTCCCGCCAAGCGGATCTCCAAGCCCAAAGCGGCACCGCAGTTCTGTTCGTCAAGCAAGTGGTTGCGCGCCCCGATGGGTGGGATCCTCCGGATTTACAAAGCGGACGGTGAACTTGTCCGCAAAGGTGATCTGTTGGGTGCCGTATCGGACCCGTTCGGCGAAGCCAGCGAGGACATCATCGCTCCGTTCGACGGCTTGATCGTCGGGCGTGCGGTCATGCCTGTGGTGAATGAGGGCGATGCCGTGTTTCACCTGGGGCGGGTCGGGTCCGTGGAAAAGGCCGAAGACTCGATGGAAGATATCAACGCGCAGCTGGAAGATGATCCCATGTTCGACGAGGACGAGATCATCTGAACGGTCCGACACGGATAAGAGACTGGCAATCCAGACACTTGGCGCGGCCTTGGCCGCCCTTCTTTCATCCCAGGCGTTTCTTGAACCTGAGCGTCGCGGCCAGCATCCCAAGGACGGCAAACCCGATCATCCACAGGATGTCACCGCGCAGAGCGTAAAGCGTTGCATCCCGCAGAACCACGCCGCGGATCATGTCCATGAAATGGGTGGCCGGCAGCACTTGGGCGATCACCTGAACCGGCTTGGGCATTCCGTCGAACGGGAACATGAACCCCGACATCAGGATTGACGGCAGCAGAACGAAAATCGTCATCTGCATGGACTGCAGCTGGTTCTGGGCCAGCGTCGAGATCACTAGGCCAAGCGACAGGCTGGCGATGATGAACAGAAGCGTTACCACCAGCAGCGGGATCATCCCTCCGTTTATGGGGACATCGAACAGGAAATGTCCCAGCCCGAGGATAATCGCGACCTGCAGCAAGCCCAGGAAGATGTAGGGAATGATCTTGCCGATCATCAGCTCGATGGATTTGACCGGGGTGTTGATCAGCATCTCCATGTTCCCCCGCTCGCGCTCTCGGACAATGGCGGCCGAGGTGAACAGGATCATGGTCATGGTCAGGATGACACCCACAAGGCCGGGCACGATGTTCACCGCCGATCGTTGCTCGGGATTGAAATACAGCGTGACCTCGAAGGTCGGGACCTGACGGTTTGGCGGCTGTCGCAGCAATTCGGTCAGTGGCATGCTGCGCAGGGATTTGATGGCGCTGGCCACCATGGTGTCCGACCCGTCCACGATCCAATGAGCCACGGGGCGGCTGGATGTCTGGTTGGTGGCGTTGGGCAGACCCAATCCGATGGACGGGCTTCGGGCAAGCCGGTCATCGACGTCGGGCGGAATGATGAACGCGGCACGCACGGTGGACTCGGTGATCGCCTGTTCGGCTTCTTCTGGGGTCGAGAAAACCTTGGTGATGGTCACGACCTGCGTGGCCTGAACGATCTGAGCCAAGGTCCGGGACAGCGACGAGTCGGCCTGATCCACGATCCCGACCGGTATATGGCGGATGTTTGTGTTGATTGCGTATCCGAACAACAGCAGCTGGATCAGCGGGATCATGATGACCATGGCAAAGGTCATCCGGTCGCGCCGCAGTTGCAGCAGCTCTTTCTTGAGAACGGCGGTGATGCGGCGGAGCGATTTCATTGGGCAGGCCCCTTCGTCGCGCTGACGAACACGTCTTCCAGGTTGGGGCGCTGCACCGACATCGTCACGTTGGGAAAGTCCGAAAGGCGCGACGTGATCATCGCCATCGGTTCGGTTTCCGACTTGTCCACCAGAACGCGCAATCGGGCACCCACCTGCGCCGTCGACAGCACCTTGGGCGTGTCGTCCAGAAGGTGTTTGACCTGCCGCAGACCCTCGCCTTCGACCTCGATCACGGTGGCGTTCAGGTCTTCCATCAGTTGCCGGGGCGATCCATCCGCCTTTTTCACCCCATTCTCGAGAATGGCCAGCTTGTGACACCGTTCCGCCTCGTCCATGAAATGCGTGGACACGATCATCGTCGCGCCCTGATCGACCAGGTCGAACAGCTGTTCCCAGAAAGACCGGCGGGTTTCGGGGTCGACGGCCGATGTCGGCTCGTCCAAAAACAACAGCTTGGGGCCGTGCAGCACCGTGGCGGCCAGCGCCAGTTTCTGCCGCTGCCCGCCGCTCATGCTGCCGCTCAGTTGATTGGCGTTTTCGGTCAGGTCGTAGGTTGTCAGCAGTTCGTCGATCCGGTCGGCAGATTTGCGGCGCGGCATCCCATAGATCTCGGCGGCAAAGCGCAGGTTCTCAAGCACCGTCATGTCGCGGTAATACGAAAAGATCTGCGTCATGTATCCGATTTCATTCTTCAGCGGCTCGGCGTATTGCGGCATCGGTCGGCCCAGCACCGAGACGGATCCGCTGCTGGGTGTCAGCAGTCCGGTCAGCATTCGCATCGTCGTTGTCTTGCCGCAGCCGTTCGGGCCCAGAAACCCATAGATCTGACCCTGGCGTATCTCCAGGTCCAGGTTGCTGACGGCTGTCTTCTCTTTGAACCGGCGCGTCAGACCCTGGGTCGAGACCACCAGATCGCTCATGGCATCTTCACCTGAACGGGAACGCCCGCGGGCAGATCTCGGGCAGTTTCCGGCAGGTCGATTTCTGCCAGATAGACCAACCGCGTCCGATCATCCTTGTTCAACCCGTAGTAGGGGGTGAAGGACGGGTCGTCGCTGACCCATCGCACGGTGCCCGTCAGAGGTTGGTCCAGCCCGTCGACCCGAACCTCGAGAGAGTCTCCGGGAGCGATGTCCACCCGGCTGGGTTCGGGGACATAGACGCGGGCGAAAGGGGCCGCGCCGGACACCAGCACCGCGACCGGGCTGCCCTGAGCGACCCGTTCCCCCAGGTTCCAGGGAAGGGAATCCAGGATGCCGTCCCGTGTCGCAACAACCGTCAGGTCATCCAGAACGGTCTGCTCGGCGGCAACCGCCGCTTCGGCCGCCCGCACATTGGCCCGGGCAACCGACAGATCTTCGGGGCGGGTTCCGTTTTCCAGTTCTTTCAGGGATTCCCGAGCGCTTTCCAGTGCCGCCCGAGCGGAATCGCGTGCGGCAATATCCTGGTCCAGGCGCGCCTGGCTGACGACCGAGTTGACGACCAGCTGGGAATTCCTCTGATACACGGCCTCTGCGTCCAGCAGACGCGCCTCGGCACCGGCGACGTTGGCGCGCGCGATCGCAATCTCTTCCTCGCGCGGGCCGACTTCCAGTTTCAGTAGCGTGGCCTGCGATTTTTCCAGTTCCGCCTGCGCGAGGTTCAGCTTCGCGGTCTGCAGATCCGTGTCGAACCTGACCAGCACGTCGCCGACCTTGACCGGAGACCCTTCTGCTACAGGCAGTTCCACGATGATCTCATTGGCCGTTGCCGTCAGTGCGACCCGGTCCCGCGCCAGAACTCCCAGCGCGGTGCCGGTGTTCTGGCCCGAACATCGGTCCAGCAACGCAGCAGGGAGAATGGCCATGACCAGCAGCGGAATCGGCAGGGACACATTCATCAAATCATCGTCTCCTTGGTCGGGGCGGTTTGGTATCGGTGTCAATTTCTGCCCCGACTCAAAGGTTTAACAGACGATTGAAAAATCACAAAAGCAGAACCAAACGGGCCAAAACCAAGCCATCCAAGGATGCCCAGGCTGCAAATTCAAGAGATTGACCCCGCCCACGACCGGCTGAGTTCTGTCCTGACCGCGGTGCAATGGCGGGCAAGAGCGCGGGCACATACAGGGCGCAAATAATCCTTGCAACCGGTTGCAAAAAAGAACATGCTCCCGCCAGAAATATACCCAGAGGTCACAATGCTCAGAATCGGATTGCTTGGAGCAGGGCGCATCGGAACCGTCCACGCGCAAGCCATTTCGGACCACCCGGACAGCACGCTTGTTGCGGTTTCGGACGCAATGGAAGACGCCGCTGCACGTCTGGCGCAAGCTCATGGAGCCGTGGCGCGGACGTCGGAGGACATCATCGCCGACCCGGATATCGACGCGGTGCTGATCGCCACGCCGACGGATACGCATTCGGACCTCATCGAAGCGGCGACCGCCGCGGGCAAGGCCGTTCTGTGCGAAAAGCCGGTCGATCTGGACCTGAACCGCGCCTTGGCCTGCCAGCGAGCCGTGTCAGGTACCGGTCAGCCGGTCATGATCGGGTTCAACCGGCGTTTCGATCCGGGCTTCGGCGCATTGAAATCCGCCGTTCAGTCTGGCGAGATCGGAAGCCCGGAATTGCTGTCGATCACCTCGTTTGATCCGGCCCCGCCCCCGATTTCCTATGTGAAAGTCTCGGGAGGATTATTTCGGGACATGACGATACATGATTTCGACCTCGCCAATTTCATCATGGGTGACGTACCAGTCACTGTTTCGGCCGTTGGCACATCGACCGTGGACCCGGCCATCGCCGAGGCAGGGGATGTGGACACAGCCGTCGTCACCATGACCTACAAGGATGGTCGGATCGCCGTCATCAAGAATTCTCGCCGGGCCGTATACGGCTATGACCAACGGGTCGAGGTGTTGGGGTCCGGCGGGCTGCTGCAGGCGTGCAACGTGCTCGAGAACAACCTGGTTAAATCCACGGCCGATGGCGTGATCAGTGCCAAGCCGACCTACTTCTTCCTCGAACGCTACATGCCTGCCTATCGGGCGGAATGGGATGCGTTCGTGACTGCGGTCAAGACCGGATCCGCTGTGCCGGTGCCGCTGGAAGACGGCGTCGCAGCGCTGGCCCTGGCCGAAGCTGCGACCCGGTCGGCCCGGACGGGTATTCCGGTAAAGCTAGAGGAAATTTTGAAACCGGTTGCAAAATGACGTGAAGTATTGAAACTGAAACGGCCCCGATGCGTATCGGAGCGACAGAGATTCGGCCTTGCCGGATGAATGGGTCCAGGACCCGGACAAGACAAAAATCTGTCCTAGTGGGAGGAAACGAAATGAACAAATTTTTCAAAGGTGCTTTGGCCGCCGGCGCGCTGGCGCTGGCCACTCCGGCCTTTGCGCAGGACATCGTCGTGGTATCGCACGGTCAGGCGAATGACGCGTTCTGGAACGTGGTCAAGAACGGGGTCGAGCAGGCCGGCACGGATATGGGCGTGAACGTCGAGTACCGTGCGCCCGAAACCTTCGACATGGTTGCCATGTCGCAGTTGATCGACGCTGCCGTAAACCAGGAGCCCGACGGGCTGATCGTCTCGATCCCGGACGCCGACGCGCTTGGCCCCTCGATCGAACGCGCGGTTGCCGCGGGTATCCCGGTGATCTCGATGAACTCGGGCTCGGACGTGTCCAAGGAGTTGGGCGCGGCGCTGCATGTGGGTCAGGATGAATTCGACGCCGGCAAGGCCGCCGGTGAGAAGCTGGCCGAAATGGGCGGCAAGAATGCGATCTGTGTGAACCACGAGGTCGGCAATGTCGCGCTGGACCTGCGCTGTGCGGGCTTTGCTGAAGGCTTTGGCGGCAATGTGACCGTTCTGCCGACGTCCAACGATCCGTCCGAGATTGAGTCGAAAGTGTCGGCGGCTCTGGCTTCGGATGAAAGCGTCGATACCGTGATGGCGCTGGGCGCAAGCTCGGCCGGTGAGCCCACCGTGGCCGCCGTCAAAGGGTCGGGGCGCGACGTGAACGTGGCCTCGTTCGACCTGTCGGCCAACTTCCTGCAGTCGATCGTCGATGGTGACGCGGCCTTTGCGGTGGACCAGCAGCAGTATCTGCAGGGTTATCTGCCGGTCGTGTTCATGGCGCTGAACGCCAAGTACGGCCTGATGCCGGGCGGCAACGTGCCCTCGGGTCCGAACCTGATCACCGCCGACAAGGCCGGTCAGGTGGTCGAGCTGTCCGCTCAGGGCATCCGCTGATACCGGCGGGCTGAAAATCGGGGCGGCGTCAGGGCGCCGCCCCTGCCAAACGGGAGGAAACCATGACCGAGTCTGCACAAGTGGCGGTGGACGAACGGATCAAGAAGGAGCCGTTCCTGACCAAGCTGATGAAGCGGCCCGAACTGGGGGCCATCGCAGGGGCGATCCTTGTCTTCATCTTCTTCGCCATCACGGCCGATGAATCGATGTTCACGCTTGCCGGCATCATGAACTTCATGACCCCGGCCGCCCAACTGGGTATTCTGGCCATCGGCGCGGCGCTGCTGATGATCGGGGGCGAGTTTGACCTGTCGATCGGCTCCATGGTGGCCTTTGCCGGCCTGTTCTTCGGGGTCTGCGTGGTGACCTGGCAACTGCCCTTGGTGGCCGCGATCCCGATGACTTTTGTCTTTGCCGCCTTTGTCGGGGCAATCAACGGCACCATCGTCATCCGCTCGGGCCTGCCATCCTTCATCGTGACGCTTGCCTTTCTGTTCATTCTGCGCGGCCTGTCCCTGGTGGGGCTCAAGGCGGCCACCGGCGGGTCGACCCAGCTGCGCGGCGTGCGCGATCAGGTCGAAAATGACTGGCTCGCGCCGTTCTTTTCCGGCGAAGCCTTCGGCAGCCTGTTCACCTGGCTTGCCGAAAAGGGCCTGATCGACACGTTCAAAAGTGGCGCGCCCAAAGTGCCGGGTGTCCCGGTTGAAATCCTGTGGTTCGTGGCCTTCGCCATTGCCGCCACCTATGTTCTGCTGCGCACCCCGGCCGGCAACTGGATCTTCGCCTCGGGCGGCGACCGGGTTGCGGCGTCGAACTCGGGTGTGCCGGTGAACCGGGTCAAGATTTCACTGTTCATGCTGACCGCCTGCTGTGCCGCGCTGGTGGCGATAATAACCGTGATCGATGCAGGCTCGACCGATGCGCGGCGCGGCTTCCAGAAGGAGTTCGAGGCGATCATCGCCGCAGTGATCGGCGGCTGTTTGCTGACCGGCGGGTATGGTTCGGCCATCGGGGCATTCTTCGGGGCGATTATCTTCGGCATGGTGGTCATCGGCCTGACCTATACCGATTTCGATCAGGACTGGTTCCAGGTGTTTCTGGGGGCGATGCTGCTGATCGCCGTCCTGTTCAACAACGCGATCCGCAAACGCGTAACCGGGGAGCGCTGACATGACCGAAGATACCAAGTTCCATCACGGCGATGCGGTCAAAGACGTGGCCCCGGTCGTCGAAATGAAAGAGATCGAAAAGCATTTCGGCAACATCATCGCGTTGGCGGGCGTCAGTTTCGACGTCAAGCCGGGTGAATGCCACTGTCTACTGGGTGACAACGGGGCGGGCAAATCGACCTTCATCAAGACGATGTCGGGCGTGCACAAACCCACCAAGGGCGAGATCTATTTCGAAGGACAGCCGATGTCCTTCGACACGCCCCGCGACGCGATGGAGGCGGGCATTGCCACCGTGTTCCAGGACCTGGCGATGATCCCGCTGATGAGCGTCACGCGCAATTTTTTCATGGGGCGCGAGCCGACCAAGGGGAAAGGCCTGCTGAAACGGTTCGACATCGAACACGCCAACCAGGTCTGCATGGAAGAGATGCGAAAGATGGGCATCAACCTGCGCGGCCCCGATCAGGCGGTAGGCACTTTGTCGGGGGGTGAGCGTCAGACCGTGGCGATTGCCCGCGCGGTCTATTTCGGCGCCAAGATCCTGATCCTGGACGAACCGACCTCGGCACTGGGTGTGCGGCAGACATCGAACGTGCTGGCCACCATCGACAAGGTGCGCCACCAGGGCATCGGCGTGGTCTTCATCAGCCACAACGTCCGGCACGCGCTGGCCGTGGGCGACCGGTTCACGGTTCTGAACCGCGGCAAGACGCTGGGCACCGCCCGGCGCGGCGAGATCTCGCCCGAAGAGCTGCAGGACATGATGGCCGGCGGGCAGGAGATGGCCGAGCTGGAAGGGTCGCTGGGCGGTACCGTCTGAAGGTTTCTCCCCGGTGTCCCGCATCATGCGGGGCACCAAAATCACCAGGGTCCGGGAGGCCGGGCCACCCGGTCCGGGTGGTGGGCGTGTCGGATCCTTTCACGACAGAATGATTGCAACGGATTGCCCACAGCGGCCTCGTTCTGAAAGGGATCATGATGAGCAAGACAATCCGACTGACCGCGGCGCAGGCCCTGGTGCGTTACCTTGGCGCGCAGATGAACGAAGACGGCGAGCCCTTCATCGCCGGTGTCTGGGCGATTTTCGGCCATGGCAACGTGGCCGGTCTGGGCGAGGCGCTGCACGGAGTGCGCGACAGCCTGCCCACCTATCGCGGTCACAATGAACAGACCATGGCCCATTGCGCCATCGCCTATGCCAAGCAGATGCGGCGCAGCCGCGCCATGGCGGTCACCTCGTCGATCGGGCCCGGGGCGACCAACATGGTCACCGCCGCCGCGCTGGCGCATGTGAACCGCCTGCCGGTGCTGCTGTTGCCGGGCGATGTGTTCGCCAGCCGTGGCCCCGACCCCGTTCTGCAACAGACCGAGGATTTCACCGACGGCACCGTCAGCGCCAATGACTGTTTCCGCCCGGTCAGCCGCTATTTCGACCGGATCACCCGGCCCGAACATCTGCTGACCGCCCTGCCGCGCGCCTTCCGCACCATGACCGACCCGGCCGATTGCGGGCCGGTGACCCTGGGCTTTTGCCAGGACGTGCAGGCCGAGGCCTATGACTATCCGCTCAGCTTCTTCGAGCCGCGCATCTGGCATCAGCGCCGCATCCGCCCCGACGCAGCCGAGCTGGCCCGCGCCGCCGAGGCCATCCTGTCAGCCAAACGCCCGATCATCGTGGCCGGCGGCGGTGTCCATTACTCCGGCGCGACCGACGCGCTGCAGGCCTTGGCCGAGACCCACAACATTCCCGTGGCCGAAACGCAGGCCGGCAAATCGGCCCTGGCCTGGGATCACCCGCTGAACCTGGGTCCGGTCGGCGTGACCGGGGGCGAACCCGCCAACGCCGTATGCGCCGAGGCGGACTTGATCCTAGGCATCGGCACGCGGTTTCAGGACTTCACAACCGGGTCCTGGGGGCTGTTTTCCAACCCCGAGCGCAAGATGGTCTGCCTGAACACCGCCGCCTATGACGCCGCGAAACACGGCGCGATGCCGCTGTTGGCCGACGCGCGGGTCGGGATCGAGGAACTGGGCGCAGCCCTGCAGGGCTATCGCGCCGATCCGGTGGCCGACACGCTCAAGGCTGAGTGGTTTGCCAAGGTCGATGCGCTGACCGATGCGCCGGGCGACGCCAACGCGCTGCCCACCGACATGCAGGTGGTGGGTGCGGTGCAGCGCGCGGCGCATGACGACACGGTGGTGATGTGCGCCGCCGGCACCATGCCGGGCGAGCTGCACAAGCTGTGGAAGGCGCCGCGTCCGGGGACCTATCACATGGAATACGGCTTCAGCTGCATGGGCTACGAGATCGCCGGCGCCATGGGCATCAAGATGGCCCAGCCCGACCGCGACGTGATCTGTTTCACCGGGGACGGCACCTACATGATGGCCAACTCGGAAATGGCGACGGCGGCGATGATGGGCGTGTCCTTCACCGTGGTGATCACCGACAACCGGGGCTTTGGCTGCATCAACCGGCTGCAGATGGGCACCGGCGGGGCCGAGTTCAACAACTTGCTGGACCATGCGGTGCACGAGACGCCCTCGGCCATCGACTTTGCGGCCCATGCGGCGGCGATGGGGGCGACCTCGGTCAAGGTCGGCTCGATCGCCGAGCTGGAAGAGGCGCTGGCAAAGCGCGCTGAAGTCAAAGGCCCCTATGTGATCGTCATCGACACCGACCCGTACCCCTCGACCGAATATGGCGGCACGTGGTGGGAAGTGGCGGTGCCCGAGGTCAGCACCCGCCCTGCAGTGAAAGAAAAACGTGCGGCCTACGAGGCTGCCATCAAGGAAAGAAACACCAAATGAGCGTGAAGATCGGCATCTCTCCGATTGCGTGGCAAAATGACGACCTGCCCGACCTGACGGCGGCGTTCACGATGGAGCAGGCCCTGAAAGAGGCGCGTCAGATCGGCTATACCGGGGTTGAGCGCGGGCAGCGCATGCCCGCCGATACCGCAGGCCTGCGCGCCTACTTGGAAGAAAATGACCTTGCCCTGTGCGGCGGCTGGTGTTCGGGCAATTCGCTGGTCAATGACTTCGCCGCCGAACGCGACGCGGTGCGCGCACAGGTCGAACAGTTCGTGGCGCTGAACAGCCCTTGCATCGTCTATGCCGAATGCTCGAACACGGTTCAGGGCCAGATCGGCACCCCGGTCAATGACCGCCCACAGCTGTCGAAAGACGAGATCAAGGCCTACGGCGCCAAGATCACCGAACTGGCCAAGTGGATGGCCGATGAGGGCATGCCGATGGCCTATCACCACCACATGGGTACGATCATCGAAGGCGAAGATGACGTGAACTGGCTGATGGACGGATCCGGCCCCGAGGTGAGGCTGTGCTTTGACACCGGGCATCTGCTGTTCGGCGGCGGTGATGTGCTGGCCACGCTGAACCGTTGGGGTGATCGGGTTCACCACGTGCATTTCAAGGACATCCGCCCCGGCATCGTGCGCGACACGCGCGGCAACCGGCGCAGTTTCCTGGATGCGGTGATCGCAGGGGCCTTCACGGTGCCCGGCGATGGCTGCATCGACTTTCAGGAGGTCGCCCATGCGTTGAAAGCCATGGATTACGAAGGCTGGATCGTGGTCGAGGCCGAGCAGGACCCGGCCAAGGCGCCGCCCTATGAATACTCGAAGATGGGCTATGACCACATCGTCGAGGTCTGCAGTCAGGCCGGATTGACGATCACGGCCTGATCTTTCGCGCCCCCGGGGCGCCGCCATGGGAAAGGAGCGTTTCATGGTCCATCAGCAACCTGGTTTCGTCGGCTATTTCGGTCGTGAGTCCTGTGATCTGGACGAATTCAAGGTGCTGACCTCGCAAAGTCTGCTGCCCGAGCAGGTGCCCCACGCGGCCGCGGTGGAAAAGGACGTGCCGATCTATGACATGCATGCGCTGCGCCCCGCCTTGGAAACGCCCGAAGCACGGCGCGCCCTGCTGGCAGAATGGGGCTGGGTTCTGGGTCAGTCGGCCGGGGTGATCGCGCTGAAAGGCGCCTATGCCGATGCCGCGGTCATCGACCGGGCGACCGAGGTGTTTCGCCAGATCATCGAAGATGAGCGTCAGGCCGGGGGTGGCGAGGGCGATCACTTTGCGGCCTCGGGCGCGAATGACAGGGTGTGGAACGCGCTGCAAAAGCAATGCCTGCGCGACCCCGAGGGCTTTGCGCTCTATTTCGGCAACACGGCGATTGCCGCCGCCTGCGAGGCCTGGCTGGGCCCCGACTACCAGATGACCGCGCAGATCAACCAGGTGCGGCCGGGCGGCAAGGCGCAGCAGGCGCATCGCGACTATCACCTGGGGTTCCAGACCGCCGACAAGGCGGCGCAGTTCCCGGCGCATGCCCATATGGTCACCGCCGCGCTGACCCTGCAGGGCGCGGTTGCCCATTGTGACATGCCCATCGAGAGCGGCCCGACCAAGCTGTTGCCCTTCTCGCAGCTGTATGGCCCCGGCTATGTCGCGTTCCACGACGACGCGCATCGGGCGCATTTCGAACGGGCCTGCATCCAGTTGCCGCTGGCCAAGGGCGATGCGGTGTTCTTCAACCCGGCGCTGTTCCATGCCGCCGGCGAAAACAGCAGCGCCGACATCCACCGGATGGCCAACCTTCTGCAGGTTTCGTCGGCCTTCGGACGGGCGATGGAGGCTGTGGACCGCAATGCGATGTGTGTGGCCGTTTTCCCCGCACTGATGGCGCTGAAACAGCGTGGCAATCTGGATGATGCCCGGATCGACGCCGCAATCGCGGCCACCGCCGAAGGCTATCCCTTTCCGACCAATCTGGATACCGATCCGCCGGTGGGCGGAAACGCTCCGCCCAGCCAGGCCGACATCCTGCGCCGGGCGGTGTCGGACAGCTGGACGCAGGCGCAGCTGGAACAGGCGCTGGACGCGCTGCAGGCGCGGCAGGCGGCATGACGGAACCCGGGCGGCTGGTGCTGCCCCAACACAGGTGAAACCGATGGCAGAACTTCTGAGAAAACCCTTCGGAACCCACGGCAAGGTGCATGACATCACGCCGGCCAGCGCCGGCTGGCGCTTTGTGGGCTTTGGCCTTTATCACCTGCGGGCCGGCGACCGCGCCGCCGAGGTCACCGGCGACCGCGAGGTCATTCTGGTGATGGTCGAGGGCAAGGCCCGGATCACCGGCGCCGGGCAGGATTGGGGCGTGTTGGGCGACCGGATGAACGTGTTCGAAAAATCTCCGCCCCATTGCCTGTACCTGCCCAACGGCACCGAGTGGGAGGCCACGGCCGAAACCGATTGCGTGATCGCCGTGTGCTCTGCCCCGGGCAAGGGCGGCCATGCCCCGCGCCGGATCGGGCCCGAGGGCATCACCCTGACCGAGCGCGGCAAGGGAACGAACACGCGCCACATCAACAACATCGCGATGGAGGCCGAGGATTACGCCGACAGCCTGCTGGTGACCGAGGTCTTTACCCCCAGCGGCCATTGGTCATCCTACCCCAGCCACCGGCATGACGAGGATGACTATCCCCGCATCACCTATCTGGAAGAGACCTATTACCACCGCCTGAACCCGGCCAGCGGCTTTGGCATCCAGCGCGTCTATACCGATGACGGTCAGTTGGACGAAACCATGGCCGTGTCCGATGGCGATGTGGTACTGGTGCCGCGCGGGCACCACCCTTGCGGGGCGCCCTACGGGTTCGAGATGTATTACCTGAACGTCATGGCCGGGCCGCTGCGCAAATGGCGTTTCGTTCCGGCGCCCGAAGTGGAATGGATCATGGAGCGCGACAAATGACCAAGACCTTTGCCATCTATCCCGGCCTCAAGGGGCGCACGGTGTTCGTGACCGGCGGGGCCTCGGGCATCGGGCGCGAGATCGTGCGCGGCTTTGCCGAGCAGGGGGCCAAGGTCGGCTTTGTCGACATCAACGCCGAGGGCGGAAACACGCTGCTGGCCGAACTGGACGGAAACCACGCCTTTGCCGCCTGCGACCTGCGCGACATCGCGGCGTTGCGGTCGGCATTCGAGGAACTCGCCGACGCGCTGGGCGCGGCGGACGTTCTGGTCAACAACGCCGCGCATGACGACCGGCACGACTGGCGCGAGGTGACGCTGGACTATTGGGACGAGCGCATGGCGACCAACCTCCGCCACATGTTCTTTGCCATCCAATCCGTGGCGCCCGGCATGATCGGCAAGGGCGCGGGGTCGATCATCAATATCGGCTCGAATTCCTGGTGGGAGGCCGGCGCGGGCTTTCCCGCCTATGCCACCGCGAAATCCGCAGTGCACGGCCTGACCCGCACCATGGCGCGGGAACTGGGCGATCACCGCATCCGGGTCAACACGGTCGTGCCCGGCTGGATCATGACCCAGCGCCAGAAAGACCTGTGGGTCACCCCCGAGGCGCTGGCAAAACAGATCGACCGCCAATGCCTGCCTGATCCGATCGACCCGGTCTATGTGGCGCGGATGGTGCTGTTTTTGGCCTCGGACGACGCGGCCATGTGCAGTGCCGGGAACTTCATGGTCGAGGGCGGCTCGATCTGACGACCTTGGGGCCTTCCATGCCCGGAATCGACGTGCGCCGATGCGCTGGTGCCGGTTGACGGATTGACACCCTGCAAGGGAAGATGCGGCATGATTTCCTATGTCACGGTCGGCGCGGACGACATCGCGCGTGCAAAACGGTTTTACTGCGCCTTTCTGCCGGATCTCGGCTATGCGCTGGAGGAAGGCCCAGAAGGGCTGAGTTTCGCCCTGCCGGTGCCGCCGGGCCAGCAGCCGGTTCTGCCGGAATTTTATGTCAAACCGCCTTTTGACGGGGCCGCGGCCTCGGCCGGGAATGGTGCGATGGTCGCGTTCGAGGCGCGCAATCAGCAGCAGGTGTGCGACCTGCACGCCGCCGCGCTGCGGGCCGGCGGGTCTGACGAAGGCCAGCCGGGCATTCGCGCCATGTACGGGCCGCGTTTCTATGTCGGCTATCTGCGGGACCCACAGGGCAACAAGATCGCCCTGTTTTCCAGCAATCCAAACGAACCGGGGCGTGACGACTAGGACCCGCCTGCGTATTCTGCAGAACGGCCCAGGTCGGGACGCTTAGCGCTGCGGCGGCGCACCAAAGGCGCGGATCACGGTGCGGGCGGCGGCCTCAACCGGGTCATGGGTTTCCTTCAGGATCGTCACCCGGTCGAACCGGTCGGGGTCACGATTTACGGCCTCGCGTAGGGCGGCGCCGAAGGCCATGCGCAGCTCGGTCCCGATGTTGAACTTGCAGATCGCGGTTTCACGCGCCAGCCGCGCGCGCTGTTCCACGGGCACGCCCGAACCGCCATGGATCACCAGCGGCACGTTGGTCACGGCCTGAATCCGGCGGATGCGGTCCTCGTCCAGTCCACCTTCCTTGTTCTGCTGAAGGTGGACGTTTCCGACCGAGATCGCCATCGCATCCACGCCGGTCTGGGCGGCGAAGGTGGCTGCCTCGTCCGGATCGGTCCCGGCCGAGCCTTCGCCGCCGGAATAGCCGACGAAGCCGATTTCGCCCTCGCACGAGATCCCGGCGGCGTGGGCCATTTCGGCAATCCCGGCGGTCTCGTCGATATTCTGCTGCAGGGGCTTGCGCGATCCGTCGAACATCAGCGAGGTGAACCCGCTGTCCAGCGCGATCTTGCACTCCTCGAACGTATAGCCGTGGTCCAGATGCGCCACGACGGGCACCGAGGCGTTTTCGGCCAGATACCGGAACATCTTGCCCAGAACCGGCAGCGGCGTGTGTTCGCGGCAGCTGGGGCCGGCCTGCAGGATCACCGGGGCGTTCTCGGCCTCGGCCGCGGCGACATAGGCGCGCATGTCCTCCCAGCCCAGCGTCACCAGGCCGCCGACGGCATAGCCCTGTTCATAGGCGGGTTGCAGGACGTCTTTGAGCGTAACGAGGGTCATTTGAACTTGGCGATCATGTCTTTGATGCCCGGGATCGTTTCGATCTGATAGGCATGGGTGGGTTGGAAATACTGCACCAGCGACCGCTGGGTCAGCCCGCCGAGGATGGTGAAGTAATACATCTCGTATCCCGGCAGCACGCAGCAGGGGTGATAGCCCTTGTCGATGCAGATCGTCGAGCCATCGACGATGTGATAGGCATCGCCCGGCGCGTTGTCCTCGCGCTGCAGCATCTGCAGGCCCGAGCCCCAGTTCGGTTTGAAACGGAAATTGTAGGTCTCGTCATGCCGGGTCTCGTCCGGCAGGCGGTTGGTGTCGTGCTTGTGGCTGGGAAAGCCCGACCAGCCGCCCTGACCCACGGTGAACAGCTCGCTCACCAGCAGGCGGCCGACCTTGTCATGCTGTTTCTGGCCCAGGATATGCTTGATCTTGCGATGGGTCTTGGTGTCGTCGCTGCCATATTGCACCAAGTCATGCTCGCGCACGTCGAACGGGTCCAGCACCTTGTCATACTTTGCGCCGGCCACGAACACCTCGGCCGTTTCCGACACGCAGACCATCTGCGCCCTTGCCCCTGACGGGACATAAGCCCCCTCGGGCTCGCCATCCCAGACATCCTCGCCCCGGTTGCCCAGATGGGCAAAGTGCACGCCCTCGACATCCACATCGACGCTGCCGGTGGCGGGCACGATGCAGGTCTCGTACCCTGGGACCTGGTATTCAAAGGCTTCGCCCCGCTTCAACTTGACGATGTTGAAATAGTTCAACGGTACGGTCGGGTCATCGACATCGACGATGGGTTTGTTCTGGTTGTCGAACGGGGGGATGTGCATCGGGCTCTCCTATCCGGCCGGGGTGGGGCCGGGGTGGGACGCAAGGAAAGCGTCCAGGTCTTCGGTGGTTGGCATGGCGGGCGCGCAGCCCGGTTTGGATACGACGATCGAGGCGCAGGCCGAGCCGCGCAACACCGCCTGTTCCAGCGAATGGCCCGCCGCGATCGAGGCCAGCAGCCCGGCCATGAAGCTGTCGCCCGCGCCGTTGGGTTTGACGGCGGTGACCGGGTAGATGCCGGTGTGGATCTCTTGCCCGTCGGTTAAGGTCACGGCGCCCTTTTCGCCCATCTTGTAGATGACGATGCGGCCGGGTTTCTCGGCCAGATCGCAGGCTTTCCGGAAGCCTTTCTCGATCCCACCGGCCATGAAGCCGAATTCTTCGTCATTGCCGACGATCATGTCGCTGGCCTCGCCCGCGCGCGACAGCACGTCGGCGGCGACCTGCGCCGAAGGCCAGCTGTAGGGCCGGTAGTCGATGTCGAAGATCACCGGCAGCCCGGCCTTGCGCGCGTTTTCGAAGGCGCGGAAGGTGGCGCTGCGCGACGGTTCGGCGGCAAACACGGTTCCGGCCGAGATCGCCGCGCTGAAACGGCCATAGTCGACCCGGTCCATGTCATCTTCGGTGACCTGAAAATCGACGGCGCCGTTTCGGTAGATGACGTTCTGAAAGTCCTCGATGCAGCTTTCATAGACCGCCAAGGACATGCGGTATTCACCGCCGACGACGCGGATGAAAGAGGTGTCGACACCATAGTGATGCAACTTGTTGAGGCAGAACCGCCCAACCGCGTCATCCGAGACGGAGGTGATCAGCGACGCCTGGCTGCCCAGCTTGACCAGACCCGCGCAGATATTCGCGGACGAACCGCCCAAGTCCGCGCGGAACATGTCGGCATGTTCGCTTTTGACACCGACCGGATCGGCGAACATGTCCATGCCAGCGCGCCCGAAAACGGCAAACCGGTTTCCTTTGATGCCGTCGATCAAGTGACTCAAACTGTACCTCCCAGGCATTTTGATCCCGCCGATCCGATGGACCTTGCATTGGATCGATTCTCACGATACTGATTTTGCAACCGGTTGCAATCAGTATGTTCGGAGCCGCCCAAAATGCGAGAAATCGGAATTGGAATCGTCGGAGGCGGCTATATGGGCAAAGCCCATTCGGTGGCCATGTCCGCCGTGGGCGCCGTGTTCGACACCGCGCTCAGACCGCGGCTCGAGATGATTTGCGCCTCAAGCCTTGACAGTGCCGAACGCTACCGCGCCGCCTACGGGTTCCGCCGTGCCACCGCCGACTGGCAGACCTTGGTCAAAGATCCGGTGGTCGAGGCCGTCGTGATTGCATCGCCCCAGTCCACCCACCGGCAGATAGCCGAGGCGGCGCTGGCGCTGGGCAAGCCGGTGCTGTGCGAAAAACCGCTGGGCGCGTCGCTTGAGGACAGCCGTGCCATGGTGGCGGCGGCCGAGGCCTCGGGCACCGTCAACATGGTCGGGTTCAACTATATCCGCACCCCGGCCAGCCAGTTTGCCCGCCAGCTGATCGCCGACGGCGCGATTGGCGACATCACATGGTTCCGCGGTGAACATACCGAGGATTTCTATGCCGACCCCGAGGCCCCGGCGACCTGGCGCACGACCGGCATGGCCAACGGCACCATCGGCGATCTGGCGCCGCACATGGTCAATGGCGCGCTGGCCTTGGTGGGACCGATCGCGCAGGTCATGGCCGATGTGGAAACCGTTCACCACACCCGGCCGGGCGGCGCGGTGACCAATGACGATCACGCCCAGATGATGTGCCGGTTTGAAAACGGCGTCATGGGGAACCTCTATTTCAGCCGTATCGCGACCGGCCGCAAAATGGGCTATGCCTACGAGATTTCGGGTACCAAGGGCGCGATCCGTTTTGACCAGGAGGATCAGAACGCCCTGTGGCTCTATCGCCGCGAAGGCCCCGAGGCCCAGTGCGGCTTCACCAAGATTCTGACCGGTCCGGCGCATCCCGATTATGAACCCTTCTGCCAGGGTCCTGGCCACGGCACCGGCTATCAGGATCAGATCATCATCGAGGCCAAGGATTTTCTGACCGCCATTCACTCCGGCCGGAACATCTGGCCCACCTTCCGGGATGGGCACGAGGTCAACCGGGTGCTGGCGGCGGCGCTGGCCTCGGCCGACAGTCGCGGCTGGCAGGACGTCGGCGCGTTCTAGGCCCGGCACGTTTTCCAACATCGTTCGCAGAGAGACCAAGACCATGGCAAAGTTGAAATGGGGCATGATCGGGGGCGGAGAAGGCAGCCAGATCGGGCCCGCCCACCGTCTGGGCGCACAGGCCGACGGCCTGTTCGAATTCGCCGCCGGCGCGCTGGACCACCGACCCGAGGCGGGGCGCGCCTATGCGCAGCGGCTGGGTGTGCCCGCCGACCGCGCCTATGGCGACTGGCAGGAAATGCTGGCCGGCGAAAAGGATCGGCCCGACCGGATCGACCTTGTGACCATCGCCACCCCGAACGCGACCCATTTCGAGATCGCCAAGGCGTATCTCGAGGCCGGGTTCAACGTGTTGTGCGAAAAGCCGATGACCATGACCGTGGAAGAGGGCGAGGAGATCGTGCGCGTGGCCCGGGCCTCGGGCAGGATCTGCGCGGTCAACTACTGCTATTCGGCCTATCCGATGGTGCGGCAGGCCCGCGCCACGGTCCGCGCAGGAGAGATCGGCAAGGTGCGTCTGGTCGTCACCAATTTCAGCCACGGCCACCATGGGGATGCCACTGACGCGGACAATCCGCGCGTGCGCTGGCGCTATGATCCGGCCATGGCGGGCGTGTCGGGGCAATTCGCCGATTGCGGCATCCACGCGCTGCACATGGCCAGCTTCATCTGCGATGACGAGGTCGCGACGCTGTCGGCCGACATGGCCTCGACCATTCCCAGCCGCCAGCTGGAGGACGACGCCATGGTCAATTTCCGGATGGAGGGCGGCACCGTGGGCCGGTTGTGGACCTCGTCCGTTGCGATCGGGCGGCAGCACGGGTTCGATATCCAGGTGTTCGGCGAGACCGGCGGGCTGCGCTGGGCCTCCGAACACCCCAACCAGCTGATCTACACCCCAGTCGGTGGACGAACCCAGATCATCGAAAAGGGCGAGGGCGGCTTGCATGAAGACGCGATGCGCCTGTCGCGCGTGGCGATTGCCCATCCCGAGGGCTTTCCGCTGGCCGTGGCCAATATCTATTGCGATCTGGCCGACGCGATCCGGGGCGAACCGCGCGATGGGCTGCCCAACGCCGCCGATGGCGTCCGCTCGATTGCCGCGGTGCACGCAGCGGTGGCCTCGGCCCGGGCCGAGGGCGCCTGGCAGGACGCGCGCCCGCCGATGTTCCGCTGATCAGGGGCGGGGCCGCAACGTGCCCCGCTCGATCACCCGGCAGGGAAAGATCCGCGCCTCGGGGTAGCGGTCGGGCGTCTTCAGCATCTCTTCCACCAGATCGACCGACGAGGTGATGATCTGCTTGATCGGCTGATGGATGGTCGTCAGGTTGATGTATTCCCAGCGCGACATCTCCATGTCGTTCAGGCCGATGATCCCGATGTCAGAACCCGGTTTCAGCCCGTGGTCGGCCAGCGCCGACAGCGCCCCGATCGACAGGATGTCGTCGCCGCAGAAATAGGCCTGCGCCGGGTCACCCGCCAGCAGGCGCAGCATCTCGGCCCGGCCGGCCTCGAAGGAGTAGGCCCCAGCGAAGGAGTGGCTGACGGGAACCTGCGGGTGGTTTGCCATTTCCTCGGTAAAGCCCCGTTGCCGGTCCCGCGCCGAGGTCGCATCGATCGGCCCGCCCAGATAGCCCACGCTGGCATAGCCCCGCGCGACCAGCTCGCGCGCGGCCATGCGTCCGCATTCCACATTGTCGATGCCCACCACATGCACCTCGGGCGAGGTCGCCGAGCGCCCGAAGGTGTGCACCACCGGCACGCCGGCATCGTGAAACGCCTTGGCAAAGCTGGGCGGCAAGGTCGACGAGGCGACGATCACCGCATCCACCGAATACTGCCGCAGCATGCGCACGGAATTGGCGGGCTCGGTCTCGTCGGTCAGGTTCACGATCAGCGGGCGCAGCCCGCGTTCCTGCAGGGCGCGGGTGAACTGGTCGAAAACCTCAAGAAAGATGGGATTGTGGAAGTTGTTCGAGATCAGCCCGATCAGCTTGGTCCGCCCCGTCGTCAACGACGAGGCCAGCGCGTTGGGGCTGTAGCCCAGTTCCTTGGCGGCCTTTTCCACCTTGGCGCGGGTCTTGGCCGAGACCGAGGCGCCCGGCGTGAAGGTGCGCGACACCGCCGACCGCGACACCCCGGCCAAGGCCGCAACTTCCTTCAGCGTAACGCTCACCTGCCTGGTCTCCTTCGTGCGGTCGATCGGGTCTGTTGAATGTCGCATCATTGCAAAAATGGTGCAATCGGTTGCAAGACATTTCCACCCCTGACGTCAGGTTCCAAAACGCTGCGGCCGTGATCCGACATTGTGATTCAATTTTCGTCAATATGACGGAAAAGTTGCCCGTTTCGTCAACTCGATTGCTGTGCCCGGACGGCGGCGCGGTCATACTGGAACCAGAGCAGAGGAGGAGGCGCACAATGAGTTGGAACGTCTGCGTCGTCGGGGCCGGAAAGATCGGACAGATGATCGCCGCCCTGTTGAAGAAATCGCACGACTATACCGTAACCGTGGCCGACCATGACCTTACGGCCTTGTCGGCGCTGAATAGGCAGGGCATCACCACCCGCCAGATCGACGCGGGCGACGAAGCCGGGCTGGCACAGGGGCTGGCGGGGTTCGATGCGGTGATCTCGGCCGCACCGTTTTTCCTGACGCCTGCGATCGCCAAGGCGGCCAAGGCCGCGGGTGCGCATTATTTCGACCTGACCGAGGATGTCGCCGCCACCAACGCCGTGCGCGAACTGGCCCGCGACAGTGACACCGCCTTCATGCCGCAATGCGGGTTGGCCCCGGGTTTCGTCGGCATCGCGGGGGCCTCTTTGGCGGCCGAATTCGACACGCTGGACAGCCTGCACATGCGGGTGGGCGCGCTGCCTCTCTATCCGACCAATGCGCTGAAATACAATCTGACCTGGTCCACCGACGGGCTGATCAACGAATACTGCAACCCCTGCGACGCCATCATGAATGGCGACCGGGTCAAGACCGCGCCGCTCGAGGATTACGAGATCATCGGCCATGACGGTGTGGAATACGAATGCTTCAACACGTCGGGCGGCTTGGGCACCTTGCCCGAGACGCTGGCCGGCAAGGCGCGCGCGGTGTCCTATCGCTCGATCCGCTATCCCGGCCATCGCGACATCCTGAAACTGCTGTTGACCGACCTGGGCCTAGGCCAGCGCCGCGACCTGTTGAAGGACATCTTTGAAACCGCGCTGCCGCGCACCGATCAGGACGTGGTTCTGGTCTATTGCACGGCCAAGGGCATGATCGACGGCGCGCTGCGCGAGAAATCCCTGATCAACAAGTCCTTTGCCCGCACCATTGACGGCCAGATCTGGAGCGCGATCCAGATCACCACCGCCGCCGGCGTTCTGGGCGTGGCCGACCTGATGCGTACGGGCGCGCTGCCCACCAAGGGCTTTGTCCGGCAAGAGCAGGTCAGGCTGGATGACTTCCTGAACACCGAATTCGGCCAGATGTACCGTGCTGGCGATGTGACACCCCAGAACAAGGCGGCCTGAACATGAAAGACGTAGTCATGACTGCAGAACACACACTCGAAAAACTGGGCCTTATGGCGGCCGAGATGACCGGCGGGACGCTGGAGGTCCGCTCGCCCATCGACGGCCGCGTGCTGGCGCGGGTGCATGAAACGCCCGTTGCCGACATGGACGCGGTCTTTGCCCGCGCCACGGCGGCCTTCAAGGCCTGGCGCACCGTGCCCGCCCCGCGCCGGGGCGAGCTGATCCGCCTGCTGGGCGAGGAACTGCGCGCTGCCAAGGAGGACCTCGGCGCGCTGGTCAGCTGGGAGGCCGGCAAGATCACCTCGGAAGGTCTGGGCGAAGTGCAGGAGATGATCGACATCTGCGACTTTGCCGTGGGTCTGTCACGGCAGCTGTACGGCCTGACCATCGCCTCGGAACGCCCCGGCCACCGGATGATGGAGACCTGGCACCCGGCCGGTCCGGTCGGCGTGATCTCGGCCTTCAACTTCCCGGTTGCGGTCTGGTCGTGGAACGCGGCGCTGGCGCTGGTCTGCGGCGATCCGGTGATCTGGAAACCGTCCGAGAAAACGCCCCTGACCGCGATGGCCTGTCAGAAGATCTTTGAAAAGGCCGTGGCCCGGTTCGGCGACGCGCCCGAGGGGCTGCTGCAACTGCTGATCGGCGGTGCCGATCTGGGCAAGGCGCTTGTGGCCAGCGAGGCGGTGCCGATCATTTCGGCCACCGGCTCGACCCGGATGGGCCGCGCGGTCGCGCCGATCGTGGCGCAGCGGTTCGGCAAGTGTATCCTGGAGCTGGGCGGCAACAACGCCATGATCGTCGGCCCTTCGGCCGATCTTGAAATGGCGGTGCGGGCCATCGTGTTCTCGGCCGTGGGCACCGCGGGTCAGCGCTGCACCACGCTGCGGCGGCTGATCGTGCACAACTCGATCCGTGCCGATCTGGTTGCGCGGCTGAAAAAGGCCTATGCCGGTCTGCCCATCGGTGACCCGCTGGCCGAAGGCACCTTGGTCGGGCCGCTGGTGGACGAGGCTTCGGGGCAGGCGATGGAGGCTGCGCTGAAGGCGGCCGAGGCCGAGGGCGGCACAGTCTTCGGCGGCAAGCGCGTGACCGATGGCGTGCCCGAGGGCGGTGTCTACATGAAGCCCGCGATCGTCGAAATGCCGGGCCAGACCGAGATCGTGAAGACCGAAACCTTCGCGCCGATCCTCTATGTCATGGGCTATGACGGTTTCGACGAGGCGCTTGAGATGCAGAACGACGTGCCGCAGGGCCTGTCGTCTTGCGTGTTCACGCTGAACATGCGCGAGGCGGAACAGTTCCTGTCGCCCGCCGGGTCCGATTGCGGCATCGCCAACGTGAATATCGGCCCCTCGGGCGCCGAGATTGGCGGCGCGTTCGGCGGTGAGAAGGAAACCGGTGGCGGACGCGAAAGCGGCTCGGATGCCTGGAAGGGCTATATGCGGCGCCAGACGAACACCGTGAACTACTCGGCCGAACTGCCGTTGGCGCAGGGCGTGAAGTTCGACATCTGAAAACCTGGCCCGGCGGCCTAGTGCGGCCGGGCCAACACTTGCGTTCAGTCCGTGAACAGGTAATCAAGCTGCATGATTGACTGCGCGGTCTCCTCGGAAACCCCTAGGAACCCCGCGATCGCGGCTACGTTCTCGGCCGGGTCAGCGGTTTCGCGCAATCGGAAGAACCTCTCGATCCCGGCACCGCGCAGCTGTTCGGATTCATAGGCCAGATCGCTGCGGATCGTCGGCAAGAGGCGTTCGACGGTTGCGGCTGGGCTGTTTTCTCCGGCCAACCCGACCCTGTGGGCGTGGCCGACAAGATACGCGTCCGAATAGGTGCACTCGATTTCAAGCACATGGGTGCGCGCCTTGTCCAAGCAGAAATCCTGTACGATATCCAGACTGGCCGGATCCAGGCAGATCAGCAGCCGATCGGTCCCGAAGTGATCGTACAGCATCCGGGTGACCGCCCTGCGATGCCGGGATCGTTTGACCAGCGTGGTCTCCAAGCCCCCCAGATCGGGCAGCGGGGCGGCTTCCTCGTTAAACAGGTACTCGATGCAGGGCAGGTTGGTCTCAGAGGCGATCTGGTCGATCAGCCGCTTGGCCACATGCCACTTCTTGCAGACGACCATGTACAGATCGCGATCGGCGCCCAGCGTGTTGGCCGTCTCCCAGAAGCGGGGCGCATACCGGCGTCCCACGCGGCCACGGCCGGTCAGAAATCCGTGCAGGTTCCGTCCCTCGTTCGATATCTGGAATTCGACCCCTTCGCTGGCATAGAGCGCACCCAATTTCTGCTTCAGCAACTGCGCCTCGGGGCTGATCTTGCGGGCGAACAGGTAATCTTGCGTCAGCAGAAGGTCGTAGTGATCGTTGTAAAACGTCACCGGCATCCCGTAGTCCGAGAACATCAGGAAAGTCAGCGTGCGGTTTTCGATTTCGGTTTTGGGGATCAGGTGGCGCACGAGGGTCTGAAAGAACGTCTCGTCCGGAATCCAGGTGGTCGAGAAAAAACGGACCACGTCCCGACGCTGGCCCAGGAAATCCAGGATCATCTCGATTGTCCGGCGGCGCAGGCACCACCACTGGCTGCCGATCATGATCTGGAGATCCTCCGGGATCTCGCGGGTCAGGCCGAGACGTTTCTGGGCCTCGTAGGCGGCATAGAACAGTTTGCTCTGCGTGCGCTCGTTGAAATAGTGGCGATAGATCAGCCGGTCTTCCTTCATGCCGGTCTTGATCCAGTCGCTTTCGAAAAAGTCGTGGCTTTCGATGAAATCCTTGTCGGTTTCATCCAGAAACCGATGCGCATATTCCGCGGTCTTTATCGCCATGCAGTCGCCTGACAGCATGTAGAAATGGGTGGCTCGCGGGAAGGCGTCGACTGCGGCGTGCACCGCGTTCAGTGTGGCCTGCACCAGCGACCATTCCCCCCAGCCACATTTGATCCGCCTGGCCGCGAAGATCACATTGGGATTGCTTTTCAGGGCCGTCTGGATCCGGTCAAAATCCCGGGCGGATGCGCTGGCATCGAAATGGATGGCCATGCAGTCCCCTGCGGCCGTCAGCCGTTCGGCCTGTGCGATAATCGCATCAGGGTCTTTGTGACACAGCAGAATGTAGGCGATCTTGGCCATTGGCGTTGCATGAAGTCCGTTACTGCCCGGTTCCAACCGTGATACTGAGGATGAGCGATTGAATAAACAGAATATTTTTGCTTCTCTGGCGTCAAAAGCTGGCGCATCACCTTGAGACTCGGCCGGCTAAGGAGGCATGGCAGATGGGATTTCCCGGTACATGGATGACCGAAAGCGAAAGCATGGTCTATCGCGTGGTGCCCAAATGCGCCTGCTCGACCATCGGGCAGATCATGTATTACTCGGATCACGGTCGGTTCTTTGACGGCGATATCCACGACGCCAAAGACGGGATGCACAAATGGGCGTTTGACCACAGCCAGGATGTGATCTCGGCCAATGTGCGCGGACACAAGTCGTTCGCGTTCACCTGCGTGCGCAACCCCTACACGCGGATCCTCAGCTCGTTCTTCGACAAGATCTGCGGGATCCAGCGCAACGGGAAACGGTACCGTGGCAATCTGGTGCCGACGCTGATCTACAATTACGGTATCGAGGTCGGGGGCGAGGACGGCAAGGGCGAATTCGACCAGATCGCCAGTTTCCGCCGGTTTCTTCTGTTTGCCCGCGACACGATCCGTTGGCGGCGGCCAATGGACCCGGACATTCACTGGTCGGCCATGTCGGGGCATGTGTCGACCTTCATCGTGAATGGCGGGCGCTACGACCGGATTTTCTGGACCGAAAAATTCAATGACGGGATGCAAGGCGTGCTGGACGCGCTGGAAACCCCGCATCCCGTGACCCTGTCCGAGATCCCGCGCTTCAACGAATCCGAAGGCCACGGCCCCAAACGTGCGCATCCTGTCGAGGATTATTTCGACGACCTTTCGATGCACTTGGTCTACGAAATCTACAAGCAGGATTTCGAACTGTTCAAATACGATTTCGAGAACCCGGCCAACAAGATGCCGACAGGTGAAATCGACTTGGATGAGATTCACGCCAAATTGGGTGACTGACCCAACTTTCCGGAGTGCTCCCGCCCATCGTCGATGTCTCTGACGAGACATCTCCTCTGGTTGGGCCGGGCGCCGCGCACAGCGCGGCGCCCGGCCCAAGACTGAAGGAGGCAGCGGCGCAGCCGATGGGTCCTGTCAGGCGCGGGAGCACTTCGGTTTCAGGCAACGGACCGGCCCGCATGACGCGGGCCGTCAGCGTTCAGACCTGACGCACCGCGCCTTTTGCAGCGCTGGTGGCCAGCTTGGCATAGGCCTTCAGTGCTGTGGACACCTTGCGCTTGCGCGGTGCAGCGGGAACCCAACCTTTTTCGTCCTGGACTTCCCGGCGGGCTGCCAGCTCTTCGTCGGACACGGCCAGGTGGATCGAGCGGTTTGGGATGTCGATTTCGATCGTGTCCCCGTTCTGCACCAGACCGATCTCACCGCCTTCGGCCGCCTCGGGCGAGACGTGCCCGATCGACAGACCCGAAGTGCCGCCCGAGAAGCGACCGTCGGTCAGCAGCGCGCAGGCTTTGCCCAGACCTTTGGATTTCAGGTACGAGGTCGGGTACAGCATCTCTTGCATACCAGGCCCGCCGCGTGGGCCTTCATACCGGATCACGACCACGTCGCCTTCCTTGACCTTGCCAGTCAGGATGTCGTTCACCGCCTGGTCCTGACTTTCGCAGACATAGGCGGTTCCGGTGAATTTCAGGATGTTCTCATCCACACCTGCGGTCTTCACGATGCAGCCGTCGCGCGCGATGTTGCCGAACAGAACAGCCAGACCGCCATCCTGACTGAACGCATGGTCCTTGGACCGGATCACGCCGTTTGCCCGGTCGGTGTCCAGTTCCTTGTAGCGGTTCGACTGGCTGAACGCCTGGGTCGTGCGCACGCCACCGGGGGCGGCCTTGAACAGATCTTGCGCTTTGGGGTTGTTGGTCACCGTGATGTCCCAGTTGGCGATGGCCTCGGCCATGCTGGCCGAATGCACCGTGCAGCAGTCGTCATGCAGCAGGCCGGCGCGGCTCAGCTCACCCAGGATCGAGAAGATGCCACCCGCGCGATGCACATCCTCCATGTGGACGTTTTCGGTGTTGGGCGCGACCTTGCACAGGCAGGGCACCTTGCGGCTCAGCCGATCCATGTCGGACATGGTGAAATCCACCCCGCCCTCATGCGCGATGGCCAGCAGGTGCAGCACCGTGTTGGTCGAGCCGCCCATGGCGATGTCCAGGCTCATGGCGTTTTCGAAGGCCTCGAAGGTCGCGATCTCGCGCGGGAGGAAGCCTTTCTCGTTCAGCTCGTAGTGACGCTTGGTGATCTCGACGATGCGGCGCCCGGCTTCCAGGAACAGCTCCTTGCGGTCGGCATGGGTGGCCAGGGTCGAGCCATTGCCCGGCAGCGCCAGACCCAGCGCCTCGGCCAGGCAGTTCATCGAGTTCGCAGTGAACATGCCCGAGCACGATCCGCAGGTGGGGCAGGCGTTTTCTTCGATATGCTTGACCTGCTCGTCGGTGTACTTGTCATCGGCGGCGGCGACCATGGCATCGACCAGGTCGATCTTCTTCACATCCAGATCGGCGATGTCGATCTTGCCGGCCTCCATCGGGCCGCCCGAGACGAAGATGGCCGGGATGTTCAGCCGCATTGCCGCCATCAGCATGCCCGGGGTGATCTTGTCGCAGTTCGAGATGCAGACCATCGCATCGGCGCAGTGTGCGTTGACCATGTATTCGACGCTGTCGGCGATGATCTCGCGCGAGGGCAGCGAATACAGCATCCCGTCATGGCCCATGGCGATCCCGTCATCGACGGCGATGGTGTTGAACTCTTTGGCTACACCGCCAGCGGCCTCGACCTCGCGGGCGACCATCTGACCCAGATCCTTGAGGTGGACGTGCCCTGGCACGAATTGCGTGAACGAGTTGACGATGGCGATGATCGGCTTGCCGAAATCGTCGTCGCCCATCCCGGTGGCGCGCCACAGGCCACGGGCACCGGCCATGTTGCGGCCATGGGTCGAAGTTCTGGATCGGTACATTGGCATGATGCTGTTTCCCTTTTGCCCGGTTGCAAAACCAGTGTTGCGTGCGTTATAGCGCACGTAACACATGTGCGTTATAACGCACAAGGTAAATCGCGGGACATGACCATGGAATCGGACGACATCACCCTGAAACTCAGAGACGTCCGGGCAGCATCGGGGCTGAGCCTGGCCAAAGCGGCCGAGTTGACCGGAGTCAGCAAGGCCATGTTGGGTCAGATCGAACGCGGCGAATCAAGCCCCACCATCGCGACGCTGTGGAAGATCGCCAAGGGGTTCCAGATGCCGCTGAGCGCGCTGATCGGCACCAGCGCCCTGCGCGATCCAGCGGACGCGGCCCGGTTCCGCACCGTGACCTTTCCGGGCAGTCTGAAGGTCAAGATCGTCTTTCCCTTCGACCCGGTTCTGGGGGCCGAGACCTTTCACGTCGAACTGGACCGCAACCAATGCCACGAATCCCCCGCCCATGCCGCCGGCGTGACCGAGGAAGTCTTTGTGCTGAGCGGCGCGCTCGAGGTGCTGCGGAACGGCGAATGGGTGCCGTTGAGCGCGGGCCAGGGGTTGCGCTTTTCGGCCGATCTGCCGCATGGCTATCGCGCCGGGCCCGAGGGCGCGGCGTTTCTGAACATGCATCACTACGGACACCGGTCCGCGACCGCCGCGGCCGGTTGATACGGCAGAAGGAGATGACCCGATGACGGAATTCCTGAACGGCCTGACGTTGGCCGATGGCATCGGGTCCTTCGGGGCGCTGATCGTGGTCGCGGCTTATTTCGCCACCCAGATGCGGATGATGAATTCTGACGATCTGGCGTTTCCGGTCGTCAACCTGGTGGGGTCGGTTCTGATCGTCTATTCGCTGCTGCAGAACTTCAACCTGGCCTCGATGCTGATCGAAAGTTTCTGGATCGCCATCAGCTTGATCGGCATCATCCAGCATTTCCGCCTGCGACGGGCGCGATAGGGCCGCAGGGACCCGATCCAGCCTTGAACCCGCACCCTTGCGCGTATAGGGAAATCCCTGCGCGTAAAGGGGAGGCTTTGATGCTGGACGATCCAAAAACCCTGGTTTCCACCGAGTGGCTTGCCGCCCACCTCAAGGACCCGGATCTGCGGATTCTCGACGCCTCGTGGTACCTGCCGCAGCAGGGGCGCGACGCCCGCGCCGAATACGAGGCCGGACATATTCCTGGCGCGCGGTTCTTCGACATCGACGAGATCTCGGACCACCGCTCGGACCTGCCGCACATGGCGCCTCCGGTCGAGAAATTCATGTCGCGCCTGCGCGCGATGGGTGTCGGCGATGGCCATCAGGTCGTTGTCTATGACGGCGCGGGCCTGTTCTCGGCGGCGCGGGTCTGGTGGTTGTTCCGCCTGATGGGGCAGGAGAACATCGCCGTTCTGGACGGCGGCCTTCCCAAATGGGTCGCCGAAGGGCGCGAAATCGAGGATCTGCCCCCTGTCATCCGCGATCGCCACATGACCGTGCGCGTGCAGAACCACCTGGTCCGCGACGTGACCCAGGTCTCAGCCGCCGCCAAGCTGGCCGATCACGAAATCATCGATGCCCGCGCCGCCGACCGTTTTGCCGGATCCCAGCCTGAACCGCGCGAGGGTTTGCGGGCGGGGCACATCCCCGGTTCGCGCAACGTGCCGTTCGGACAGTTGCTGAATGCCGATGGCACCATGAAATCGCCCGAGGACTGCCGCGCGGTGTTCGAAGCCGCAGGCGTCGATCTGTCGAAACCCGCCATCACCACCTGCGGGTCAGGCGTGACCGCCGCGATCCTCAGCCTTGCGCTCGAGCGCATGGGCAAGAAAGACCATTCGCTTTATGACGGCAGCTGGGCCGAATGGGGCGCCTTCCCGACCCTGCCCGTCGCAACCGGAGACTCCTGATGTTCGAAAATCTCAAGCCGCAGCCAGCCGACAAGATCCTGGCCCTGATGCAGATGTATCGCGAGGACCCGCGCGAGCAGAGGATTGATCTGGGTGTCGGCGTCTACAAAGACGCCAATGGAGTGACCCCGGTGATGCGCGCGGTCAAGGCCGCCGAGCACCGCATCTGGGAAGAACAGCAGACCAAGGCCTATACCGGGCTGGCCGGTGACCCGGCCTATGCCGATGCGATGATCACGCTGATTCTGGGCACCAGCGTGGCGCGCGCCAATATCGCCGCCGTGGCCACCCCGGGCGGCACAGGCGCCTGCCGGCAAGCGTTCGAGCTGATCCGCATGGCCAACCCCTCGGCCCGGGTGTTCGTGTCGAACCCGACCTGGCCGAACCACATCTCGATCCTGAACTACCTGGGCATCGAAACCGTCGCCTACCGCTATTTTGACGAGGAAACCCGTGGCGTCGATTTCGACGGCATGATCGAGGACCTCAAGACCGCCAAGGCCGGCGACGTGGTGCTGCTGCATGGCTGCTGCCACAACCCGACCGGCGCCAACCTGAACATGGTCCAGTGGCAAGAAGTGGTGAACCTGATCAACGACCGCGGCCTGGTGGCGATGATCGACATCGCCTATCAGGGCTTTGGCGACGGTCTGAACGAGGATGCGCAGGCGACCCGGCTTGTCGCTTCGTCGGTCAAGGAATGCCTGATCGCGGCGTCCTGCTCGAAGAATTTTGGTGTCTATCGCGAGCGGACCGGTCTGCTGATGGCCATCAGCGCCGATGCGGGCCAGACCGCGCTGAACCAGGGCACGCTGGCGTTTCTGAACCGCCAGAACTACTCGTTCCCGCCGGATCACGGCGCACGCGTGGTGACCACGATCCTGATGGATGAGGGTCTGCGCGCCGACTGGATGGCCGAACTGGAGGAGGTTCGCCTGTCGATGCTCGGCCTGCGCCGCCAACTGGCGGACGAGCTGCAGCGGCTGAGCGGATCGGACCGGTTCGGGTTCTTGGCCCAGCACCGCGGCATGTTCTCGCGCCTGGGCGCCGCGCCCGAACTGGTCGAGAAACTGCGGGTTGAGCACGGCATCTACATGGTCGGCGACAGCCGTATGAACATCGCCGGGTTGAATGAGGCCACCGTGCCGATCCTGGCCAAGGCCATCATCGACGTCGGCGTCTGAGGTTAGGCATTTCAAAAAAGAAACCCGGGCACGAATGCCCGGGTTTTTTGTTTGGATTGAAAGGGGCTCAGCCCTTCGAGAACTCGGGATAGGCTTCCATGCCCAGCTCGCCCATGTCGAGGCCGTTGATCTCTTCTTCCTCGCCAACCCGCAGGCCGACGGTGGCTTTGAGGATCGAGAACAGGATGTAGCTGACCACGAAGACGAAGATCCCGATGGCCGCAAAGCCGATGATCTGGGTCACGAAGGACGCGTCCCCATTGGTCCAAGCCACGATGAAGGTGCCCCAGAAGCCCGCGATCAGGTGAACCGGGATGGCGCCGACCACGTCGTCGATCTTCATCTTGTCCAGCAGCGGCACGGTGTAGACCACGATCACGCCACCGATACCGCCGATGATCAGCGCCTGGAACAGCGACGGTGCCAGCGGTTCGGCGGTGATCGATACCAGCCCGGCCAGCGCACCATTCAGCACCATTGTCAGGTCGACCTTGCCGTACATCACCTGGGTGAGGATCAGGGCAGCGACTGCGCCGGCGGCGGCGGCCATGTTGGTGTTGGCGAAGATACGGCTGATGTCAGCCATGTCGCCGATCGTGCCCATGGCCAGCTGCGAGCCGCCATTGAAGCCGAACCAGCCCAGCCACAGGATGAACGTACCCAGGGTGGCAAGCGCCAGGTTCGAGCCGGGGATCGGAACGACCTTGCCGTCCTTGCTGTACTTGCCGATCCGGGGGCCCAGCACGATGGCACCGGCCAGCGCGGCAAAGCCACCTGCGGCGTGCACCAGGGTCGAGCCTGCGAAATCGCTGAAGCCCATTTCGGACAGCCAGCCGCCGCCCCACTGCCACGATGCTTCGATCGGGTAGATGACACCGGTCAGGACGATCACGAAGATGAAGAAGGGCCACAGCTTGACCCGCTCGGCCATGGTGCCCGACACGATCGAGGCAGTGGTGGCGCAGAACATCAGCTGGAAGAAGAAGTCCGAACCGACCGACGCATAGGACAGATCGGTTTCGACGCCATCAAGGCCAACCGGTTCCAGCGAGGTGGGCGAGAAGGCGCCCAGAATGCCGGTGATGGTCCAGCCGTCGCCCGGATACATCAGGTTGAAGCCAACCAGCCAGTACATGATGGCGGCAAAGGAAAACAGGCCGATGTTCTTGACCAGCTGCATGGCCACGTTCTTGGAGCGCACCAGACCGGCCTCGAGCATGGCAAAGCCCGCGGCCATCCAGAACACCAGGAAGCCGCCCATCAGGAACAGCAGCGAGGTCAGGATATATTGCGTATGCTGCGCGGTTTCGCCGGTTGCGGCGGCCTCCTGCGCCAGGCCCATCTGCGGCAGCGCGACGATCGCGGCGGCAGGGATGAGGGATTTCATCAGGTTCATGTTCAGTCCTCGAATGATTGTCGGTCGCGGCGCCTTACAGCGCCTCTTCGTTGAGTTCCCCGGTCCGCACGCGCAGGGCCTGCTCGACATCGAGGACAAAGATCTTGCCGTCGCCGATCTTGCCGGTCTTGGCGGTTTTGGTGATGGTTTCGACGATCTGGTCGGTCATCGCGGCGGGCACCACGATTTCCAGCTTGATCTTGGGCACGAAGTTCACCGCGTATTCGGCGCCCCGATAGATTTCGGTGTGACCGGATTGCGAGCCGAAGCCCTTGATCTCGGTCACCATCATGCCGCGCACGCCCGCCTCGGTCAGTGCCTCGCGCACCTCCTCGAGCTTGAACGGCTTGATTGTCGCAATGATCAGTTTCACGTCTTTCCCCTCTTCTGTTCCGGTGGGTCCGGCTTTGCACCTGCAGAAAAAGAGCCCGACATGGCCGCTCAAGGAACGATTTCGGCAAAAAGACGCTGGGGAAGAGGGGCAAAGTTGCACATTTTTTGCACAAAAGCGGCAAAGTGATTAAAAAATACGCAAGTGTGAGAGGGAAATTCGCGCTATTTCACACCTCTACATAGGCGCGACAGCACGGTATGGTGCCACAAAAGCAAAAACGGGCAGAGTTTGAGCATGACTGAGTCCAAGCGTCGAAAACCGCTGGTGGCGGACAAACGGTATCCGTCCGGAGGCCGCAAGACCTCGTCTGCCAAGCGGACGGCGAAACCGGCGGGCAAGAAGGCGACGGCGCGCAAGACTACGACCCGAAAGACCAGCCGCAAGCCCCGGCGCAAACGTTCGGGAGGCGGGCAGGGCGGCTTCTTTCGCCGGCTGTTCCGCTGGATAGGGCGCCTGATCTGGGGGCTGACCTGGCGAGTGGGTACGATAGCCGCGCTGCTGCTGGCGCTTGCCGTTGGGGTTGTGTACTCAACCCTTCCCGAGGTCGATGCCCTGCTGGACGGGCGCGCACGCGGGTCGGTCACGCTGCTGGACCGGGACGGCAAGGTCTTTGCCTGGCGCGGGGATCAGTTCGGCGGCGTTATCACCACCGACACCGTGTCGCCGCATCTGAAAAATGCGGTTGTCGCGACCGAGGACAAGCGGTTTTACCGTCACTTCGGCGTAAGCCCGCGCGGCATTGCCAGTGCGGTGAAGATCAACCTGTCCGAGGGGCGTGGCCCACTGTCGGGGCATGGCGGTTCGACCATCACCCAGCAAACGGCCAAGCTGCTGTGTCTGGGCGTGCCGTACGATCCGACCGAGTGGGAATCGGAAGCGGCATACGAGGCTGACTGCCGCCAGGGGTCGCTGTGGCGCAAGGCCAAGGAAGCGATCTACGCGATGGCGATGGAGGTCAAATACTCCAAGGATGAGATCCTGACCATCTATCTGAACCGGGCGTTTCTGGGGGCCGGGGCCCGCGGGTTCGAGGCGGCCAGCCAGCGCTATTTCGGCAAGTCCGCGGCCGAGGTGGATCCGGCCGAGGCGGCGATGCTGGCGGGGCTGCTGGTTGCGCCCACGCGCTATGCACCCACCAACAACCTGCAACGCTCGCAGGACCGGGCCAAGGTGGTCATCAGCCTGATGGAGGATCAGGGTCACCTGACCACGTCACAGGCAACTGCGGCCCGCAACAACCCGGCCGAGCTGTCCGAGGCCGCCGCCGCCCGCGCCGGGGGCTATTTTGCCGACTGGGTCATGGCCAGCGGCCCCGAGTTCTTTACCCGCAACACCACCGAGGACGTGGTTATCAAGACCACGCTGGACCAGCGGATCCAGCAGGCGGCCGAGGCGGCGCTGAAACAGGTGTTCGACGAAAAGGTCAGCGAAGGCTCGAAAGCGCAGGCCGCGATCGTGGTGATGTCGGCCGATGGTGCGGTCCGGGCCATGGTGGGCGGACGCAAGACCAAGGTGTCGGGCGCGTTCAACCGCGCGACGCAGGCGCTGCGCCAGACCGGGTCTTCGTTCAAGCCCTTCGTCTATGCCACCGCTCTGGAACTGGGCTATTCGCCATTGGCCACGGTGGTGGACGAACCCTATTGCATCGACATCCCGGGGTCCGGCCAGTGGTGCCCAAAGAATTACACCAATAAGTTCTACGGCCGCGTGACCCTGGCGGATGCGCTCAAGAACTCGCTGAACATCCCAGCCGTCAAGGTGGCCGAGGTTGCCGGGCTGGACAATGTGCGCACGGTGGCTAGCGGGTTCGGGATCGAAAGCGATCTGGCGGCGGGCCCTGCGCTGGCGCTGGGCGCCTCGGAAAGCACGCTGATCGAAATGACTGGCGCCTATGCCGGTATCCTGAATGGTGGCTCGTCCGTGGAGCCGTACGGCCTGACCGAGTTGAAACTGCTGGGTGATGATGCCCCGATGATGGTGACAACGACCGGGATTGGCGAGCGAGTGATCCGAGACGAAGCTGCCAAGCAACTGACCTGGATGATGGAACGCGTGGTATCCGAGGGAACTGGACAACGCGCCAAGTTGCCGGGATGGCAGGTTGCAGGCAAAACAGGCACGACCCAGGCCGCCCGGGATGCATGGTTCATCGGCTTTACCGCGGACTATGTGGCCGGTGTCTGGATGGGCTATGACGACAACACACCGTTGTCGGGCGTGACCGGCGGTGGGCTGCCAGCCGAGATTTGGAAGGAAACCATGGTGCGGGTCACCGAAGGTATGACTCCGACCCCTCTGCCGATGCTGGCTCCGGCCGCTCCGGTCCAGACGACTCAGCAATCCCAGCCACGCCGCAGGCAGCAGGGTGGCTTTGCCAAGGCCGTCGACAGTCTTTTGAAGGATCTCTTTGGCGGCAATTAGACCGCAGATGATCAGACGGGCGGCGCTGGGCGCCGCCCGGATCGGTCGTTACAGGCTTTCGTCCAGCGCGGCGACGATCGCATCGCCCATTTCGCTGGTCGAAACCGGCTGAACGCCTTCTTCGGCCAGCAGATCAGCCGTGCGGACACCATCGGCCAGAACCTTTTCGACCGCCGCTTCCAGACGATCGGCCTCGGCGCCTTGGTCAAAGCTGTAGCGCAGCGCCATTGCAAAGCTGAGGATACAGGCGATCGGGTTGGCCTTGCCCTGGCCGGCGATGTCGGGGGCCGAGCCGTGGACGGGCTCGTACAGCGCCTTGGGCCGGCCATTGGCCATCGGTGCGCCCAGCGAGGCCGAGGGCAGCATGCCCAGCGATCCGGTCAGCATTGCAGCGCAATCCGACAGGATGTCGCCGAACAGGTTGTCGGTCAGGATTACGTCGAACTGCTTGGGTGCGCGCACCAGCTGCATGGCGCCGTTGTCGGCATACATATGGCTCAGCTCGACCTCGGGATAGTCCTGGCCCACGCGGGTCACCACCTCGCGCCACAGGATGCCCGATTCCATCACGTTGGCCTTCTCCATCGAGCACAGCTTCTTGTTGCGGCGCATCGCCAGTTCAAAGGCCGAGCGCGCGGCGCGTTCGATCTCGGATTCGGTGTAGCGCTGGGTGTTGATGCCCACGCGCTCGTTGCCTTCCTCGAAGATGCCGCGCGGCTCACCGAAATAGACGCCCGAGGTCAGTTCGCGCACGATCATGATATCGAGGCCGGCGACCACGTCCTTTTTGAGCGACGAGAAATCGGCCAGCGCGTCAAAGCACTGGGCCGGGCGCAGGTTCGAATACAGGTCCATCTCCTTGCGCAGGCGCAGCAGGCCGCGCTCGGGCTTCACGCTGAAATCCAGATCGTCGTAATTCGGGCCGCCCACGGCGCCCAGCAGAACCGCGTCGACCTCTTGCGCCTTGGCCATCGTCTCGTCCGACAGGGGCTTGCCGTGCGCGTCATAGGCGGCACCGCCGACCAGATCCTCGCTCACGTCGAATTCAAGGCCGCGCTTGGCGCCGAACCAGCCGATGATCTTGCGCACTTCGGCCATGACTTCGGGGCCAATTCCGTCTCCGGGCAGGATGAGGAGCGAGGGGTTGGACATGAACGGTCTCCTTGCGTTTTTCAGCATCGGGCCTAGCGTTTGCGGTGCATCTGGTCAATGAGGCGATCTGGTCAAAATGCGCGGATTCTGGGCCGTACGGCGCGAAAAACGCCGCTGAACATGCGCCTGGCACCCGATCTGGGTTACAAGCTGGCTTTCAGCCCTTCTGCCAGAAGGTCCCAGACCCGGCGAATGCGCGGTGTCTGCCGCATGGCCTGCGGCGCAGCCAGCCAGACCGGCAGGACCGGGATGTCCACACCCAACGGCAGAATTTCGACCGCAGGATCAGCCTGGGCCACTTGAACCTGGCTGAAACCGATGCCGCAACCCGCACGGATCAACTCCCAATAGGCGCTTTGAAGGTCGCAACGGGTGGCAAAGTTTTCCTTGCTGGCAGGCCAACCCTTGGCCTGCATCTTCGAGATGATCAGGTCGTTGGAGTCGAATCCCACCAGGTCATGCTGAAACAACTCTTCGGGGGTGGTTGGACGACCGGCACGGTCCAGATACGACCGGGCTGCGCAGAAACACAACGGTACGTCGCCCAGATGCCGGGTCACGATATCGACCTGCTCGGGGCGATACATGCGAACTGCGATATCAGCTTCGCGGAACAGCAGGTTCTCGCTGATGTCGGTGGCGACCAGTTCCAGCTGGATCGAAGGTTCTTGCCTGCGGATGTCCGCCAGAATGGGCGGCAGGATATGGTGCGATGCGAAGACCGACGCGGTGATGCGGACCGTACCGCCCAGCTGTTGCGACTGCCCGGCGGCGGCCAGGCTCAGCTGACGCATGGCCGCGTGCATCTGTTGCGCCATCGGCAGCAATTGCTGGCCGGCGGCGCTGAGCTTCAGGCCTCGCGCATGGCGATCGAACAGCGACACGCCCAAATCCGTCTCGAGCGCCTGCACCTGGCGACCAAGCGTCGGTTGACTGCGCCCCAGTTCCCGCGCGGCCGCCGACAACGATCCCGTTTCCGCAACTGCCAGAAAGCTCTGCACCAAAGACCAATCAGAAAGAGCCAAGGTTTTATCCATGCGCAGATGAATACATGCTCTGCGTTTTTCGGCAATTCCCAAAGGTGCGTGAATGGATATCTTTTGTTTAACCGCCAGGGCTGACAGGAGGTCGAGATGACGGGAAGGGTGCTGATCCTGGGATCTTCGGGGCGTTTTGGCCGCAATGCCGCAGACGCGTTTCAAGCGGCCGGATGGACGGTGCGGGGATTTGACCGCGCGAGGGATGATCTGTCCACCGCCGCCAGAGGCACGGATGTCATCGTGAATGGCTGGAACCCGCCATACACCGAGTGGGCGCGGCAGGTGCCGGAGTTGCATGCTCAGGTCATCGGTGCGGCACAGGCAACCGGGGCGACCGTGATCGTGCCCGGGAACGTCTATGTTTTCGGGGCCGACACGCCCGGGCCGTGGGCGGCAGATACGCCGCATCTTGCAACCAACCCTCTGGGCCAGATTCGGATCCGGATGGAGGAGGCCTATCGGTCGTCGGGCGTGCGCACTGTGATACTGCGCGCCGGGGATTTCCTCGACACGCAAGCCTCTGGCAATTGGTTCGACCAGATCATGATCAAGCCGCTGGCCAAGGGGCGTTTCGTCTATCCCGGTGACCCTGACATTGCCCATGCCTGGGCCTACCTGCCGGATCTGGCCCGCGCTGCGGTTCAGTTGGCCGAGATGCGGGATGCCTTGCCGCGCTATTGCGACATTCCTTTTGCCGGATACACGCTGACCGGCCGGCAATTGGCACAGGCCTTGACGGAAGTGACCGGGGCTCCGGTGCGCCTAAGGCAGATGAACTGGTGGCCAGTTGTTCTGGCCCAGCCGTTCTGGAAACTGGCCCCGCATCTGCTTGAGATGCGCTATCTGTGGGACACGCCGCACCGCTTGGATGGCTCGTTCTTCGATTCTTTGGTCAGCGATTTCGCATCCACGCCGCTGCACGAGGCTTTGAAAACCGCTGTGCTGTCCGTGTGGCATGATAGCCCGCGAACCACAGACGTGGATCGAGTTCAGGGCCTGTCATAGGCCCGGCCGCATGTTCGGGTGTGACAGGTCAACCCAAATCAGACGATGTCGGCTGGCCTTGCGGGCCGCGGCAAGGGGCACACCGTTGGCGTCGGTCCAGTGGATGCCGGCGTCTTCAACCACCCAGTCGGCCGATGGCAGCAGATAGTCAACACGCCGTTCGCCCACCGCTTTCCAAACCACCGTTACAGCCGAGCCTGCGCCATCCACGGGTTGCGGATCCTGCAGGCTGGGGTGCTGTAACAGATCGCGTATGGCTTCATTGCGCCCCTCGCCCAGGTTCGGGTCAAGATTGGCGTCCCCGGCAATGATGAAACGACTTTTCGGGGTTGGACCCAGCCCGCCGTCAAGCAACACCGACCACAGCCGGATCTCATCGCGATTGCGCAATCCGTTGCGATCCTCAGGCCCGTCAAAGACAGGAGGGGTGGCGTGAAAGGTCATCAGGTTCAGGCGGCCTTGAGGTGTCTCCACTGGCACGATCCAATGGGCGGTCGACGACAGGCGTTGAACCGCGCGGGCCTGTTCAGACGGGAAGGGCAAACCGCCACGGGTGGGTAGCGTCGCGCCGGGCAGGTCCTTCCACAGCAGCGCCGAGAGGTCACGAACCTCATCCTTTGCGATTGGATAACGGGACAGCACGGCCAGCCCGCCATTCCCGGTGAAACGGCCCCATCCCTGGGCGTCCCCGGATCCGCCCCGTTCTCCGTCCCCGTCCAGATCAAGCGACGTCATCAGCCCCGAGTTGGGCTGGCCAGCGAAGAGATGCGGGTAATCCAGCCCTGCCGCGCGCAACCGATCAGCCAGAGCGGACAGGGCCAGGTTGTCATGGTCCCAGTCGATGCCTTGCAGGGCCAGAACATCGGGGGCAGTGGCGGTCAGAACGTCAATCACGGCCTGCACCTGGGGATCATCACGCCGAATATCCCGCAGCAGCAGGCCCGGACCTTTCCGGCCTAGCTCAGCATTGAAGCTGGCAACGCGCACTGGCTCTGCCTGCGCCGCAAACGGCAGCAACAGCAGAACAAGAATACGGATCATGCGGTTTGGGTCGTCTCGGCGGTCGAGTAGGCGCGGCGTTTTTCCACGATCAGCCCGGCAATGCGCAGGGTTGCCATCCCGCGCATGATCATGCTGGCCGGCAGGAAGGCCCACGCGCTCATGGTCCAGATCAGCGTCTGCGGATTGGACAACGACAGCGGATCAATGAAATCCGTGAGCAGCTTGATCAGGGCCGGAATCAGGAACGGCAGCAGAACGCCGACCGAGATGTTCAGTCGACCGTCGCGCTGCAGGCGAGTCACCACGTCTCCACCCTTGGTGGGGTCGAACAGGGGCAGGTTGGTCCAGACATTGAACGCCCCATTGCCAGTGGGCCATCCACGCAGTTTGACCGCGTAGGCGAAGCTGGCGATCGTGACCAAAGCGGCGACATAGGCGACACTTGCCGTTATGCGCACCAACTCGACCAGGGGTTGGCTCGCGTCAGCAGGCAGCATCAACACCACCAGGCGGACAGGCGAATAGGGGAAGTCGACGACATTCGCGACGGCCAGACCGACCGAATACACGGTGCTGGTCAGTTCCGTCGGCGCATAGGCGTTCTTGCAGATCAAGGTCAGAAACGAGATCATCGACATCAGGCCGACAAAGCGCAGTCTGTTCACGGGCGGCGCATCGCGGAATTCGATAAAGCTGGGAAAGGCCGAGTTGTATTCGGCGAATGTCAGGATGAATGCTAGGATTGCCAGAAAGACAACGATCTCGGTCCCGTTGGACGTAGATGCGGGCAGATACAATGCGGGTGTCAGCACCAGAAGTGCCACCAACAATCCCCGTATCGCAGCCCCTGTTGTGCGAGCAATCACTATCCGAACCCTTTCCAAACCGGACCAGTCGATTCTTTGCCGACTTGGTTCCAACTTGATGCCCGCCAATCTCGATATTTGGCGGATGCCCCTTTAGCGCCATCATTGGCGATAAGCGGCATTTCGCTCAAGCCGAGGTGCAGAAAACACGTGATTTCGGGCAAAAAGATGGCGAAACTGGTGCGGCTTTGCATCATTCACGTCGCAAATTCGACGTGTAATGGAAATGGTTCTCTACATGTTGTGGTTGCTTTGACTTTAACCCCAAGAATGCGAACGGGGCCGCCTTGGCGACCCCGTCAGGTTGAGTATCCACAGGTTCTTCCCCAGAATCACACCCAGGGGCGCGCCTGGCTGGCATGGGACTCGAACGAGTCGATGTGGTGATCTTTTTCCATCGTCAGGCCGATATCGTCCAGACCGTTCAGCAGGCAATGCTTGCGGTGCGGGTCGATATCAAACTCGATCACGACGCCGTCCGAGGTGACGATCTGCTGATCTTCCAGATGCACGGTCATGCGCGCGTTCTCGCCCTTGTGGGCATCCTCCATCAGCATGACGTGGTGGTGTTCTTCGACCACAATGGGCAGGATGCCGTTCTTGAAGCAGTTGTTGAAAAAGATATCGGCGAAGCTGGTCGAGATGACCACCTTGATACCGAAATCCTTGATCGCCCAAGGCGCGTGTTCCCGAGATGAGCCGCATCCGAAGTTGTCGCCGGCCACCAGAATCTCGGCGTTGCGATAAGCGGGTTTGTTCAAGACGAACTCTTCGTTTTCGCGCCCGTCATCGTGATAGCGCATCTCGTCGAACAGCACGACGCCGAGGCCGGACCGTTTGATCGTTTTCAGGTGCACCTTGGGAATGATCATATCGGTGTCGATATTGATCAGGGGCATGGGGGCTGCCACACCGTGGACTTTTTCAAACTTTTCCATGTTCACACTCCTGCGGGAGAGGTCAGGCCCCATGCCCCGCGTTTCAAGCTTGTTGAGCTTCTGTAGTTTCGTCTTTGGGCGCGTTCTTGACGAAGAACGCCATGAAGACCAACCCGAACCCGTTGAACAGCATCTCGATGCCCAGCAGGATACCCAGAAGGCTCAGCAAAGCGGCAGGTTCGCTGCTTGCATAAGACCAGATGATGCCTGCCAGGATGATCGACAAGATGCCCGAGATCAGGGTTGGCCAGAAAAATGACGTGCCTCGCATCTGAAACGAGAGAATGATCCGTGCGATCCCGCCTGCCATGAACAGGATAAGCACGACTGTTGCCAGCGTCAGAGTGCCCGCCAGCGGATGGTCCAGAAACGACCAGCCCAGGAACAGCATGACCGCACCCATGATGAAGGCCAGGATCTTGTTGCCGGTTCCTTCGACGGTGAAACCGCCGACGACTTGCAGAACGCCGGATACCAGCAAAAGGACGCCGGTGACCACGGTCACTGCCACGGATGCCACAACCGGTGCGCCCAGCACGAATATGCCGAACACGATCGATAGAAGCCCCATCAGGAGCCATTTGACCCATTCACTCATTTCAGTCTCTCCCTCAAATATCTAGATATGAGGGGACCTTACATCAATTCGCGCACATCTGTCAGCTTTCCCGTGATTGCCGCAGCGGCAGCCATCGCGGGGCTCAGCAGATGGGTGCGTCCGCCGCGGCCCTGACGGCCCTCGAAATTGCGGTTCGAGGTGGCGGCGCAACGCTCGCCCGGGGTCAGCTGGTCGGGGTTCATGGCCAGGCACATCGAGCAGCCCGCAAGACGCCATTCGAACCCGGCCTGCTTGAATATCTCGGCAATACCTTCCTCTTCGGCCTGGGCGCGGACGAGGCCCGAGCCGGGCACGACCATGGCGCGGATGCCGTCCTTGATCTTTTTGCCCTTCAGGATCTCGGCGGCGGCGCGCAGATCCTCGATCCGGCCGTTGGTGCAGGAACCGATGAAAACCGTGTCGATTTCGATGTCGCTCAGTTTCTGACCCGGCTGCAGACCCATGTATTCGATCGAGCGGCGCGCGGCCTCGACCTTGCCGCCCTCGAAATCCTCGGGGTTGGGCACGGTCGCGGTGATCGGCAGAACGTCTTCGGGGCTGGTGCCCCAAGTGACCACGGGGGCGATGTCCTCGCCACGGATGGTGACGACCTTGTCCCAATGGGCGTCGTCATCGGAATAGAGCGTCTTCCACCAGGCCAGGGCGGCCTCCCACTGCGCGCCCTTGGGAGCGTGCGGGCGGCCCTTGACGTATTCGAACGTCTTTTCGTCCGGCGCGATCAGGCCGGCGCGGGCGCCGCCCTCGATGGCCATGTTGCAGACGGTCATGCGGCCTTCCATCGACAGGTCGCGGATCGCTTCGCCGCAATATTCGATCACATAGCCGGTGCCGCCGGCGGTGCCGGTTTCGCCGATCACGGCCAGAGTGATGTCCTTGGCGGTCACGCCCGGCTGCAGTTTGCCGGTGATCTCGACCTTCATGTTCTTGGACTTTTTCTGGATCAGAGTCTGGGTGGCCAGAACATGCTCGACCTCGGAGGTGCCGATGCCGTGGGCCAGCGCGCCGAACGCGCCGTGGGTGGCGGTGTGGCTGTCGCCGCAGACCACGGTCATGCCCGGCAGGGTCCAGCCCTGTTCGGGGCCGACGATGTGGACGATGCCCTGACGGATATCATTCACCGGGTAGTAGTGAATGCCGAATTCGCGGGCGTTCTTGTCCAGTGCTTCGACCTGGATGCGCGATTCGGGGTTCTCGATTCCGTTCACGCGGTCGGGCGTGGTGGGCACGTTGTGGTCCGGCACGGCGATGGTCTTTTCCGGCGCGCGCACCTTGCGGCCCGCCATGCGCAGGCCTTCGAAGGCCTGCGGGCTGGTCACTTCGTGCACCAGGTGGCGGTCGATATAAAGAAGGCAGGTGCCATCGTCGGCTTCGTGCACGACATGGGCATCCCAGATCTTGTCATAGAGTGTTTTGGGGGACATCGGTCCTCTCCCGTCTGTATTGAGAAATGCTGGCGAGTGGCTGGGCGCCGATTATAGGCGGGCCAGAACCGTGCGGGCGGCCCCGAAGAACCGTTCACGCAGGCGCGCGCGGTCTTGCAGGTTGGGAGCAGGGGCCTGATGGAATCTCATGCGATCCAGATATATCGCGCCCCCTCGTCAATCAAGGCTCAATCCGCGTCCCACGACAGGTCGGTGGGCCTTGCAAGCCGCCACATTGCTGTTCAATCTGGCGGCAGGAGACGCGCATGGACAATGATTTGATCCCAAGTTCGATTTCAGAACTGTTCGACAACATGGCCGAGGCCTTTCTGTTGCAGCTTGGGAACCTGGTCGAGTTGATCGTGACTCCGGGGTGGCGGCAGTATCAGATCGCCATCATCCTGGGGCTGGTGGCGCTGTCCTTCCTTTTGACACTGCTGACAAAAGGCCGGTGGGAAGCCTGGGCACGGGCGCGCAGTGGATGGCCCAAATGGCGGTTGCGGGTTCTGGTTCAGCTGATGCAGCGGATGACGCTGGTCTACTTCGTCGTGCTGGCCTGGGGCGTCTATCTGGTGATGCAGCAGGTAACCTGGCCATCGCGCAGTTACATCATCGGTGTTCTGGCAACGCTGGCAACCGCGTGGCTTGCGATCGCGCTGATTTCGCGACTGGTCCGCAACCGGACGATTCGGCGCATCTTCCGCTGGTCGATGTGGATCTACGCCACGCTGGTCGCGCTGAGTCTGACCGATGACGTCGCCGAGTTCCTGGACGGCGTGGCGATTTCGATCGGCAGCCTTCACATCTCGGTATTGGGGATTCTCAAGGCCATTCTGCTGATCGGCACGTTGTTGGTGCTGGCGCGGCTCGGCACCCGGGCGGCGGAACGCGGGCTGAAAAGCAATGACGACATCTCGCCCTCGATGCAGGTGCTGCTGGCCAAGGGGATCCAGGTGGCGCTGTACGGGCTGGTCTTTCTGGTCGGGATCCGGACGCTGGGATTCGACCTGACCGGGATCGCGCTGTTGTCCGGTGCGGTTGGCGTGGGCATCGGCTTCGGCCTGCAGAAGGTCGTGTCGAACCTGATCTCGGGGATCATCATCCTGATGGACCGGTCGATCAAGCCGGGCGACGTGATCTCGCTGGGCGATACGTTCGGTTGGATCAACGCGCTGGGCGCCCGCTACGTCTCGGTCGTTACCCGCGACGGGCGCGAATACCTGATCCCGAACGAGGATCTGATTACCGGGCAGGTGGTGAACTGGTCCCATTCCGACGAGTTCGTCCGCCTCGATCTGACCTTCGGCACCAGCTACGGCGACGACCCGCACAAGGTGCGCGAGACCGCCGTGCGAACGGTGAAATCAGTCAAACGCGTTCTGAGCGGCGGCAAGCACGAACCGGTCTGCCACATCACCGGGTTCGGCGACAGCAGCGTCGATTACGTGCTGCGGTTCTGGATCCGGGACCCGACGGCCGGCCTGACCAACATCCGCGGCAATGTCTATCTGGCGCTGTGGGATGCCTTCCAGGCCGAGGGCATTTCGATTCCCTTCCCGCAGCGCGAAGTGCGCCTGCTGGGGCAGGGCGCCACCGACACCTCTGTGCCACATCTGGACACGGATTGATCAACCCCGTGCCATCAACGGTTGCCGTTCATTGAAATGTTGCAATTGCCTTGCTACCTTAATAGTACCCCGGCGCCGGGGTTACGCGGCGCTTTAGCAAGGAGGACCATGTCCTGTCTCTACACACACAGGCGGGTTTGCCCGCCGATGAAGGGGCCGCTGTGATGGCCCGCTCTCAGTCAATCAGCGACAAGCTGCTTGAACGCATCCTTTCCTCACTTTCCGATGACAAGGCCGAAGATGTTGTGCAGATCAACCTGCAGGGCAAGTCTTCGGTGGCCGACTACATGGTCATCGCTTCGGGCCGGTCGACGCGTCAGGTGTCGGCGATGGCGGAAAAGCTGACGGATCGCATCAAGCAGGAATTCGGTTTCACCTCGAAGGTCGAAGGCAAGGATGCCGGCGACTGGGTGCTGATCGATACGGGCGACGTGATCGTCCATATCTTCCGCCCCGAAGTGCGCGAATTCTACCAGCTGGAAAAGATGTGGTTGCCTCAGGGCGGCAGCGCCTCGGCCAACTGAGGCGCCATCCCGGCCCGTATTGAAGGGCCGGCGGCGAGAGCGACATGCGTATCAGCATTTGTGCGGTCGGGCGATTGCGTGCCGGACCGGAGAAGACCCTGCTTGACGACTATCTGACCCGTTTCGACCGGACCGGCCGCGGCCTGGGCCTGGGGCCTGCGCGCGTGATCGAGGTCGAAGACAAGAAGAACGCCGGTATGGGCGCCGAGGCCAGCTTGCTGCGCAAGGCGATGCCCACTGGGGCGGTGATCTGCACATTGGACGAGCGGGGAAAGGTGATGTCGTCACCCGATTTCGCGCAGAAACTGGCCGGGTGGCGTGACATGGGCCGGCAGGATCTGGCCTTTGTCATCGGTGGTGCCGACGGGATCGACCCGGCGCTGCGGGCTGAGGCTGATTTTTCGATTTCTTTCGGCGCGATGGTCTGGCCGCATATGCTGGTCCGGGTGATGCTGTCGGAACAACTCTATCGTGCCGCGACGATCCTGTCGGGCGGCCCGTACCATCGGGCCTGACCGCCGTGGCCCGTCTGCTGATCGTCTACCATTCCCGCACCGGCGGCAGCCGGCAGATGGCCGAGGCGGCCGCACAGGCGGCCAGCGCCGAGGCCGAGATCAGCCTGAAGCCCGCCGAGCAGGCCGGGACCGACGATCTGTTGGCGGCCGACGGATACATCTTTTGCGCGCCCGAGAACCTCGCGGCGCTGTCAGGCGTCATGAAGGACTTCTTCGACCTATGCTACTATCCGGTTCTGGGCCGGATCGAGGGGCGGCCCTATGCGCAGATGATCTGCGCCGGGTCCGACGGTCAGAACGCGGCGCGGCAACTGGCACGCATCGCCACCGGTTGGCGTTTGAAAGAGGTGCAGCCGCCCCTCATCGTCTGCACCCATGCCCAGACGCCTGAGGCGATATTGGCGGAAAAGACCATCCCCGAGGATGAACTGGACAAATGTCGCGAGATCGGCGCGGCGCTGGGCGCCGGGTTGTCGCTGGGCGTGTTCTGACGATCAGTCCAGAGCCACAAGCGTGGTGTCCGCGTTCCAACCATCGACACTGCACCGGGCCTGTACCTGAACCTGACTCGCGCCTTCGGGGATCGCGACCCCGCCCAGCGATCGGGTAAAGGGCTGCTCGGTCTCGTGCGGGTGATGCAGCACCCGCATCCCCAGCTCGGTCCCGTCCATCGCCAGAACACGCCAGCCATCGGCATAGTGGTCCCACCCGGTATCGGGATGGCGGATGGCCACGTCGAATCGCCAGGTCTCGCCCGTGCGCGTCGCGGTGACATTTTCGACCGTCGGCGGGTCGGCGAGGGCCGGGGCGGCCAGAAACAGGCAGGGGATCAGGTGTCGCATTTCGCCAGTCTAGGATCTGATCGGGCGGGGCGCGATCACGACTGCGTGTCCGGCGGCAGGCTCAGCAGGATCGCGCGGGAATGCGAGGCAAACTCGCGCCGGTACAGGACTCCCAGCGTCAGAAGCGTGCCGATGATCAAAGTGATCGGGCCCAGTATCCACGCCAGCGAGGCCAGCGCGAAATAGGTGGCGCGCAGGGCACGGTTGAAGCTGCGCGCGGCGGTCACGCAGATCTCGGCCGCCTGCGCCGCGCGGGGATAGGCCTGCGGATCTTCGGGGTCGTTGGGCACCGCCGCCATCAGCACCGCGCAGTAGCCGAACAACCGATGCGCCCAGACGTATTTCAGAAAGGCATTCGACAGAAACAGCAACACGATCAGGATCTTGACCTCCCACACCATGGCAGGTGCGCTGCCGATGGCCAGATCCTTGGCTACGCCCGACAGTCGCTCGGTATTGCCCAGAAGGGCCAGCCCGCCCCCGATGGCGATCATCGTGGTCGAGGCAAAAAACGTACTGCCCTGACGCATCGTGCCCACGACCTGGGCGTCGAACATGCGGGGCTGACGGGTCACCATTTCGCGCATCCAGCAGCGGCGGAATTCGTCCATCATCACCGCGACCGAGCGCTTGCCCGGCGCGGGGTTCTCGATCCGCCATCCGATCCATTGCCAGGCGATCAGCAACAGCAGGACGGCGGCGTAGTCCAAGGGTGAAAACAGCAGGGCGCGTTCGGTCAGTGTCATGGCGCGACAGTACGTCCGACGAAGGCAACTTGCCAGATGCAGAAATTGGTAATATTATTTTACCAAACCGGAGGATCCGCCATGGACATGCCACAGCCCAACCCCGACGTTCTGGCCCGCAAGGCCAGCGTGCTTGCCCGTCTGCGGCAGGTCCTGCCCGAAGATGCCATCATCGCCGAACCGGCCGAAACCCGCGCCTATGAATGCGACGCCCTGACCGCCTACAAATGCGCGCCGATGATCGCGGTTCTTCCCTCCTCGACGCAGGAGGTCTCGGACATTCTGCGCATCTGCCATGACGAAGGCGTGCCGGTCGTGCCGCGCGGGGCCGGGACCTCGCTGGCCGGTGGGGCGCTGCCCACGGCCGATTGCGTGATCCTGGGCGTGGCCCGCATGAACGAGGTGCTTGACGTCGACTATGACAACCGCTTCATCCGTGTGCAGACAGGCCGCACCAATCTGAGCGTCACCGGCGCGGTCGAGGAGCAGGATTTCTTCTATGCGCCCGATCCGTCGTCGCAGCTGGCCTGCGCCATCGCGGGCAATATCGCGATGAATTCGGGAGGCGCGCATTGCCTGAAATACGGCGTGACCACCAACAACCTGTTGGGCGTGACCATGGTGCTGATGGATGGCCGCGTGGTCGAGATCGGCGGCGCGCATCTGGATTCCGGCGGGCTGGACCTGCTGGGCGTGATCTGCGGTTCGGAAGGTCAGCTGGGGGTCGTCACCGAGGCGACGCTTCGCATCCTGCGCAAGCCCGAGGGCGCGCGCCCGGTCCTGATGGGCTTTGATGACAATGCGGTGGCGGGCGAATGCGTCTCGGACATCATCAAATCGGGTATCCTGCCCGTGGCGATCGAGTTCATGGATCGGCTGTGCATCGAGGCCTGCGAGAATTTTGCCCATGCCGGCTATCCGAATTGCGAGGCGCTGCTGATCGTCGAGGTCGAAGGCTCGGACGCCGAGATCGACAGCCAGCTGGCCAAGATCGTCGAGATCGCCAAACGCCACAACCCGGTCGAACTGCGCGAAAGCCAGTCGGCCGAGGAAAGCGCCCGCATCTGGCTGGGCCGGAAGTCGGCTTTTGGCGCGATGGGGCAGATCAACGACTATATGTGCCTGGACGGAACGATCCCGGTGTCGGCGCTGCCGGACGTGCTGCGCCGCATCGGCGAACTGAGCAAAGAGTTTGGCCTGCCCGTGGGCAACGTGTTCCATGCCGGCGACGGCAACATGCACCCGCTGATCCTGTTCGATGCGAACAAGCCCGGCGATCTGGAAAAATGCGAGGCCTTCGGGGCCGAGATCCTGAAACTGTGCGTCGATGCCGGCGGCTGCCTGACCGGTGAGCATGGGGTGGGCATCGAAAAGCGTGACCTGATGCATCATCAATACGCGCCGCAGGACCTTGAGGCGCAGATGGCCGTCAAGGACGTGTTCGACCCGAAATGGCTGCTGAACCCCGCCAAGGTGTTCCCGCTGGATGCCAGTGCACCCCGCCGCAACCCGAAGATGGCGGCGGAATGAATTCCCAAGACAGAACGGACCCCGCAATGAGACCTGAATCAGAGTCTGAACTGGCCGAAATCGTGGCCGGGCTGAACGGCCCGGTGCGGATCAAGGGCGGGGGAACCCGTGGCGTGGACGGCCCCGACCAGGTGCTGAGCACCGAGGGACTGCGCGGGATCACCCTGTACGAGCCGGGGGCGCTGACGCTTGTGGCGCAGGCCGGAACCCCGCTGGCCGAGATCGTGGCCGCGTTGGAGGCCGAAGGTCAGCAGCTGGCGTTCGAGCCGATGGATCATCGCGCCCTGCTGGGGTCCTCGGGCGCGCCCACGATCGGCGGTGTCGTGGCCGCCAACGTCTCGGGGCCGCGCCGGATCCAGGCCGGGGCCTGCCGCGATTTCCTGCTGGGTGTGCGCTTTGTCGACGGGCGGGGGCAGGTCATCAAGAATGGCGGCCGGGTGATGAAGAACGTCACCGGCTATGATCTGGTCAAGCTGATGGCCGGGTCCTGGGGCACGCTGGGCGTGCTGACCGAGGTATCGCTGAAGGTGCTGCCCAAACCCGAGGCCAGCGCGACGCTGGCCGTACCCGCCAAGGACGCCGCGACTGCGGTTCGCATCCTGTCCGAGGCGCTGAAATCACCCTTTGAGGTCACCGGCGCAGCGTATGATCCGCAGCAGCAGCGCGCCTTGATCCGGATCGAGGGGTTTGCGGAGTCGGTCTCGTATCGCACCGGACGCCTGCAGACCCTGCTGGGCCAGTTCGGCGCGGTTGATCCGGTCGAGCCGTCGGACGCGCTGTGGCAGACGGTCCGCGATGCGGCCGATTTCGCCGACACGCCCGGCGATGTCTGGCGGATTTCAGTGAAACCCGGCGATGCGCCCGAAATCGCGGCGCGGGCCGAGGCCGATCAGACTCTGTTCGACTGGGGTGGCGGGCTGATCTGGGCGCTGGTGCCCGCAGGCACCGACCTGCGCGCGCGCATCGGGGCGTTTTCCGGCCACGCCACGCTGGTGCGGGCCGGGGCCGATAGCCTTGCCCGGCTGGGCCGGTTCCAGCCGGAATCGCAGGGGATTGCGGCTCTGACACAGGGGATTCGACAGAAATTCGACCCGCGCGGCGTGTTCAACCCCGGGCTGATGGGATAGGGCGATGCAGACCACATTCACCGAAGACCAGTTGAAAGACCCCGGCACCCGTCGCGCAAACGAGATTTTGCGCAACTGCGTGCATTGCGGGTTCTGCACCGCCACCTGTCCGACCTATCAGGTCCTGGGCGACGAATTGGACAGCCCCCGCGGGCGCATCTACCTGATCAAGGACATGCTGGAAAACGAGCGTGTGCCGGATGAAAAGACCGTCAAACATATCGACCGCTGCCTGTCCTGTCTGGCCTGCATGACGACCTGCCCGTCGGGCGTGCATTACATGCATCTGGTCGATCACGCGCGTGAATATATCGAAAACCGCTACACGCGCCCCTTCTCGGACCGGGCGCTGCGGTGGGTTCTGGCGCGGATCCTGCCCTATCCGATGCGATTCCGCTGGGCGCTGATCGGGGCCAAGCTGGGGCGGCCGTTCCGCTTTCTGATGCCCGACGCGCGCCTGAAGGCGATGCTGGACATGGCGCCGAAACACATCCCGCCGGTCAGCCGCAATGACGAGCCCCAAAGCTTTGCGCCCAAGGGGCAGGCGATCAAACGCGTGGCCCTGATGACGGGCTGTGCGCAAAAGGCGCTGAACACCGACATCAACGATGCCACGATCCGCCTGCTGACCCGGCTGGGTTGCGAGGTCGTTGTGGCCGAGGGCGCCGGCTGCTGCGGGGCGTTGACCCATCACATGGGCAAGACCCGCGAAAGCCATGCCACCGCCGCCGCCAATATCCGCGCCTGGACGCGCGAGATGGACGGCAAGGGATTGGATGCGATCGTCATCAACACCTCGGGCTGCGGCACCACCGTCAAGGATTACGGGCACATGTTCCGCAACGACCCGCTGGCCGAGGACGCGGCGCGGGTGTCGGGCATTGCCATGGATGTCAGCGAGATCCTGATGCAGCTGGACCTGCCGCAGGGCGACGACAAGGGAATGACGGTGGCCTATCACGCGGCCTGCTCGCTGCAACATGGGCAGCAGATCAAGACCTATCCCAAGGACCTGCTGAAAAAGGCGGGGTTCACCGTGGTCGAACCCGCCGACAGCCATCTGTGCTGCGGCAGCGCGGGCACCTACAACCTGATGCAGCCCGAGATCTCGGCCAAGCTGAAACAGCGCAAGGTGCGCACGCTCGAGGCCAAGAACCCCGATCTGATCGCAGCCGGCAACATTGGCTGCATGATGCAGATCGGGTCGGCTACCCAACTGCCCATCGTGCATACGGTCGAGCTGTTGGATTGGGTCACGGGCGGGCCTCGGCCCCCTGCGCTGGATCGGGCCGGACAGCCTGCGGATGCGGTGCCGATCCTGCGGTGATCGGTCCTGATGCGTCGACGCATCAGTCTGGTGCGGATTAGGCGCGGTGCGGCTCTGCCCTATTTTCGCCAAACGCCAGGCGTAAGTAGATTGGCCGATACCTCATGCCGGAGAACCGCGTGCGCACATGGAGCAGGGCGATAGCGTTATGTGTTCTGCCATTGGCAGCCACGGCGCAGGATACTGGGCTGCAAAGCCTTGAAACCTCGGATTCCGGGCGCGAATGGATGGCGGTCGGACGGCTGAACATCGACGGCACCGGCTTCTGCACTGGTGCGTTGATCTCACCCACGCTTGTTCTGACTGCAGCGCATTGCCTGTTCGACCAAGCGACCCACCAACGAATTGATCCGGGCCAAATCGAGTTTCTGGCGGGGTGGCGACACGGCCGCGCATCGGCCTATCGCACGGCGCGCCAGGCGGTCATTCATCCGGAATACGAATATGACCGCGCCGCATCCGTCAGCCGCGTGCGCCACGACGTCGCGCTGATCGAGTTATGGCAGCCGATCCGAAATACGACCGTGATCCCGTTTGAAACCGGCTACAGGCCAACGCGTGGCGAGGATGTCGGAGTGGTCTCGTACGCCCACAACCGCGCAGAAGCCCCTTCGCTGCAACAGGTCTGCTCGGTCATGGCGCAGCAATCGGGGGTGCTGGTCATGTCCTGTGACGTGGATTTGGGTGCGTCCGGCGCGCCGATCTTCTCGTTCTCAGGGGATCACCCCCGGATCGTATCGGTCGTGTCCGCGAAGGCCGAATTGGAAGGCCGGCGGGTATCGTTGGGAACAGCGCTGGAAGAGTCGCTGGAGGTGCTGCGCACCGAACTGTCCGCAGGGAATGGATTTGGCGCGTCCGGCAAGACGCTCGAGCCGGGAAAGAACGTCGGCGCAAGGTTTGTCCGGCCATGATCCGCCGTATCGTGACAGCGGCCCTGATTTTGGCCGGGATTGCTGCGTCGGCGGTGGCCCAGGACAGTGGCAAGCGCCGGCTGACCGATCGGGACGACCTGTATGGTTGGGAGGCCATCGGGCGGCTGGACATCGGAGACCGCTCGTTCTGCACGGGTACGCTGATCGCGCAGGATCTTGTTCTGACCGCAGCCCATTGTGCGACGGACAAGGCCACCGGCCGGACCTACGCACCCGGCGAAGTCACCTTTCGCGCAGGTCTGAGCGATGGACATGCGCTTGCCGAAGGCACGGTCGTGCAGATCGCCGTCCTTCCCGACTATGACCCCCGGGTTGGCCTGTCACCCGAGATGGTCCGGGTCGATGTCGCCCTGATGCGACTGGATCAACCGATCCCGTATACCGTCGCCAACCCATTTGCATTGCACAGTGGCCGGGTCGCCGGGGATGAGATCAGCATCGCTTCGTACGGGCGCGGCCGATCCGAGGCAATCACGCGCCAGCGGTCCTGCCGGATTCTGGAGCGGCGCCAAGGTTTGATTACCTTCAATTGCGATGTCACGTTTGGATCTTCCGGTTCGGCAATTCTGGCCCGCAATGGGCCGCGTTGGCAGATCCTGTCGGTGGTATCTGCGGTTGGTACCGACGGCCGTCGGAAGGTCGGGTTCGGCATGGAACTTGAGGGGATCGTCTCGGACCTCAAGGCCATCATGCGGCGGGATGCGCCGCAGCCAAAGGCCAAGATCCGGCGGCTGCAGGTCGGCTCGGGCAAGTCCAGCTCAGGCGCGAAATTCATCAGCTCCGGCGGGTCTTGAACTCAGCCAGATCCTTTCCCATTTCATGTGTGTCGGGCAGCCAAACCGGGGTCCGACGATGACCAACGCCCGTCCAATCGGAGGGCAAAACTCGTAAATCGCTCTGAACATGAGGATAACGAACATGCGTAGCTTTGATTTTGCACCACTGCACCGTGCAACCGTCGGCTTTGACCAGATTGCCGACATCATGGATCGGGTCATGACCAGCGAAGTGTCACAACCCAGCTATCCCCCGTACAACATCGAAAAAACCGATGCCGATGCGTATCGCATTTCGATCGCAGTCGCCGGCTTTGCCGAAGATGACCTGACGATCGAAGTCAAGGAAAACGCGCTGGTCGTGGCCGGTAAGAAAGCCACCGAAGACACCAAGCGCACCTATCTGCATCGCGGCATCGCCACCCGCGCCTTCGAGCGTCGTTTTGCTCTGGCCGACCACGTCCGCGTGACCGGCGCCAGCCTGGAAAACGGCATGCTGCACATCGACCTGAAGCGCGAGGTGCCCGAAGCGCTGAAACCGCGCCGGATCGAGATCACCTCGACCAAGGCGATCGAAAAGGACGTGGTTGACGCCAAGCCCGTGAACTGAGGCTGAGACCGCCCAAGCGGCGATGATCGTCTCCTCCCTCGGTTGTCGCACAACCCCGCGTTCCTCCGGACGCGGGGTTTTTTCATGACGGTTGCAAAGAAAAAGGGCGCCCAAAGGCGCCCTGGTCTCATGGTCCGTCCGATCAGATCGCCATGCAGATGTATTTCATCTCGAGATAGTCTTCCATGCCGTGGTGGCTGCCTTCCCGGCCAAGGCCGGATTGCTTGACACCACCAAACGGGCCCAGTTCCGAGCTGATGATGCCGGTGTTGATGCCGACGATGCCGTATTCCAGCGCCTCGGCCACCTTGTACACGCGGCTCAGATCCTTGGCGTAGAAATACGAGGCGAGGCCGAAGATCGTGTCATTGGCCATGGCGATGACCTCGTCCTCGTCCTCGAATTTGAACAGGGGCGCCAGCGGACCAAAGGTCTCTTCCTGCGCGACCTTCATGTCCTGGGTCACGTCGGTGATGATCGTGGGCTGGAAGAAGGTGCCGCCCAGATCGTGCGGCAGGCCTCCGGTCAGGATCGCGCCGCCATTGGCCGTGGCATCGGCGATATGTTCCTGCACCTTGGCCACCGCCTCGTCGCTGATCAGCGGGCCGGTCGTTGTGCCATCGGACAGGCCGTCGCCGATTTTCAACGCCTCGACCGCGGCCTTGAGCTTGGCGGCAAAGGCGTCATAGACGCCAGCCTGCACATAGATGCGGTTGGCGCAGACGCAGGTCTGGCCGTTGTTGCGGAATTTGCACAGCATCGCGCCTTCGACGGCGGCATCCAGATCGGCGTCGTCGAACACGATGAACGGCGCGTTGCCGCCCAGCTCCATCGAGCATTTCATCACCTGGTCCGCGGCCTGGCGCAGCAGGATCCGGCCCACCTCGGTCGAGCCGGTAAAGGTCAGCTTGCGCACGCCGGGGTTCTCGCAGAACTCCTTGCCGATCTCGCTGGCCTGTGACGAGGGCACCACGTTGAACACACCCGCCGGAACGCCGGCCTGTTCGGCCAGCAGCGCCAGCACCAGCGCCGACAAGGGCGTTTCGGTGGCCGGGCGCGCGACAAAGGCGCAGCCGGCGGCCAGTGCCGGGCCTGCCTTGCGCGTGATCATCGCGTTGGGGAAGTTCCACGGCGTGATCGAGGCCGCCACCCCGATAGGCTGTTTCAGCACCATGATCCGCTTGTCGCGCTGATGGCCGGGGATGGTCTCGCCATAGACCCGCTTGGCCTCTTCGCCGAAGAATTCGATGAAGGACGCGCCATAGGCGATCTCGCCCACCGCCTCGGCCAGGGGTTTGCCCTGTTCGGCGGTCAGGATCTTGCCCAGATCCTCGGCGTTTTCCATCATCAGGTCGAACCACCGGCGCAGGATCGCGGCGCGCTCCTTGCCGGTCAGCTTGGCCCATTCCTTCTGTGCCGCCTCGGCCTGCGCGATGGCACCGGCCACCTGGGCGCGGCTGACATCCGCGACCTCGGCGATCACGTCGCCGCGGGCCGGGTTGGTGACGGCAAAGGTGCCGTTGTCACCATCGACCCACTGCCCGCCGATATAGGCCTTGGTGACCAGAAGGTCGGGGTTCTTCAAAAGCGATTTCAGGTCGGTCGTGGTATCCAGCATGGGTCGGCCTCCGGGAAGGGAAAGAATTTGCGCGTACCCAATCAGGTGGCGCAGAACATGTCTAGGGCCACCCGGGGGCGTCAATCAATCCAGATTTGATCAAAAAATCGATCGGCGTGCGATGCAAGGGCCGGAAAGCATCAAAGCCAGCCAGCTGTTGGTTTTGACGCCTATCTTTTTCGATAGGGTTTTGCCAAAGTTCCGGTGATTTGAGAGACCCAAGGGGATGTAAATCGTTATAACATTCCCTATCTTGTTGGGTAGATAAGAAAAACAAGGATTGGACAGATGTCGAACCAGCAATTCGAAGCATTGATCGAGGAAACCCAGGCCAAGGTGCGCGAAAGCCAGTCGCAGATCGAAGGGCTGACCTCGCGGATCGAGGCCGCACGCGCCAAGATCGGAACGGCCGAAGCGGATATCGACATCGAAAATGCCACGCTTGAAGACGTGCACGCCCACACCGAGGTGATGAACGCGAACATCGCTGAACTGATCATGGGGTTGGACGACGTCACCAGCGCGTTTTCCAAGGATTTCGACGAGATGCGCTCGAAGACCGGGTGGGAATCGTTCGTGGGCATCTTCTCGAAGGGTAAATCCGAGTCCATGCGCCAAGAACGGATGCGCTCAGCCAATATCGACGACAAACTGCAGGACCTGATCGCGAAATCAGACGTGATCGTGAAGCTGCTGGAAGGACAACTGGCCGTGCTGGAAGAGCAGCGCGTGAAGGTGGAGAACAACCTGACCGTCACGCTAGACGACCGCGAGGCGACCGTGGCTGAACTGGAAGCGCTGCGGGCCGAGATTCAGGGCATGGACCCGGCGATCATCACGCTGGAAAACAAGATCAGTGTCGAGCAGGACGCCGCCGCGCGCACCAAGCTCGAAACCGAACTGGCCGAACTGAACAAGCAATACAACGCCAAGGTTCAGGAAGAGCAGGTCAAGCTGGCCAAGTCTCAAACGCTGGAACGGTACATCGAAAAGGGCAAGACCTGGGTCGATTCACTGCAGAACCAGGCTGCGACGCAGATGGTGCTGATCAACAAGCTGCAGACAGACACGCAGCAGCGCGTTGTGCTGTATGACGCCCTGACCAAATCGCTAAAAACCGCGCAGCAGCAGGACGTGGCCCACCGCATCAACGAGATCGGTGTGCAGACCGACCAGGAGGCGCAGACAGCCATGGCCGCCATCGGCACCGCGACCAACCAGAAAATGGCCGACATGCTTGAGGCGCATGAGGACCACATGGTCTTTGCCCGCGACGTGCTGGAGAAAAAGGCCAAGGCGGATGAACGCTTTGCCCGCCGTTTTGCCTCGATTGTCGAGAAGCATGATAAGAATTTGTATGGGGGATAACCCCTAATGTGGAACTGGAAAGTTTTTCGTAAATTTGGCCTTTTAGGCATTTTGATCACGGTTGCAGGGGGATTAGTTTCACTGTTCTCTGACGACGGTGTTTCCTTGGCGAAAATTGGTGCTGACGCACCATTTCTTATCACCAGTCAGGACGGCATAAACGGAATTCTGGTCGCGATACTCTTTCTAACACTTCTGTTTATTTTGCTTGGGTGTTTCGGAAATCTCGCGCGAGCGCTGTTTTCCATGACTGCTCACACAATTAGGAGCCGAGAGCCAAAATTTTTCAATGCGCACCAATCGGAGGCCAATATGGTCTTTAGTTTCTTTGAACTCGATGCGTTAGGAAGAGTGCCTTCCGTCAAGGATGAACCGCAGTGATTTCAATAGGTGAAATGCTGCTGAGAGCCGCCAATGACTAACCCCACCCAAGACCATGTCGGTCTGACCGACACCTTCGCCTCGCGCCGCTATTTCCGCAAATTCGAGGTGATCACCGTCCACCTCCTGCGCGTGGCCGCGACGATGGAGGCGGAGGGCGCGATCAGCAAGCAAGAGGTGCGGATTATTTCGCGTTACCTCTCGGGGTTGCTCTACACCTTCCGCGCGCTGAGCATGAAATACCTGCTGGTCGGGCGTGATACCGGGCGGTTCTTTGGCAGCCTCGCCATGGACAAGCGCGACAGCGGGTTTCCGGTGGCGGCCGAGTTGCTGACCATGGCCAATGACGCGCAGCAGGCGCAGGTACATCTGGCGAATATGCCCTCGGAAGATGACCTGAAAACCGAGATGGTGCGGACCATCATCAGCGACAGGGAAATCCCCACCAAGCTGCAATTCGCGCTGTCGCAAAGACTCTATTACGAGGAATTGCTGAAAGGTCAGTTGTTCTGGGCCCGCAATGATCCGGAGTGCCATTGGATCGAGACCGAGGGCGAACGTAGGAAATTCCTGATTCATTGGGCGGTCTATGACAGCCAGATCAACCTGCCGGTCATCTACCTGATGCAGTTGGAGGACAGCGGCAATACTGCCCTGCCCAAGGATCAACGCCGCTGGCCTGAAGTGCAGGCGCATCTGATGGCGCAATCCTTGGCCGGGCTGAAACTGGTGACCATCGCCAAAGGCTTCGATCAGGATTTCGACGACCTGCACCCCAAACACCTACGCCGCATTCATGTGGGTCCGATGTATTCCTCGGCTTATACCGAGCAGTCCGGCCCTCTGCGGCAGGTGCTGGAAGACGCGCAAGCCCCCGCGGGGCAGGACTGGGCACTGGCCTGGACCACCGAAGAGCTGCACAGCGAAGAGGTGATCGAAGAACGCGCCGGATGGTTCTCGACCGTCGAGCGCGAGGTCTTTGCGTTGGACCCCTTCGGCGGACAGGGGGCCGAGACCGGGGCCACACGCACCCAGCGCTCGATAATCCTTCCGCAGCGTCCGTTCCAGGTTCTGGCCGAACGCAATCCGCCGGGCTTTGCAGATGTGCGCAAATTCGTGGTCAGCAAGTCCGGGCAGGTGTTGCGATATTGATAATACAAAGGCGATTTTGAAATGAGTTTGACATCAGACCAGATGGAATTGCGCGAAGACGATATTCGCAAGCACTATCCTGCCGCCACCGCATTGCTGAACGGGTTTGAGCATGCGCCGCGTATAGCCAAACCCGCCGAGGCCGCCGTCGAACGGTCCCCCGGTGTGTCGACGGGGCGGCGGTTTCGGTCGACCACGCCGGGGTTGGTAACCCGCCGCACTGCCCGGGCCGATGGGGTGCATCTGGTCGAACGGATCGAGGCCGCGGATGACGGCGATGCGCTGGTGTCCCCACAGCAGGCGACCACACAGCAGGCGATCCGCCGGGCGATTGCCATCGCTTTAACCGTGGCCGAAACCTATGCCGACCAGACCCCGCTGGCCGATCTGAAACGCGCCAATCTGGCCGGAGATCTTGCCGCCGCGCGCAAGACCGAATTCTCGGATCTGCTGACCGCCGAAGCGTTGACCACCTTGCACACCTTCGGCAATGCGTTGGCCTATCTGATGTCCTCGCATCTGGGGGAGACCACGGTCGAAATCGGTGAAATCGAAGAGGTCCTGACAGACAACGGCCAACTCGCCCTGCACGGTGCCCTGTGGGAGCTGGATCAGGTTCTGGCCAAGCACGCGCCCGATGATGCCCATCTGATCGCGGCCACCAGTGCCTATGCAGAGCAACTGATGGAAAAAGCTGCTCTGCGCGCGCAAACGGCTGGCCATCTGGCCCCGTTCCAGAACGCCGCCTGGCATATCGAGGCGGATGATCTGACGATCCGGGGGTTCGAACCGGCCTCCAAGGCCAAATCCACCACGCTTACCATGACGTTCAAGAAACCGAACGAGGTGGTGGGCAACCATATTGCCAAATATCAGGCCATGAAGCTGGCCAAGATGCTGATGGCTTATGATTTTGACCGTCGCCTGAACCCGTTCGCGGAGCTTGGCGGGTTCATCTTCACCTTCATGGGCGACGGCAAGCCGGGCACCGGCAAGACGACCCTGATCCAGATGATGGCCGGGCTGATCAACGACTACTGCCAGAACGCAGGCTATCCATTCCGCTATCAGAACCTGAGCACCGATAATATCGACAGCTATCAAGGCAAATCCGGCCAGAACGCCAAGGCGTTCATCAACACGATCATCGACCCCTCGGTCATCGGTTTCGGCACGATCGACGATATCGACCAGCTGGCGGGCAAACGCGGCGACCGGCAGTCATCAGCCGGACAACTGGAAATCACAGCCGTGCTGATGGAGAGCTTTGCCGGGGCCAACACCGTGGTGCGCGGCAACTGCACCTTTGGCATGTTCTCGAACTACCCCGAGAATGTCGATGACGCCCTTCGCCAGCGGGCGGGTGCGCGGTTTCTGGTGGACGGACCGCAAACGCGCGAGGATTACATCGACATCCTGCACCTGCTGATGGGCCGCAACCACGACATCCCGCTGGGTGAACACGAAGCCTATGCCGCGCAGGAAATCAAAAAGGCCGTCGCCGCCAGTTTCGAAAGCCACTCCCGTCCGCATGAGGATGCTTTGCTGCAGGTCTATGAGCGTGTTTCTGGGGAGATCGGCCGGATGGACACGATCGCCAAGCTGGGCACCTACCTCAAGGCGATCCAGCAGGCGGATGAGCGGTTCACCGGCCGCGCGATCAAGAACATCACCGACGCGGTCAAGGTCCGCGCGATGGATTTCGAACTGCCCGACGAATGGATGGAAAACCCCGACCTGTTCCTGTTCCGCGACTACGACACCAAGAAGGCGATGATCGAGGAGCTGCGCCAGCCGATCACGGTCGAGATGGTGATCCAGGAGATCAATCGCTACGCCGACAGCGAATTCCGCTATGCCGACAAGAGCGACGAGGTCGCCATCGAAAACGCCGTCCGCGAGATGGGCCGGATGGAAGAGGCCAAGCGGCGATATCTGGAGGGGAAGGGGTGAGCTTTTGGAGCTTTTTCTTACCCTACTTCGTTGCTTTATTAGTACTTTCTCTATTGAGCTATATTTGTGTGTCTCTCTTTTGGCTCAAGCCGCTCGAAAGGCTACATATTCTTTTGGCGTTGGTAATCGATGTCGTGATCACGATCTCGCTTATGTCTGTATTGACGGTCATCGCCCTTCTTTATGCAACGGGTTTCGCTGTCTCGGAGACTTGTGGCGACCCCCTCACAAGCGGCTTACCTTGTCCGATTCTGGAAAAATTCGGTTGGTCAGTTTGGGCGATACTTATTTGGATTCCAGTGACTTTTTATGGTTTGGTACGAAGGCTCAAAGTGGCTTTCGTCGAGAACAGAGCTGCATCATGATGGATAGCTATCTGTCATCAATCGATTGGCTGCCAACTGAACAAAGGCTCGCTTCATGATCCGCCTCATCGAAAAAGGCCTGATGTTCGGCAATCTCGTCCACATCTCCAGCCCGGCTCTGGTCGAGCGGTATAACCGCGCGCTGCAACATCTGGCGGGCAAGACCACGGCGCTGACGGATTTCCATGTCGATATCTCGGGGTATTCGCCCGAGGTGGGGATTGAACTGGACGACCCGCTCTACCTCAACCCCAACGGGGTCAACCGGCAGTTCATTCTGCTGACGACCGAGCAGAAACGCGCGCCTCTGCTGAACGTCAAATTCTCGACCTCGCGCGATATCCTGCGCGAATTCATCGAGATGAACGAGGCGCAGCTGTTTGCCCTGACCGCCACAGATGCGGTGGCCGGAGAGTTGGTGAACTCGGTCTTCAAACTCACCACCCCGCGCGACCTGCTGAACCTGCGCAAGATCGAGATCGAGGCCGACACCGTCGGCGGCACCCTGCGCAAGGCCGATCAGTTGGCAGGCATGGTGGAACGGTTCAAGACCGAAGAATACGCCTGGTTCGACGATGTGCTGATCGCGAAGATGATCGAAACCGCTAAGGAAACCGGCGACGTCACCCGCAACCCTGTCCGGTTGCGCCACACGGCGTTTGAACAGCGCAACTTCTGGACGGCGCATTTCGGCGGCGTGTATCTGTTCCCGGATCTGGATCACCCGGCGGCGATCTGCATGGGTGAAAGGCCAGAGGATTTGCCGATCAAATATGTCTTTGATCCGTCGCAGCGAAACCAGATTGCCAAATTTCTGAATTACAACGATCTGGTCGAGCCGATCGTCAAGGCCCGCGGCGTGGATGCCGCCGCGATCCTGCAACAGAAGATGGACTTTCTGACCGTTGACGCCGCCGCGGATGCGGGCATTGATCTGACCGGGCTGGACCGCAGCGACATGCGGCGTTTGGCGCGCAATCACGCGGATCGCTTGCCCGAAGCCTATCATGGCCTCGCGCAATTGTTGCGCTGGGCGACAGATGGCGGGCCTTGGCCGCGTATCACCTCGGATCATCCGGCCTATTTCTATTCGCTGCGCGCCGCCAATACCCCGAACCGCGATCTTGTGAATATGCTGCTGGCCGAACTTGCCCCGCTGGACCCGCGCCAGATGTTCATTTGCCACAAGGAACTGTTCTACCGCACCTATGGTGGCTGGGCAGAGCCAAAAAAGGCCTATGTGGCCGAGTTTCTTGCCCGTGAATATCAAGTGGACAAGGCCGGGGCCCGCGCCGCACTGTTCGGGCATGAACCCGACATGAGCGGCGAGGACCGGGTCAGCGAGGCGGTGATCGCACGGGTCGGCCCCTGGGGCGCGGTAAGGAAAGAGTGATATGTTCGGAGCAATGCGCCTGTTTCTCGGTCTGCTCGTCGTTCAGACGATTGCCTACTTTGCCTTGTCTCTTTACTCGCGTCGCGTCCGGCGACAAAAGCTTGAGACATGGTGGGAAGAGAAGGGCAAGACCGGCAACAAGGAAGCCTTCGTCGAACGCGGATTGCACGTCTATGACAATTCGTTCCGTCGCAAACTGATCTTGGGTGTTTATATCGTGCCTTGGGTGGCGATCGCCGCGCTGATCTATGTCGTGAACTACATGTGAGGTTTTGGGAATGGTCTACATCAAATGGGCGTTCATCCTGATTTTCTGGATCACGCTGGGTGCGATCCTGCAATACTCGCTGCCGCAGCACGACATTGTCCGCATCGTAAACACCTACGAAGAGAGGCAGGATCTGACGGATTGGACCCGCATTTTCTGGTCCGAGCCCGATGATCAGTCGACCAGCCTTTCGAACCGCGATGTGCAGTTCATCCAAGCCGTGCGGGCGAACGGCAAGCCGATCGTCTATCGGAACGAAGATACCAGCTGGGGTTGGCCACCCTATTTCAAGTTCGATACCGCCAACCTTTACACCGAAGCCAACGACGCGATCTCGGACAAGGATGATCCGGATTGGGTTGTCGTGACCCACTACGGCTGGCGCAACGAGTTTCTTTCGATCTTCCCGAACGCCATTTTCATCAAACATGTCGAAGGACCGGACGTTCGCATCATTCCCTGGTTCAACATCATTTTCCTGACCGTGTTCTTTGCCATCGTCTGGGCGCTTTGGGTGCGTTGGCGCAGGTTCCGCGAAGCCCGCATCGACCCCATGCTTGAAAGCGTCGAGGATGGTCTCTACGCCGCTGGGGATGCAATCGATGAGCGAAGATCCAGCTTCCGGCGCTGGCTGGACAGTTGGAAGTCAAAATAGGTCAGAACCGGAAACCTGTCTGACCATCGGCTACCCGCCTATACGCACAGCTATCTGACGACAAACTCGGCATGAAGGGCCCCGGCCGCTTTGATGGTTTTGAGGATGTCGATCATATCCCGCGGGGACACGCCCAACGCGTTCAGGCCGGCAACCACCTGCGACAGCGTCGTCGCTTCGGGTATTTCTGCCAACCCGGTGCCGGCGTCCTCCTCAATCCCTGCGATGGTTCGTGGAACAACAACGGTCTCCCCTCTGGCAAAGGGGTTGGGCTGAACGGCGATCGGAGATTCCTCTACGCGAAGTGTCAGGTTGCCTTGGGAAACCGCGACACGTGAGATTCGGACCTCCTGCCCCATGACGATTGTGCCGGAGCGCTGATCAACAACCACGCGAGCCTTGGTTTCGGGTTCAATCAGGATGTTTTCGATCCGGCCGATCGCATGCGCGGTGGAAGGAGCCCGCGTTTCCGGGATGCTCAATTCCACCGTGCCCGAGTCGCGCATGACCGCAACTGCGCGATTGAACTCGCGGTTGATGGCCGCTTCGATCCGACCGGCGGTCGTAAAGTCCGGCTCGCGCAGGGCCAACCGCAATTGGGAAAGACCTGACAGTTCAAAATCGATCTCCTGCTCGACCCGGGCTCCGGCGGGGACGACACCGGATGTCGGCACCCCTTGAACAACCGATGCAGCGTCGCCCTCGGCGACTGCACCACCTGCCAGAACTGTGCCCTGCGCAACTGCATAGATCTGCCCATCCGCGGCGTTCAAGGGTGTCATGACGAGGGTGCCGCCCAGCAGGCTTTTGGAATCTCCGATCGCCGAAACGGTCACATCGATCTGCCCACCAACCCGCGCAAAGGGCGGAAGGGTGGCGGTGACAAGAACGGCGGCGACATTCTTGGGGCGAAAGTCCTCGCCAGTGACGTTTACGCCCAACCGTTCAAGTATGTTCGACATGATTTCTTCGGTGAACGGGGAATTGCGCAACCCGTCACCGGTTCCGTTCAGTCCAACGACAAGGCCATATCCCACCAGATCATTGCCGCGTACACCGTCAAAATTCACCAGATCCTTGAGCCGAACAGCCCCGGAAACCGCCACCGAAGGCAGCATGATCAGAAGGAAGGCCAGAAGTCTCATCTCAGGAAATTCACCAATGATAGGGTCGAATTGCGGACGGTGACCGAATAGAGGCTTTCAAGCTGGAACTGCACGGTCTGCAGGTGTGCTGCGGTTTCGTAGGGATCGGCGGCGACAAGTTCGTTGCGCGCGTATTCAAAACTGGTCCTGGCCGCAGCATTTCGTGTTTCGGCCTGTTCGATGCGGGCTTGCGCCGCTCCGATCTGAGCGCGCATCGTCACGACGTCATCCTTGGTGTTGGCCAGAGCCACGCCCAGATCGGTGAACAAGGCAGTTTGCAGGTCTGGTGGCCATCCCAGCGCGCCCTCCGTTGCCAGCGCCGCAAGCGCGACATCGCGCAATCCATCCCGAAGTTTCGGATCATTGGACGTGAACTGCATGTTCACCCGCTCGGTTTCCGAAATCTGCATAGGTGCGAGGGTCGTGTTGGAACCGTTGTACATGACCGCCTCAAACCCGGCAGGATCATTGAACCAATCTTCAGCCACCTGGCGAATATCGGTCAGGGTTGTCAGCCCCGCCAATTCGGTTCGCAGAGCAGCCAGTAGCGTGTCCGTCGACTGCAGCGGAGAGGCGTCCGTGGCGGTTCCCGCGAACAAGCTGCGGCCACCGACCCGCGTGTTCAGTGAAGAAATCATCGTGTCCAGTTCGTTGCGCGCCTGAGCCGAGGCCTGAGCATGCGATGTTGCTTGGTTGGATGTCCCAAACGCGAGCAGAGAAGCCGAAACCTCGCCAATCGAGGTTTCAAACGTCTCGAGGCTGATCTGAGTGGCATCAGCAAACAGATCTGCCTCGGCGGTCGCCGTAGAGAAGGCGTCCAGCTGTGCAATTTTTCGATCCAGGTCCAGCAAATGCGAGTAATCGCCATTGAGACGTCCAGAAATGTCAGCGGTTTTTCCCGTGGACATTTCATAGGACAGGGTTTCGATCTGCGTTTTGATCTCGGTGCTGCGCGCGCGCAAGGTCAGACCGCGGGCCAGATCACCAATCGAATTCAAGGTCATGGTTACATCCTCAGCAGCAAATCCATCAATTCGTCGACAACAGTGATGATCCGCGCATTGGCGGCATAGGCCTGTTCAATCTGCATCATGCGCTGCAATTCGGTGTCACTGTCCACGCCCTGCTCGGCCACTAACTGCTCCATTTGGAGTTGCGCGTTGGCTGCGTAGCTTTGGCGCGACAGAGCGGTATGGGCAGCTGTGCCTGCTTTGGACAAAAGCGCCGCCGACACCTCACTGGCCCGCAGGGTCCCAGTGCCGAAAGCCGGGGCAGGGCGTGGCGTGGTCAATACGGCGCCAAAAGCCTGCAGCTGGGTTGCCTCGCCGGGGTCGTTGGGTGCAACGGCCCCCAACCCCGCGCGCAGTTTCCAACTGTCGCCGCCGGCATCAGGATCGACAATCGGGTTGAGCTCAAGACGGGACGCGAGCCCCGCCGGCGCCGTGGCATCGAAACGGGCACCGGCATCGGTGAACAAGCCCAGATCAGTCGGCATCGCGGTCGGGTCCAGGCCGGCAGTTTCGAACCGTTCGATCAGATCGCGCGCGACTGCGTCGAGGTCCTCATGCGCGTCGATGGCCAACACGTCGCGAATGTCAAACTGGGCTGCCAGAGCGCCGCCGCGGATTTGTGCGGAATCACCGGATGTGCGGACTGGCCGTCCATTGAGTTCGAGCCCGGACAGCAGCCCGTTTCCCGCGGTCATGTGCGGTTTGGTATCACCGGTGACCGAGAACGCGAACTCTGCGGCTGATCCTTCCAGAAGTATCAGCCCACCGTCGGAAAACAGTGAGACGCGGTTGTTGTCGCGCGCCACGACATTGACTGGAACCAGCTGGTTGACTTGGTCAATGAGAACCTGGCGTTGATCCAGCAACCCATTGACATCGCCGCCTGCGTTCTCAACAGCCGAGATCTTGGCATTCAATGCTTCGATATCTTTCAGGGTCGTATTCAGTGTTTCGACATACGTCCCGATTGCTCGGTCCGCGTCAGAACGCATCTTGCTGAGGCCGTCGGACGCCGTATTCAGATCGGCAACCAGATCCCCAGCTGCGCGCGCCGCCAGATCTAGACGCTCGACCGAGCCGGGATTGCTTGCGGCCGTGATCAAGCTGTTCTCGAATGCGCCCAAAGATACCGCGATCGATCTGCCGTCATCGGGGGTACCGACCAATGCTTCGAATTGCGAGTAAAATTCAGAGATTGCCGAGGCCGCCGCGTTATCCGCTGTTGCCGCGCGCAGGTTCGCCATCAGAACAGGGTCTTGATGGCGGGTGATTCCCACGACCCTGACGCCGTTGCCGGAAATAGAGTTGGTGGTCAGCTCCAAGGTCCGCTTGGCGTAGCCGGGCGTCAGCGCATTGGCTATGTTGCCCGAGACGACGGCGGCGCCGTGGCTGGCCGCGCCCAGCCCACCCAGCGCGTTATTCAGGGCCGTTGACATGCTCATGAGGCCGCTCCTTTCCGCTTTGCAGGTTCAGATCAGCGCTTGATGTTGGTTGTTTCCTGCAACATCTCGTCGACTGTCTGGATCACCTTTGCGCTTGACGAATAGGCGCGCTGTGTTTGGATCATCGACGTCAGTTCAGTCGCAACGTCGGTCGTCGATTCTTCGCGCGCAAAGGAAATCAATTCACCCGTCGGACCTTCGCCGGCATCCCACAGGAAATAAGTTCCACTGTCGCGTGACGGCGCATATGTCTGGCTGTCGAGTGCGGTCAGTCCATTCGGGTTGGGGACGTCCGCCAACGGTATCTGATACATCCGACGGGTGACACCCGTGTCATACAGCGCGTAGACGTATCCGTTTTCATCGACCTGAACGCTGGACATGGTTCCGACTGCGGATCCGTCCCGAGTGATCGAAACCGGCGCAAACGTATCAGAAAGTTGAGTGATTCCATCGCTGTCACCGACCAGGCCGATATTGACCTCCATCGGGCCGCCGGCGACGTTGACGACAAAGCTGCCCGTGGTCGGATCATATGTGCCGCCGGACACGGTGGTCACACTGGCAAGGGTACCACCTGCCGTTCTGCTGTCCGTAAATGTCAGCGTATATTCACCGATCACGGTTCCGCCCGAAGCGGAATCGCGCAAGATCATCGTCCATTCGTTGCTGGACCCGGTGGCCGGCACCGTCGGGATAAGTTCGATATCGACATTCTCGGGTTTGCCCAAATTGTCGAAATATTCGACGGACAAGGGCTGCGTGTCACCAGGTGCGCCGGTATCGGTGGCCGTGGCGGGCAGGTTCATGCGCAGATTCATCGCGGTGGTCGGCGAGCCGGACAGTTGATTGACGCTGAGTTGAACCGGCTGCAACGCTGCGGGTGTGTCGCGCGAAACGTTGGGAATGGACCCATCGGCGTTGGCGGGCCAGCCCAGCAGCACAAGTCCGGACTCGGTAACCAGATATCCTTCCGCATTGGTTCGGAAGGATCCGGTGGTGGTCAGAAGCATTTCGTTTGAATCGGTGCCGATCTGGGAACTTGGGCGAACCGGCAGCATGCCCCGGCCGCGCACGGCCAGGTCGGTTGAGTTGTTGGTGGTAACCAGCGAGCCGCGCTGATCGATCAGACGTTGACTGGTGGTCCGGACGCCGCCCGCCGAATAGCTTCCGCCCTGGCCCGACGTCACCATCGAATGAAAATCCGTCTCAACCCGCTTGTAGCCGTAGGTCGAAGAGTTGGCGATATTGTCCGATATGGTCGCCAACCTGTTCGCGTTGGCCTTCAGGCTGGCCACACCGGCATTCAGCGAAGAGGAAATTGTCATCGGCACGCCCTTCTGTTGCGTCAATCGTTCCCGCAACAGCTAACGCGTTGGGCCTTAACAGCGCGCTAACAAGTAAAATGCCAGATATCCACCGATCTCAGGGATTGCGCAGAAACACGATCTCGATCCGGTTGTTGCGGGCCGCCATCGGGTTTTTCACCGCCAGCTTGCGATCGGCATGACCCGTGACCCGTTCAAGCCGCTTGGCGCCGACTCCCTTGTCCTGAAGCATCTGCCGTACCACCTGCGCGCGCGAAGTCGACAGGTCCCACGACGGATTTCGGGCCAGAACCACCGGAGAGGAATGAACGTGACCCTCGACCGAGATGGAATTCGTCACCATGTCCGATGAACGTGCAACCAGCAGCACCAGTGCACGCATCATCTGGGTCGGAGAATCGGAACCTCTCTCGAACAGCGGCTCATCTTCGGTATCGAACAGCTCAACGATCAGACCCTCGTCCGTCACTCGAGTGACAATATGCTTCAAGGCCTTTTTGGACACCATGCTTTCGCCGGACCGCCCCAGCAGCCGCGCCTCGAGAGACGAGAAGTCTTCGAACGCGCCGCGTCCCCCGCCATCGGCATCTACACCGGTCGAACCCCGTGCGCGTTTGGCCTCGGTCGGGTTCTTGTTCGTCGCTCCCGAGCCGTCCATCACCATGGTTTTCTCCGAGAACATATTGTCGCCGCCAAAGGCCCCGTCGCCCCCGCCGGAAACGGGATTGATCGGAATTGTCGGAGAGAAGTAGTCCGCCAAACCCTTGCGTTGCTTTTCTGTCGTTGCGTTCAGCAGCCACATCAACATGAAGAACGCCATCATGGCCGTCACGAAGTCCGCATACGCGACCTTCCAGGCGCCGCCGTGATGGCCATCGCCACCCGAAACGCGCTTCTTCTTGATGATGATCGGCGCCGCATTTGATTGCGCACCCATCTAAACCACCCTTTTTCACCCACCCATTGGATTAACAGCGCGGGGATTAAGGGCGGCTTAATATCTAAAACTGTTCAGACCTTTGCCGACCCATCATTGGACCATCCCGGCGTTGGCCCGGCGCAGGATGACCGAAAGGCGGTTGAAACTGTTCTGGACTCCGTCCGGATCGAGTTTGCCGAAAAAGCCATCAAGCTCGTCATGGATGCGAACCGCCTGATCCAGGAGCGGGTCCGTGCCCGGCGTGTACAGACCCGCCTTGATCATCACTTCGGACTGCTCGTAGCTTCCGACCAACCGGCGGGCTTCGGTGATCAGCTTGTTTTCCTCGGGTGTCGCCGCAGCCGGTAAAGAGCGCGAGACCGAACGGCTGAGCGCGATGGCTGGAAAGCGCCCTCGCTCGGCGATCTCGCGACTTAGCACGATATGCCCGTCAAGAACGCCGCGCAGGATGTCGGCCACCGGTTCATCCATGTCCGAACCCGCGACCAGAACGCTGAACACGGCGGTGATGTCGCCCTGATCGGCGGTTCCCGGGCCGGCGCGTTCACAAAGGCCGGCGATCATCGGTGTAACCGAAGGCGGAAAACCCCGCAGGGACGGGGCCTCACCCATGGCGACGGCGATCTCGCGATGCGCCTCGGCGAACCGGGTGACAGAGTCGCACAGGAACAGAACGCTCAGACCCTGATCCCGCAAAAACTCGGCCGCTGTCATCGCAGACCAGGCGCAGCGCCGGCGGGCCAGAGCTGATTGGTCGGACGTGGCCGCAACCACGATCGAGCGCCCCATACCTTCGGCGCCCAACGCGGTCTCGACGAATTCATTCACTTCGCGCCCGCGTTCGCCCACCAGCGCGACGACCACTGCATCGGCTTGCATGGATCTGGCCAGCGTTGCCAGCAAACTTGATTTTCCCACACCCGACCCCGCAAAAAGGCCGACGCGCTGCCCCTGGACGATCGGAAGCAGGGTGTTCAAAATCGCCAACCCGGTGGGCATACGGTCCCCCAGCGGTTTGCGGTCGACGGCCCGGGGGGGCGCGGACATCACGTTGCGGGCCTGCGTCCCGGGCAGAAGCGGTTTGCCGTCCAGCGGTTTGCCGAACGGATCGACCACGCGACCAAGCCAATGCAAACCGGGTGCAAAAACCGGAGTCGGCTCAAGATAGACCCGGTCCCCCAGGCGCACGCCGTCAGGGGCTGCGCCAGGCAGCATGTGAACAGCGCCGGCCTCGACCTGCAACACTTCGCCGGCCAACGGTTGGTCGTCGCGTCGCTGCAAAATCAGATGGTCGCCGATGCGCGCTTGTTCTGCCAGCCCTTCGACCTCGATCACCCCACCGGAAACACCCGCGACCAGACCCATGTGCCGCACCGGAGAAAGTCGATCGAACTGGTACTTCAGAATCGAGGGATCGAGGTCGGACATGGCGTCGGCTCCAATTGGTTTCTGAAAACGGTTTCTAAAGGAATCGGGGTTAAGCCTTGATTGAAATTGATCGAGGGAGAAGCCCCGATGTTCTCGGACCTGAACGTCTTTACAGTTGCGTACGCCTTGGCAACCCACGCCGGACAACGGCAGGCCGTCATCTCGCGCAACATGGCCAACGCGGATACGCCCGGCTACCGGGCTCGCGATATTGAGCCTTTCGCGGAAGCCTTTGAGAAATCCAGTGCCACCAGCGCAATGAGCGCGACCCGCGAAGGGCATTTGAACGGTGTCGGGCCGGGCGGCATGACTTTGGCCGAACATATGCGCGGCGGCGCAGTCGATCCCAATGGCAATGGGGTTTCGCTTGAAGAAGAAATGCTGAATGCGGTCGAGGTCAAGCGACAGCATGACCGCGCGCTGGCCATCTACAAATCCTCGATCGGGATCCTGCGCACCGGTCTGGGCAAGGCGTGAGGAGACCGTCATGAGCGATTTCTCCAAATCCCTGGCCGTCACCGCCAGCGCGCTGCGGGCGGAAGCCGCGCGCCTGCGCCATGTTTCGGAAAACATCTCGAATGCGGACACTCCGGGTTACCGGCGCAAATCGGTTCCTTTCGAGACGGTGCAAAAAGACGGCACTGAATTGGTTCTGGCCGGTCGGGTCAGGCTGGACCGGCGGGCGTTGCCCCGGATCTATGATCCCAGTCACCCGATGGCGGATGCCAGCGGGTATTACTTAGGGTCCAATGTCGATCTGATGGTCGAGATCGCCGACGCGCGTGAAGCGCAACGCAGTTACGAAGCAAACCTCAAAATGTTCGACCAGACCCGGAAGATGTCGGCCAGCCTCATGGAATTGTTGAGAAAATAAAGGAAAGCCAGAATGGATACCCGATCGATCACCGCGGCTCAGAGCTATGCGCATGCCCGCCCGGCCACCCAAGCGGATCCGGGAACAAGTGGCGCTGCACAAGGGCTGCGCGCAACCTTTCAGGACTTTGCGGCAACCCTGAAACACAGCGAAGAGGTCGCCAATGCCGCCATGATTGGCCAAGCCGACCCACATGCCCTCGTGCAGGCACTGGCCCAGACCGAACTTGCTGTCGAAACAGCGGTTGTCGTGCGCAACAAGGTCGTTGAGGCCTACCAGGAAATTCTGCGGATGCCGGTCTGAACGATGCTCAGCGAAGGTCTGTTCTATGACGTCGTGCGTCAGGCCCTGTGGATTGCCGTGATCACGTCAGTTCCGATTCTGACGGTTGCGCTGGTCACGGGTTTGGCCGTGGGCCTGTTCCAGGCCTTGACGTCCATCCAAGAGATGACCCTGACCTTCGTTCCCAAGTTGGTGGCCATCGTCATCGTGTTCTGGGTCTCGATGGGGTTCATGACGCAGACGCTGGTCACATTCTTCACCTCGACACTGGTTCCGCTGATTGCAGGAGGCCGCTGATGGATACAGCCTACGTCACCTTGTCCCGTCAAACCGGGCTGATGAACGAAATGCGTCTGGTCGCGAACAATATCGCCAATGCGCACACGACGGGTTACCGCCAGCAGGGTTTGGTGTTTTCCGAGTTTGTGCGGGACCTTCCCGGCAGCCCCTCTCTGTCCATGAGCCGTGCTCAGGCACGCAACACGTCTTTTACGCAAGGCGTGCTGACGGAAACCGGTGGGCAATTCGATTTTGCAATCGAAGGCAGTGGATTTTTCTTGGTTGAAACTCCGTCCGGCAACCGTCTGACCCGGGCGGGCAGCTTTTCACCGGACGCCAATGGCGATCTGGTTACGATGGATGGGCACCGCGTACTGGACAGCAACGGGGCCCCAGTCTTCATTCCACCGGACGCAGCAACCATTGATGTGGGCGGCGACGGGACGCTCAGCGTGAATGGGCAGGTTTTGGGGCAGATCGGGGTGATTCAGCCCGCGGAAGGCACCGAGTTGGTGCGGGAAGGCAGTACCCTGTTCAAACCGGAAGGCGAGGTCGAGCCGGTCGAGCAGCCGGTGGTTCTCAACCGGTTTCTGGAGGGTTCGAACGTCAATGCCATCGGCCAAGTGGCCCGGCTGATCGAAATCCAGCGTGCCTACGAGCTGGGTCAGAGTTTTCTGGACGCCGAAGATGAAAGGGTCCGCGGCGCCTTGAAGACCTTGATGCGCTGATCTGAAACTGCAGGAGAAACCGAAATGCGAGCCCTGAAAATTGCCGCGACCGGAATGGCGGCGCAACAAATGCGGGTCGAGACGATCTCGAACAACCTGGCGAACATGTCGACCACGGGCTACAACGCCCGGCGGGCTGAATTTGCGGATCTGCACTATCAGCAGATGGCTCGCGCCGGCACGGTGAACGCCGCGGACGGGACTGTCCTGCCGACGGGAATACAGCTTGGTCTGGGTGTTCGTCCTGCAGCCGTGACCGTCGAGTTGGCCCAAGGCGCGTTGTCCGCGACGGGCAGTGACCTGGACATTGCGATCGAAGGGCGCGGGTATCTCGAGGTGGTGCTGCCAAACGGTCAGTCGGCCTATACCCGTGACGGCAGTCTGAAGCGATCGGCCGAAGGCCTCATCGTCACGTCGGACGGGTTTGCGGTCGCCCCCGAAATCACTATCCCGGACGACGCGCGGTCGATTTCCATCAACGCGTCCGGCGAGGTCTACGCCTATTTTGACGACACCGCGGAAGGGCAACTGCTGGGGGAATTCACGCTGGCCAGCTTTTCCAATGCCAAGGGCCTCGAGGCCATCGGCAGCAACCTGTTCAAGGAAACCGAGGCTTCAGGCGCACCGATCGTGGGTACCCCAGGCGAGGACGGGCTCGGAATGCTGCGTCAAGGCTATTTGGAAGACAGCTCGGTTGATGCGGTACGTGAGGTGACCGATCTGATCGAGGCGCAGCGCGCTTATGAAATGAATGCCAAGGTGATTTCGGCCGTCGACCAGATGATGGGCGCGACGACACAGGTACGCTGATGCGGGTCGTGGGCTTCATATCCCTGTGGCTTCTTCCGGTTGCCGCCTTCGCTGACATAGTCGTGCCGACCAGAACGATCCGGGCCAAGGAGATCATTGAATCCGCTGATCTTCAGGTGAAATCCGGTGAGGCGCCCGGCGCGGTAAATGATCCTGCAGACCTGATCGGGAAGGAAGCCAAAACCGCTTTGTATCCCGGTCGGCCAATTCTGAAGGCAAGTGTCGGCCCTCCCGCTCTGGTCGATCGAAACGATCTGGTGACGCTTGTCTTCGTGAAAGGTGGACTGTCCATCGCGGTCGAAGGGCGTGCGCTGGGCCGCGGAGCCGCCGGAGATCGCATCCGCGTCATGAACCTGTCGTCACGAACGACGGTAACCGGAAAAATCCGTCCCGACGGCCAAATCGAGGTGTTTTGATCATGAAACTGTCCAGATCCCTGTTGCTGGCCATCCTGTCCCTTTCCGCCTGCGGGCGTTTGGACCATCTGGGCAAACCGCCCAGCCTGTCGCCAACTACGGAAACTCCGGAACACGTGGCGATGTTGTGGCCGGGTTTGCCGTTGCACACTCAATCCCAGCGCGCGGTGGACCGCGCGTCTCTGTGGAGTGGGGGTCAGCAGTCTCTGCTGGGCGATCAGCGCGCCATCAAGAAGGGCGATATTCTGACTGTCGTGATCGAGCTGGATGAAAAGGCAGAAATCTCGAACGATACAAACCGGTCGCGCGGCAGCTCGGAAGATCTCAAGGTTCCCGGCCTCTTGGGATTACCCCAGCGCGCAGCGAAGCACCTGCCAGATGGTGCGTCACTGGACGAGGCGGTTTCGATCGATTCCGCGTCGGTCAGCAAGGGCAAGGGGTCGGTGAAACGCAAGGAAAAGCTGACGCTGCGCGTCGCCGCAACAGTGATCGATGTCCTGCCGAACGGCGTCCTGTCGATTTCAGGAACACAGGAACTGAGGGTGAATTTCGAACTTCGCGAGTTGCTGGTGTCTGGTTATGTGCGTCCGCAGGACATCTCGCGCCAGAACGAGATTACCTATGACAAGATCGCGTCTGCACGGGTGTCCTATGGCGGCCGCGGCCAGATCACGGATGTTCAGCAGCCACGATACGGGCAACAGGTGCTGGACGCGCTGTTGCCGTTCTAAGGTGTTCAAATGATGAAGAAACTGCTCCCCGTTCTCTTTTCGGTTGCAGGCCTCGGGGCCGGTGCTGCGGCTGGGCTTTTTTTGACACCGGGATCAGCGGATACCGAGGCCGATGCCAAAGCGCCGGAGCGCCACGCCGAGGAGACAACAGACAAGGCGAATAAAACCTCCGGCCACAGTGAGACATCCGGCAAGGCCGGTCCCTATGAGTATCTCAAGTTGACCAAACAGTTCGTCGTTCCGGTCGTCGAAAAAAACGAAATCTCTGCTCTTGTGACCATGTCGCTGAGCCTGGAAACCCGGCCGGGCATCTCGGAGGAGTTCTACGAAATCGAACCGAAACTGCGGGACGGGTTTCTTCAAGTTCTGTTTGATCACGCGAATATTGGTGGGTTCGACGGCGAATTCACGCAATCGGACAATCTCGAGGTGCTGCGAAAGTCCCTGTTGGAGGTTGCCCGAAAGAACCTTGGCGATGACGTGTCTCGTGTTTTGATCATGAGCGTGAGCCGCCAGGACACCTAACGCCAGAGGGCGGGCTTTGGCTTTCGTTTTACTGATTCATCAGTTTCCTGGCGCGTGCAATGCGCAGCGCGGTTTCTTGATCGCGCTGCAACGACTCAACCGCCTGCTTGCGGCCGAATGCTCGGCGAAGGTCCTCCATCATAGCCAGTTTCCGGGATCTGACCCGAGCCAAATCAGTGTTGAGGTCACGCCGGGTTCTGGACTCCCATCCGTGCCACAAGACGTCCGCGCCGGCGATCTGGTACCCAGGGGTTTGCGCGGCGTCCGACGCCGTTTGGGCGACCTGAGCGTTCAGCGCGCTGATCTGTGCCTGAATGCGGCTTTCGGCCTCAAGTATCGGTTTCAGTTTCTGAAACTCTCGTTCGAAAGAAGCCGCCGTGACCGCCGCTAGATCCCTTAGCTTCGCGCGCGTCATCCGAACGCTCCCTTCGCGCGTTTTCGCATGGCTTCGGCAAATCGGATGGCCGCAGCGACCGGGCGATACAGGTCTTCCGTTATCTCCTTTCCGATCTCGACGGTCGCATGCAGGGCCCGCGCCGTCGGCGGATCCGAGTGAATCGGAACTCCTGACTCCATCGCCGTTCGGCGGATTGTCGCGGCAACTTCGTCAACGCCCTTTGCGACGCAGACGGGTGCTGTTCCACGGGCGCGGGTCCATTTCAATGCCACCGCAAAATGGGTGGGATTGACGATGACCACATCGGCCTTTGGCACCTCGGCCATCATCTGGTTGGTCGCAATTTCTTGCGCGCGCTGGCGTCTTTGCTGTTTGACATGCGGATCGCCTTCCGAGTCTTTCGTCTCGTCCTGCAGTTCTTTGCGCGACATTCGATTTTTGCGCATGTGCTCGGAATACTGCCACAGGTAGTCGATGACCCCGATGGCCAGCGTGACGGCGACGACGATGAACAGGAACCGAAACAGAAGGTTCATCATCAGCGGGATAGAGGCTCGTACGGGGCTGGCTGCAGCGGTCAGGATGTCCGCCAGGTTGGATTTCAAAAACACGGCAAGGCATATGCTGTAGATCACCAGCTTGATGAAGCTTTTGAAGAACTCAAAAAGCCCGGCACGGCCGAACTTGTTTTTGGCATTGGATGGGATCGAAATGCGTGACGTCTTCGGCGTCAGCTTGCTTGGGGCAAACACCAGGGCGCGCTGCGCCAGCAAATTCAACAAGACAAGCGCCGCTGGAACCGCCAACAGAATGCCTGCGGAAACGGCAACCTTTGTCATCAGCCCGCCGACCGGTGCAGCCGCGCTGCCAGACAACAACAGTGACAGTTCCGGGGCCTGATCAATCAGGACCATCAGGGATGATCCCAAATGCTCGGTCGAAAACTGCCCGACCGCCAAAAGAGCGATTGTCAGGCCGGAATAGGCGGCGACGGCGGACAGGTCATTTGATTTGACGACCTCACCCTTTTCCCGAGCCTTCTGCAGTTTCTGCGGTGTCGCCTCGAAGGACTTGTCGGTGTCGTCGTCCGAGCCGCTCATTCCGGTGCTCCGATCGGATCAAGCAAGTACTGGAACAGGACGTCAGACCAGACCGCAAGGATGGTCGGCGTTCCCGCGAACAAAAGGAACGATCCGGCAAAGGTGATTGCCGGCGCGCCCACAAAGGCGACCATCAGTTGAGGCATGGCCCGGTTGATGACACCCAGAGCCAAGTTGTAGATCAATGATGCAATGACAAACGGCATGGCCAGCCCAAAGGCCAATGCAAAGCTGCGCGATACCTGCGACACCCCCCAACGTGACAGATCGGTCGCCATCGGGGCGGCACCCACCGGGAATAGTGAATAGCTGTCGATCAGGAATTGGGCCGCCCGGATGTGAACGCCCATCAGTGTGGCAAGGGCCAACCCGGACAGGGTCAAGAAATGACCCATCGCCGGGGCCGGGTCCGCAGCGGCACCACCCAGGATCTGCGATAACGACGTGGCTTGCGCGGCCATCGACCCGGCGGTTTGAAGGGCGAGTACCAGTAGCCGAAGCCCGATCCCCAGGGTCAGGCCGATCAGGATTTCGGTCAGTATCAATTGAACCAGCGGCATCAGGCCACTGTCGGGCTCGGCAACGGAAACCGACGGCGCGACGACCAGCGTGAATGCCATTGCGACCCCCAGCTTTACGCGGGTTGGAATGCTGCGCTCCCCGAAGGCTGGCAGCAGGGAAACCACCGCTGAAACCCTGAGAAAAACCGCAAACGAGGACCACAGGATGCCCCCCAGCTGAGCCAGCAAATCCGGCGGCAGCCCAATCACGCCGGCACCGTTCCGACCAGCGCCGGCCGCGCTTCGAGCCCAATTTCCTCGAACGACAGGACTGGATTCGAGATTCCCCGCGCGTGCATGATGGTACGCAGCAACCTGCGCCGCCGCGTCGAGGTTACCAACGCCGGGAACACACCCTGATCCGCGCTGCGTGTTATCGTCGTGACGACGCCATCGGCCAGTTTGTTGAACAGATTGGGGGGCAGCGCCACATCCAATCCAGCATTCGGAGTGTCGATCTGGTAGGTGGAGAACGTCTCCTCCCATTCCGGCGCCAACTGGATCAGGGGAATCGAGCCGTCGCCACGCTTCAGGTCCGCCACCAGCTGGAAGCCCAGTCGCTGGCGCACGATCTCACAGATCGCCTCAGGCTGCGTCGTGGTCATCCGCGCTTCGGCGGCGCTCTCCAGGATCAGCGCGATGTTGCGGATCGAAACCCGTTCTTCGAGCAGCAGACGCAAAACCGCGTGCAAGGTGTCGATCGGAACCTTGTCGGGGATCAGCTCATCCAGCAGCTTTCGGTTTGCCTCGGCCCGGACCGGGTCGCTCAGGCGGGTCATCTCGGACAGGAGCCGACGCAGGGATTTCAGGGTCAGCAGGCGCGGGAAGTTCTGCTTGATGATTTCCAGCAGATGGGTCGCCAGAATCTCGGGCGGGGTGACGATGGTTGCGCCGCTCAGCGCGGCGGACTCTTGATCCTTGGGCAGGATCCACCGGGCGGGCGCGCCGTAGACGGGTTCGGTGACGTCATTGCCTTCCGGCAACAGGTCCAGCCCGTCCTGCACCAGCGCCAGGATCAGGTCGGGGTGAAGCACCCCCCGGGCCTGTTCGACGCCCTGAACACGAATGACGTAAGTGCCCGTCGGCAAGTCGGCCCGGTCTGTCAGTCGGATCTCCGGAAGGATCAATCCAAAGCTCGACGCCACGTAGGTCCGCATGTTGGCGATCCGGGCGTCCAATCCGGTGCCAGGGTTCAACACCATACTGACCAGATCCGGGGCAAATTCGAGGTGAATGTCGTCGAGGTCAAGGACGTCGCCGATGCCTTGTGATGCCTTGGGCTCGGCGTCCGAAGCCGCCATCTGTGCCGCCTCTGTGGCAGCTGATTGCTTTCTGTGAACAACGAAGGCCGCATAGCCCAGGATCACGCCACCGAGAATGAACGGCAGAAAAGGCAACCCGGGCACCAGCGCAAACAGCACCATCAGGATCGCAACGGTTGCCAGCGCAGCCGGATGCCGCCCCAGTTGCGAGAACAAGGCGGTGTCGGTTGCACCCTGCGTGCCACCGCGGGCCAGCAACAGGGCGGATGCGATGGAGATGATGACAGCCGGTATCTGCGTGACCAACCCGTCACCAACAGTCAGGATCGCATAGGTTTCAAACGCCGAGGCGACCGGCATACTGTGCACGATCACCCCCATGATCAACCCCATCACCAGGTTGAGCAGGGTAATCAGCAGCCCTGCAATTGCATCGCCCTTGACGAATTTGGATGCCCCGTCCAGCGACCCGAAAAAGGTGGTTTCCTGTTGCTCGAGCTCGCGCCGTTCCTTGGCTTGCTGATGGTCGATGGCGCCGGCAGACATGTCGCTGTCGATGGCAAGCTGCTTGCCCGGCATTCCGTCAAGGGCAAAGCGGGCCCCGACTTCGGCCATGCGCGCCGCACCTTTGGTGATCACCATGAAGTTCACGATCAGCAGCACACCGAATACCACGAGGCCCAGGAAGATGCTGCCGCTCATGACGAATTGGGCAAAGCCCTCGATGACGTCACCGGCGGCGTTCGGCCCGGTATGACCCTGCCCGATGATCAGCTTGGTCGACGACACGTTGAGCGACAGGCGCAGCATCAGCGAGGCCAGCAGTATCGTTGGAAAGGACGAGAAATCCAAAGGTCGCTCGATGAACAGGGTCAGGGTGAAAATCAGGATGGCCAGTGCGAACGAGGCCGCAAGGCCAATGTCCAGTACCCAGGATGGCATTGGCAGGATCATCATGACGATCACCGTCATCAAGGCCAACGCCAGTAGAACGGTGGGTGAAAACAGGGATCGGGCGTCAAGCTTTGGCACGCGTCACTCCTGATCGAACGCGATGAAGGCAGCAGCAGCGGCTGAGGCGGGAACCAATGAGCCCAAGCGGCCCGGCCCGGTTCGGCCACGACCGGGCGGGATCAAAGGCGCGGCCGCCCGTGAAAACGGATCGCGCCCCGTGTGTCCCGGTTGCGCCGACGGTACGCCGTCGAGATTGGCCAGGATGGTTTCAAACCGGTCCGTATAAGCCTGTGCAAGGCCCGGCGTGCGCGAGTGATAGGCGCCAACCGCATGCCCCCACGAACCCTGTTCGGCATGGAGCGTCTTCAGGAACTGCGCCGCGTAGGCGGCGTTCTGGTCCGGATCAAACATAGCGTCTATGGACCGGAAGGCTTTGCCATGCCAGCGGTAGTTGATCTGGAAACAGCCAATATCAAAACTGCGGGCACCCGCTTTGAACACGTCGAAGACAAAGGCCTTGGCCTCGGTTTCGGTGGCGAACCAGTACCCTTTGCCCTCGACATTGACGGTCCAGGGCCAGGGTGTCAGGCGACCCATCATCGTGCGCCCGGTCTCGGTTCGGGTGACGGCCAACAGGATATCCTGCGGCACACCTTCGGCCATTGCCGCCCGTCTCGCGGCCCGGTCGCAGACATCAATCGCGGGGCCATCCGACCATGCCAAGGCAGCAGGCGCGGCGGCGGCCAGCCAAACGGCGATCGAGATGAAAAACTTGAGCTCTGGCATTCTGCCGGTCCGGGGATTCTTGTGTCCGGGCCAAGCTAGCCAGTTTTGGGTTTACAGAGGGTTATCGGGACCTCAGCCCCGATCGATGCGGCGGCCGAACACAACGCTGGTGTTGGTCCGCAGCACCCCCGGGATCGCCGCAAGCTCATCAACCAGAATGTCCAGATCCTCGATCCGCGGCGCTTCGGCGGACAGCAATAGATCGAATTCTCCATTGATCGACAGGCACAGCTTGACCTCTGGATAGGCTTCGAGCCGCTTGATGATGCGGGCGGTTTCTTTCTGCTGTACCTCCAGCAGGACAACGACCTGGACCTTGGGCGTGTCCTCGGCCTGGCGCAGGATCACCGAGTATCCGGCGATCACACCGTTTCTCTCCATCCGGCTGATACGTTCATGCACCGTAGTCCGGGCCACCCCGAGCGTTGCCGCGATATGGGTGGTCGAGGCGCGCGCGTTGTGTTGCAGCGCGGCAATGATGCGGCGATCAAGCTGGTCCATCGATGCTCCGTGTTCCGAAGGGATGGTTCGGGTGTATGCCAGTTTGGCGCCTGCGCTCAAGGCTGATGCGGGTAACGGGGGTGAAGGTCGTCGATGATGATCGGGTGGGCGTGCTCTGCCGATCCCGACAGGTGCGGATGGTCGATCGGCAGGTCCGGATGCTGGTGGATGACCGCGCCCGGCTCGGCGCGAGGCCATGCCAACAGGGCTCCGACCAGACCGCACAGCGACAGAACGGTCAACAAAGCCATTGCTACGGTAGCACCGAACGCTGTCATGACCCATCCGGCCAGCGGGTAGAGAACCAACCAGCAGGCATGCGACAGGGTGAACTGGGCGGCGAATACGGCCGGGCGGTCTTCGGCATGGGCCGAACGGGTCAGCAGGCGCCCCGATGGGGTTAGGGTCGCCGAGTATCCGAAGCCGACCAGTGCCCAGATTGCGGACAGCCCGGCAAGGCTCATGGGTACAGCTGCAGACAGGATCGCAGCAATCGCCATGGCCGCGGTGGCAATCGTCGCACCCGTCAGCATCACTTTGCGGTCCTCGAACCGCCGCAATACCGCCGGCAAGGCAAATGCCGCCAGCATTGACCCACCGCCGAATCCGGCCAGCGCGATGGCCACGGCACTATCGGACAGCCCCAGGCTTGCACGCACGATGACGACGGTATTGACCAAGACCATCGCGCTGAGTGCTGCGGCGCTCCAGCTCAAAGCCAGCAATCCCCGCAGGCGTGGTGTGGCCAGATAGATCCGCAGACCGCGGGTCGTGCGGTCGAAGATCCCGCGCGGCCGGACGGGCGTGGGTGAGGGAAGGGCAACCGACATGACCAACAAGGCCGAGGCGACAAAGCCGAGGCTTGTCCCCAGAAACAGGCTGTCGAAGCTGACGAAGATAAGCAGGAACGCGGCCAGCATCGGGCTCACCAGACTTTCCAGATCATAGGCCAGGCGCGACAGCGACAGCGCCTTGGTATAATCCTGCTGGTCGGTCAGAACGTCTGGTATCGTGGCCTGAAACGCCGGGGTGAACCCGGCTGAGGCAGATTGCAGAACGAAAATCAGAACGTAGACCTGCCAGATGTCGGTCACGAACGGCAGGCACAGCGCCACTGCGGCGCGGATGAGGTCCAGCGTCACAAGCAGTTTTCGCCGGTTTAGCCGTTCCGCAATGGCCGCCGCCACCGGTGCGACCGTAACATAGGCAACCATCTTTATCGTCAGTGCCGTACCCAGAACCAGGGCCGCAGAGCTTCCGGCCAGATCGTAGGCCAGAAGCCCCAGGGCCACCGTGGCAAGACCGGTGCCCGTCAAGGCCACGATTTGCGCCGCAAGCAGGTGACGATAGACCCGGTTTTGCAAAACGCTCAGCATCACAGGTACTTGGTGATGGTCTTGAAGGCGTCGACCGAGTCGGCGTCGCCCGAAGCCAGGCAATGGTCGACATGATCATGGATCAGTGTCCGCTTGGCATTCGTGATCGCCTTTTCCACGGCGAAAAGCTGCTGAGCGATATCCGGACAGGGCTCTTGGTCGTCCAGCATGGCGATGACCTTGGCCAGATGCCCATGTGCGCGTTTCAGGCGCGCGATGATCTGCGGGTGTGTTGAATGCTTGTGAGGGGTCATGTATTAACCCTATCCCCCCATGGGGATGCATCAAGCCGGCCGGAGATCAATCGTGGCATCGGTCCGGATGGCGTTGAGTTTGCAGGCCAAACACCCTATTTCGGGGACGATACCGAACGAAGGAAGCACGTGTGGCGAACCATCTGTACAAGAACGACCTGCCCGATGGGCTGGATCTGGGCCCGATCGTGGCCATTGATTGTGAGACCATGGGTCTCAACCCGCACCGGGATCGCCTGTGCGTGATTCAGATGTCCGGGGGTGACGGCGATTGCCATATCGTGCAGGTCGAAAAGGGCCAAACCTCGGCGCCGAACCTGAGTGCCATGCTGGAAAACCCGGATGTGCTGAAGCTGTTTCATTTCGGGCGGTTCGACATTGCCGCAATGTATCATGCCTTCGGGGCGTTGGCCGCTCCGGTGTATTGCACCAAGATCGCCAGCCGCCTTGTGCGCACCTATACCGATCGTCATGGTCTCAAGAACCTGTGTCAGGAGTTGCTGGGCGTCGATATCTCGAAACAGCAACAGATGAGCGACTGGGGTGCCGAGACCCTGACCGAGGCCCAACTGGATTATGCGGCCTCCGACGTCCTGTATCTGCACCGTCTGCGTGATGCCTTGAACGCGCGTCTGGAGCGTGAAGGGCGCACCGAAATGGCGCAGGCCTGTTTTGACTTCCTGCCGATGCGTGCCAGACTGGATCTGGCCGGATGGCCTGAAACGGATATTTTTGCGCACTCATGACAGACAATGAATCCTTTCTGAAGGTTGCCCGTCAGGTAATCACCGACGAAGCCCGGGCGTTGGATGTTTTGGCCGACAGCCTTGACGACCGGTTTGCCGAAGCCGTTCAGCTGATCCTGCAGGCCACAGGGCGGATCATCATCAGCGGCATCGGCAAGTCGGGACACATCGGCCACAAGATCGCCGCAACCCTGGCCAGCACCGGCACGCCGGCCTATTTCGTTCATCCGGCCGAGGCCAGTCACGGCGATCTGGGGATGGTGTCGAAAGGAGACGTGGTTCTGGCGATCTCAAATTCGGGCGAAGCACCGGAACTGGCCAATCTACTGGCCTTCACTCGTCGGTTCGGCATTCCGTTGATCGGCCTGTCCAGCAAGCCCGAAAGCTCGTTGATGAAACAGGCGGACGTTCATTTGCTGATCCCCTCTCTTGGCGAGGCCTGCGGTTATGGGATGGTGCCGTCGATTTCGACCACGCTGACGCTGGCCATGGGTGATGCGCTGGCGATTGCACTGATGAAATATCGTGACTTCAAGCCAGAAGATTTCCGCGCCTTCCATCCGGGCGGCAAACTGGGCGCGCAGCTGAGCGCCGTACGCGATCTGATGCACAGTGGCGATGCGGTGCCGCTGGTCTCTGCCGATACACCCATGAGCGACGCGTTGATCGAGATCAGCCAGAAAGGCTTTGGCGTGGTCGGGGTGACGGACGCGGATGGCAAGCTTGCCGGCATCATCACCGACGGCGACCTGCGGCGCCACATGGAGGGGCTGCTGGACAATACAGCCGCACAGGTCATGACCCGCAATCCGACCACGATCGCACCGGATTCTCTGGCCGAAGAAGCCGTGGCGATCATGAACGCGCGCAAGATCACCTCGTTGTTCGTGGTCGACCCCGAACAGCCGGGATTGGCGCAGGGCCTTCTGCATATTCACGATTGCCTGCGCGTCGGGCTGGGCTGACAGGAGGCGCAGGTGGACCGCTATTCCCGAATGGTGCAGTTCCTGAAGGTTCTGTTGCCGCTGGCGGCGATTCTGCTGCTGTCCACGGTATTCCTGCTGTCGCGCAGTATCGAAACCAACGTCTCGGGTCCGTTCACCCAGCAGGATATCGACGAACGGCTTGAGGGGCAGCTTGTGACCCGCCCGAACTATCGCGGGACCACCCGCAAGGGCGAAGATGTCCAGGTCGAGGCGGTACGGGCCAGCCAGGGAACTGCCGACAGCGATCCAAGAGCAACGGAATTCCGTGGCCGGTTCGGCCTGTTGAACGGTGGGGTGATCACGCTGGATTCCAACTCGGGGTCGATCCGACCGGACAAGGCGACGGCCACCTTCACCGGGGACGTGGTGATCACCACCACGGACGGTATACGGGTGACGACAGACCTGTTGAATACTTCATTGGACGAGATCCGGGGCGATACGCCAGGTCAGGTGCAGGGAACGGGGCCAATCGGCAATTTCTCGGCCGGGCGGATGACATTTGGCGCTGAAAAAGAGGGTGGACCGGTCCATATTCTTTTTACAGATGGCGTTAAGCTGTTATATGAGCCGAAAAAAGCCGAAAGATAGACTGTGTTTGATTTTCGTTTCGCCCTCGTTTGTTTCGCCCTGGCCGTGGGTTCGGTGCCAGCGTCCGCGCAGGAAGCGCAGGTGGCCTTTGGGTCGGTGAAGGCCGATCCCAGTCTGCCGGTCGAAGTGACATCCGAGACACTGAACGTCAATCAAGAGGACGGTTCGGCCGAGTTTCTTGGCAACGTCATTGTCGTTCAGGGCGAAATGCGCCTGTCCGCCGGTCGCGTGTTGGTGATCTACAACCAGGATCGGTCGGGGATCGAACGCATGGAGGCGTCGGAAAACGTCGTGCTTGTCAGCCCGCCGGATGCCGCCGAGGGGGACTGGGCGGAATACACCATCGACTCGGGTGTGATCGTGATGAAGGGCAACGTTCTGCTGACGCAGGGGCCCAGCACGATCAGCGGCGACCAGATGATTGCGAACCTGACAAGCGGAACCGCGACCATGTCGGGGCGGGTCAAGACGATCCTTCAGCAGGGCGGAAATTGATGGCGGGCCCGCAACTGTCCCTTGCCGAAGGGTCTCAGGGTCTGAAGATTCAGAAACTGCGCAAATCCTATCGCAAAAAGACCGTGATCCGGGACGTGTCGATGACACTGGACCGGTCCGAGGTCGTTGCGTTGCTAGGGCCGAACGGCTCGGGCAAGACGACCACGTTCTATTCCGTTGCCGGGCTGGTGTTCCCCGAGGCCGGAACGGTCACGTTGGACGGTCAGAATGTGACCACGCTGCCGATGTATCGCCGGGCGCGCATGGGCATCGGGTATCTGCCGCAGGAAATGTCGATCTTTCGCGGCTTGAGTGTCGAGGACAATATCTCGGCCGTGCTCGACATTGCGGTGAAGCATGTGCACCGCCGCAAGGAACGTCTGGAAGAGCTGCTCTCGGACTTTTCGATCGAGCATTTGCGGCGGGCGCCTGCCCTTGCATTGTCGGGTGGTGAACGCCGTCGCGTCGAGATAGCCCGCTGTCTGGCCGCCGACCCCAAATACCTGCTGCTGGACGAGCCGTTTGCCGGCGTCGACCCGATCAGCGTGGGCGATATCCGGCATCTGGTGGCGGATCTGAAAAAGCGTGGAATCGGCGTACTGATCACCGACCACAACGTGCGGGAAACGCTGGAAATTGTGGACCGCGCCTACATCCTGCACGACGGCCAGGTGCTGATGTCCGGATCGCCCGACGAGGTGGTGGAAAACGAAAATGTCCGCCGCGTGTATCTGGGTGAAAACTTCAAGATTTCATAGACTTAGTTGTCATTGCGCCAGGTGCATGACAGAATTCGCGTATATACACTCCTGTTTTGATTGACTCTTCTGCCGCCTCTTGGCTCAATTGGGACATGGCATTTTCGCGGTTCCAGACTGGATCTCGATCTCCCTTCTCCGAAGGGCCCTACCGAGGACAACCGCGAAACATGTCTCTACCCCCCACCCGATAAAAACAAGCATGTCACCCGACGTGACGTCATAATGGGTGTGAATTGTGAAGGAGATCACATGCGTTACCAAATCAGCGGCAAACAGATCGACATTGGTGCAGCCTTGCAGGCACACGTGCAGGACGCATTGGGCGAGGTCGTGAGCAAATATGCTCAGCGACCGACGGATGCCAACGTCGTCTTTTCCCGTTCAGCGCATGAGTATGTGTGCGAAACCACCATACATATGTCCACGGGCCTGACAGCCCAGGCCAAGGCACATGCAACCGAAATCTATGCGGCATTCGAGGCGTGCTGCGAAAAGATGGAGAAACAACTGCGTCGCTACAAGCGCCGCCTCAAGGACCACCATCGTGAACGGGCTCAGCCGGTTGAACTCTTCGGAGCGTCATCTTATATCCTCGCCTCGAACGAATCGGACGTGGCCGACGAACCCGACTCATTGCAGCCCATCATCGTGGCTGAGATGGAAACCAAGATCCCATCGTTGAGTGTCGGCGAAGCTGTCATGCAAATGGAATTGGCCGGCGCCCCGGTGCTGGTGTTCAGGAATGAAAACAAGGACGGATTGAACGTCGTGTATCGCCGGGATGACGGCAATATCGGCTGGATCGATCCGTAACAGGCAAGAATTGGGCGGGGCCCCCGGATTCTGGGGGCGTCGCCGTGGAGCAAAACATGGATTTGTCGAGCATACTGAAGCCCGAGGCGGTGCGCGTGCTATCTGCAGCGTCCAGCAAAAAGCGGTTGTTTCAGGAAATCGGTGACGTTGCCGCGGGCGCACTCGGACTTGATCCGCAGACCATCGTAGACTGCCTGCTGGAGCGGGAAAGCCTTGGGCCGACCGGCGTTGGCCATGGTGTTGCCCTGCCACACGCCCGTTTGTCCGAGATCGACTCGGTTGCCGGCGTGTTCGTCATGCTGGAAAAGCCCATCGACTTCGGATCGGTCGACCGTCAGCCCGTGGATCTGGCCTTTGCACTGTTCGCCCCGGAAGACGCCGGTGTCGAGCATCTCAAGGCCTTGGCGCTGGTATCGCGCACGCTGCGCGACAGCGCGGTCTGCTCGAAGCTTCGGGCCAACCCGGATCCGGTCAAGCTGTATGCGATCCTGACCACAGCCCAGTCCATGCAAGCTGCCTGAGACCTGTTAGAAAGAAAAAAGCCCCCGGTTTTCGGGGGCTTTTTTCGTCTGGGCCATTCTTAACCGCCAGTTCCCATCTCGAGCGTCCACCAGATCTTCCCGCCGTTTTCCTGATGCCATGCAAAACCCATCTGGGTTGCTTGCGGGTCCATGATCACCGATCGCGGACCCGGTTCCTGCATCCACGCAGCCAGGGTTTCGGTTTCGGTCTCGTAGGTCTCGGAAATCGCTTCACCCAGGAAACGGCCCGCATAACCGGCACGGGCCACCCGATCGAGTGGCGAAGATCCGTCAGAGCCGAAATGCCAGGGTCGGTTCTGCCGCGACATGTCCTTGGCGTGTGTCGCTGCCGCTGCGTTCAGCTGCGCGTTCAACTGCACCGACTGCAGTCCAGACGCCTGCCGCAGGGCGTTTACGGAATCAAGCATGCGGAACTGCAGTTTTTCGGGATTGCCCCGGATCTTGTAGGCTTTGGGCAGCGGGCGTCCATCCGCACCAAGGGTTGAAGTGCCGCTCACGTCGGTACATGCCGCCAGTGCGACAAGGCAAATCAAGAGCAGGGAAAAAATGCGCGTCATGATGAGTCCGGTTTGCTTGTTTCCAATTGGCAATACCCTGCCAGCGGCCCATGAGCAAAGGCTCAAATGCACGAACCCGCATGATTCTGCCGGTTTGATTTGCGACTGAAGCATTCTGGCAATAACATAGAGCGGATTCTTGCACATCTTTCGCAGAGGACCTGTCACCATGGTCAAGAAACGCGTTTTCTCTTCGTCCCGCCGCGGATTCCTCGCAGGCGCATCGTCTTTGCTCGCCAGCCCGGCGATCGCCCAATACATCCCGGGCGACCCATTGCGCCCTGCACCCGAGGCTGAACCGGCCGTTCGCCGCAATGTGTCGGGCTTCAAGGCGCAGCAATGGCAGCCCTACTTCTCGAACACCCGGAACGGGGCGATTCTGGTCGACACCGTTTCCCGCGCTTTGCACTACTGGTCGGAAGACCAGACCGTCTACAAGCTGTACCCGTCGTCGGTTCCGCTGACCGAAGAACTGACCCGCCGCGGTCGCACGAGTGTCATCCGCAAGGTCGAGGGGCCCAGCTGGTCGCCGACGCCGTCGATGAAGAAAAGAAACCCGGAATGGCCGGATTACATCCCTCCGGGGCCCGATAACCCGCTGGGGACGCACGCTTTGTATCTCAGCTGGAAGTATTACCGGATCCACGGAACCCACGATACGCGGAAAATTGGCCGCCGGTCGTCGAACGGGTGCATCGGGTTGTTCAACGAGAACATCGCAGAGCTGTACGCCATGGCGAAGGTCGGGACGCAAGTGTTGCTAATTTGACGACATTTTCGCGCGCCAACCCGCTTGCACTGCAAGTTGCAATTGCATTCGTTCTGCTTTGCTGATTAGAAAAAACCACGAGGTAAGTCTTAGGTGTGTGGTTCCGCAATTGGGATCGCGCAAACTCTGGAGGTTAATATGAAGAAACTTGTACTCGCTGCTGCACTGACCGCTGCTGCTTCGACCGCATATGCTGGCAACCTGGAAGAGCCGGTTGTTGAGGCACCTGTTGTCGTCGAAGAAACCCAGGGCTCGTCGCAGGGCATCATCCTGCCGCTGATCCTGCTGGTCGTTGTTGCCGCAGCTGTTGCCGCAGGCTAAGTCCAACGGACTACGACAAAAAAAGAAAGGCGGTGGATCTCCACCGCCTTTTTTCGTGCTTAATCCCGGGCCGATTCAGTCCAGCCAGCCTTTGAGGTTGTCCTCGACAACCTTGCCCAAGGCCGCGATATGCGCGTCCTCGTCGTTGAGGCAGGGAATGTAGGTAAAGCTTTCGCCGCCGGCGTGCTCAAAGCTTTCGCGGATCTCTTCGTTGATCTCTTCCAGCGTTTCAATGCAGTCCGACGAAAATGCCGGGGCGATGACGGCTATGTTCTTTTTGCCCTGCCGAGCCAGTTCCGCGACATGGTCGACAGTGTAGGGCTTCAGCCATTCCTCGGGCCCGAATCGTGACTGGAAGGTGGTCACCAGTTGATCATCCGCCCAGCCCAGCCGTTCTTTCAGCAGGCGTGACGTCTTGGCGCACTGGCAGTGGTACGGATCACCCTGCATCAGATAGCGTTCCGGCATGCCGTGATAGGAGCACACCAAAACGTCCGGCTTGGTCTCCATCGCGGCATAGGCCGTCTCGACCGACTGCGCGAGGGCGTCGATATAGGCCGGCTCGTCGAAATAGGCGGGCACCGTGCGGCTGGCGGGCTGCCAGGCCTCGTCCATCAGTGCGCGAAAGAACTGGTCGTTCGCGGTGGCAGTCGTAGCGCCCGCATATTGCGGATAGAGCGGGAAAAACAGGATGCGGTCGCAGCCTTCGGCCACCATCTGGCGGACCTTCGACTTGGTCGAGGGGTTCCCGTAACGCATGCAGAAATCCACCATGACCTTGTCACCATAGCGTTTCTGCATCGCCGCACGCATCTTGGCGGTCTGGTCCTTGGTGATGGTCATCAAAGGGCTTTCGCCCTTGTCGTGGTTCCAGATCGACTTGTACGCCGCGCCCGAGCTGAAGGGACGTTTGGTCAGGATGATGGCTTGCAGGATCGGCTGCCATTTCCAGGCCGGATAGTCGATCACTCGCTGGTCGGACAGGAACTCGTTCAGATAGCGGCGCATCGGCCAATAGCTGTAGTCGTCCGGGGTGCCGAGATTGGCCAGAAGAACGCCGACGCGGCCCATCTTCACTTTTGGGTGGTCTGCCGGAGCGTGTTCCGGGCGGGTGGCATCGAACATTGTAAGCTTCCTGAATTTTGGTTTAGAGGCTGACATAATCGGTTCCGTCAGCGGGTCAATCGGACAGTTTGCCTTCTTTCGTGCCAAGGGCGTCGGCCAGTCTCATTTGGGCCGAGCCGGGGCGCAGTGGCTTGGGCTGGCTGGCATCCGGCGCCCAGCCCGTCAGGCAGATCAGCTCGAACGTGGCAGCCAGCCGGCCTTCGGGCGACGTGAAATGCGCGGCGTAAACCTCTTGGGCCCGGGAAAAGAGCGCGCGGCGCGACGGGTGTTTCAACCGCTGGGTCATGGCGTTGGTTTCACCCATCGCGCGCAGGTCCCGCATCAAGTGCCACAGGTCGCGGTACGTCGCGGTCAGGGGCACTTTGTCCGCAACAGGTAATGCAAAACCCGCACGCTGCAGCAGCGCGCCAAGATCTCGCAACTCGGCCATCGGCGCGACACGGGGGCTGAGACCGCCGGTCACCTCGACCTCGGCCTGACCCAGCGCTGCCCGCAATTCGTGCAGGGTTTCACCGCCCAGACACACCACCAACAACAAACCGTCGGGCTGCAGCGCGCGGACACATTGAATCAGCTGGCCCACCGGATCGTTGGCCCAATGCAGGGCCATCGCATGAACCACCAGGTCATGCGTAGCGGGTTTGAGATCCAACACGTCGTCATCGGCCACGACCCTGGCGCCCGGCAGGACCGGCGCCCAGATGTCGGGGCAGGGGGTTACGATCGCTGGCGCGGTAAAGGATTTGTTAACCATGGAAAGGCGATCCTGCACCTCGTCCATGGCGGCGTGGTGAAGAAACAGGGCCTCGTCGCTGATCCGCGCGCGGTGTGCCGCAAGCGCTTTGCGATCGAACAGCGAGGGTGCATTGGGTGCTGGCAAATCCATAGGCCGCAATTATCGCATATGGCAGCGGATTCAAACCGCGATCGAGGTCGTATATCCCCCACGCTGCATCGGCTGCGGCGAGATGGCGGCCTCGGATTTTGGCTTGTGCGGGCCGTGCTGGCGCGAAACCCCGTTCATCGGCGGAACAGTCTGCCACAGTTGCGGTGCGCCCGTTCCTGGCAGCGATGATGGTCACCGAATCGACTGCGATGATTGCTTGCGCCGCCCGCAACCGTGGGCCGAGGGACGCGCGGCATTGCTGTATCAGGGGCGGGCGCGGTCACTGGTTCTGGCCCTGAAGCACGGGGATCGTTCCGAACTGGCAAAACCTGCGGCGCGTTGGATGGCGCAGGCAGGTCGCACGCTGTTTCGACCGGATACGGTGATCGCTCCGGTGCCGCTGCATTGGTCGCGGCTGCTGAAGCGCCGGTACAACCAGTCCGCGCTCTTGTCGCTCCACTTGGGAAAGGAGGCGGGCCTGCCGGTCTGTCCGGATCTGTTGAGACGCAAGCGGCGCACCCCACCGCTGGAAGGCAAAACGGCGGCCGAGCGTGCCGAAACGCTGCGCGAAGCAATCACATTGCATCCGCGCCGCGGTCAAGTTCTGCGCGGGCGGTCTGTTCTGCTGGTGGATGATGTCATGACGTCGGGCGCGACGCTGGCGGCCTGTAGCCGAGCCTGCCAAGAGGCCGGTGCGGCTCATATTTCCGTGTTGGTACTGGCGCGCGTTGCCAAGGATGCCTAATTCCCCCTAGATTGCGCGAAATCCAAGGGAACGGACCATGAAACCGGTTGTCATCTATACCTCGCCGCTGTGCGGCTTTTGCCACGCGGCCAAACGGCTGCTGAACCAGAAAGGCGTCGCCTTCGAGGAAATCGACGTTCTGATGAACCCCAAACGCAAGCCCGAGATGATCCAGCGGGCGGGCGGACGGCGCACGGTGCCGCAGATCTTCATCGGCGACACTCACGTCGGTGGCTGCGACGACCTGTACGAACTCGAACAGGCCGGCAAGCTGGACCCGCTTTTGGCCGCCTGATGAGAACCGCCCTGCTGCAGATCACCTCGTCGGACGACCCGGCCGCGAACCTGGACATGGTGCGCACCATGATGGCCGAGGCCGCGAGCGGGGGCGCGAGGTTCATCCTGACGCCCGAGGTCACCAACTGCGTCTCCACCAGCGGAACGCGCCAGCGCGAGGTGTTGCAGCACGAGGAAGACGACATCACCTTGGGGGGCCTGCGCGAACAGGCGGCGGAATCGGGCGTGTGGCTGCTGATCGGATCGCTGGGGCTGAAGACACATGACGCCGACGGGCGGTTCGCCAACCGGTCTTTCATGATCGACCCGCAGGGCGGGATCGTGGCGCGCTATGACAAGATCCACATGTTCGACGTGCAGGTCACCGAGACCGAGACCTTTCGCGAATCGGCCAGCTATCGCCCCGGGTCGCGGGCGGTGATCGCCGAGACCGCCTTCGGCAAGGTCGGCATGACGATCTGCTATGACATCCGGTTCCCGCATCTGCACGCCGCGCTGGCGCAGGGCGGGGCCACGATCCTGACGGTTCCGGCGGCGTTTTCTCCGGTGACCGGCGCGGCCCATTGGGAACCGCTGCTGCGCGCCCGCGCAATCGAGACTGGCTGTTGGGTCATTGCCCCCGCGCAGACCGGAGAACACCTCAAGACCCGGGGCAAGACGCGCCATACCCACGGGCACAGCATGGTCGTATCGCCCTGGGGCGAGGTGCTGATCGACGCAGGCACTCAGACCGGCATTCACTTTTTTGATCTGGATGATAGGTCTGTTACAGAGGCACGGCGGCGCGTGCCGTCCCTGACACATGTTCGCCCGTTTGACGGGCCCTGATCCAGAACCGGGTAATGACTGACGAAACCAACGCCCTGGCGGTCGCGCTGTTCAGCGAGATCCTGACCGCGGACCAATTGCTGCGGAACCGGCTGAGCCGGGTTCTGCCCAAGGGCATGGAAATTTCGCATTTCTCGGTGCTGAACCACCTGGTGTTCGTGGGGGGCGAGCGGACGCCTGCCCAACTGGCCCGCACATTCCATGTGACCCGTGGGGCGATGACAAACACCTTGGCCAAGTTGGAATGGGCCGGATACATCCACATCCGACCCGATTGGGACGATGCCCGCCGCAAGATGGTGGCGATCAGCCCGGCCGGCCGCCGAGCGCGTGATCAGGCGATCTCGGCCATCGCGCCTCTGATCAACCGTGTGGTGGGCGAGTTGGGCCTTGAGCGTGTACGCACGACCCTGCCGGTTCTGCGCGACCTGCGCATGAAGCTGGAAGAGGAATAGGCCTCAGCCCGGCTTCACGCTGGCGGTGACATAGTTCACGCTCAGATCCCGGTCCGAGATCGACCAGCTCCAGGTGATCGGATTGAACACGAATCCCTTACGGTCCACCGGGTCCAGACCGGCCTGACGCAGCAGGTCGAACAGCTCGTCCGGGGTGATGAACTTGGACCATTCATGCGTGCCGCGCGGCAGCCAGCGCATGACGACCTCGGCCCCGAAAATCGCCATCGCATAGGATTTCGGGTTGCGGTTGATGGTGGAACAGATTTCCAGCCCGCCGGGTTTCAACAGCTGTTGCGTGGCTGTCAGATAGGCCAGCGGATCGGCCACATGCTCGACCACCTCCATGTTCAGAACCACGTCGAACTGTTCGCCCGCGTCGGCCATCGCCTCGGCAGTGGTGTGGCGATAGTCGATCTGAAGGCCGGATTGCTCGGCATGGATGCGGGCCACGGGCAGGTTGCGCTCGGCCGCGTCGGCGCCTACGACCTCGGCGCCCAGCCGCGCCATCGGCTCGCTCAGCAATCCGCCGCCGCAGCCGATATCCAGAAGGCGCAGGCCCGCGAACGGTTTCGCAGCCGTCAGGTCCCGGTCAAATTCGCCCGCGATCTGCTGTGTGATATAGTCCAGACGGCACGGATTGAGCATGTGCAGAGGTTTGAATTTCCCGTGCGGGTCCCACCATTCGGCGGCCATGGCCTCGAATTTTGCGATCTCGGACGGGTCCACCGTGTTCGGATGCGCTTGCATTCCTGTCTCCGTGTGCTCTTTTACGCTGTAGGACTATATAGGGCCATAATGGACAAGTACCCGGACCAAAAGCGCGCAGTGCAATATCTTTACCCGCCGGTCGATCCGTTCGACCAGCGCGTGGTGGATATGGGCGACGGGCACCGCATCTATGTGGAACAATGCGGCAATCCCGACGGGATTGCGGTGGTGGTTCTGCATGGCGGCCCCGGCGGCGGCTGCAGCCCGGCCATGCGACGTTATTTCGACCCCGAGGTCTACCGGGTGATTCTGTTCGATCAGCGCGGCTGCGGTCGGTCGCGGCCCACGGCCTCGGTCGAGAACAACACGACGTGGCACCTGGTGGCCGATATCGAGCGTCTTCGGAAACTGTTCGAGATCGACGACTGGATCGTGTTCGGCGGCAGCTGGGGCGCCACGCTGGCGCTGATCTATGCCCAAACCCATCCCGACCGGGTGACCCGCCTGGTTCTGCGCGGCGTGTTTCTGGCCACGCAGGCAGAGCTCGACTGGTTCTATGGCGGCGGGGCCGGCAAGTTCTGGCCCGAGCAATGGGCGCGCTTCACCTCGCTACTGCGCGACTCGGAACTGTCCGACACCATAGGCGCCTACAACAAGCGGCTGTTTTCGGGCGATCGCGCGACGGAGATCCTGTACGCCCGCGCCTGGTCGCACTGGGAAAACGCGCTGGCCTCGATCCACACGAATGGCGCCGTCGGTGAAAGCCCCGGCGAATACGCGCGCACCTTCGCGCGGCTCGAGAATCACTATTTCATCAACAAGGCGTTTCTGGAATATGACGGCCAGATTCTGGACCGGATGGATCGGATCGCGCATATCCCCGGCCATATCGTGCAGGGCCGTTACGACATGATCTGCCCCCCGCAGGCGGCCTGGAGCCTGGCCGAGAAATGGCCCGAGGCCGAGCTGAAGATGGTGCGGCAGGCCGGTCACGCCCTGTCGGAGCCTGGGATCAGCGCCGAACTGGTGCGCATCATGGACCGAACCGCGCAGGAGGTTGCATGACCCGCATCGACCGCCGTGCTCTGTTCACCTCGGGTGCCGCCGCAGCCCTGCTGGCCGCGACGGGGGCCTCGCTGGCGGATACGCCGAAATCGGGCGGCGTGCTGCGCATCGCCGTGCCGCGCGATGACAGCCTGGACCGGCTGGCCCGGGGTGCGGCGTTCGACACCCTGACCGAGATCGCGCCGGACGGCACTCTTCGCGGCGAGCTGGCGACCGCATGGCAGACCGATTCCGAGGCCCGTGTCTGGACATTCGACCTGCGTGCCGATGCGGTGTTTCACGACGGTGTGGCGCTGACGGCCGGAGATGTTCTGGCGGTCCTGTCCGAGGTCGGGCGCGCCGAAGCCCTGGCGCCGGACCGCATACGGATCGAACTGGCCGAGGCCAACCCCGGCCTGCCTTTCCTGCTGGCCGATACCCGGTTCGTCATTACCCGCGACGGGCAGAGCGTTTCGCCGCTGCAGCAGGCGAACGGCACCGGGTGTTACCGGGTCGAACGGGCCGAAGACGGGCGCCATTTCCGCGGCCGCCGGGTCGCGGGCCACTACAAGGATGGCCATGCCGGCTGGCTGGAGGCGGTCGATATCATCGTGATCCCCGACCCGGCCGTGCGGGCCGAGGCGCTGCGTGACCGTTATGTGGACGTGTCGGTGCTGCCGGCGGCGCAAGGGCTGCGCGGTCTGGGTGGCGTGCGGTTCTTCCCCAACGAATCAGAGATGTCGCTGGCAATCTCCGGCACCGTGGGTCTGCCACGCCGGATCGGGCGGGGCGCGCCGTTGGACGATGGGCGCATCGCGGAACGCTGGTGGATGGCCTGAGACCGACCTGAAAACTGACGCGGATTGTCCGTTGGTTGACGGCAGGGGTTGCAGACTCGGGGCGTCCTGCGTATATGCAGTTGCAACAGCGGCGTGTCGGACTTCTGGTCCGAGGCTCCACCGGAAAATTCGACGGGCCGCGCGCCCGTTTTTTTGTGCCCGATTGAAGGGTAGAGCACCATATGACAAACGACCTGATAGCCAAGGCGGCGATCGACCGACGACTGGCCGAGATCATCACTCCGGTGATCGAGGATCTGGGGTACGAGCTGGTCCGCATCCGCCTGATGAGCGGCAAGCAGACTACGCTGCAGATCATGGCCGACAAGCCCGATGGCGGCATCGAGGTGGATGATTGCGCCGAGATTTCGAACGCGGTCAGCGCCACGCTGGACGTTGAGGACCCGATCCTCGACGCTTATACGCTCGAGGTGTCCAGCCCCGGCATCGACCGCCCGCTGACGCGACTGAAGGATTTCGAGACGTTCGAAGGATACGAGGCCAAGCTGGAAACCACCGAACTGATCGACGGCCGCCGCCGCTTCAAGGGGGAACTGGCCGGTGTCGAAGGGGATGAGGTTCTGATCAACATCCCCAACGGCGAAGAGACCGTGACCATCGGTCTGCAATTCGACTGGCTGAGCGACGCCAAGCTGGTCCTGACCGATGACCTGATCAAGGAAATGCTGCGCCAGCGCAAGGATGCCGGCGCCCTGAACGAAAACGCTTTCGACGAGATTGAGACCGAAGGGTCCGAAGAGGAGACGAACTGATGGCAATCACCTCAGCAAACCAGCTTGAGCTGTTGCAGACCGCCGAGGCTGTGGCCCGCGAAAAGATGATCGACCCCGGTCTGGTCGTCGAAGCGATGGAGGAATCGCTCGCCCGTGCCGCCAAGAGCCGCTACGGCGCGGAAATGGACATCCGTGTGTCCATCGACCGCAAGACCGGCAAGGCGACCTTTACCCGCGTGCGCACCGTGGTCGCGGATGACGAGCTTGAGAACTATCAGGCCGAGATGACCGTCGAGCAGGCCAAGCAATACATGGAATCGCCCGAGATCGGTGACGTCTTCGTGGAAGAGGTCCCGCCGGTGGAAATGGGCCGGATCGCGGCTCAGTCGGCCAAGCAGGTGATCCTGCAGAAGGTTCGTGAGGCCGAGCGTGACCGCCAGTACGAAGACTTCAAGGATCGTGTCGGCACCATCATCAACGGCGCCGTCAAGCGCGAGGAATTCGGCAACGTGATCGTCGATCTGGGTGGGGCCGAGGCTGTTCTGCGCCGCAACGACAAGATCGGCCGTGAAAGCTATCGCCCCAATGACCGGGTGCGCGCCTACATTAAGGAAGTGCGCCGCGAAACGCGTGGTCACCAGATCTTCCTGTCGCGCACGGCGCCCGAGTTCATGGCCGAGCTGTTCAAGATGGAAGTGCCGGAAATCTATGATGGCATCATCGAGGTCAAAGCCGTGGCCCGTGATCCCGGTTCGCGTGCCAAGATCGCGGTCATCTCGTATGACAACTCGATCGATCCCGTCGGCGCCTGCGTTGGTATGCGCGGCAGCCGCGTGCAGGCCGTCGTGAACGAGCTGCAGGGCGAAAAGATCGACATCATCCCGTGGAACGAAGACCAGCCGACCTTCCTGGTGAACGCGTTGCAGCCCGCCGAGGTTTCCAAGGTGGTTCTGGACGAAGAAGCCGGCAAGATCGAAGTCGTCGTGCCCGAAGAACAGCTTTCGCTGGCGATCGGTCGCCGTGGTCAGAACGTGCGCTTGGCCAGCCAGCTGACCGGTCTGGACATCGACATCATGACCGAGGCCGAAGAATCGGCACGCCGTCAGAAGGAGTTCGAAGCCCGCACGCAGCTGTTCATGGACAGCCTGGACCTGGACGAGTTCTTTGCCCAGCTGCTGGTCTCGGAAGGCTTCACCAACCTGGAAGAAGTGGCCTATGTCGAGCTGGACGAACTGCTGGTGATCGATGGCGTCGACGAAGGCACCGCGAACGAGCTGCAAGCGCGTGCGCGCGAATTCCTCGAGGCGCAGGCCAAGGCGGCGCTGGACAGCGCCCGCAGCCTGGGTGCCGAGGACAGCCTTATTGAATTTGAGGGTCTGACACCCCAAATGGTTGAGGCACTTGCCAAGGACGGCGTCAAGACGCTGGAAGACTTTGCAACCTGCGCTGACTGGGAACTGGCCGGAGGCTGGACCACGGTTGATGGCCAGCGGGTCAAGGATGACGGTATTCTCGAACCCTTTGGCGTGACGCTGGAAGAGGCGCAGGATCTGGTGATGACCGCTCGGGTCATGTTGGGCTGGGTCGACCCCGCCGATCTGGAGCAGCCCGAGGCAGACGTCGAGGACGAAGCAGCAGACGAGGAGGCCGAGGCCTGATTCCAGGCCTCGGGTGGCACACATGGGTCGCGGTGGCGTCCAAAAGGAACGGTCCGAAGGGCCAGAGCGGAAATGCATCGCCACGGGCGAGGTGCAGCCTCGGTACGGGCTGATCCGCTTTGTAACCGGCCCGGATGGGCAGGTTTTCCCGGATGTCGCGTCCAAGTTGCCGGGTCGGGGCGTTTATGTCTCGGCGGATCGCAAGGCGCTGGACACGGCCATCGGCAAGAAGCTGTTTGCACGCGGGTTCAAGGCGCAGGTGACTGTACCGCAGAACCTTGTCGACGAGGTGGAGCGTCAATTGTCGCGCCGCGTGATCGAGTTGATCAGTCTGGCGCGAAAATCCGGCGATGCGGTCGCCGGGTATGAAAAGGTCAAGTCCTGGCTTGATCGCGAAGAGGCCTGGGTTCTGATTCAGGCGGTCGATGGTTCCGGGCGCGGCAAGTCCAAGCTGAGCACGCCGCATTTCGGGAAATTCATCGGCTGGCTGACCGCAGACGAGCTTGGGGCGGCATTTGGGCGCCAAACGGTGATTCATGCGGCGCTCGCCTCTGGCGGACTCGCCAAACGTGTTGTAGAGGAAGCGCAGCGCCTGCGTGGCTTGCGCGATATGGATGACGGCGGCAAGGGCCGCGCGGAAGGGTAAGAAGCTTTATGAGCGATAGTGACGGCAAAAAGACATTGGGCCTTCGTGGCGGGGCACGCCCCGGGAATGTGAAACAGAGTTTCAGCCACGGACGTACCAAGAATGTCGTGGTGGAAACCAAACGCAAGCGCGTGGTGGTTCCCAAGCCGGGAGCGTCCAAGCCCAGCGGTGGCGCTGCGCCGTCGGGTGATCCTTCGCGCCGGCCAGCCGGGATTTCCGATGCCGAGATGAATCGGCGCCTGAAGGCATTGCAGGCGGCCAAGGCCCGTGAGGCCGAGGAAGCCGAACGCCGCGAGGCCGAGGAAAAGGCGCGCGCCGAAGAGCGTGAACGCCGCCGCGCCGAACAGGAAGCCAAGGAGCGCGAACAGCGCGAGGCCGAGGAAAAAGCCCGGCAGAAAGCCGAGGAAGAAGAGCGCAAGCAGAAAGAGGCCGAAGAAGCCGCTCAGCGCGCCGCAGCAGAAGCCGCGGCTGCGAAAGAGGCACCCAAGGCCAAGGCCCCCGCGGCCAGCAAGCCTGCGCCAGCGGAAACGCCGCGCAAGACCGACCGCGAGCGCGAACAGCGCCAGACCCGCGGCAAGGGCCGCGACGACGGCCGTCGCTCGGGCAAGCTGACGCTGAACCAGGCTCTGCGTGGTGGGGAAGGTGGCCGTCAGCGGTCCATGGCCGCGATGAAACGCAAGCAGGAGCGTGCGCGGCAGAAAGCCATGGGCGGTTCGGTCGAGCGTGAAAAGGTGATCCGCGAGGTTCAGCTGCCCGAGGCGATCGTCGTTTCGGAACTGGCCAATCGTATGGCCGAACGCGTCGCCGACGTCGTCAAGTCGCTGATGAACATGGGTATGATGGTCACGCAGAACCAGACCATCGACGCCGACACTGCCGAACTGATCATCGAAGAATTCGGCCACAAGGTCGTGCGGGTTTCGGACGCGGATGTCGAGGATGTAATCTCGGATGTCGAAGACAAGGATGAAGACCTGCAGCCCCGTCCGCCGGTCATTACCATCATGGGTCATGTCGACCACGGGAAGACCTCGCTGTTGGACGCGATCCGCGACGCGAAAGTCGTTGCGGGCGAGGCCGGTGGCATTACCCAGCATATCGGCGCCTATCAGGTGCAGACCAATGACGGCACCACGCTGACCTTCTTGGACACGCCGGGCCACGCGGCCTTTACCTCGATGCGCTCGCGCGGTGCTCAGGTAACGGATATCGTGGTGCTGGTGGTTGCGGCGGATGACGCGGTGATGCCGCAGACGGTCGAGGCAATCAACCACGCCAAGGCCGCCGGTGTTCCGATGATCGTGGCGATCAACAAGATCGACAAGCCCGATGCGAACCCGGACAAGGTGCGCACCGACCTGCTGCAGCACGAGATCGTCGTCGAAAAGATGTCGGGCGAGGTTCAGGATGTCGAAGTTTCGGCCATCACGGGACAGGGTCTGGACGATCTACTGGAAGCCATCGCGCTGCAGGCCGAGATTCTGGAGCTGAAGGCCAACCCGAACCGCGCCGCGCAAGGTGCTGTGATCGAGGCGCAGCTGGATGTGGGCCGCGGCCCGGTCGCGACCGTGCTGGTCGAGAAGGGCACGCTGCGCCAGGGCGACATCTTCGTCGTGGGCGAGCAGTACGGCAAGGTCCGCGCGCTGATCAACGACAAGGGCGAGCGCGTTCAGGAGGCCGGTCCTTCGGTTCCGGTCGAGGTCTTGGGTCTCAACGGTACGCCCGAGGCCGGTGACGTTCTGAACGTGACCGAGACCGAGGCGCAGGCCCGCGAGATCGCCGAGTACCGCGCGCAGGTCGCCAAGGACAAGCGCGCCGCCGCCGGTGCCGCGACCACGCTGGAACAGCTGATGCAGAAGGCCAAGGAAGACGAGAACGTGGCCGAGCTGCCCATTCTGGTCAAGGCCGACGTGCAGGGCTCGGCCGAGGCGATCGTGCAGGCGATGGAGAAGATCGGCAACGACGAGGTGCGCGTGCGCGTGCTGCACTCGGGCGTCGGCGCCATCACCGAAACCGATATCGGCCTGGCCGAAGCGTCGGGTGCTCCGGTCTTTGGCTTCAACGTGCGGGCCAACGCATCGGCGCGCAACACCGCCAACCAGAAGGGCGTCGAGATCCGCTACTACTCGGTGATCTACGATCTGGTGGATGACGTCAAAGCCGCCGCCTCGGGCCTGCTGAGCGCCGAGATCCGCGAGAAGTTCATCGGCTATGCCGAGATCAAGGAAGTGTTCAAGGTCACCGGCGTCGGCAAGGTTGCCGGCTGTCTGGTCACCGAGGGCGTTGCCCGCCGTTCGGCCGGCGTGCGCCTGCTGCGCGACAACGTGGTGATCCACGAAGGCACGCTGAAGACGCTGAAGCGCTTCAAGGACGAAGTGGCCGAGGTTCAGTCGGGTCAGGAATGCGGTATGGCGTTCGAGAACTACGACGATATCCGCCCCGGCGACGTGATCGAGATCTTCGAGCGTGAGGAAGTTACCCGCACGCTGGATTGATCCGGTCGAAATTGAAAGAAACGGCGGTCCTTGGGGCCGCCGTTTTCGTTTTCAGGGGTGGTCGTTCAGAAACGTCCCGTCCTTGAGGATGATGTCGAAATGGTGCGTGCCCGGCTGCAGGTCAAAGCTGACGGCATGGCCGGCCTTGCGCAACGCTTCGGCATAGTCGCGGCTCTGGCGGATGAACTCGCCCGTGTCCCGCTCGCCCACCGTTACCCGATAGCGTGGCCCAGGCGCGGGTAGGTTCAGGATGGGGGACAGGTCGTGCAGCTCGACCGGGGTCAGCTGCAGCGGATCGTTGACCGGGGTCAGGCTAATCGGTTCCAGGTCGTAGACGCCACTGATCAGGATGACTTCGCGCACCCGCAGGCCGATCCGGGCGAATTGGTCGGCCGAGGTCGCCATGACCATCGCTGCCAGATGCGCACCGGCGCTGTGCCCGGACAGGGTGACATGCGAGGCATCGAACCCCAGCGACTTGGCCCGGGTGGCCAGCCATAGCAGCGCGGTCCGGCATTCATCGACCATCTGGTCCAGCCGCGCGTCGGGGGCGAGCGTGTAGTTCACCGTTGCAAAGGCCTGCCCGCCTTCGACCAGCGCGGGCGCCATCATCGCCGAATCGCGCTGGCTGAGCGCCTGCCAATAGCCGCCATGGATGAACACATGCAGCGGCGCATTGGGCGTGCGGGCGGGAAAGAAATCCAGCACCTGCGCGGGCGTGTCGCCATAGCCGAGGTTCTCTTGCACCGTCAGTTGCGCCCGCGCCTGCGCGCTGAGCGCCGAATAGGCCGCCAGATAGGGCGCAAGGTCACCGCCAATCATCGAACTGGGCGCGTATTCGCGTTCCAGCTGTTCTTGGGAAAATCCGCGATACAGCATGGCTCAGCCCTGTCCGCCATACATCAGGTCGGTGCGCACGTCATAGAGATCGTGGAAGAATCGCAGCTCCAGCGCTTTGCGCAGGAAGGCCACGCCGCTGGAGCCGCCGGTGCCGGGCTGCATACCGATCACACGTTCGACGGCAGTCGCATGGTCGAACCGCCACCGCTGGAACAGCGATTCCACATCCATCAGCTTTTCGCCCAGCGCATACAGGTCCCAGTACCGGCCCGTGTTCCGGTAGATCTCGGCCCAGATCTCGACGATGCGCGGATCACCGGAATAGGTCTTTGAATAGTCCCGGTCCAGCAGGTCTTGCGGCACGTTAAAACCCTGCCGCGCCAGCATGTGCAATACCTCGTCATACAGCGACGGCTTGACGAGGGCGGCGGTCAGCATCTCCATCACTTCGGAGTCATGCGCGTGCACCTTCAGCGTTGCCGTGTCCTTGTTGCCCAGAATGAACTCGATCTGACGATAGCCGTAGCTTTGGAAGCCGGATGAATTGCCCAGCGCCTTGCGGAAGGTCATGTAGTCGGCGGGCGTCATGGTCAGCAGGGTTTCCCACGCGGCGATCAGCTGCCTCTGGATCGCCTTGATGCGGTCCAGGTTCTTCATCGCAGGCCCGAACTCATCCTGCTGCAGGAACCGGCGCACTTCGACCAGCTGATGGTGCATCAGTTTCAGCCACAGCTCGCTGACCTGATGGATGATGATGAACAGCATCTCATCGGGCTGGGCCGGGTCCTGAAAGGTTTTCTGCAGGTTCAGCAGGGTCTTGAGCTGCAGGAAGTCGCCATAGCTTTTGCGGTGCGTGTCCGCGAAATCGGTCACCAGCGTGTCTTCGACTCCGCGTTCCAGCGGGCGGTCGCCCTTGGCATTGTCGGCCATTTCATGTCCTCCCCGGCATGTGTGCGCACCTGTCTAGAAGGTGCGTTTGCAACTATCCAGAGGGTCAGGCCCAGTCCAGCACCACCTTGCCCGATTTTCCCGACTTCATGGCGGCAAAGCCCTGCGCAAAATCATCGGTGGCAAAGCGATGGGTGATGACTCGGCTGACATCCAGCCCGTTCTGCAGCATCGCGATCATCTTGTACCATGTCTCGAACATCTCGCGGCCGTAGACGCCTTTGATGGTGATCGCCTTGAACACGATGCGGCTCCAGTCGACGGGCGATTTGCCGGGCGGAATGCCCAGCAGGGCGATCTTGCCGCCCATCACCAGCGCTTCAACCATCTGGTCCAGCGCCGCCTGCGAGCCTGACATTTCAAGCCCCACGTCAAAGCCTTGGCTCATGCCCAGGTCGGAAATCACCGATTGCAGCTCTTCCTCAGCCACATTCACCGCCCGGACCGACGGCACGACATGCTGCGCCAGCGCCAGCCGGTCGGGGTTGATGTCGGTGATCACCACATGCCGGGCGCCTGCGTGGCGGGCCACCGCGGTGGCCATGATCCCGATCGGGCCGGCGCCGGTGATCAACACGTCCTCGCCCAGCAGATCGAAGCTCAGCGCGGTGTGCACAGCATTGCCCAGCGGGTCGAGTATCGCGCCGATCTCATCGGGGATGTCGTCGGGCAGGGGTACCACGTTGAAGGCCGGCAGCTTGAGATATTGGGCAAAGGCGCCCTGTTCGTTCACCCCGATCCCGCGCGTGCCCGGGTCCAGGTGGAACTTGCCCGCGCGGCTCTGGCGGCTGTCGGTGCCGATCAGGTGGCCCTCGCCCGAGCAGCGCTGGCCGATCTTCAACCCGGTCACATTGCGGCCCAGTTCGACGATCTCGCCGGCGAATTCGTGACCGGTGATCATGGGGACGGGCACCGTGTGCGACGCCCATTCATCCCAGTTCCAGATATGGATGTCGGTTCCGCAGATCCCGGTCTTCTTCACGCGGATCAAAACCTCGTCGGGGCCGATTTCGGGGACCGGGGCCTGTACCATCCAAAGCCCTTCCTCGGGCCTGGACTTTTCCAGCGCTTTCATGGTGTTGGGTCGCATCCGGATCACTCCCACAAATCGGTCGACAGGTATTTCAAGCCGCTGTCACACATCACGATCGCGATGCAGCCACCCCGTTCGGGGCCACGCAGCAGGTCGATGGCGGCAGCCAGGTTCGCCCCGGCGGAAAAGCCCGCAAAGATGCCTTCGGTGCGGGCCAATAGGCGGGCGGCGTCGCGCGCTGATGCGCCGGTGACGGACAGATGACCGGCCAATTGCACTCCGTTCAGATGCGTCAGATCCGACATAGCATAACCGCCGCCCTGGATGGGATGATCGGTCGCACGGACGGGTTCACCGGCCAAGGCACGAGCGCCGTCGGGTTCGACCGCATAGCACCGCACCCCAAGGGGTGACAGGTAGTCAGAGACCCCGGAAAGTGTGCCGCCAGAGCCGGCAAAATCACAAAAGGCCGTCACGGCACCTGCTGATTGGGCCCAGATTTCCGGGCCTGTCCCAGCGGCATGAGCCTTGGGGTTGCCCGCGTGGCCGAACTGATCGGCGCGGAAAGCGTTGCGCTCGGCGGTGATGCGGCGGGCGGCGTCATCCACCAACGCCAGGTCGGCGCCCGAGACTTCGCCCGGTTTGCCCCCTTCGGCCTGGGGGACGATCACCACCTCGGCGCCTAAGGCGCGCATCATGCGGGCGCGTTCGACCGAGTTCCCTGCGCTCATGACCGCCACAAACGGGTGCCCCAGAATGCCGCAGACAATCGCCAGGCCGGTGCCCATGTTGCCTGAGGTCAGCTCGACCACGGTCTGCCCCGGGATCAGGCTGCCATCGGCGCGGGCCTGTTCGATGATGGAACGGGCGGCCCGATCCTTTTTCGAGAAGCCCGGCAGCAAATAGTCCAGCTTTGCCAGAATACGGCCGTCCAGATCCAGTGTTTGGCAAACCCGGGACAGCTCGACCAGGGGCGTATCGCCGATCGCGTCGATGACCGAGTTCAGAACCATCAGATGACCCCCAACGCCTTGCCGACCTTGCCGAAGGCGGCCAGCGCGCGGTCCAGCTCGTCGCGGGTCAGCGCCGCGTTCATCTGGGTGCGGATGCGGGCCTGGCCCCGCGGGACCACCGGGAAGAAGAAGCCCGAGACATAGACGCCTTCGTCGAACAGGCGGGCGGCCATGTCCTGCGCCAGCTGCGCCTCGCCCAGCATCACGGGAATGATCGGATGTTCACCTGGAAGCAGGTCGAACCCCAGCTTTTCCAGCCCGGCGCGCCAGTATTTGGCATTGCCGAACAATTGCTTGCGCAGCATGTCGCCGTCTTCGACCAGGCGGATCGCCTCGAGCCCGGCTGCGACGATGGAGGGCGGCAGCGAATTCGAGAACAGATAGGGCCGCGCCCGCTGCCGCAGCAGGTCGATCACTGGCTGCGGCCCGGCGATGTAACCGCCGATTGCCCCTCCAAGTGCCTTGCCCAATGTCCCGGTCAGAATGTCCACGTCCACGCCGAAATGATCCGGCGTGCCCGCGCCGCGCGGCCCCATGAAGCCGGTGGCGTGGCAGTCATCGACCATCACGACCGCGTGGTATTTGTCGGCCAGTTCGCGGATCCTGGGCAGGTTGGCCAGGTAGCCATCCATCGAGAACACGCCGTCGGTCGCGATCATGATGTGCCGTGCCCCGTCCTCGCGCGCCTGTTTCAGCCAGGCTTCGAGGTCGTTCATGTCATTGTTCATGTAGCGATAGCGTTTGGCCTTGCACAGCCGCACCCCGTCGATGATCGAGGCATGGTTCAGACTGTCCGAGATGATGGCATCCTCGGGGCCCAGCAGGGGTTCGAACAGCCCGCCATTGGCGTCGAAACAGGCCGCGAACAGAATCGAATCGTCCTTGCCCAGAAACTTGGCCAGCCGCTGCTCCAGCTCGCGGTGGATGTCCTGCGTGCCGCAGATGAACCGGACCGAGGCCATGCCGAACCCCTTGGGCTCCATCGCGTTCTTCGCGGCCTCGATCAGCGCCGGGTGGTCGGCCAGACCCAGGTAATTGTTGGCGCACAGGTTGATGACCTGACGTCCGCCCACCGTGATCTCGCCGCCCTGGGGCGAGGTGATCATTCGTTCCGTCTTGTACAGGCCTTCCGCCTTGATCAGCGAGAGGGTGTCCGAAACGTGGGACAGGAATGCATCAGCCATGGCGATCTCCTTCTTCTGAGTCGCGTATCTAACATAACGGACGCGCGTCCCAAATAGGAGATTTTCAGTATGGCGGAAAAAAATCCGTGAAGGCGGAAATCGGCCGATGTGCGCGGATCAGGCGTTCTTGACGATCAGGAACACGCGGGCGGGTCCGTCCGGCGCCGCGATGGCGTGGGCCACGTCGGCCGCATACCGGGCCGTGTCGCCCTGGCACAGTTCCATCGTCGCGGCGCCCGAGGTGACGCGGACGGTCCCTTCCAGCACGGTCAGCTGTTCGAGCGCGCCGCGGGCGTGGGGCTGGCTGTTCAGCGCGCCACCCGCGTCGAACCGGATATCATAGACCTCGTGCCCGCCGGCCTCCTCGGGTGGCGAGAGGATGCGGATCCGGCAGGACTGGCCCATATTGTCGATGCTGGGCACTTCGGCGCTGCGCAGCACTTCGATCTGGTCGGTGGTCTCCGACTCTTCCAGAAGACCGGCGAAATCGACCTGCAGCGCACGGGTCAGGTTCCACAGGGTCGAGATCGTGGGGCTGCTTTCGCCGCGTTCGATCTGGCTGACCATCGACCGGGAGACGCCGCTGAGATTGGCCACCGCTTCCAGTGACAGGCCCTTGGCGCGCCGGGCCTCTTTCAGGCGGGCGGGCAGGCGTGTCAGGATATCGTCTGAATTTTCCGTCATGGCGGAATTTCTTGCGCGTCCGGGCGCGAATTGTCAATTCCGCCGATGACGGAACGTCCCGCGCGACAGGCCCATGCTGCGAGTGCATACTGCGCGCAAATCCAAGAGGAGAGAGACATGACCGACATCGTGATTTTGGATGGTGCCCGCACCGCAATCGGTACGTTCGGAGGGTCGCTGGCCGCGACCGCGCCGATCGATCTGGCCACCGTCGTGACCAAGGCCGCGCTTGAGAGATCCGGCGTCGAAGGCGACCAGATCGGGCATGTGGTGTTCGGACATGTCATCAACACCGAGCCGCGCGACATGTACCTGTCGCGCGTCGCGGCGATGCAGGCGGGCATTCCGAATGGCACTCCGGCGATGAACGTGAACCGGCTGTGCGGGTCGGGCGCGCAGGCCATCGTATCGGCAGTTCAATCGCTGATGCTTGGGGATGCCGAATTTGCCGTGGCCGGAGGCGCCGAGAGCATGTCGCGCAGCCCTTACATCGTTCCGCAGGCGCGTTGGGGCGCCAAGATGGGCGACATCAAGTCGCTGGACATGATGCTGGGCGCGCTGAACTGCCCCTTTGGCACCGGGCATATGGGCGTCACCGCCGAGAACGTGGCCGATGAACACCAGATCACGCGCGAGGAGATGGACGCGTTCGCGCTGACCAGCCAGCAGCGGGCGGCGGCCGCGATTGAGGCGGGCTATTTCGACAGCCAGATCGCGCCGGTGCAGGTCAAGGTCAAGCGCGACATGGTCGATTTCAAGGTCGATGAGCATCCCAAGGCCACCACGGCCGAGGTCTTGGCCGGGTTGCGTCCGGTGTTCCAGAAGGACGGGCGTGTGACTGCGGGCAACGCCTCGGGCATCAATGACGGCGCGGCGGCGATGGTTCTGGCCACGGCCGATGCCGCCGAGAAAGCCGGCCTGACGCCCAAGGCGCGCATCCTGGGCTATGCCCATGCTGGTGTTCGCCCCGAGGTGATGGGAATCGGCCCCGTTCCGGCCGTGCGCAACCTGTTGGAGCGGACGGGCCTGTCGGCGGGCGATTTCGACGTGATCGAAAGCAACGAGGCCTTTGCCGCCCAAGCGCTGGCGGTGAACAAGGAACTGGGGCTGGATCCGGCAAAGGTGAACCCGAATGGCGGGGCTATCGCCCTGGGTCATCCGGTGGGGGCCACCGGGGCGATCATCACCCTGAAGACTCTGTACGAGTTGGAGCGCATCGGCGGGTCGAAAGGGCTGATCACCATGTGCATCGGTGGTGGGCAGGGGATTGCCATCGCCATCGAGCGGCTCTGACCCCGGGCTGGGCAGGGGGGGGCTGTCCGCCCCCCATCGCGCCAAAGCGCGATTCCCCCCGAGGATATTTTCTGCCAGATGAAGCGTGGGCGCCTTTCAGCCCAGGCCCGAAAGGATCAGGACGGCCACTGCCCCGGCGGCGGCCCCGATTGCGGCGGGAATGGCCTTGGGCCAGAAATCTGAGCCGGATGGATCATCCTTGCGGGTCTGGGCGATCAGGGCATTTTCGACCAGATCAGGCAGGCGGGGCCCGAACCGCGCAAGAACCAGCGCTGTTTTTCCAAAATCACGCAGGGCGGCGCGGGGGCCGATGGACTGCTTGATATAGTCTTCGACCACGGGGCGGGCGACCTCCCAGATGTTCATATGCGGGTCGAGCGAGCGGGCGACGCCTTCGACCACCACCATCGTGCGTTGCAGCAGGATCAGTTCGGTGCGGGTCTCCATGCCGAAGCGTTCGGTCACCTCGAACAGGTAGTTCAGCAGGCGGCCCATCGAGATATGGGTGGCATCCATGCCGAAGATCGGCTCGCCCACCGCGCGCAGGGCGCGGGCGAATTCATCGACGTCCTGGTCAGCCGGGACGTAGCCAGCCTCGAAATGCACCTCGGCCACGCGCTTGTAGTCACGGCGGATGAAGCCGAAGAGAATCTCGGCATAGACGCGGCGGGTGTATTCGTCGATATGGCCCATGATGCCGAAGTCATAGGCGATGATGTCGCCGTTCGCGGCGACCTTGAGGTTGCCCTGGTGCATGTCGGCGTGGAAGAAGCCGTCGCGCAGGGCGTGCAGCAGGAACAGGCGCAGCACCCGCTCGGCCAGATCGCGGCGGTCGTGATTGGCCGCGTCCAGCGCGGCGTTGTCGCCCAAGGGGATGCCGTCTGCCCAGCTGAGCGTCATGACCCGGCGCGCGGACAGGGACCAGACCACGGGCGGCAGCCAGAAGCCTTCGTCATTCTGCGTGTTGGCGGCAAATTCCGAGGCTGCCGAACTTTCGAGCCTGAGATCCAGTTCGCCGCGGACGACGCCGTCGAAATGCTCGATCACTTCCATCGGGCGCAGTCGGCGCGCACCGGGGGCGAAAAGCTGGACGATCCGGGCGGCGAAATAGAACGCATCCACATCCTTGCGGAACGCGCGTTCGATGCCGGGGCGCAGGACCTTGACGGCCACATCCTCGCCGGTGCTGGCCAATTTCGCCTTGTGGACCTGCGCGATCGAGGCGGCCGCGATCGGTTCGCTGAATTCCGAGAACATCTCATCCAGAGGTTGGCCCAGCTCCTTTTCCACCTCGGCCATGGCCACGTCGCGTGGGAAGGGGGGCAGCTTGTCCTGCAAGACCCGGAGCTGTTCTGCCAGCTCTTCGCCCACGACATCGGGGCGCGTGGACAGGACCTGACCGAACTTGATGTAGGCCGGGCCCAGGGCGGTCAGCGCCCGGGTCGCCGGCGGCATGGACGGGTCGCCCTTGTAGCCCAGCCATTGGAACGGTTTGCCTAAGGTGTGGGCAAGGATCCGCAACGCGCGCGGGGCCTCGAACGCGTCCAGCACCACGTTCATGGCGCCGGTGCGCTCCAGCGTGGCGCCCGTGCGGATCAGGCGGATGATGTTGTGGGGGCCGCGCATGCGTCAGATCTTCCAGCCGGAATGCAGGGCGGCGATGCCCATGCTGAGGTTGCGGTATTTCGCGTTCTCGAACCCGGCGGCGCGCACCATGCCCAGAAAGGTATCCTGATCGGGGAAATTGCGGATCGATTCGACCAGGTATTGATAGCTGTCATAGTCGTTTGCGATCAGCTTGCCCATTCGTGGTATCACGTTGAAGCTGTAGAGGTCATAGAGCTTTTGCAGCCCGTCATTGGGCAGTTGGCTGAACTCCAGCACCATCAGCCGCCCGCCGGGTTTGAGCACACGGTAGGCCTCGTTCAGGGCCTCTTGCGGGCGGGTCACGTTCCGGATGCCGAAGGAGATGGTGTAGACGTCGAACGTGTTGTCCTCGAACGGCAGGGCCATCGCGTCGCCCACCACCCAGTCCAGGCTGTCGGCCATCTGCGCGGCCTCGGCGCGCTTGCGGCCCTCGATCAGCATCGGCTCGGTCAGATCCAGAACGGTGGCATGGCCGTGGCCCGCCCGCTTGAGGAAGCGGAACGAGATGTCGCCCGTACCGCCCGCCACGTCCAGCAGGCGCTGGCCGGGGCGTGGCGCCAGCCAGTCCATCATCGCGTCTTTCCAGACCCGGTGGATGCCCATCGACATCACGTCGTTCATCACGTCGTATTTCGACGCGACCGAGTTGAATACGCCCTGCACACGCCCGGCCTTTTCGGCCTCGGGGACGGTTTCGAAACCGAAATGAGTGGTCTTGTCGCTGTTGTCGGACATAAGCCTTGCCGTTCGTCGAATTTCGTCTCTGTTATAGGGCCTGGAAACCGGGGCACAATGCGGCCCTTTGGAATAGGAGCCGTCTAATGCCCGAATTGCCCGAGGTCGAGACAGTAAGACGCGGCCTTGCCCCGGCGATGGAAGGCGTGGTGGTCGAAAGGGCGGACGTGAACCGCCCCGATCTGCGCTGGCCCTTTCCCGAGCGGATGGCCGAACGGTTGACCGGTCAGCGGGTCGAACGTCTGCGGCGACGGTCGAAATACATCCTTGCCGATCTGAGCGGCGGCGAGACCCTGTTGATTCATCTGGGCATGTCGGGCCGCATGACTGTGTCGGGCGATCCGCTGGGCCAGTTCGTGCATTGTCCCCCGATGCCGCAGAAGCATGACCACGTGGTGTTCCACATGGCCAACGGCGCGCGCATCACTTTCAATGACCCGCGCCGGTTCGGGGCGATGGACCTGCTGCCCACGGCAACCGCCGAGCAGCACAAGCTGCTGGCCGTTCTGGGGCCGGAGCCGTTGGGTAACGATTTCAACGAGACCTATCTGATCGACGCCTTCCGCGGCCGGGCCACACCGGTCAAGACGGCGCTGCTGGATCAGAGAATCGTTGCCGGGCTGGGCAACATCTATGTCTGCGAGGCGCTCTACCGCGCCAGAGTGTCGCCACGTCGCAAGGCGGGTCAGATCTCGGCCGGGCGTGTCGGAGCCCTGGTTCCGGTGATCCGGACGGTGCTGACCGAGGCCATCGAGGCCGGTGGATCCTCGCTGCGTGATTTCCGGCAAGCTGATGGAGAGCTTGGATATTTTCAGCACAGTTTCGACGTCTACGGGCGCGAGGGCCAGCCCTGCCGGACCGAGGGCTGCGGGGCCGAGATCCGCAGAATCACCCAGTCGGGACGCTCAACCTTCTATTGCGCGCAATGCCAAAGATAGCTTGATCCGAGTTTTCCGCGTGGTAAGGAATTGGACCTGAACGGAACAACCGAAAGCTCAGACCTCATGGCTTTTGAGACGATCATCGTCGAAATCGAAGACCACGTCGCCCTAATCAAGCTCGACAGACCCGATGCGTTGAACGCGCTGAACACTCAGCTTCTGGGTGAGTTGTGCGAGGCGCTCGAGGACGCGGACACCAATGACAAGGTGCGCTGCATCGTCATCACCGGATCGGAAAAGGCATTCGCCGCGGGCGCGGACATCAAGGAGATGTCCGAGATGAGCTTTGTCGATGTTTACACCACCAATCTGTTTGCCGACGCCAACGACCGGATCACCGCGATCCGCAAGCCGATCATCGCGGCGGTGGCGGGCTATGCGCTGGGCGGCGGGTGCGAGTTGGCCATGATGTGCGATTTCATCATCGCCGCCGACACCGCCAAGTTCGGCCAGCCTGAAATCAATCTGGGCGTCATCGCCGGGATGGGCGGCAGCCAGCGCCTGACGCGGTTCGTGGGCAAGTCCAAGGCGATGGACATGAACCTGACCGGCCGGTTCATGGATGCTGAAGAGGCAGAGCGCTCGGGCCTTGTGTCGCGCGTGGTGCCGGCCAAGAAGCTGATCGAAGAGGCGACCGGCGCAGCCCAGAAGATTGCCGAGAAATCGCTGCTGACCGCGATGGCCGCGAAAGAGGCGGTCAACCGCAGCTACGAGGTGCCGCTGAGCGAGGGCATGCTGTTCGAGCGGCGCGTGTTCCATTCGATGTTCGCGACCGAAGACCAGAAAGAGGGCATGGCCGCATTCCTTGAAAAGCGCGCGGCCCAGTTCCGCGACAAATAGGCGGTGCCGACAAGACGGTTGGATCAGGCGGGCGCTGCCCGCCTTTTTTCATGGCGGGCAACAAGGCCAAGAATCGGCTTGGCAAACACTGAAAACTTGGCTATTGACCGCCACCATACATGCGCGTGCGGCCCGCTTGGCCCGATTCACACTCGTGATTTCTGATCTGGTGCGGGTAATTCCGTGACGTGCAACCCTAGACAAACGTACCGAACAAAGGTCAGAGACACATGGCAAACTCGCCCCAGGCAAAGAAGCGCGCTCGTCAGAACGAGAAGCGTTATGCAATCAACAAAGCCCGTCGCTCGCGCATCCGCACCTTCCTGCGCAAAGTCGAAGAAGCAATCGCATCCGGCGACAAGGACGCGGCAACCGCCGCTCTGCGCGCGGCCCAGCCCGAGCTGATGCGCGGCGTCACCAAAGGCGTGTTCCACAAGAACACCGCAGCCCGCAAGATGTCGCGCCTGTCGGCGCGCGTCAAGGCGCTGGGTTGACCTAGCGTCAACACTTGCTGGTTCATTCCAGTTTCGAAGGCGTCGCCCTGTGCGGCGCCTTTTGCGTTGTTGCCAGAATGCCGCGCCTTCACGAAACCGAGAGATTCTTTCGCCCAAAGACCCGAGTCAATATCAGAGTTTCGTTGCCCGGCCCCACTGCCTCTTGCTACGACAGTTTCAGCGATTCACTCGCTTGGGGGGACAGGCTGTTCCTGCGATCGGACTGACGGGCATCAGAATGATCCAGGGGCGAATGTCGGCAACCGGTGCCAACCGGTTTGACGATCTGCTGCGGATCTCGGCTACTCCGATGATCTTGGCCCTGTCGAAAACTGGAACTGCGTGGCGCAAACCGCGGTTTGGGCGGCTGTACTTTTTGGTCGTCGTCAAACAGGCAAGCGTCGTGACCACTGATATTCCCGCCGATTCTTGGGGTTTCGGCGACTGAATATCTGCGCGCGAGTGAACGCATAAGAACCGGGATACCGGTCACAATCATAAGGCCGATTAGGTCAAAAATATTGGGATGCGTGAGGCGCTGGATGACACAAGAAAAATGGGGACAACTGCGTAACAAATTGCTGAAGGCCGTGGGCCGGAACAATTTTACGACTTGGATTGAACCACTGGAATTTCAGGAATTGAAGGGAGGCGTGGCCGTATTTTCGGTTCCGACCAACTTCATGGGGAACTACGTCAGTCAAAATTTTGCAGACCTCATTCTGTACGAGCTGAACACGGCCGGAGAGTCGGTCCAGCGCCTGGCCTTCCGGGTGGCCGCCAACTCACCGGCGCGTCCCGCCGCCGCGGTCCAGCCGGTCGAAGACCAGCCCGAGCCGGTCAATATCGAGCTGGCACCGGAAAGCAACGGAACCAATGAAGCGCTCGAGTCGCTGCAGGCCGCACCGTTGGACGCGCGCTTTACCTTCGACACCTTCGTCGTCGGCAAGCCGAACGAACTGGCCCATGCCGCCGCGCGCCGTGTTTCCGAAGGCGGCCCCGTAACCTTCAATCCGCTGGTTCTGTACGGTGGGGTTGGCCTAGGCAAAACGCACCTGATGCATGCCATTGCCTGGGAGCTGAAGACCAAACGCCCCGAGCTCAACGTGCTATACCTGTCGGCCGAACAGTTCATGTACCGCTTCGTGCAGGCCCTGCGCGAACGCCGCATGATGGATTTCAAACACCTGTTCCGCTCGGTCGACGTGCTGATGGTCGATGACGTGCAGTTCATCGCCGGCAAGGATTCAACGCAGGAGGAATTCTTCCACACCTTCAACGCGCTGGTGGATCAGAACAAACAGATCATCATCTCGGCCGACCGCGCGCCGGGTGAAATCAAGGATCTGGAGGAACGGGTCAAGTCACGTCTGCAATGCGGACTGGTGGTTGACCTGCACCCGACCGATTACGAGCTGCGCCTGGGCATTCTGCAGAACAAGGTGCAGCAATACGCCAAGACCTATCCCGACCTGAAGATCGCCGATGGCGTGCTGGAATTCCTGGCCCATCGCATCTCGACCAACGTGCGCGTTCTGGAAGGGGCGCTGACCCGGCTGTTCGCCTTTGCCTCGCTGGTCGGCCGCGAGATCGACATGGAGCTGACGCAGGACTGTCTGGCCGACGTGCTGCGCGCCTCGGAACGCAAGATCACCGTCGAAGAGATCCAGCGCAAGGTTTCCGACTACTACAACATCCGCCTGTCCGACATCATCGGGCCGAAACGCCTGCGGTCCTATGCCCGCCCGCGTCAGGTGGCGATGTATTTGTGCAAGCAGCTGACCAGCCGGTCGCTGCCCGAAATCGGCCGCCGCTTTGGTGGGCGCGACCACACCACCGTCATGCATGGCGTCAAACGCATCGAAGAGCTGAAGCTGACCGACGGTCAGATCGCCGAAGATGTGGAAATGCTGCGCCGGGCGCTCGAAGCCTGAGCTCCTGCAATTCGGAAAACCGCCCTGGCCCTGCGCGGGGGCGGTTTTTCTGTGCGCATTTTTCCACGATTTCCGCGGAACTGGGGCACAGGGCCGCTCGGGACCTTGACGGTTTGCGCGTTCCAACCCAGAAATCGGTAAAAAATCCTTGTGCCTCAGGGCTGAACCGCTAACTTGCCAGTCCCGCCCATGTAAGCACTCAAATCAGAGGAATTGAGGGTATGAAGATCAGCATCGAACGCGGCACGCTGCTCAAGGCCGTTTCGCAGGCCCAATCCGTTGTGGAACGCCGCAACACGATTCCAATCCTGGCCAATGTGCTGATCGAGGCCGAGGGCGATCAGGTTCTGTTCCGCGCGACCGATCTGGATATCGAGGTGGTCGACAAGGCCCCCGCGCAGGTCGAAAAGGCGGGCGCAACCACGGTTGCGGCAACGACCCTGCACGAGATCGTGCGCAAGCTGCCCGATGGCGCGCTGGTCACGCTGACCGCCGACAGCGCGGCTGGCCGGCTGACGGTCGAGGCGGGGCGGTCGAACTTCTCGCTGGCGACCCTGCCGAAAGAGGATTTCCCGGTGATGGCGTCCTCGGAATACCAGTCGAACTTCACCGCTTCGGCGGCTCTGCTGCGGCGGCTGTTCGACAAGTCGAAATTCGCCATCTCGACGGAAGAGACCCGGTATTACCTGAACGGCGTCTACATGCACGTGACGGATGGCCCCGAGGGCGGCAAGGTGTTGCGCTGCGTGGCCACGGACGGGCATCGCCTGGCGCGGATCGACGCGGATTGCCCCGACGGCGCCGCCGATATGCCTGGCGTGATCGTTCCGCGCAAAACGGTGGGCGAGTTGCGCAAGCTGCTGGAAGATGACGACATGGACATCGCGGTATCGGTCAGCGAAACCAAGGTGCGCTTTGCCACACCCGACATCACGCTGACCTCGAAGGTGATCGATGGGACTTTCCCCGACTACACCCGCGTGATTCCACAGAACAACACCCGTAAGATGGAAGTGGACGCGGCCGAGTTCGCCCAGGCTGTCGACCGGGTGGCAACCGTGTCGTCCGAGCGGTCCCGTGCGGTAAAGCTGCAGTTGGACGGCGACAAGCTGGTCCTGTCGGTGAATGCGCCCGACAGCGGCGCGGCCGAGGAGGAGCTGGCCGTGGCCTATGGCGACGAACGGTTGGAAATCGGGTTCAACGCCAAGTACCTGCTGGAAATCGCAAGCCAGGTGGACCGCGAGAACGCGGTGTTCCTGTTCAACTCGGCGGGCGATCCGACCCTGATGCGCGAAGGCAATGACCAGAGCGCGGTCTATGTCGTGATGCCGATGCGCGTCTGATCGCGCGGGCGCGGGATGCGTCCGGCGCGCGTGTTTGTGCAAGGATGAAGGGAGGGGTCATGGCTTTGGCCCTGACCGAATTGACGGTCTCGCATTTTCGGTCGCACAAGCTGGCGCGCATGGCGCTGGACGGGCGGCCGGTGGCCTTGTACGGGCCGAATGGGGCCGGCAAGACCAATATTCTCGAGGCGGTATCCCTGTTTTCACCCGGCCGCGGCATGCGCCGGGCCAGTGCCGCCGAGATGACGCGTCGGCCCGAGGCGCTGGGATGGAAGCTGAGCGGGTTGCTGGACGTTCAGGGCCGCCGATCCGAGATCGAAACCTGGTCGGAAGCCGGTGCAGCGCGGCAGGTTCGGATCGACGGAAAGGCAGCCAGCCAGATCGATCTGGGCAAGCTGGCGCGGGTCGTCTGGCTGATGCCCGCGATGGACCGGCTTTGGATCGAAGGCGCCGAAGGCCGGCGGCGGTTTCTGGACCGGGTGACGCTGAGTTTCGACCCAAGCCATGCCGAGGCCGCCTTGACCTACGAAAAGGCCATGCGCGAACGGAACCGCCTGTTGAAAGAGCAGGTGCGCGATGCGCCTTGGTACGCCGCGCTCGAGGCCCAGATGGCCGAAACCGGGCATCGCATTCATACTGCGCGGCTGGGTGCTCTGGCGCAGTTGCGTGCGGCGCAGGAGCAAGCCGAGACCGCATTTCCCTCGGCGGAACTGGAACTTGTTCAGTCCGAAGGGGACATGCCCGAAAGCGCGCAGGATCTGTTCGAGGCGCTGGCCGAAAGCCGGTTCCGCGACCTGTCGGCGGGGCGCACATTGGTGGGGCCGCACCGGTCGGATCTGTACGGGGTTTTTGCGGCCAAAGGCGTTGCGGCCAGTGAGTGTTCGACCGGAGAGCAGAAGGCGCTGCTGGTTTCGTTGATTCTGTCCAACGCGCGGGCACTGGCCGCGCAGGTCGGGGCGCCGCCGATCCTGTTGCTGGACGAGGTGGCGGCCCATCTGGACGCGGACCGCCGGGCGGCGCTGTATTATGAAATCTGCGCGCTGGGGGCGCAGGCATGGATGACCGGAACAGGCCCCGAGCTGTTCGCCGAACTGGGCGACCGGGCGCAGTCATTCGTGGTCAATGACGCGGGTGACGGCTCAACCGTCACCCCCGCCTGAGCGGATCAGGCTGGCTCGCTGGCTTTACGTTCCCACAGGAAGGGACGCATCACCTCGTCAACCGGCGTCTGGGCCATGTGGTTGACGTAGTTCGACATGGTTTTCTGCGCCAGGCCTAGGATTACGTCCAGAACGGCGCGGTGCGAATAGCCCGCATCAAAAAACGCCTGCAACTGTGCGTCGGTGACGTTGCCGCGCTGGTTCATCACCTGCAGCGTGAACGTCCGCAGCGCTTCGAGCTTGGGCGAGGGCAGCGAAGTTTCATTGCGCAGCGCTTCGGTGATCTCGTCCGACACCTTCATCATCTTGGCGATGCCGGTATGCGCCGGAACGCAATAGTGGCATTCATTTTCGACGTTGATGGTCTGCCAGACGACTGTTTTTTCGTCGTTGTCGAACTCGGTCTGCAGGAACAGGTGGTGCAGAACCTGGTAGGCCTCCAGGTGCTGAGGGCTTTCGGCCATGACCTTGTGCAGGCCCGGCAGGCGGCCAAACGCGGCCTGCGATTTCTCGAGCAGGGGTTTCGAGCCTTCAGGGGCGGTGTTCAGGTCATGCGAGGGAAAATCGGCCATTTTGGGTCTCCTTTTCTGGCGGCTGAGTCCGAAATAGGCTTTATTGAGCGATCACTCAAGTATATATTTGAGTAATCGTTCAAGAATTGGTGATCACATGCCCCGCAAACCTGCCTATGACCGTGACGCGCTGATCGCGCAGGCCCGAGACCTGTTCTGGCGTCAGGGCTGGGCGGGCACGTCCCTGAAGGATCTCGAGCGTGCGCTGAAGTTGAAGCCAGGCAGCTTTTACGCCGCCTTCGGGTCCAAGAACGCCTTGTATGCCCTGACGCTGGAACGCTATGCGGATGAAGGTGTTGCCCGGCTTGAAGCCTTGGCCGAGGAGCTTGGGCCGCTGGGTGCGCTCAAGACCCAGCCGCAGTTGGTGGTCGAGGCCGCGAACGCGCCTGCAAAGGCCTGCATGCTGGCCAAGACCTATGCCGAGTTGAGCGCAAAGGACCATGATCTGGCGCAACTGGCCGCGACCCATCTGTCGCGGATGAAGGCCTGTTTCGCCGATCTGTTCCGGCAGGCGCAGGCGCAGGGGCAGATCGGTCTCGACCATGATCCCGAGCGGCTGGCGACGCGCTATCAGTCCGACCTTTTGGGCCTGCGCCTGTCGGCCGAGCGCGGCGATGTCGATGCCCGCCAAATCGCTGCTGATATCGCCGCCGATCTGGATAGATTGTGACCGTCTGAGGTCGGCCGATCAGCTCGGCTCGCGGCTGAAAGAACCGGCACAAAATCTGGGGGGATGACGTGACATTCCCCACCAGAGAACGTATAACTTACCAAAATAATATAGGTACTGACGGCATGTCCGAAGACGCACAGGCAAATCAGGAATACGGCGCAGATTCCATCAAGGTTCTCAAGGGGTTGGAGGCTGTCCGCAAACGCCCCGGTATGTATATCGGTGACACCGACGACGGGTCCGGTCTGCACCACATGGTGTACGAGGTCGTGGACAACGGCATTGACGAGGCTCTGGCCGGTCACGCCGACCATGTGACCGTCAAGATTCACGCCGATTCCAGCGTCTCGGTCAGCGACAATGGTCGCGGGATTCCGGTGGACATCCACCCCGAAGAAGGCGTCTCGGCGGCCGAGGTCATCATGACCCAGCTGCACGCCGGCGGGAAATTCGACTCGAACTCGTACAAGGTGTCGGGCGGTCTGCACGGCGTGGGCGTTTCGGTGGTGAACGCTCTGTCCGATTGGCTGGAGCTGCGCATCTGGCGCAACGGCAAAGAGCATTTCGCCCGGTTTGAGGGCGGCGAAACCTCGGAGCATCTGAAAGTGGTCGGCGAATGCGGCGACCGGACCGGGACCGAGGTGCGGTTTCTGGCTTCGACCAATACGTTTTCGAACCTAGAGTATTCGTTCGAGACGCTGGAGAAGCGGTTGCGCGAACTGGCCTTCCTGAACTCGGGCGTTCGGATCATCCTGATTGACGAGCGGCCGGCCGAGCGGCTTGAGACCGAACTGTTCTACGAGGGCGGCGTCAAGGAATTCGTGAAATACCTCGACCGGTCGAAAACTCCGGCCATGCCCGAGCCCATCTATATCAAGGGCGAGCGCGACGATATCGGGGTCGAGATCGCGATGTGGTGGAACGACAGCTATCACGAAACCGTCCTGCCATTTACCAACAACATCCCCCAGCGGGATGGGGGCACGCATGTCGCTGGCTTCCGTGGGGCGCTGACCCGCACGATCAACAACTACGCACAGTCCAGCGGGATCGCGAAAAAGGAAAAGGTCAGCTTCACCGGCGATGATGCGCGCGAAGGCCTGACCTGCGTGCTATCCGTCAAAGTACCTGACCCGAAGTTTTCCAGCCAGACCAAGGACAAGCTTGTCAGCTCGGAAGTGCGACCGGCTGTCGAAGGGTTGATGAACGAGAAACTGGCCGAGTGGTTCGAGGAGAACCCCAACGAGGCCAAGACCATCGTCGGCAAGATCATCGAGGCCGCCTTGGCGCGCGAAGCGGCGAGGAAAGCCCGCGAACTGACCCGACGCAAGACGGCGATGGACGTCAACTATCTGGCCGGCAAGCTCAAGGATTGCTCTGAGAAGGACCCGGCCAAGAGCGAAGTTTTCCTGGTCGAGGGGGACTCGGCCGGCGGATCAGCGCAGACCGGTCGCGATCGTCTGACGCAGGCGGTTCTGCCCCTGCGCGGCAAGATTCTGAACGTCGAGCGTGCGCGGTTCGACCGGATGCTTTCCAGCCAGGAAATCGGCAACCTTGTGATGGCGCTTGGCACCGGTATCGGCCGGGACGAGTTCGACATCTCGAAGCTGCGCTACCACAAGATCGTCATCATGACCGATGCTGACGTGGACGGTGCACATATCCGGACCCTGCTGCTGACGTTTTTCTACCGTCAGATGCCCGAGTTGATCGAAGGTGGATATCTCTACATCGCGCAGCCGCCGCTGTACAAGGTTTCACGTGGAAAGTCAGAGGTTTACCTGAAGGATCAGGCGGCGCTTGACGACTATCTGATCAACCAGGGTGTCGAGGGCGCCGTGCTCAAGTTGGGCTCGGGTGAAGAGATCGTGGGTCAGGATCTGACCCGTGTGGTGGACGAGGCGCGTCAGCTCAAGCGCGTATTGGATGCCTTCCCGACGCATTATCCGCGCCACATCCTTGAACAGGCCGCCGTTGCCGGGGCGTTTGTGCCCGGGGCGGTGGATGCCGACCTGCAGGGCGTGGCCGACAAGGTCGCGGCGCGGCTGGACCTGATAGCGCTGGAATACGAGCGGGGCTGGCAAGGCCGGATCACTCAGGATCACGGTATCCGACTGGCGCGCATCCTGCGCGGCGTCGAGGAAGTCCGCACGCTGGACGGTCCGATGCTGCGTTCCGGCGAGGCACGTAAGACAGGCAGCTTTACCCAGAGCCTGCAGGACGTCTACAACCTGCCGGCCACGTTGGTCCGCCGCGACCGGTCGCAGGCCATCCACGGCCCGCTGGATCTGCTGCGCGCCATATTGGAAGAGGGCGAAAAAGGCCTGTCGCTCCAGCGCTACAAGGGCCTGGGTGAGATGAACCCCGATCAGCTGTGGGAAACTACGCTGGATCCGGATGCGCGGACATTGCTGCAGGTGCGTGTCGATGACATGGTCGAGGCCGATGACTTGTTCACCAAGCTGATGGGCGACGTGGTCGAGCCGCGCCGTGAATTCATCCAGAAAAATGCGCTGAGCGTGGAAAACCTGGATTTCTAGTCACTTCGCAAGACGGCTGAACCGGCTCAACTGACGGCAGTTTTGCTCGGGACGCTCCTACGGCCAAAAAACGTGGCCTGGGAGCGGTTCTGAGTGGCGCGGATCAAGGAAGTTGGACCCAATGCGGGCTTTCTTGGCTAAGTCATCCGTACGGGGCGAGTTCCGTACAGTAGCGATCAAAACTCAGGGATATTGAAAACGTACAGGCGCGATTTCTCGGCATCGTCCGTGAGGATGTAGAGAAGCCCTTTGGCCTCATCCAAGGCGATCCCTTCGGGGTGCTTCACGACCTTTCGGTCTCCATTTTTCATATACGTCAGTTCGATCGTATCTGCTGTTCTCATCTCTGGATCGTACAAAAAGATCTGGCGTCCCTTGTCGCTGAGAATCCACAGCACACCCGACACGGACCAAGCCAAACCGCTTACATCCAGTTCATCGTCATTCACGCGATCCGAGACAAAACCAGATCCACGATCCAAAGGGATGACTTCCTGAATTTCAGTCAGGTCCGGTGAGACAACCAGCAACAGACGCGGTTGTCCTTCAATGACAACGAATACTCGCCCAGTGTCCGGGTCGACGGTGATGCCCTCAGGCCCCTTGTTCAGCGGGTTGCCGACAAGCAGTTCGGCAGCGGCCGGGTACCCCTTGAGGGACGCAAGTGGGACCCTTGTCAGTTGGATAGGGTCGGTTGGTTGAACGACCAATATCGATCGATCGGTTTCCTGAAGGAGCAAAACTGACCCGTCTTTTCGCGACGCGACGCCCTCCAAATCTGATCCGGCCAAAGGCGGCAAATGGAAGGAGTTTCCCAATACTCCGTCGACTCCAAGTAGGTGCAGTTTCGGCTCAGCGTCGCTTACAGACCACAAGAAGCCTTCAGCATTGGACAGCGACAAACCGGAAGGTTCGGAAAATCCCTTAGATTTATCCGCGACTTTGAATCTATCGACCAGAACCAGATCAGCACTTTTTGCAAAGGCAGAGCCACTCCAAGGCAAAAACGCTGTCACTAGGAAGCTGGCCGCAAGAGCGGATCCGCCAAATTTGCAGAAGCGCCGTGAAACTTCAGGTCTTGACGGAAACACGTGCTTTCTGCCCTTCGGTTTTCTCGTGTGTGGAACACACCCCATTATCGCATTCGTATCACAATTTGTCTGTGATGTCGGAAGAATGCGCTTTGAACTCTTTACCTGATCCTCCTTGTTGGGATTGACTTGTAAGGGGCGCGATTTGCGCGTGATGACGTGTACTGTCTGGGCACAAGCAGGAAGGACGATGAGTTGAATACGATTTTCCCGTTTGTGACTGTGTTGTTGATGCTGCTGTTGCCCGCTGCGGCGATGTCGCAAATCGACCCGGCAACGATGCTTGCCGGGGCATCGGAATCGGAAATTCTGATCGAACGCAGATGGATCCAGTTTCGCGGCAAACAGGAACTGTATTTCTTTTCTCTTGATGTGCTGGTCACGATCATTCTGGCCGGCTTGATCGTCTTTCATCCGGTGCGGCGCAAAGCCCGTAGAAGTGTCGGCGACATCGTCATGCCCAGGCTTTTCTTCCTATATGCGCTGATCGGCATGGCGGTGGGGTTCCTGGTCGTCCAGCACGGGTCAATGATCGGGTTCGTTATCTTCGGCATCGGAGCGTTGCTCAGGTTTCGCTCCAATTTGGATGATCCGATAGACACTGTCGAATTGATCGTCGTAACCGTTCTTGGGCTTGCGGTCGGGTTGGGCCTGCCGCTGATGGCCACATTGGTGGCGGTTGTCTGTTGGTGTTTCATTTGGCTCGGAGGGCGAAACAAGGGCGTTGAAATATCGCTTAAGGCTTCGGACGAGGAGCACTCATTGAACGTCAGCAGCGCCATTGAAGCCATGGCAGCCGACGCCGGCTGGAAGCTGATCAGAAAACACCACGTTCCCGGCAAATCCCGAATTTCATTGCTTTTCATTACCTCGGGTGGACTTTCCGAGGCCCGCATCGAAGAGATGATAAACGATTTGGTCCCCGAAAAAGTCGAGTTGAAACTCAGCTTCTAGTCATTTCACAAGGTCTAAACGTTTCAACACCGCATTCGGGGATCTGATCTCTTTCGGGAGCGACTTGAAGTCGACAGACCTTTCGAAATCCGGCCCTCGATATACTGCTATCCCAAACTCTCCGTTCGGCTGGAAGGTTACATGCGTGAAACTGTGAGGTGACCTGGCGCGATCACCGATTAGCCGCCGCGGGCCACCACCCAAGCAAGCTTGCGAAACATAGGCCACGCCGTCTTTCCAGCCAGGGTAAAAAGCATGATGGTGTCCAGACAGGTGCAGAACGACGCCGCTTTGCAGATAGATTCTTTCAAGCGTCGGGTCACCGATGATTTCGCGTTCGCGCTGGATCGCAAACGGCCACAGCGGGAGGTGGCTGAACGTGACAATCGGGTCTCCACCTGCCCCAAGTTGCACAAGTTGGTCCGGCTGATCGCCGGATAGTGGCCCAAGGGTCGTGGCATCCAAAGATGCAAAGGTTATCCCCTGCATTTCAAACGCGTAGAAGAACGGATAGTCATCCGACATCAGGAAGTTGACGTTTGGTTTTCTCGGGCCCCATTCCTCGGCGTATATTTTTCTCTCGCGCTCGAACCCGCGATAGGCCGACGCATCATGGTTTCCCGGCGTGACCGCAAATGGAATTCCGGCAGCCTCCAGCGGGTCGGATACCGCCATGTGAAACGCCTTCCACATCTCTCTGACCTGTTTGTCTGAAAGGTTGGGGATGCGCTGTCCGGCGACCATATCGCCCGTCGAAATCACCAGATCGGGATCAATCTCGATTATCCGCTTGATCGCCTTTTCGATGCGGGCATCGTATTTGACCGAGCCATAGCTGCCGTTCAGATCCGATATGACGATCACGTCCAAAGCGGCCGCTTTGCAGGCGAGCACGACCGTCCAAACGACCGCCGCGACAGTGATCGAACGCTTACGGATCATTGCAGTCCAGGCCCTCCGCCTCGGTATTTTTGTTCAAAAAGAATGTGACAGGGTCCAAGTCAAACACCAGATCGCCTTTGGCACAATTGCTCTTGAGGATGGATGTTGCCAGCGCAGTGTTTTTGACGACCTGCGCAATCTGACGGTCCGACAACCCAAAGCTTTGTGACAACCAGCCGTAAACCGGGCCTTGCGTTTGAAGGTCACTGTTCAACGCAACCAGCCGCCGGTATGTGTTTGGAGAGAAATGCCTCATTTTCTCCAGCATCTGAGTGGATTTTGCAAAGTTGGCATATTCGACGCGCCCACCGGCATCGTTGTCGTTCAGATTGCTGCGACGGATCAATATTGCGTCGGCGGGAACGTCTCCATCATTCGGCTGATGGTGCTTCGTTTTCTTGTGTTTGAGTTTTCCGTCCTCGACCCAATACCAGTAGGGCGTGAAATCAATGTTTCCCACACGGTCCTGCTGGCTGAAGATGAAGTCGAGCAGAACAATCTCGGTAAGCTCCTGCATCCAGAATGCCATCTGCTGGTCGCTGACATCGGGCCCAAGGTCCTTGTTGATCTGCCGATCCTTTCGGCCTTCCCTGACGCCCTCTGCAATGGCCTCGGGCAAGGGTTTTGACGACCGCAAGGCCAGGAAAGCGGGTGTTTCCTGAAAATCGCGATTTTGGCCTTTGCCCCAACCGGATTTACGGGTGCCGTTGATTTCCGAGCCGTAGCGATGACCCGGGCTATCAAGCAGGACACCGTAAATCTGCGTTCGATCTGCGGTGAACAGATCATCCGTCGGTTGGTATGAGTTCGGGTTGGCATCCGCTGCCACGAAGACCCGCCAGCCTTCATGGTTCATGCGCCCGCCATGAGATCCACCGGAAATCGCAAGGCCGGGCTCTGCAACCTCGGTAAGATGCGCCTGAGCGTCCATGCTGCGCCAGACCGCCACCGGAACTTTCACCGTCGCGTCGAAATACCTTGAGAAATGGTAGTAGAGCAGCGACGAGGTGGAAAACGTTCCGCTTGTACCCTTCTGGTTCATGGTGGATTTGAATTTGGCCACTCTGCCCTTGGCCAGTTCTTTTGCCGACTTGCCCTCTTTGCAAGCGTTTCTCTCGAACTCAGAGCGGTTCCGCACGTAGGGTCCTTCCGAAATATCGTAGACGGCCATTCCTGGGCTGGTGCTCCAGGTTTTTGGACAAATAGCGATTTCGGGTGCATAGAAATCGATCTCGCAATAGGCAGTTTCTTCCTCAAGATCGCTGTTCTTGTACTCGCCCATTGGGACTTTTTCGATCCGAATGCAGCGTTCCGTAACACCATTGGGGCTAAAAAATGTCGTGGCCTCTCCGCGAACATCGTCGCTCGCCCACGAGGCAGTGGGTGCAATTAAAGCCAGTAACCCCAGAAGATTGAACCTCATTTAGTTAGTCCTCCCGATATCATTTGGGGCAAATCGCGGCCTGTTGTTCGGCGGAGATCTTCAAACTGGGGTCGACACTGAAGTTGGAGAATTTGGAGTCAATCCACTGGTCACACCCGCCCGAACATGGGGCCCCGTTTCGGGCATCATTCCAATACTCCTTGGCCCTTTCTTCCGTCCAACCGCAAAACTGAACAAGTGCCATTGCCGACAACGCGCCTGAGGAATGAACGCCCCACATACAGTGCACCAGGACAGGACCCTTTCCAGGATTCTCAATCACCTCGTGTATGGTGGCCATGACAGTGCTAGGTCGGGACGATCTGGCGCTCTGATAGTCAAAGGCTCCGTTCCCACAGCTGGTGCGGCCGTATTCGGTGTTCTTGCCGAAATCCGCGTAAAACCCGGTTGAAAACCCTTCATCGCAAAGTGTTTCGCGCTGAGCGTCACTCAGACCCGTTCGACCCTTGTCGCCGCCCTTGAAGCCAGAGCGATACAAAACCCCGCTTAGGACTGGGCGAAAGAAAGCGATGCCATCGACGCCTCCGTCGCTGCCCTTAGAAAGCATCTGGCTGTTGCTTGGGCCACCGTTTCGACTGGTGACGTCAGAATTCGCCGCGGTTGCCAGAACACCGATGAATATGAGGGATGTCAAAAACCGCATGCGTATTCCTTTCTGTTTTCAGCCAGCGATGCTCACGCTTTTCCTGCCGGCAGTCCCGCCGAGAGGCGCGTTCACGGTAACCAGGTCAGATCGGCGGTTGGCTTGCCGCCCTGAAGCCTTAGATCGGCCACACCAGATTGATGATAAATATGACCACGAAGTAGGCCAGAAAAGCTTTCCAGTTCCATTGGTGTTTGTTTTCTTCGTTGATCACGCCGGCCGATTTCAACGCCAGGTTGGTGATGATCAAGGCGACAACGATAACTGCCGCATGTGCCAGATCGAAATGCAAGTTGAAGCTCCTTTTTGCAGATTTGGGATTGATGAATGCGTGTCAGCAGTCACCTGACGGCAGCATCGCTACGTCCGAGTATCTTCCCTCAGATGTCGTGATCCGAGCACAAGCACCGGTCTCCTTGTTGAACCAGTACGAGGTCAGCCCTTCGCTTCGGATGAGTTCAAACCCGAGACTTTGAATGCCCATTTCAGCCTGACCTGCTCTTGCCCCTTCAAATGACGAAAGATCGCTGGAGCTGCCCACAACCGGTGCACTTGCGTCCACTGATCCGCCACTTTCGTCGCATCCTGCAAGCACAGAGGCACTGACCGCGCCGATCACCAATAGGATCTTGGATTTCATCTGTTCTTCCTGATTGTTTTGGAAATGCGGTTCAGGGTTTCAGGTCGATCACCTACTCAATTCCAAAAATGACGTTGTAGTCGACGGCAGAGTTGCCGCGGTTGATGACCTCGACAACATGATCGCCGGATTGCCACAGCTGTCCGCGATACTCCTTGTCCGCAGACATCAATCCCAACAGTTCCGACCCATCGGGGTTGCGAATGACGTAGTCCAAAGAGCCATTTTGCGGAGCAACGCGGACGTAAAGAAACTGTTCGTTCTTCGCGCCAAGAACGTATTGCTGCGATTCCCCTGGCGCGAGTTGGCCGACGAGCTCGGCGCCGGTGGACCCGGCATCGAATTTTACGCGCTGGCTACTTGTCGACCCGGCAGCGCCGTCCATGGCTCCGCCACCATCGTCCATCGCCTCGACAACCGACATCTCGCCAATGCTTCCGTCCTTGTACGCAATGCAGCGCCAAAGTGTTCCGCCCGCGTCACGCAGCATGACGAGCGTGCCGGCTTCCGAGAACTGTGAGCTTTCGATCGTGCCGGACTGACCGTCCGGTCCACCGACCTGCCGCAGATGGTCGATACACGCGTCGTCGGCGTCTGACATGGCCAGGGCGGCTGTTCCGCTGATCGCAAGGGCGGGAGTTAGAAGGTTCAAAAAACTGCGTTTCATAAGCAGGTCCTCTGTCGGTTTATCGTAAATGTTATGTTTCCGGTGAGCAGAAACCTCACTGCGCTTCCCGCAACTCTGCCAGAAACTCGTCGCATGCCTGTGCGCTGCCGACGATCTCGTCAGTCGTTTCAATTCCTTGCAATGACGCCATTTCGGAATTCACGCGATTGAGGATCTGATCTGCTTGCTCGGCGGTGATCAGGTTCTCGGCCTGGGCTCCCTTCAATGTGGTGCACACACCGGCGGACAAGCCTGTCGCAACGCCGACACCCATCGCGGCCCCGCCGCCCAAGGTCATCGCTCCAACCACGCCGAGGATGAGCCCGATCACAAGCCCCAAGATCACTTTTCCCATGTTTTCCTCCAATTTTGCGGGAAAGAGTTCCGCCTTCATTCCTGGCGCAAACCGCGTGCCCATCTGCATATCAAAACCAGTGCCAACAGGTTGAGCACCGGTGCAGTTGCCGCGAGCCACGGTTTGGCCGACTCTGAGAAAAAGTCCACGGCAAGTACCCAGGGCAGTCCCAGCGGCAAAAGGAACACGCCGGACAACGGGTCTCGTTCCTGTCCGAACCAGCCAAAGGTACCGGTCAGGAACGCAAACAACGCCAACAGGTAAAGGGTCGCAAACGCGATGATGGTTATTCTGCAGACCATGCCGGACCTCAGAGTATCAAGCCAGCGCTGCGCAGCCGATTTCGGCTACGCATCAAACCGGTCACAACGCGCCTTCGTCGCCCAGGAACTCAATACCGGCTGTCGCGCCATCACTGTAGGCAATACAATTCCACGGAGCCCGATCCTCTCCAACCCCAACGGTGACTTGTGTTCCAGCCTCGCTGAACGCGGATGAGAGCACGACCACTTGCGAATTGTTTGTTGTTTTGGCCACGTCTCGCAGACACGCCTGTTGAGCGGGCGTCAGTTCGGCGGATGCACTTGACGTGCTCGTATCGTCACAGGCCGATAGTAGTGCGAAACACGTCGCGCCTGAAATCATCATGACTTTGTTAATCACTTTCTTCTCCTCTTGGGTTTGTCGATACATGTGGAATAGGTGGCCTCTTTTTCGCGCTCTCACGTCTATGCAGTCATTCGAGCATACCCCGGTCTGGTAATTCCCGTTCCAAAAAAGTCTGTCGCCAATGACGTGGCTGGCAGACAGGATTTCTGCTGATCCCCGGGACCGTGAACAAAGCGTGCTGACGCAATTACGTCATGGGCAAAAGCCGGAGCGAACTTTCGAGGGAGGGATCTTACGTTAAGTCCGGGCACCGCGTCCTCCCAACGCTTATCTTCGTGAAATGCCTTCCGACCGCCAGCACTCACTCCAGCAGTCGGAAGGGCCCGACGAAACGGGCGACAGCGACAACAACGGAGGTAAAGCTAAAGTTGTGTCGAATTCGTATTTTTGAATCAATCACAGGATAAATCAATGATTTTTCCGCGCGTAAATTTTCGTATGTTTGCCGACGATAGGATTCTGCATTCAAAGGGAAAAGGCGAGGCCGCTCACGGAGGTTTTGCAATCTACCCGCTTGCGCCGCTGCGTCTCCGGGCCTTCCGGGCTATCCGAATCCACTTGGTTGAAACACCGTAGTTCGCCGCACGGCCTATCGCTCAGCTGGTGCTGAACGGGCGCTTGGATTCCTCGATCACGCGCCCACCCAGAACGTCGTTGACAGTGCAACCCGATTCATGGATGAGATTGGCGCTGATGGTTCCCGATCGTTTTGGCGGTCGGGTAAAAGGGAATACGGTGCGGCGCCGTTCTGACGCCAATTCCGTGACTGCCCCCGCAACTGTAGGCGGTGTGCGACCCCCGGATGCCACTGGGCCGATAGGTCTGGGAAGGCGGGGCAAGCCATACACCGCGAGTCAGGAGACCTGCCATCATCAAACGCAACTCAACCCGGGCGGGGTGTCTCGGAAGGAGGCCAAGATGGCATTTTCGGCTTACGCCGCTGACATGACTGGTTCCCTGTCCGGCCCGCGATTTCGCGGAGGCCGAAATGAACCGACAATCAACACATCACATCTCGGTTTGCCTATCTTGCCGATCCAAGGGTGCAGCCGTGCGCCCCGGGCCTGACCTGATCGGACGATTGCGCGCCGCGCTGGCCGAAGACGACGGTTTGACAGGTTTTGACGTTTCCGGTGCCGCCTGCATGGCCGGATCATCTGCCAAACGGTGCTTGAAGCTGGCGGAGCACCGGCGAAGGCGCGCAGCAAAAGTGTAGAACTTGGAAGCGAGCGCTTCACTATTTTAGCCATATCAATGGGTAATGGCGGAGACGAAGGGATTCGAACCCTCGAGACGGTTTCCCGCCTACTCCCTTAGCAGGGGAGCGCCTTCGACCACTCGGCCACGTCTCCGCCGACGGGTATAGCCGTGCAAGCGACGGAAATACAAGGCCAATTCCTGTACCACCGGAATTTTTTGCCGGATTGGGCGAAACCCTTGAAAACGCTTGGAATCGCTTAGGTCTGCACCCGTTTCGGCCAAGGCGTGGCGACCAATTCGTGCCGCGGGATTTCCAAGAAACATGCGTGGATTCGCGTTCTGCTTCGATTTGGTTTCGCCATCCCAACGTCACTTGGCCTGAGAATGTACGCGCGGCCAGAGTACGTAATCGGACACAATAAGAAAGGCGAACCAGGTGCGGCGGGGAACTGCATTACCGAGAGGATGGGTGTCGTGAACGGCTGAATAAACTGGAGAGGCCACCTGCCTTTGGCGTTGAGAAGGGCCCTGCTGGAGTGCCAGTGTCAGGTGGTTTGAGTTGCAGAAACGGCCGTTTCTTTCGCGTAAACTCGGCGGCTCAACTTGTCCGCTGAAAAGGCATAAGAACAGAAAACTTGCCAATTACATGCCAATGGATGCATATTTGCTAAGATTTTAGTCATTTTGATTGATCCAAAAAACAGTTTCAGAGGCTGGCCGGGCAGTGAGCGCATCCGCGCTCGACAGTAACCTTTGGGGGAAGGGCTGGCATTTTGGCTTGGTTGAAGATTGTTCTGGTTGGTTTTTTCGTTCTTTGCGTTCCTGCCCTCAGCTGGGCAAACATAGGAACCGTAATCAGCGTGAAACAGGGGGCGGACGTGACCCGTGGCGGCAAAACGCTGCCCCTGCGTAATGGGATGGAGGTGTTGTCCGGCGACTCGATCGTCACGGATGCGAATGGCGTGGTTCAGCTTGTCTTTGTGGATGACACGAAGATCGCGGTTGGTCCCAATGCGCGGATGGTTCTGGACGTGAAGATGTTGCGCGGCAACCGCAAGGCTAAAAGCTTTGCTGTCGAGGCGCTGGGTGGAAGCTTCCGGTTCATCTCGGGCAAAAGCAGGAAAGGCGCCTACTCCATCAAGACGCCGACGGCCACCATGGCGGTGCGGGGCACGGTATTTGACATGTGGATCGCGCCGGGAAACCAAAGCGCGATGCTCGTGCTGCACGGCACGGTTCAGATGTGTGGCCTCGGCGGCTCTTGCCGATCAACGGGTCGGATTTGCAGCTTGTATGCAACCAGCCAGCGTGGTGCGGTCGGGCGCCCGGTCGATCAGGCGATGTATGACAAGGCCGTGGTCAGCGGTTTTCCTTTCATTCAGTCGCAGAAAGACCTCAAGCCGCCTTTGCAGGTGGATGTCGAAGGGTGCTCGGGTGAATCCCAACCTGCGCCGCGCGCAAAATCGGACGCGCCCGAACCGCGCCGGTCCGCTCCGCCGCAGAGGCAGGTCAAGGCAGCGGTTGCCGCGCCGCCCGAACAACCGGATCCGGTCGGGCAGTTCGACAGGCCGGGCGACCGGCCCGAAACTGTCGATGATCGGCGGGATACTGGCGGCGGTGTCTTTGGGTCCGGCGGCGATGGCTAGAGCGTTGTCCATGTCGTTGCCGGCGAGCAGAGGTTGACGTGAGTGTCAGGCAGCACGAGAAAGCCGGACGGCGCCGTGCTTTTCGGCTGGTGGGCCTGGGTCTGATCCTGTTTGGTTGTCTGCTGCGGGTACTGGACCCTTATCCGGTCCGCATGTCCCGGCTGATCTTTTTCGACGTGTTGCAGCGGTTGTCCCCGCGCGCCTTCGATCCCGATTTGCCGGTCCGGGTCGTCGATATCGACGAAACGTCGCTCGAGAATTGGGGCCAATGGCCCTGGCCCCGGACCCTGTTGACGCAGATGGTCGAGCGTTTGGGCGAGTATGGCGCCGCTTCAATCGCCTTTGACATGTTGTTCGCCGAGCCCGATCGGTACTCACCGTCGCGGCTGCTGAGTGATCCGGCCCTGGCTGACATTCTCAGCGCCAAAGAGGAGGCCGCCCAGCTGGACAATGACATCTTGTTCGGGGCCGAGGTTTCGAACTGGCCCGTCGTGATGGGTGTAGCAGCACGGTTGACCGGAGGGGATCAGGACATTGCCCCGAAGGCCGGAATCGTGGAGATCGGCGAAAACCCGGCCGCCGGGCTGGTGTCCGTGCCCCACTGGACTCCGCTGGCGCCACCGCTGGACCGGGATGCAACTGGGATCGGCGGTGTGAATGTTTCACCTTTGGGCGGCACGGGCGTGGTGCGTCGGGTTCCGGTCTTGTGGCAGGGGCCAAGCGGTGTTCTGCCCGGCCTTGGACTGGAGGCTCTGAGGGTCGCGACGGGCGAGCCGGTGATCTTCATCGAAGGGGCACAGGGCGAGTCCGGCATCGTCCTGTCGGTCGAATTGGCGGGTCTGGTCCTGCCCACAACGGAAAACGGAGAGGTCTGGGTCAGGTACAGACCGGATGATCCCGGACTCTACCTGTCGGCCAATGACATACTGCAATCCGCAGACGATTCGGTTCTGCGCAGCCAGATCGAAGGCCGGATCGTATTGATCGGAACGTCGGCGGCAGGTCTGTTCGACATGCATCAGACTGCGTTGGGAGAGTCCGTTCCCGGCGTCTCCATCCACGCCCAAGTCATCGAGCAGGCGCTGCTGGGCGACATGCTGACCCGGTCGGATGTCACCGCCGCCCTCGAGCTTCTGGCTTTCATCATCCTGGGAGTCGTCGTCACGGTCGTCATGTCCAGTTTTGGTGCGGTTGCCTCGTTCATGGCCGGCGGCATCGCGGCGGCCGTGGTTGTCGGGGTCAGTTGGTTGGCGTTTCAGAACCAGTCCGTGCTGTTCGATGCAACCTTCCCGCTTGCCGGCGGGATGGCCAATTTCGGGCTGTTGTCCGGTTATCTGTTCATATCGACCGAGCGGGAAAAGCGGGTGATCCGGCGGATCTTCTCGCACTATGTCGCGCCCGAGATCCTGGACGAGATGGATGCAACCGGACACGAACTGCAACTGGGTGGTGAAACGCAGGAAATCACGGTCATGTTCTCGGACATTCGCGGGTTTACACCATTGTCCGAGCGGGTGTCGGCCACGGACCTGGTCGCGCTGCTCAATGAACTGTTCTCGGTCATCGGAGACCGGATCCTGCACGAAAAAGGCACCATCGACAAATTCATCGGGGATGCGGTCATGGCGTTCTGGAACGCGCCGGTTCCGGTGGAACGGCACCCGCTTCTGGCGGCGCAGGCTGCGTTGCAGATGCGGCGAGCTCTGGCCGAGTTCAACGCATCGGACACGATGCGCGGGCATCCTCCGATCGCATTGGCGACAGGATGCGCCACGGGAATGGCCTGTGTCGGCAACATCGGCTCGCGGCGGCGATTCAACTACACGGTGATCGGAGATGTGGTCAACGTCGCCGCTCGAATCGAGCAAAGTTGCCGCCAGGTCGAATATGACATCCTGATCTCAAGCTCAGTCTCACAGGCCGCTGGCGCCGATCTCGCGATGCTCGAAGCAGGGCTTGTTCATCTGAAAGGCAAGACCGAACTGGAGCCGATTTTTGCTTTGGTCGGTGACAGCGCGTTGGCCCATAGCGCGGATTTCCAGAAGCTGCAGGAGATGCATCAGGATCTGATCACTGCGATACGTGCACGGCGGTCTCACGACGAAATACAGCGCTTGAGCGAAGCCTGCAGCGCCCAAGCAGGCTTGGTCGAACCGGGCCTGCGCGCGTTCTATGCGGCCTTGCCGGGAAGGTCGGCTGATTTCCGGTTCGACATCCGCTCGGGCCAGGCGATGTTCAGTCATCATGGCAACGTGCACCGGTTTCCGGGATGACAGGGACCCATTGCGAGCCGCAGAGTCAAAACGGGCCGCGCCTTTTTTCAAAGGCACGACCCGTTTCGATCGGACAGGGTTCTCAGTCTCGCCCCCTCGAATACTATCTACAAAATCACGAACTAAAACTTCGATACACTCGAGACTGATCCACATTCCCAATCGGGATGACACATTGATGCCCGATTTCAACCGGGGCGACAGTGAAGCAGTTCACATTCGCAGAAACTTTTTTACAAATTTCTCCACTCGAAGAATCCGGGCCCGGCACGGTGCAGCAGTTTTGCCGCCATGGCCCGGCCCATTTCCGCTGCGTCCTCCGTCGAACCGGTCTCGCTCTCACTGATGGCATCCGATCCATCCGGGCGTAGGACCTCGCCGCGTAGGCGCAACTGCCCATCGGCAAGTTCGGCCAGACCGGCAATCGGAGTTTCGCAGGACCCGTCCAGCGCGGCCAGCAACGTGCGCTCGGCCGCCAAACGACAGGCCGTTTCAGAGTGATGAATGGCCTCCAGCATCTCGGCGGCCCGATGGTCGTCCGCGCGACGTTCGATGCCGATCGTACCTTGCGCGATGGCCGGCAGCATGTCGTCGGGCGAGATCGCAGTGGCAGGGACGTCCTGCATGTTCAGGCGGCGGATGCCGGCCATGGCCAGAAACGTGCATTCGGCCACACCATCGGCCAGCTTCTTCAGGCGGGTCTGTACGTTGCCCCGGAACTCGACCACGTTCAGATCAGGTCGGCGGTGCAGCAACTGGGCCCGCCGCCGCAGCGACGAGGTGCCGACGACCGCGCCTTCGGGCAGGTCATGGATCGAGTTGAGGCGGGGCGAGATGAAGGCATCGCGCACGTCCTCGCGCGGCAGGAACGTGTCCAGCACCAGCCCCTGCGGCTGTTCGACGGGCATGTCCTTGGTCGAGTGCACGGCGATGTCGATATCGCCAGCCAGCATCGCCTCTTCGATTTCCTTGGTGAACAGACCCTTGTTGCCGATCTCTTTCAACGGGCGGTCCGCGTCGATCATGGCGCGGTTGTCGCCGGTGGTCTTGATCACCACGATCTCGAACGCCTGTTCCGGCAGATCGAAGGCATCGCACAGCCGCTGACGGGTTTCATGGGCCTGGGCCAGCGCCAGCGGCGAACCACGGGTGCCGATCTTCAGCGGCGATGCGGGGGTGGGCAGGGTCAAAGTCATGGGCACAGCTTTAGTCGCGTCACATTGCCCTGACAATGGGGGCCACGCTTGACATTTTGCCGCTGAAGGCGGACCCGTTGCGCAAACCGGAATAGTGGGGGCTGACATGGCCGAGAACAAGAAACTGCTGCGGGCGCTGGCGGGCGAGGTACTGGACACGCCGCCGATCTGGATGATGCGACAGGCCGGACGCTATCTGCCGGAATACCGCGCGACGCGGGAACAGGCGGGCGATTTCCTGTCGCTGTGCTACACCCCCGATCTGGCGGCGGAGGTGACACTGCAGCCGATCCGCCGCTATGGGTTCGATGCCGCGATCCTGTTTGCCGACATCCTGCTGGTGCCGCAGGCGTTGGGCGCCGATCTTTGGTTCGTCACCGGCGAAGGGCCGCGCCTGTCGACGATCACGCAGCAACCGGATTTCGATGCGTTGAAGCCGGTTGATGCGATTCACGAGACCTTGTCGCCCGTCTATGAAACCGTGCGCATCCTGTCGCGCGAGCTGCCGTCCGAAACGACCCTGATCGGCTTTGCCGGCGCTCCGTGGACCGTTGCGACCTATATGATCGCCGGGCGTGGCACCCCTGATCAGGGTCCTGCACACGCCCTGCGCGAGGAAAACACCGCGCTGTTCGAGGCGTTGCTGGACCGGATCACTGCGGCCACGATCGAATATCTGTCGGCTCAGATCGAAGCGGGGGCTGAGGTGGTCAAGATTTTCGACAGCTGGGCCGGGTCGCTGAAAGGCGAGGCTTTCACCAAATACGCGGTCGAGCCGTGCCGGATCATTACCCAGGCGCTCAAGGAACGCCACCCGGGCATTCCGGTCATCGGTTTCCCGCGTGAAGCGGGCGAGGGTTATGTCGGTTTCGCGAAGGCCACTGGGGTCGATTGCGTGGCGCTGGACAACTCGGTTGCTCCGGAATGGGCGGCCGAACATGTGCAGGTGGATGGCTGCGTGCAAGGCAACTTGGCCTCGTCGCACATGGTCACCGGCGGGCAGGCGCTGGTGGATGAGACCCGCCGCATCCTGCGCGCCTTTTCCAAGGGGCCGCATATTTTCAATCTGGGTCACGGGATCACGCCGGATGCCGACCCGGAGAATGTGCAGTTGATGATTGACACGGTCCGCGGCGGGTAGGCGGCGCGGGAGGGGGCCAGCGCCCTCTTGGCCGTTGGCCAGATGAAGGGTGTGTCAGGTCTTCTTGAGAGCCTGAAGTTCCGTAAGGATTTCGGTCGTGTGTTGGCCGCGGGCCGGGCTGGGTTTCGGCTGCCATTGGTGGGTGGAGAAGCGCGGGGCGGCGGCGGCCTGCAGGGTGCCGTCGGCCGCGCGCCAGGTTTGGCGGGCGGTGTTCATCGGATGGGTTGCGGCCTCGTCGGGGCTGAGCACCGGGGCGACGCAGGCGTCTGAGCCTTCGAACAGTTTGGCCCAATGGTCGCGCGGTTCGGTTGCGAAGAGTTCCGCCAGGCGTCGGGTCAGGTCGGGCCAGCGCGTGCTGTCGTATTGTTGCTGGAACGCCGGGTCTTGGGATAGGTCCAGGATTTCCAGGAATTGGGCATAGAATTTCGGTTCGAGGCATTGGACTGAAACAAAGCCGCCATCCGCGCAGGTGTAGGTGCGGCTCCAATGCGGGCCGTCCAGCAAGCTCTGGCCGCGCGTGTCGGACAGGTTGCCTGTCTGGCGCAGGCTCATCAGCAGGTTCATCATGTGGGCCGAGCCGTCGTAGATGGCGGCGTCGACCACCGTGCCAGTGCCGGTTGCGCGCGCGTTCAGCAGCCCGGCCAGTATCCCGGTGACCAGATACATCGCGCCGCCGCCGATATCGCCGACCAGCGTGGCGGGGGTCATCGGCTCGATGCCGGGTGGTGAGCCGTACCAAAGCGCTCCGGACAGGGCGATGTAGTTCAGATCATGTCCTGCGGTATCGGCAAGCGGGCTGTCCTGGCCCCAGCCGGTCATCCGGCCATAGACCAGCGCCGGGTTCAGGGCGTGGCAGGCTTCGGGCCCCAGACCCAGCTTCTCCATCACGCCGGGGCGGAAGCCCTCGATCAAAGCATCGGCGGTTGCGATCAGGCGCCGAGCGGTTTCGAGGTCGTCGGGGTCCTTGAGGTCGAGCGCGATCGAGCGCTTGCCCCGGTCCAGCACGGATCGGTCCGGCATGCCGGGTGTGACGGCGCCCCCCTTGCGGTGGATGGTCACGACGTCGGCCCCCAGATCCGCCAGCAGCATGGCGGCGAACGGGCCGGGGCCGAGACCCTCGATTTCGACAACACGGATTCCGTTCAGCATGAGCAGCACTCCCTCGCGGCGATGCTGGCCGGGGCCCAGCCGGAATGCAAGACCGACCGGCAGCGACGCGGCGTCTGGCATCGGTTTGATCCGGAACGGGAAAAACCAACAAACACATCGGAATACTTGCCAGCTTGGGGCCAGCGGCGTAGCGTGCTGTCCGGGGTGGATCAGCGAGGGGTAGGATGCGTCTTTGGATCACGATCAGTGCCGCCATGGTCTTGGCGGTTCTGGTGGCAATCATCCTTCTGCTGCACCCGCCCGGCGACCTGCGCATGGCAGCCGGACCGGCGGGTGGCGCCTATATCGAAGTGGCGCAGGACTATTCCGATGTCCTTGCCGAGGATGACATTCGGCTCGAGATCGTCGAAACCGCAGGGTCGGTCGAAAATGCGCGTCTCCTGGAAGACGGGGCTGTGGATGTGGCCTTCTTGCAGGGCGGCATCGAAGTTGACCCGGATCGGGCGCAGGCCATCGGGACCGTGTTTTTCGAGCCGATGATTTTCATGGCGCGCGAGGATGCGTGGATTCCGCCCAATCCCGCGTTATGGCGTGGGTTGAGCATCAACAGCGGTGCGCCCGGGTCCGGCACCGCGGACGCATTCCGCGACTTCGAGCGCGCGGTCGGGCTGGCCCAAGAGGATAACGTGCATGTTGCACTGCCCTATGACCAGGCGGCCGACGCCTTGTTGGACGGAACGTTGGACATCGCCGTCTTTGTCGCCCCGATCGAAGCTCCCTACCTGCTGGCCGCCTACGAGGTGCCGGGATTGAAGGTTCTGAACCTTGAACATGTCGAGGCGATTTCACGTCGTTTGTCCTATGCCACTGTGGTGACCGTACCGACCGGAGGCATGTCGCTGAACCCGGTTCTACCGCCGCGCCCGGTAGATCTGATCGCTCTCGAGGCGCGACTGGTCGTGCGGCCGGGACTGCATCCGGCGTTGGTCAACCGGCTGACGATGGCGGCGATCGCCCTGCACGAGGCTCAGGGCATCATCAATGACCCCGGGGCCTTTCCGGGGATCGAAGGGACCGCATTGCCCCTCAACAACACCGCACGGCAGCTGATACTTGAAGGGCCATCCACCTGGCATGATTGGTTGCCTTATTGGGTGGCGGCGCAGGTCAATCGGGTTTTCCTTTTGTTCCTGCCGTTCTTTTTCATCGTCCTTCCGCTGGTCCGGTTGTTGCCGCGCATCTACGCCTATTTCCAACGATGGCGTGTCTGGCAGCACTACCCGGAAATTCGTCTGATCGAACAGGACCTGGCCGACAACCCTTCCGCGGAAGACCTCGTGCGGATGCAAGGCCAATTGCAGGTGCTGGACGAAAAGCTGGCGGACCTACGGCTGCCAGCGGCCTACAGGCAAGGGCAGTATGATGCCCGTCTGCATCTGGAACTGGTGCAGAAACGGATTTCCGACATGCGGGCTCAGGATTCCGGGGGCGGCGGGTAATGTGTGGAACACGGTTGCCGCAACGGCAGTTCGTGGATAGGTCTTTGGTCGAATATCAGACATTTAAGAAAGGGGGGTGGTCCCATGCAAATGAGTGACACGCGTGAAATTCAGGCGGCGCCGTCCGATGTCTATGCGGCCCTGCTGGACCCCGAGGTGCTGAAAGCCTGCGTGCCCGGTGCGCAAGAGGTTTCGGGCAATCCGACGGACGGTTACGAGGCGACCGTGGTGCAGAAGGTCGGGCCGGTAAAGGCCACGTTCAAAGGCACCGTCACGATGTCCGACATGGTTGAGGGTCAAAACCTGACCATCGCCGGTGAGGGCAAAGGCGGGGCTGCGGGTTTTGCAAAGGGCAGCGCCAGTGTCACGTTCAGCGCCAGTGACAGCGGTGGAACGGTTCTGGCCTATGACGTGGATGCCAAGGTTGGCGGCAAGCTGGCGCAGCTAGGCAGCCGTTTGATCGACGGCTTTGCCAAGAAGATGGCTGACCAGTTCTTCTCGAACCTTCAGCAGCATTTTGAAGGCCCTGCAGCGCCGGAAGAGGGCGGCGAAGACACCCCCGAGGGGGAAAGGAAAGGCTGGCTGGGTCGCCTGACCGGGCGCGAGTGAAACCTGCGTTTGCGCGCAGAGGACTGTGCGGATTTGGTCTGTTCGGCAATCCTCTGGCGCGATACTGTCCCGGCCAGAACTGGGAAAACGCATGACGACAATTCTTTCGATCAAGGATCTGCGCAAAACCTATGCCGGTGGGTTCGAAGCGCTGAAAGGCGTATCGCTGGATATCGAAGAGGGCGAGATCCTGGCCCTGCTCGGCCCGAACGGGGCGGGAAAGACAACCCTGATCTCGACGGTTTGCGGGATTACCACGCCCACGTCTGGGACTGTCACCGTAGGGGGGCACGACATCCTCACGGACTTTCGTGCCGCCCGGCGCATGATCGGCCTCGTGCCGCAAGAAATTGCGCTGGAGCCGTTCGAAAAGGTCTGGAACACCGTACGGTTTTCGCGCGGTCTGTTCGGCTATGGGCAGGACAGTGCCCGGATCGAAGAGATCCTGCGCAAGCTGTCGCTGTGGGACAAGCGCAAGAACGCGATCAAGGAATTGTCGGGCGGCATGAAGCGGCGCGTGCTTATCGCCAAGGCTCTGGCGCACGAGCCGCGGGTGCTGTTTCTGGATGAACCCACCGCCGGCGTGGATGTCGAACTGCGCAAGGACATGTGGGCCATCGTCGACGAGTTGAAGGCTGCCGGTGTCACCATCATCCTGACTACCCACTACATCGAAGAAGCCGAAGCCATCGCCGACCGGATCGGTGTGATCGACAAGGGCGAACTGATGCTGGTGCAGGACAAAAACACCTTGATGGCGCAGATGGGCAAGAAGCAGATCGAGGTCATGCTGACCCGCACGATCTCGGACATTCCCGGCAGTCTGGCCCACCACAATCTGGTGCTGAACGGGCAGGGCGATGCGCTGATCTATACCTACGACACCAATGCCGATCGCACTGGCATCACCACTTTGCTGAATGACGTGGCCGAGGCGGGGCTGGTGCTGCGCGACGTGCAGACCCGGCAATCGAGCCTGGAAGAGATTTTCGTCAACCTCGTGTCCGGAGATGCCGCATGAACTGGTCCGCCATCGCCGCCATCTACCGGTTCGAAATGGCCCGGTTCTTCCGTACCCTCGCGCAGAGCTTTCTGTCACCGGTTCTGTCGACTTCGCTGTATTTCGTGGTGTTCGGCACTGCCATTGGCAGTCGCATCCAGGAGGTCGAGGGCGTCTCCTACGGCGCCTTCATCGTGCCGGGGCTGATCATGCTGTCGGTGGTGATGCTGTCGATCTCGAACGCGTCCTTTGGAATCTATTTCCCCAAGTTCCTGGGTACGATCTACGAACTGCTCTCGGCTCCGGTGAATTTCATCGAGATCGTGATCGGCTATGTGGGCGCCGCCGCGACCAAGGCGTTGTTCGTGGGATTGGTGATCCTGACCACCGCCACGTTCTTCGTGGACATCCGCATCGAGCATCCCTTCGCGATGGCCGCCTTTCTGATCCTGTCCTGCCTCAGCTTTTCCCTGCTGGGCTTCATCATCGGGATCTGGGCGAGCAATTTCGAACAGATGTCGTTGGTACCGCAGCTGGTGGTGACGCCGCTGATCTTTCTGGGCGGCACGTTCTACTCGATTTCGATGCTGCCGCCGGTGTGGCAGACGATCTCGTTGTTCAACCCGGTGGTCTATTTGATCTCGGGCTTTCGCTGGTCGTTTTACGGGCTTTCGGACGTGCCCATTCTGCTTAGCCTTCTGGCGATCCTGGCCTTTACCGGCTTTTGCCTGGCGGTCATCGGTTGGATCTTCAAAACCGGGTGGCGCATCCGGAGCTAGGGCGTTGCATTTTTGCCGTGGCTGAACAGGATTTTGGTTCACGTCACGTTCATGGCAGGTGGGGTCCCTTGTTTAAGGGGCGGACGCACTCTACATCGGCACCCATGAAACTCAGCCTGCCGTTTCTCAACAATCAGCCAACCGTGGCTGTCGTTCGCCTGTCCGGAGCCATTGGAATGGCTGGCCGAGCCTCGCTGAACGATGCCTCTTTGGCACCGGTTCTGGAAAAAGCCTTCCGCAAGGGAAAACCTGCCGCCGTCGCGCTCGAGATCAATTCGCCGGGCGGATCGCCGGTGCAAAGCTCGCTGATCGGTGCGCGGATCCGACGGTTGGCCGACGAGTTCAAGGTGCCAGTCCATGCCTTTGTCGAGGACGTGGCGGCCTCGGGTGGTTATTGGCTTGCGGCTTCGGCGGACGAGATCTGGGCGGATGACAGCTCGGTTCTGGGGTCGATCGGGGTCATCTCCTCGGGGTTCGGAGCCCATGTTTTTCTGGCCCGTCAGGGGATCGAGCGGCGCGTGCACACCGCCGGGAAATCCAAATCGATGCTGGACCCGTTCTCTCCGGAGAAAGAAGAGGATGTCGCGCGTCTCAAGGGGCTTTTGGAGGACATCCACCAGAATTTCATTGCCTATGTGAAAGCTCGGCGCGGCAGTCGCTTGGACGAGGCCGCCGATCTGTTTACCGGTGAAATCTGGCTGGCGCGGCGTGCGCATGAACTTGGGCTGATCGACGGCATCGCGCATCTGAAGCCAAGGATGCAGGAAGTGTTTGGCGACAAGGTCAAATTCCGGCGCTACGGGTTGCGCCGACCGATCTGGTCTCGTTTCGGAACGGACATGGCGCAGGACGCCATTTCCCTGCTCGAGGAGCGCGCGGCCTACGCGCGCTTTGGTATGTGACGTGATCGTCAAGGTCGTCATTCTGTTTCTGGTTGCCATGGGGGTCCTGGCGATGTTCGGAAAGCTGCGCTTTCCCGGCCAACAGCGATTGAACTCCGCGAAATGTCCGCGCTGCGGTCGATTCCGGATCGGCAAGGGCCCCTGCAAATGTGAGCAAGGAGGGCGTCGATGACGGCCTGGCTGCTTTCCGGTCTTGGCTTGTTGATCCTGCTGTTGGCCGGTGACGCGCTGGTGCGGGGTGCGGTGAATCTCAGCCTGCGTCTGGGTGTTCCCGCCCTAATCGTCAGCCTGACGATCGTGGCCTTCGGCACCTCGGCACCCGAGCTTCTGATTGCCATCAAGGCCATCGAGGAAAATGCGCCCGGTATCGCGTTGGGCAATGTCGTCGGTTCGAACACGGCCAACATCCTGCTGGTCTTGGGTTTGCCGGCCTTGCTGGCCACGATCCACAGCAGCGAATGCAACACGCGCAGAAACTACATCTTCATGTTGCTGGCCTCGGTTCTGTTCATCGGTTTGGCCTTTTGCGGGGAATTCAACCTGTTCAGCGGGGCAATCCTGCTGGCGGGATTGGCTCTGATCCTGCTCAACGCCTTCCGAGAAGCGCACGCGCATCGCAACTCCTGCTCGGAAGAGCAGGACCTGGAAACGCTGGAAGAGGCCGACCCGGACATGCCGTACTGGAAGGTGTCGCTGTATCTGGTGCTGGGGCTGATTGGCCTGCCGATGGGCGCGCACCTTCTGGTCGACAACGCGACCATCATTGCGCGGACCTACGGGGTCAGTGAAACGGTGATCGGGCTGACGCTGGTCGCGGTCGGAACCTCGCTTCCCGAACTTGCGACCACCGTCATGGCCGCGTTGCGCCGGCAGGCCGATGTTGCTCTGGGCAACGTCATCGGTTCGAACATGTTCAACCTTCTAGGCATTGTCGGTATCGCCACGCTGTTCGGGCGCATCCCCGTGGACCCCGAATTCCTGCAATTCGATCTTTGGGTCATGCTGGGCTCGTCCCTGCTGCTGATCCCGTTCGTCTTCTTCAAGCAAGACATCACCCGGGTCTGGGGGTTCATCTTGACGCTGCTTTACGTCACATACGTCGTGATCCTGTTGGCCTGATCTGACTGAAAGGAGCCCCTACATGACCCGAGCACTGGTGACCGGCGCCGGCATTCGACTGGGGCGGGCCATGGCGTTGTACCTGGCGAAACGTGGCATGGACGTTGCCGTGCATCACGCAACCTCGGGCGCTGCCGCTGCCGAGACCGTGTCCGAGATCCAGTCGATGGGCCGCAATGCCGTGGCGCTGCAGGCCGATCTGCTGGACGAGGATCAGGTGCAGACCCTTTTGCCGCGCGCGGCCGAGGCGCTGGGCGGTCCGATCACCTGTCTGGTCAACAATGCGTCGATCTTCGAATACGACAACATCCGCACTGCCACCCGGCAAAGCTGGGATCGCCACATGGACAGCAACCTGCGCGCGCCCTTCGTGCTGACGCAGGCCATGGCAAGCCAGGGTCTGGAACCCGAGATGGATGAGAATGACGAACCCGTCGCGACCGGCTTGATCGTGAATATGGTCGACATGCGGGTGCGCAAACTGACGCCTGAGTTCATGTCCTACACCATCGCCAAGATGGGGCTATGGGCATTGACCCGGACGGCGGCCCAGGCACTGACGCCGGCCATTCGCGTCAATGCCATTGGGCCGGGTCCAACCCTGCAGGGACATCGGCAAAGCCCCCAGCACTTCAAGACGCAACGCGAAAACACGGTCCTGGAACGCGGTGCAAACCCGTCGGATATCAACGCGGCCCTTGGGTATTTTCTGGACGCACATGCGGTCACGGGCCAGCTTTTGTGCGTTGATGGCGGCCAGCATCTGGGCTGGCAAACGCCTGATGTAGTGGGCCTTGAATAGGTATTGCCCCTGCAAGTTTTGCACCGCTCTCGATCCTGTTACAGGTTCGTTACAAAAATGTCTTTTTTTTCATACACTTGTAAAACGAGAATAAAAATATCTTTTATAATCAATGTGTTGAAATTGTGCCTATTTATTGTGCAACGCAGTGAAAACACAAGGATTCAAGGAAAAATCACAGTGCAGGGAAAGTTGTCCGCACAGTTATCCACAAGAATCGTGGATTTGTTTTCTCTTGATCTGAGGCGCGCAAGATTGCAGCCACGGTCAGAGAATCGTATCTCTCTCTCATGACCGCCGACAGCGCCCCTCAATCCCAGCCTCAGCCGACCGGCTATGCCTGCATCCAGAAATACGTGAAGACGCTGGACAGTTCGCCTGGCGTGTACCGGATGCTGGATGCGGACAGCCGGGTTCTGTATGTCGGTAAGGCGCGCAACCTGCGGGCGCGGGTGTCGAACTACACCCGCCCGGGACATTCCGGCCGGATCGAGCGCATGATCGCCTCGACCGCGTCGATGATGTTCCTGACCACCCGGACCGAGACCGAGGCGCTGCTGCTTGAGCAGAACCTGATCAAGCAGCTCAAGCCCAAGTACAACGTCCTGCTGCGCGACGACAAAAGCTTTCCCAACATTCTGGTGGCCAAGGATCACCCGTTTCCGCAGATCAAGAAGCATCGCGGGGCCAAGAAGGAAAAGGGCGCCTATTTCGGCCCCTTCGCCAGCGCGGGCGCGGTGAACCGCACGCTGAACCAATTGCAGAAGGCCTTTCTGCTCCGGAACTGCTCGGATTCGATGTTCGACAGTCGCACCCGGCCCTGCCTGCTCTACCAGATCAAGCGCTGCTCGGGGCCGTGCGTGGGCATGATTTCGCAGGCCGACTATGCCGAAAGCGTGCGTGACGCCGAGCGGTTCCTGTCCGGACGCTCGACCCGGATCCAGGAGGAACTGGCCGCGCAGATGCAAGAGGCCTCGGACGCGATGGAGTTCGAGCGCGCCGCCGCCCTACGCGACCGGATTCGCGCGTTGACGCAGGTGCAGACGGCGCAGGGCATCAACCCGCGCGGTGTGGCCGAGGCGGATGTGATCGGCCTTTATATGGACAGCGGTCAGGCCTGTGTTCAGGTGTTCTTCATCCGCGCCAATCAGAACTGGGGCAACCGCGATTTCTATCCGCGGGTCGGCCCCGACGTCTCCCCGGCCGAGGTGATGGAGGCCTTTCTGGGCCAGTTCTACGACAACAAGGAACCGCCGCGGCAGCTGATCCTGTCGGACGGAATCGAAAACGCGGATCTGATGCAGCAGGCCCTGTCGGAAAAGGCCGGCCGCAAGGTCGAGATCCTAGTGCCGCAGCGGGGCGAAAAGCTGGAACTGGTCTCGGGCGCGCTGCGCAACGCGCGCGAGGCGCTGGCCCGCCGCATGTCGGAAAGCGCGACGCAGGCCAAGCTGCTGCGCGGTCTGGCCGAGGCCTTCGATCTGGACGCGCCACCCAAGCGGATCGAGGTCTACGACAACTCGCATATCCAGGGCACTAACGCGGTGGGCGCGATGATCGTGGCCAGTCCCGAGGGGTTCATGAAGAACGCCTATCGCAAATTCAACATTCGCGGCGACGACCTGACGCCGGGCGACGATTTCGGCATGATGAAAGAGGTGCTGACCCGCCGCTTCAGCCGCTTGTTGAAAGAGGACCCCGACCGCGACAAGGGCCTGTGGCCCGATCTGTTGCTGATCGATGGGGGTGCAGGGCAGGTGAGTGCCGTGCACGAGATCATGCAGGCGCACGGGGTCGAGGACATCCCCATGGTCGGTGTCGCCAAGGGCGTCGATCGCGACCACGGCAAGGAAGAGTTCCACCGCATCGGCCAGCGCCCCTTTGCCCTGAAACGCAACGACCCGGTTCTGTATTTCATTCAGCGGCTACGGGACGAGGCGCACCGCTTTGCCATCGGCACCCACCGCGCCAAACGGGCCAAGGCGATGGGCGCGACGCCGCTCGATGAAATCCCCGGCGTGGGCGCGGCCCGCAAACGTGCCCTGCTGGCGCATTTCGGCAGCGCCAAGGCGGTCAGCCGCGCCAATCTGGCTGACCTGAAGGCGGTGGACGGGATCTCGGCCGGTCTGGCGCAGAAGGTCTATGATTTCTTTCACGAAAAGGGCTGAGGCCGCTGGCGCCCGCGCCACAGGATGTAAAGCCCCGAGGCCACGATCAGCGCGCTGCCCAGCCACATGATCTGGTCCAGATGCTCGTCGAATATCAGCACGCCCAGCCCGATGCCGAACAGAAGGCGGGTATAGCGAAACGGAGTTACGGCCGACACTTCACCCGTCCGCATGGCCAGCATCAGCGAAGAATAGGCCACCGCGCCCATCACCACGGCTCCAGTCAGGTGCAGGGCGGCTCGGGCGTCCACCGGCACCGCGGCGGCGCCTTCGAAAGCCCGGTACAGTCCACCGGCGACGACAATTGACAGAAAGCCATAAAACCCAAGAACGGTGGTGCCCAACGTGGCGGGGGCGGCGCGGCTGGCCAGATCGCGGCCGGCAAAGCCCAGCATTCCCAGTACCGCAAGAATGGACAGGGCCGAGAAACTGTCTCCGGTCGGCTGGATGATGATCACCACTCCGATCAGTCCGACCAGAATGGCACTCCAGCGCCGCCAGCCGACGGTTTCCCCGAAAAACAGCGCGGCACCCGCCACCACGACCAGCGGCGTGGCCTGCAGGATCACTGTGGCCGAGGACAGCGGCGTCAGGGCGATGGCCAGCACATAGAACAGGCGGCCGAAGACTTCGAACAGCACTCGGATCTTCATCGGCTTGGATAGGACATCGGGGTGCAGCAACCGCCGCCCCTGAATCAACGCGACCCCGGCGAAAATCAACGCCCCGCCCAGTCCGAACAGAACCAGAACCTGCCAGATGGGCAGCACCTTGGCGGCACTTTTCAACAGCGCGTCCTCCAGGGCGAACCCGGCCATGGCCGCGATCATCCAGGCGCCGCCGATCAGATTGGCGCGCGCATCGGTTCTGATATGTGAGGTCACGGGGCGGATCTTTCCTGATGTGCCGATACCCGCGCAACCTGACCCGTTCTTCGCGCCGCGCCAAGGGGGAAACGGTCGTCGATCCTCCGCCTGCGACGGTCTGACCTGTCGTGGTCCAAACACCTGTGTTCTTGGCAGTTTTTTGTCGTGCCGTCTTTTCTGTTCCCGGCCATGGTTGTAGGGTCCAGCGCATGAAGTGGAACCTGCCGAATATTCTGACTTTGCTGCGCCTACTGGCCGCGCCCGGCCTGGCGGTGATGTTTCTGTATTTCACACGGCCCTACGCGGATTGGTTCGCGCTGATCCTGTTCCTGTCGGCGGCCATAACCGATTGGTTCGACGGCTATCTGGCGCGCGCGTGGAAGCAGGAAACCAAGATGGGTGCAATGCTGGACCCGATCGCCGACAAGGCGATGGTGGTGATCGCGCTGATGATCCTGGTCGGCTATTCGACCGAGCACTGGACGCCCTGGCTGGTGCTGCCCGCCACCGTGATCCTGTTCCGCGAGGTTTTCGTCTCGGGCCTGCGCGAGTATCTGGGCGACGTGGCCGGAACGCTCAAGGTTACCAAGTTGGCCAAATGGAAGACGACCGCGCAGATGGTGGCGATCGCCGTGCTGTTTTCGCAGGGCATATTCGAGCACTATTTCGTCATGTCCACCTTCGGCATGGATGCCGCGCTGATCGACCAGATCCTGTCGGGCCAGGTCGAGGACATCTCGGGCCTGCAATGGAAGCTGGATGGCATGTTCTGGTCGGGCCGCATCGGCTTGTGGCTGCTGTGGATTGCGGCGACGCTGACATTGATCACCGGCTACGACTACCTACGTAAAGCCATGCCCCATCTGAAGGAGGGCTGACGCATGGATGTCCTGTATTTCGCCTGGGTCCGCGAGCGGATCGGCGTGCCGAAGGAAAAGGTCGAAACCACTGCGGCCACGGTCTCCGATCTGGTGGCGGAACTCAGCGCCCGCGAAGACCGCTATGCCGCGGCCTTTGCCGACATCTCCGCCCTGCGGGTCGCGCTGGATCAGGAGCTGTCGGATTTCGACGCGCCGCTGGCCGGCGTCCGCGAAGTGGCCTTTTTCCCGCCCATGACCGGCGGATAGGGCGATGCGGATCTCCGTCCAGCAAGAGCCGTTCGATCTGGGGATCGAGGCCAATGCCTTTGCCGCAGGTGACACGGCCAATGGCGCCATCGTCACCTTTACCGGTGTCGTGCGAGATCTGGCGCAGACCGATCTGGCCTGCATGGAGATCGAGCATTATCCCGGCATGACCGAACGCGCCATCGCCAAGATCGCCGAGGAAGCCAAAAACCGTTGGTCTCTGGGCGATGTTCTGGTGATCCATCGCCACGGGAGGCTGGCCCCGGGTGACCGGATCATGATGGTCGCAACGGCGGCCCCGCACCGCAAGAATGCGTTCGAGGCTGCCGAATACCTGATGGACTACTTAAAATCCCGCGCCCCGTTCTGGAAAAAGGAAATCACAGGTTCGGGCGCGGAGTGGGTTGCCGCCAAGGACGAGGATGAGGACGCGCTGTCGCGCTGGTAGGCGCTCAGTCGGCGTTGTTGATCCGGCCGCGCAATTCCTCGGCTTCCTGGCGGGCGGCGCGCAGCCCGTCCATGGCCGCGGCCAGCTCGGCCTCGGTTTGGGTCAGCTGGTTGGTCAGCTCGGCCTCGCGCTGCTGCAGATAGGTGATCGCCTGATCACGGGTTTCCTCGGCCTCGTGCAGCTCCTGGCTCATGCGGTCCAGATCGGCCACGTCGGATTGGCGCACGCGCGACAGGCGGTGCACAAGCCAGTTGGCGAACCAGCCCATGCAGAAGGCGGCGAACAGGATGACGGCGGTGGCGATGATGAATTCGGCTCTGTTCAACTTACTGGTCCCCTGCATCCGTTTCGGATGCTTCTTCTTCTGTTGGCGCAGGTTCGGTTGCGCTTGTCTGGGTCTCCAATGCTTCCAGACCGGTTTCCTGATTGGTGACCGGCTCGGGCCGGATCAGGCGAAATTCGATGCGCCGGTTTTTCTCGCGCCCGTCTTCAGTGTCATTGTCTGCAATGGGCTGCGTTTCACCGTAGCCTGCGGCCGAGTAGCTTTTGGTCGGCACCCGACGGGCGCGCAATTCGTTCAGGATGGACTGGGCGCGTGACTGGCTCAGCTGCTGGTTCATCTCTTCACGGCCCTGGCTGTCGGTATGACCCTGGATTTCAATCCGGATCGGTCCGCATTCGCGCAGGATCTCGGCAATCTGGTTCAGACTGTCGCGGGACTCTGATGAAACCGTAGCCGAACCGGGCTCGAACGTGATCTTGCGGGTTTCCTGAACCTCGGCGATGCGACTTTCGCACTGCTCGGGGTCTGGCAGCGCGTCTTCGGGTTCGGGCGGAGGCTGATAGGTGATCGACAGGTCAAAGTCCTGCGCATCGCCCAGCTTGTCGGACAGCAGGCCCGCGATCTGTGCCTTGGCGTCTTCATCATGGCTGACGCCTGTCAACTCGACCTTGTCAGGCGTTACGGTCAGCACGCCGTTGTTCAGCCAGGACAGGGATTCCAGCCCCGCCAGAACGCGTACGGGCCAGTCCTGCGGCATCTGGTCGACCACGCGGGCGGCACTGTGAACCTGATCGGATCCGAAGGCAGCCCGGGCGTAGCTGTCGATCATGTCGCGCTGCAAATCGTCGCCCAGACGGCCGCGCAGTTGTACCAGACCTTCCGGGCTGCGGGTGGCGGTGAATTCCACAGGTCCGGCTTGTTCGTTGTTTTCTGGTTCGGGCAGAACCGCGTGCAGGGCGAACACTTCGGGCAGGGCGTTCTCCAACTCGCCCACGACCTTGTCGAAGGTGGCTGGGCTGGTGTTCGGTTCAGCAATCAGCGTGATGTCGGCATCCGACATCGTGACCGATCCTTGACCGATCTCGGACAAAGCCCGGATACTCAGTTCAGCGGCCTGCGCCCATCGGGGCGATGGCACACCCAGGCCGATTGTGCAGGTATAGGGCCCTGACAGCCCGGCATCCTGCGCGGCGGCAACAATGGTGTCGCGCGCCTTTTCATCCTGTGCCGAACAGGCGTCGAACTGTCCGCCATCCTCCGAAATCAGGTAGCGCAGGGTGAACGGAGTGATCACCGGGCGCGGTGCCGAAATCGCCAGACCGATGCGCAAGCTGGGCGGCGCGGCGCGTGTCAGCTCTTGTTCCAGCCGTTCTTTTTCCTGCTGGCTGTCGGCGATGGCAGTGATCTTGACCAGATCGGGGCTGGCGGAAATCTTGGCTCGCGGCAGCTTGGACAGGGCAAGGATGGCATAGGAAATCGCGTCGTCCCAGCCTTTGGGTTTCTTGTAGTCTGCGGTCTCCAGCAGGTCCGACACCCGCGCCTGGGGGTCCAGCTTCTGCAGCCGGGCCATCAGTGCGTCGCGATCCACGCTGGCCGGAACCAACCCGATCACGGATATGCCGCTGTCGTTCCGGAGAATTTCAGCCGAGAATTTGGGCGGAGTCAGGTCAGCCGTCGGGGCAATGTCCATCTCGTCGATCACCCGAGAGGTGTCGACCTGTGTACCGGCCGCGGTCAGCGCATTGAATCGCGTGGCCTCGTCCGGGGCAGTACCGGTCAGCACAACGCGCAGCCCATCCGCCTGCACTTCGGCCCACTCATGGCCCTGCATGCTCAGTGCGTTTCGAACGGCAGTTTCCGAGGTTTCTTCGATCTTGGTCACCGCGAATCCGGCGGCCAACAGACAGACTCCCGCCGACACGACAAAGATCAGGGCTGATGTCAGGAAATACGGCAAGCGCATGAGCGGTTTCTTATCTCCTCGGGCCATTGGGCGGGACTCTTACAGGCACCGGTACCGAGGTGCAATCAGAGGAGCAATGCGACGCAAAGGAAGATGAGCGGAATAAGGCCGGTGTCCCGGTTGGCGCGAAACAGTTGCAGCAGTTTCGCGTTGTCTTCGATGTCCAGCCCGCGCAGTTGCCACGCCATGTGCCACCCCATTGCCCAAGGTCCACCAATGGCCACGACCAGCGCCAACACGCTGGAATTGGGCAGCGCGGCCTCGACGATGGCCAGACCCATTAGCGCCACGGTCGCCACAAGGAAATACTTCAGCCATTTCGCGGTGTCGGTCCCGAACAGGCGCGCGGTGGACTTGATGCCGATCAGCTCGTCATCCTCGGCGTCCTGGTGAGCATAGATCGTGTCGTAGAACAGCGTCCAGGCGATGCCGGACAGGTACAGCAGGATCGCGGGCCATTCGACCGTGCCGCGATGCGCCGCCCAGGCCAGCAGGGCGCCCCAGTTGAAGGCCAGCCCCAGAAACACCTGCGGCCACCAGGTGAAGCGCTTGGCATAGGGGTAGATCGTCACCGGCAGCAGCGACAGGACGCCCATCGCGATGGCCGCCTGGTTGAAGGTCAGCAGGATTGCCAGCGCCAGAAGGCACTGGATGCCCATCCAGATCACCGCCTGCCGCACGCTGACCTGACCCGAGGGGATGGGCCGCGAGCGTGTGCGTTCAACCTTCGCGTCGAACTTGCGGTCGGTGATGTCATTCCAGGTGCAACCCGCGCCACGCATCAGAAAGGCCCCGGCCGCGCACCCAACGGCAATCCACAGATCGCCCAAGCGCGGCTGACCGTCATGCAGGATCGCCAGCGCCAGGCCCCACCAGCACGGAATCAGCAGCAGCCACGTCCCGATCGGCCGGTCCGCGCGCGACAGCCGCAGATAGGGGCGGGCAAAGGCCGGGGCGCGGGTATCGACCCAGTTGCCGGTAACGGCGTCGGCGACCTGACCGTCTGGTGTTGGGGCATTGCCTTGCATATGTAGGGTCTCATGAGTGCGAAGATCAGGCTGTATGTAGATCACCCTTTGGGTGCGGGGCAATCGGTTCCTTTGACGCGCGAGCAGGCTCATTACCTGTTCGGTGTGATGCGTCTGGCCGTAGGTGGGCAGGTGGCCCTGTTCAACGGCCGCGGTGGCGAGTGGCTGGCGCAGGTGGTCGAGTCGGGCAAGCGGGGCGGTGTTCTGAGCTGTCTTGAACAGACCCGGCCACTGCAACTGCCGCCGGACCTTTGGCTGCTGTTTGCCCCGATCAAGAAGGCTCGGACCGATTTCATCGTCGAAAAGGCCGCCGAGATGGGGGCCGCGAAGATCATGCCGGTGCAAACTGCCTTCACCAATTCCGAACGCATCCGCCAGGACCGGCTGCAGGCCCATGCGGTCGAGGCGGCCGAGCAATGCGGCGGCACCTTCGTGCCCGAGGTCTGCGACCTGCAGCGGCTGGACAAGCTGTTGGACAATTGGCCCGACGGCCGCGAGCTGATGTTCTGCGACGAGGCCGAGGCCGGGTCGGCCCTGCGCCTCGCCGCACAGGACAAGGGCCTGCCGTGGGCCATCCTTATCGGCCCCGAGGGCGGGTTCTCCGATGCCGAGCGCCAACGGTTGAAGGATCTGCCGTTCACGCATGTGGTCAGCCTGGGGCCGCGCATCCTGCGAGCCGATACGGCGGCGGTGGCCGCGATGACCCTGTGGCAACAGGCGCTGGGGGATTGGTCCTGATGTGGCGGCTGGCGCAGCAACAGGACATTCCGGCGATCGAACGGTTTCTTCTGGATCATGTGCAAAGCTCGATGTTCGCGCTGGCCAACCTGCGAGAGTTCGGCCTGAACGCACCCGCGCCGCGCGCGATGAGCATGTGGATGCTGGGCGACCCGCTGCGCGGCGTGTTCGGCATCACCAACGAAGGCATGATCCTGCCGCAATGCCCTGATCTGCCCGAGGCCGACCTGACCGCGGCAGCGGACCTGATCCGGGGCCGCACGGTCATGGGGCTGGCGGGCGAGGCTTCGCAAGCCCGCCGGTTTCTGCGACAGGCCGGATGGCAGGACCGCGCCGCGCATCTGGACCGGGACGAACCGTCCTTTGCGCTGGATCTGCGCGACCTGATCGTTCCGCCAACGGAAAACGCACGGCTGGTGCCGCTGTCGGATGGCGACCGAAGCCTGTTGATCCGCTGGCGCGAGGCCTGTCATCTGGAATCTTTGGGCACCGACCCGGGCATGGCCCGCAAGGCTGCGCAGAAGGACATCGACGGATGTATTCAGCGCGACTCGCACCGGCTGCTGATGGTCGACGACCTGCCCGTCAGCATGACAGGCTTCAATGCCACGCTGCCCGAGATCGTCCAGATCGGCGGCGTGTTCACCCCGCCCGCGCTGCGCGGCTGGGGTTATGCCCGCACCGCCGTCGCCCTGCATCTGGCCGAGGCGCGGGCCGCCGGCGTTCGCAAGGCCGTTCTGTTTGCGGCTTCAAACGCTGCCGTGCGTGCTTATGTTGCTATTGGGTTTGCCCCTGCCGGGACCTTTTCACTGGTCCTGTTCAGCGATCAGATGGAGGCCGCGTCATGAGTTTCATCCGTCCCGAAGCCAAACTGGCCCTGTGGCGCTGGCGCGAGGTGCTGGCCGCCGGGTTCGTTCTGATCCTTGGCCTCAGCTGGATCGGCGGTCCGGGCGGGTTGCTGGGCTGGCTGGGCTGGGTACTTGTGGCGGTCTCGATCGCGCTGGTCGTGATCGGCATACAGCGGGCCCGCTTTCGGCTAGGCGCGGGCGGGCCGGGCGTGGTGTCTGTGGATGAAGGGCAGATCGCCTATCTGGGGCCGCTGGAAGGCGGCATCGTCGCCACCCGCGAAATCGAGAGCCTGACGCTGGACCCCACCGCCAGCCCCGCGCATTGGGTGCTGCAGCAGCCCGGCCAGCCGCCGCTTCACATTCCCGTGAATGCCGAAGGTGCCGAGGCACTGTTCGATGTGTTCTCGGCCCTGCCGGGGCTGCGGACCGAGCGGATGCTGTCGGAACTCAAGGGCGGGGCGTCGCATCCGGTGGTCATCTGGGAACGCCACCCCTCGCGTCCGGCACACATCCGGTTGAACTGACGGTGCATTGACACCGGGGGAGATTGCGACCACCACTGACCCCCACGACTCGACACATCAGGATCGGAGCACGGTTCATGTCCATTCCTCAGTCCGGCGGCGGGCCGATCGAACGCCACGAACAACTGGCCGAATACCTGGCCGATGGCTGCAAACCCAAAAGCGAATGGCGCATCGGGACCGAGCACGAGAAATTCGGCTACTGCAAGGACACGCTAAAGCCGCTGCCCTATGAAGGCGAACGCTCGATCCTGGCGGTACTGCAGGGGCTGCGCGACGGGCATGGCTGGACCCCTGTGGAAGAGGCGGGCAAGCTGATCGGGCTGGAAAAGGACGGGGCCAACGTCTCGCTGGAACCGGGCGGGCAGCTGGAGCTGTCAGGCGCGCCACTGGAGACCATCCACGAGACCTGCGACGAGGTGAACGCACATCTGCGCGACGTGAAGGACATCGCCGACAAGATCGGCGTAGGCTTCATCGGGCTGGGCGCCGCACCGATCTGGAAGCATGAGGACATGCCGCTGATGCCCAAGGGCCGGTATGTCCTGATGAACGACTACATGGAAAAGGTCGGCGACATGGGCCGCGCCATGATGCGCCGGACCTGCACGGTTCAGGTCAACATCGATTTCGGGTCCGAGGCGGACATGGTGCAGAAGCTGCGCGTGGCGCTTGCCCTGCAGCCGGTGGCGACCGCGCTGTTTGCCAACTCGCCCTTCTTCGAGGGCAAGCCCAATGGCCACAAAAGCTGGCGCAGCTACATCTGGCGGCATCTCGATGACGCGCGCACCGGCATGCTGCCCTTCGTGTTCGAGGACGGCTTTGGGTTCGAGCGCTACGTGGAATATGCCTTGGATGTGCCGATGTATTTCGTCTATCGCGACGGCAAGTATATCGACGCGCTGGGCATGTCGTTCCGCGATTTCCTGCAGGGCAAGCTGCCCGCGCTGCCGGGCGAGACGCCAACCCTTTCGGATTGGGCCGATCACCTGACCACCGCCTTCCCCGAGGCGCGGATCAAGAAATTCATGGAAATGCGCGGGGCCGACGGCGGCCCGTGGCGTCGCCTGTGCGCGCTGCCCGCCTTCTGGGTGGGGCTGACCTATGACCAGTCCGCGCTGGATGCCGCATGGGATCTGGTCAAGGGCTGGGACTCCGAAACCCGCGAGGGGCTGCGCGTCGCAGCGGCCCGGGGCGGGCTGCAGGCGCAGGTCGGCGGCATCAACATGCACGATCTGGCGCGCGAGGTGGTGGCCATCGCCGAGTCCGGCCTGAAGGCGCGGGCGCGGCCGGGTGCGGGTGGGCTTGTCCCGGACGAGACGCATTTCCTGAACGCGCTGAAGGAAAGCATCCAGTCCGGCAAGGTGCCGGCCGACGAACTGCTCGAGCATTACCACGGCGACTGGCAGGGCGATCTGACGCGGATCTACCCCGAATACAGCTACTGACCGCGACCTGTTGCAATTAGGGGCCTGTTAGCCACATTCCCGGATCGCGCCTTGTTCGGCGGCGGCGTTTGCGCGATACATTCGGGTCAGGTTGTCTGGTCGTGGTGCTTTCATGGCGCGTATCAGTGAGTTGCATTATTCCAATGCCTATGCCGCGAATTCGGGCGTGTCCGAATTCTTGGAGGTGTCCCTTCGCCCGGACGAAGACCCGGCGGATTTCACCGTGTCTTTCTATCAGGCGAACGGGCAGGTCGGGATCGAGATCCCGCTGAACGATCCTTCCGTTCAGGTCACCGTGGACCCCGACAATAACGAGATCGTCTATGTCATCTCGGCCGATGATTTCCCGATCTTCCTGACCGATCCGGATGGCGGCGGGTCCAACAACTACGAAGCCTATGCGCTGACCAACAACGCCACCAGCGAAGTGGTCGACTTCTACGACATCGGTGGCGGCACGCAGAACATCGTCGCGGTCGATGGGTTGGCGGCCGGGGAAACCTCGGTCAACCTGCCGGTGCTGGTCGGGCCGAACCAGACCACGACGACCCTGCAATTCAACCAGCCCGATCCTGACACGCTGACATATGGTCCCTTGTCGCCAGGGGATACCGGGGCCGCCTGTTTCACGGCAGGAACCTTGGTGGATACCCCCGAGGGGCCGCGCCGGATCGAGACGTTGCAGCCCGGCGACACTGTCCTGACCGTCGATGACGGCCCTTGCCGGGTGCGCTGGATCGGCGGCCGCACGGTGCGCGGCGTGGGCCGGTTTGCGCCGGTGCGCATCCGCGCGGGTGTTCTGGGCGCCACGGCAGACATTCTGGTCTCGCCCCAGCACCGCATTCTTGTCAACGGCTGGCAAGCCCAGCTTCTGTTCGGCGAGGATGAGGTTCTGGTTCCGGCCAAGTCGCTGGTAAACGGCGACACCGTCACCGTGCAGCCCTGCGACATCGTTCGTTATGTCCATCTGTTCTTCGACCGGCACCAGCTGGTCACCACTTCGGGTCTTGTGTCCGAGAGCTTCTTTCCGGGGCAGGAGGCGCTCTCGGGGCTGGAACAGGAGGCCGCGCGCGAGCTGTTTGCGCTGTTCCCCGACCTGCGGACCCATCCGCAGGGCTATGGCCCCACGATCCGCCCGGTCCGGTGTGATCGACAGGCAGCGGTTCTGCGCGCGACCTGATCGCGCGGCCCGGCCCTCTTGCTTTCGCGCGCTGCTGTGATAGCAGGACAGCAACAGAATTCAGGGGACCGTCATGGACGATCTTAAGGCAAAATACCTGGGTCAGATCGCTGACGCAGGCGACGAAAGCACGCTGGAAGCGATCCGCGTGGCCGCGGTGGGCAAAAAGGGCGAAGTGGCGCTGAAGATGCGCGAACTGGGCAAGATGACGCCCAAGGAACGCCAGGTCGCCGGCCCCGCGCTGAACGCGCTGAAGGACGAGATCAATTCGGCGCTGGCCGCCAAGAAGGCCGCATTGGCCGATGCCGCGCTGGATGAACGTCTGCGGACCGAGTGGCTGGACGTGACCCTGCCCGCGCGCCCGCGCCGCCAGGGCTCGATCCACCCGGTCAGCCAGGCGACCGAGGAACTGACCGCGATCTTTGCCGAGCTGGGCTTCTCCGTCGCCGAAGGCCCCCGGATCGAGACCGACTGGTACAATTTCGACGCGCTGAACATCCCCGGTCACCACCCCGCGCGGGCCGAGATGGACACGTTCTACATGCACCGCGCGCCGGGCGACAATCGCCCGCCGCATGTGCTGCGCACCCATACCTCGCCGGTGCAGATCCGCTCGATGGAGAAGCAGGGCGCGCCGATCCGCGTGATCTGCCCGGGCGGCGTCTATCGCGCCGACTATGACCAGACTCACACGCCGATGTTCCACCAGGTCGAGGGCCTTGCCATCGACAAGGATATCTCGATGGCGAACCTGAAATGGGTTCTGGAGGAATTCGTCAAAGCGTTCTTCGAAGTCGACGACGTCGAACTGCGCTTCCGCGCCTCGCATTTCCCGTTCACCGAACCCTCGGCCGAGGTCGATATCCGCTGTTCCTGGGAAGGCGGCCAGCTGAAGATCGGCGAGGGCGATGACTGGATGGAGATTCTGGGCTCGGGCATGGTCCACCCCAAGGTGATCGCCGCCGGCGGGATCGACCCCGAGGTCTATCAGGGCTTTGCCTTCGGCATCGGCATCGATCGTCTGGCGATGCTGAAATACGGCATCCCGGATCTGCGGGCGTTCTTTGATAGCGACCTGCGCTGGCTGCGCCACTACGGGTTTGCGGCGCTGGATATGCCCAACCTGCATGGTGGCTTGTCACGATGAAGTAGCATGGGGCTTGCCCTGCTGCCCAAGAGAATTCGGCGGGTTGGCCCGCCTTACCGGACAGGAAAACAGAAATGAAATTCACCCTCTCCTGGCTGAAAGACCACTTGGACACCGACGCCTCGGTTGATGAGATCGTCGAGGCGCTGACCGATCTCGGGCTCGAGGTCGAAGAGGTCATCAACCCGGCCGACAAGCTCAAGGATTTTACCTTGGGCTATGTGAAACATGCCGAGAAACACCCCGATGCCGACAAGCTGCGCGTCTGCAAGGTGGACACCGACGAGGGCGAGTTGCAGATCATCTGCGGCGCCCCCAACGCGCGCGAGGGCATCACCGTCGTGGTCTGCAAGCCGGGCATGTATATTCCCGGTCTCGACCTGACGATCAGCGTCGGCAAGATCCGCGGCGTCGAAAGCTTTGGCATGATGGCGTCCGAGCGCGAGTTGGAACTGTCGGACGAGCATGACGGCATCATCGAGCTGCCCTCGGGCGAGGTGGGCCAGCGGTTCGTCGACTGGCTGGCCGAGAATGACCCCGCCAAGATCGACCCGGTGATCGAGATCGCCATCACCCCCAACCGTCCCGATGCGCTGGGCGTTGCAGGGATCGCGCGCGATCTGGCGGCGCGGGGTCTGGGCACGCTGAAGCAGCGTGACTATGCCCCGGTGCCGGGGGATTTCGAAAGCCCGATCAAGGTGACGATCGACGACGACACGCTGGATGGCTGTCCGCATTTCACCGGCCGCCTGATCCGCGGCGTCAAGAACGGCCCCAGCCCGCAATGGCTGCAGGATCAGCTGAAGGCGATCGGTCTGCGTCCGATTTCGGCCCTGGTGGATATCACCAACTATATGACCTTCGACAGCAACCGCCCGCTGCACGTCTTTGACGCCGACAAGGTCAAGGGCAACCTGCGGGTACACCGCGCCAAGGGCGGCGAGAAGCTGGTGGCGCTGGATGAAAAGGAATACACTCTGCAGCCCGGCATGATGGTGATTTCCGACGACAACGGCCCGGAATCGATCGCCGGCATCATGGGCGGGCAAGAGACCGGCTGTACCGAAGACACGGTGAACGTGTTCCTGGAAAGCGCCTTCTGGGACCACGTTCAGATCGCGCTGGCGGGCCGCGCGCTCAAGATCAACTCGGACGCGCGCTACCGGTTCGAACGCGGGGTCGATCCGGCATACACGCTGGAAGGGCTGGAGCACGCGACCCAGATGATTTTGGATATCTGCGGCGGCGAGGTTTCGAAGGCGGTTGAGGCCGGCAAGGCGCCGGACCATTCGCGCGCCTATCGGCTGGATGCGGCGCGGGTGCAGTCGCTGGTGGGCATGGACATCCCCGAAAGCGAGCAGCGCCAGACCCTGACGCGGCTGGGCTTCCGGCTGGAAGGCGATATGGCCCATGTGCCCAGTTGGCGCCCCGACATCCAAGGCGAGGCCGATCTGGTCGAGGAGGTTGCCCGCATCGCTTCGCTGACCAAGCTGCAGGGCAAGCCGCTGCCGCGCGTCACGGACGGTATTCCCAAGCCGGTCATGACTCCGGCCCAGCGGCGTCAGTCGATGGCGCGGCGCACCTGCGCGGCGCTGGGGTACAATGAATGCGTCAGCTATACCTTCATCGATAGGGCCTCGGCCGCGCTGTTCGGCGGCGGCGATGACGCGACAATGCTGGAAAACCCGATCTCGTCCGAAATGAGCCACATGCGCCCGGACCTGCTGCCCGGCCTGCTGCAGGCCGCGGCCCGCAACCAGGCGCGCGGCTTTGCCGATCTGGCCCTGTTCGAGGTCGGTCCGGTCTTTTTTGGCGGTGAACCCGGCGAGGAACGCACCCAGATCGCGGGCCTTCTGGTCGGGCGGACCGGTCCAAAGGATGTTCATGGCACCACCCGCGCGGTCGATGTTTTCGATGCCAAGGCCGATGCCGAGGCTGTGCTGGCCGCCATCGGTGCCCCGGCCAAGGTGCAGATCCTGCGCGATGGCGACGCCTGGTGGCATCCGGGCCGCCACGGCAAGATCTGCCTGGGCCCCAAAAAGGCGCTGGGCGTGTTCGGCGAACTTCATCCGCGCGTGCTGCAGCAGCTGGACATCAAGGGTCCGGCCGTGGCCTTCACCATCTGGCCGGACGAGGTGCCGCTGCCGCGCAAATCCGGCACCACCCGCTCGGCGCTGGAACTGCGCGACCTGCAGGCGGTCGAGCGTGACTTTGCCTTTGTCGTCGATGCCGATGTCGAGGCGCTGACGCTTGTGAATGCCGCTGCCGGAGCCGACAAGGCGCTGATCGAAGAGGTGCGCGTGTTCGATGAGTTCATCGGCGGCAGCTTGGGTGTGGGCAAGAAATCTCTGGCCATCACCGTGCGTCTGCAGCCGACGGAAAAGACTCTGAAGGAAAAAGACATCGAGGCGGTGGCGGAAAAGATCATCGCCAAGGTCACCAAGGCCACCGGCGGCGTTCTGCGCGGCTGAGGTGGCGTGAACCCGAAGTGACACGCGCGCCCGTGGCGCGCGTGTTTCATTTTGCGAAGAAATCCGCCAGCAGGTCAAAGACCAGCCGGATGCGGCGGCTGGTATGCAGTTCGCGATGGGTGGTCAGCCAGATCGGGAACCGCAGCGGCTCCATATCGGGAAGCACACGCTCCATACCCGGCGTGGCATTGCCCACCGGCTCGGACATGGGCGCGATGCCAAAGCCCTGCCGGGCAAACTCCCACGCGACGATGCCGTTCTGCGACCCCAGCCGGAAGTTTTCTTCCGTGAGGTGCAGGCCGATCGGTTCGAAATAGGCGATCATCTGGGCTGTGTCGCCGAAACTGATGAACTCGTGCCGGGACAAGTCTGACAGTGATTTGGGACGTCCAGCGCGGTTCAGGTAGGCGGAGGCGGCATAGAAATGCCCGTCAGCCTGTTGCACCAGTTTTGCGATCAGGTCTGGCTGGTCGGGGCGGACATGGCGGATGGCGATATCCGCCTCGCGCCGCATCAGATCGCGGATGTCGTTCGCGGCGATCACGTCGATCCGCAGTTTCGGAGCCTGCGCGCGGATCTCGCGCAGCAGATCCGGCAGGATATAGGCCGACATCACGTCGCTTGCGGTGATCCGCACCTGCCCCTCGATCGACTGCGCCTGACCGGACGCCGCCAGCGCAATGCGATCTGCAGCTGCGCCCATGGTCCGTGTGTGCTCCAACAGCTCGATCCCGGCGGTGGTGATTTGAAGTGACCGGCCGACCCGCTCGAACAGCATCACGCCCAGGTCGGATTCAAGCGCGGCGATCTGGCGGCTGAGGGTCGGTTGTGTCTGGTCCAATCGTCGTGCCGCCGCCGAAAGCGAGCCGGTCTCGGCCGTGGCCAGAAAGGCGCGGATATGGTTCCAGTCGAATTTGCGCGGATCATCCATGCATGAATGTATAAAGATTCTGCGAATTTCGGCAATTCACCTTTGAAACGCGTATCACTACCTTGCGCTCAAAGGAGAGCCGACATGACCGCCACAGCCAAATTCTGGGATGGTATCGCCGAGAAATACGCGAAATCCCCGATCCGGGACATGGAGTCCTACGAGCACACGTTGCAACGCACGGTGTCCTATTTGAAGCCGACCGATCAGGTGCTGGAACTGGGCTGCGGAACGGGGCGCACCGCGCTTCGGCTGTCCCGCCATGCGGCTACGATCACGGCGAGCGATGTCTCTCCAGGCATGTTGGCCGTGGGTCAGAGGCTGGCCCAAGAGGAGCAGATCGAAAACGTCGTCTTTGTCGAGGCAGACGCGAACCGCCCCCCGAATGGGACTTTTGATGTGGTAATGGCGTTCAATCTGCTACACCTGATCCGGGATCTCGACGCGACGCTGGCCGGGGTTCATGAGGTGTTGAAACCCGGCGGCCTGTTCATTTCAAAAACGCCGTGTCTTGCCCAAGGTGGTTTGGGGTTCAAGTTCGGCTTGCTGAAGCTGCTGCTGCCGGTCATGCAGCTTTTGGGCAAGGCGCCATTCGTCAGCCAGTTCGACATCAAGACGCTGGAAACGACCATTGAAAGGGCCGGGTTCGAGATCATCGAAAGCGGGAATTTCCCGGCGAAACCGCCCTCGCGCTATCTGGTGGCCCGCAAGCTGTGAAGCCAGCGCCGCATCGGCAGGCAACTTCCGCGTTGGGCTTTGCGGGATTGGGCAGTAAACAGGGCCAGAAGCAAAATGAGGAGGCTGCAATGGGATTGAATGTCTACCTGTCGGGCGAGATCCACACGGATTGGCGCGAACAGATCATCGAAGGCGCGCAAGGGCTGGACGTCACGTTCAACAGCCCCGTCACCGATCATGCGGCCAGCGACGATTGCGGCGTCGCCATTCTGGGGGCCGAGCCGAACAAGTATTGGCACGACCACAAAGGCGCGATGGTCAACGCGATCCGTACCCGCAAGGGGATCGCCGATGCCGACGTCGTCGTGGTGCGGTTCGGCGACAAGTACAAGCAGTGGAACGCGGCCTTTGACGCGGGCTATGCTGCGGCCCTGGGCAAGTCGATCATCGTGTTGCACGGCCCCGACCATCAACATGCGCTGAAAGAGGTCGATGCCGCCGCATTGGCGGTGGCCGAGGAGCCCCGCCAGGTGGTCGAGATTCTGCGTTATGTGCTGACCGGGAAACTGCCCGGTTGATGGCACGGAATGCCGACGCCGCTTGTAAGGCGGCGACGGCGTGATCCCTTACCCGCGCGGAGGCGTGACCAGACCCTTTTGAACCGCGGGCCGGTCCAGGAACCGGTTCAGATAGGCGATGGTGTTGCGATGATCGTCCCAGCCGACCAACTCTTTGGCGTCATAGAAATCAAGGCCGCGCAGCCACGGGGCCAAAGCGATATCGGCAATTGAGTACTCACCGGCGATCCAGTCCTGCCCGTGCAACTGGGTCTCGACGACATTCAGCAGCCGTTTGGCCTCGTTGATATACCGCTCGCGCGGGCGCGGGTCTTCGATCGCGCTGCCGGCGAACTTGTGGAAGTAACCCAGCTGCCCGAACATCGGACCCACGCCGCCCATCTGGAACATCAGCCATTGCGTGATCCGATACTTGTCGGCCGTGTTCTGGCCGAGGAACTTGCCGGTTTTCTCGGCCAGGTACAGCAGGATCGCACCACTTTCGAACAGCGCCAGGGGCTGTCCGTCCGGGCCGTCAGGATCGATGATCGCCGGAATCTTGTTGTTTGGGTTCAGCGACAGAAACTCGGGGCTTTTGACGTCGGCGTCTGACAGGGTGACCTTGTGCGCCTCGTAGGGCAGGCCTGTTTCTTCGAGCATGATGGACACCTTCACGCCGTTCGGCGTCGGGAAGGAATAGAGTTGGATCCGCTCCGGCGAATGCGGGGGCCATTTGGTCATGATCGGGAAGGTGGCGGTGTCCAGCATGGCAATCTCCTTGTTCGGGTACTATTGCAAGCTAGGCATTCAGGGGCGGATTGTTAGATGGCGGTCTGTGCAACCCCGGGCAGCGACTGTTTGCTGAAGCACAGCGGGGAAATCCGGGACATTTCAAACCTAGACCTGTGCGGTTTTATCGCCCAATGTTGCGGAAACCCCGCGCAAAAGTCGCGGGTTTGTTGCTGTTGGAAAGGAGACGCCCGTGGATGAGGTCGTGACGCAGGTAGGGGCATTTGCCCCATTGATCATGAGCGCGGTCAAAGCCCTGATCGTTCTTGTTATCGGCTGGATAGCCGCTGGCATGATCGCAGGGATCGTTCGCCGCCGAATTAATTCGACCCCGCAAATCGATCCGACTTTGGGGAATTTCGTTGCCAGCACCGTCAAATGGGTGATCCTGGCCATTGTTCTGGTTGCTGTGCTTGGCATCTTCGGGATCGAAGCGACGAGTATCGTTGCCATTCTGGGTGCCGCTTCGCTGGCCATCGGCCTTGCGCTGCAGGGCACGCTCAGCGATCTTGCCGCAGGTGTGATGCTGGTGGTTTTCCGGCCATACAGGCTGGGTCAGTTCGTGGATATCGGTGGAACAGCCGGCACGGTGAAGGACCTGAACCTGTTCACGACCGAACTGGTCACGCCCGACAATGTGCAGATCATCGTTCCCAACGGTCAGGCCTGGGGGTCGATTATCACCAACTACTCGGCCCACGACACGCGGCGTGTCGATCTGGTGTTCGGGATCGACTATGGCGACAGTGCGGATGCGGCCATGAAGATCATTTTGGATGTGGCCAAGGCGGACAAGCGCATACACTCGGACCCCGAGCCTTGGGTGCGTGTGACCAACTTGGGAGACAGCTCGGTAGATCTGACCGCGCGGTTGTGGTGCGCGGCCGCCGACTATTGGGACGTCAAGTTCGATCTGACCAAGGCCGTCAAGGAGGCCTTTGACAGCAAGGGCATTTCGATTCCCTACCCGCACTCGGTGGAAATCCACAAAGAGGGCTGAATGCTCCCGCCCGTCCGTCGGGCATTGGAAATGCCCTTCTCCGGTTGGGCCAAGCGCCGCGCAGATGCGCGGCGCTGTTGCGTTTCGATCAGGCCTTGACGACCATTGCGGGCGAAACCACGTCGATCCCCAGTGCCTTGCCTACGGCATAGTAGGTCAACTGGCCGGCATGCACGTTGAGGCCCGCCAGAAGGTGGGGATCGTCCTGACATGCCTGCTTCCAGCCCTTGTCGGCCAGCGCCAGCATGAACGGCATTGTTGCGTTCCCCAGCGCGATGGTCGAAGTCCGTGCCACCGCACCCGGCATATTGGCCACGCAGTAGTGCATGATGCCATCCACCTCATAGATCGGATCCGCGTGTGTCGTTGCCTTGGAGGTTTCGAAGCAGCCGCCCTGGTCGATGGCAACGTCGACAAGCACGGCGCCCGGCTTCATGGTCGACAATTGCTCGCGGGTGATCAGTTTCGGGGCGGCCGCGCCCGGGATCAGAACGGCCCCGATCACCATATCCGCCGACTGGATCAGCTCGGCCGTAGCACCGGCGGTCGAGTACTGGTTCTTGAACCGGCCACCGAAGACGTCGTCCAGATAACGAAGGCGCGGCAGCGAACGGTCCAGAACGGTCACATCAGCGCCCATGCCCGCCGCCACCTGAGCCGCATGCGTGCCGACAACGCCGCCACCGATCACGACAACCTTGGCCGGGCCCACACCAGGGACGCCGCCCATCAGAACGCCGCGCCCGCCATTGGCTTTTTGCAGGGTCCACGAACCCACTTGCGGGGCCAGACGCCCTGCGACTTCGGACATCGGGGCAAGCAGCGGCAGACCACCGTTGGAATCAGTTACCGTTTCATAGGCGATCGCCGTGCAGCCCGAGGCCAGCAGATCGTGGGTTTGCTCAGGGTCGGGCGCAAGGTGCAGGTAGGTGAACAGCAGCTGGCCTTCGCGCAGCATCTTGCGCTCGACCGCTTGCGGTTCCTTGACCTTGACTATCATGTCGGCGGTCGCGAACACCTCTTCCGCGGTGTCCACGATGCGCGCGCCTGCGGCGACATAGGCGTCGTTGTCAAATCCTGAACCCAGCCCGGCGCCGGTTTCGATGATGACCTCGTGACCACGGGCAACCGCTTCCTGCGCGGCGTTGGGGGTCATGCCTACGCGGAATTCCTGCGGTTTGATTTCCTTTGGGCATCCGATTTTCATGGGGCTCTCCATTCATAAACTGCACAAATTATGTGCAGAAAGCGGTGCAATTTCTGTGAAACTCGGTGCGCAACTGCGCTAATATGTGGGAAATTTTTCGATGGAATGAGAAAATCTTGCAACGGATGTGCGTGAATGTCACTTGATGCGACTGACCGAAAGATTCTGGCGGCCCTTCAGCGCAAGGGGCGTATGTCGAACGCGGAACTGTCAGAGCAGGTCAACCTGTCGCCCTCTGCCTGCCATCGCCGGGTCCAGCGGCTTGAGGCGGAAGGCTATATCCGGGACTATGTCGCGCTGTTGAATGCGCGCAAACTGGGGGTGCCGACAACCGTATTCGTCGAGATCACCTTGCAGGGTCAGGCCGAGGAGGTGCTGGAGGCCTTCGAGCGGGCGGTCCGGCGCATTCCGGACGTTCTGGAGTGCCACCTGATGGCCGGGTCGGCCGATTATGTCCTGAAGGTGGTTGCCGAAAACACCGAGGATTTTGCGCGCATCCACCGCCAGTATCTGTCGCGCCTGCCCGGAGTTGCGCAAATGCAAAGCTCGTTCGCCCTGCGGACCGTTTTCAAGACGACAGCACTGCCTGTCTGACCCTGGTGCGGCAGTCTTGCCGATGCGGTTGTATCTGCCGTTGAGCCGGTTCAATATTGGCTTTCGGGGCGGGAAACAGGTCGGCATGACATTGGCCGGTTACACGTACCCGATATGGTCCGAGACTGTTGAGAGATAAGGAGCAGGCCCTTGGCTGAAGAATATGAGAACACAGTCGACGATTGGCTGGAAGCCGAGTTGCAGGACACACTGGACGAGGATTTTGAGATTGAGTTCAGCGAACCCATGCTGTCGATGGAGGTCCGCAAGATCTATCGCGAACAGCATCCTGAAATGCTGGATCGCAAGGTCTATTTCCGCAACCTGTTGCGCCTGCAGGCCGAGCTGATCAAGGTTCAGGACTGGGTGCAGCATACCGGCGCCAAGGTTTGCATCCTGTTCGAAGGGCGCGACAGCGCTGGAAAGGGCGGGGTAATCAAGCGGATCACCCAGCGGCTGGACCCGCGGGTTGCACGCGTCGTCGCTTTGCCCGCCCCCAGCCGGCGCGAGCAGAGCCAGTGGTATTTTCAACGCTATGTGCCGCATTTGCCGGCGGCGGGTGAGATCGTTCTGTTCGACCGGTCGTGGTACAACCGGGCGGGCGTTGAACGGGTGATGGGCTTCGCCACCGAAGCCCAGGTCGAGCAGTTCTTTCAGGACGTTCCCGAATTCGAGCGCATGTTGGTTCGGTCGGGAATCATTTTGTTGAAATACTGGTTCTCGATCACGGACGAAGAACAACAGCTGCGCTTTCTGATGCGAATCCATGATCCGATGAAGCAGTGGAAACTGTCACCGATGGACCTGGAATCGCGCATCCGCTGGGAAGACTATACCAAGGCCAAGGAAGACATGCTGTTCCGAACCAACATTCCCGAGGCCCCTTGGTACATTGTCGAAGGCAACGACAAAAAGCGGGAAAGGTTGAACTGCATGGAGCACATTCTGACCAAGATTCCGTACGAAGAGGTGCCCCACGAAAAGGTCACTCTGCCGGATCGGAAATACAATCCCGAGTATGAACGGCGGGTTCTGCCGGACGAATTGTACGTGCCCAAGATCTACTGAAACGACAAACCCCCGGGCGATGCCACGGGGGTCGTCAAATAGTGTCATCCAAAGCTGGACGAGGAAGATCTTAGAGCAGACCTTCGCGCTGGGCTTTCTTGCGTGCCAGTTTACGGGCACGGCGGATCGCTTCAGCTTTCTCGCGCGCTTTTTTCTCGGAGGGTTTCTCGAAATGTTGCTTCAGCTTCATTTCACGGAACACGCCTTCGCGCTGCAGCTTTTTCTTCAGGGCACGAAGCGCCTGATCGACATTGTTGTCGCGAACACTAACCTGCATGTGGTTGTCACCACCTTTCTAGATAGAGTTGCAAGGAAATTGCAGGAGTTGGCCGTATAGCAAAGCGGACCTAACTTGTCTAGTACTGGGCCCAACAGTCGGAGGACCGCCATGACCGTGACCTATGAAGATGCAAAACAGCAATTGCTGGACGCAATTCTGACCCATGTTCCTTTTGATGGTTGGTCCGAAGAGAGCTTTCGCGCGGCCATTGCCGACTGCGATCTGGACGAAGGGCTGGCCCGGGTCATCTGCCCGCGGGGCGCCGTGGATCTGGCGCTCGCGTTTCACGCCCGCGGGGACGCCGAGATGCTTGAACGGCTGAAGTCCGAGGACCTGAGCGATCTGAAGTTCCGCGACAGGATTGCCGCCGCAGTGCGCTTCCGCCTGCAGGCTGTCCCCGACAGGGAGGCGGTGCGCCGAGGCGTGACTTTGTTTTCATTGCCGTCATATGCAGCAGATGGGGCCAAGGCGGTCTGGGGCACCTGTGACCTGATCTGGGATGCGCTGGGCGACACTTCGGATGATGTCAACTGGTACACCAAACGCGCGACACTGTCGGGTGTGTATTCCTCGACCCTGTTGTTCTGGTTGGGCGATGACAGCCCGGACCACCAGCGGACATGGGAATTCCTGGATCGCCGCATTGCGGATGTGATGCAGTTCGAGAAGCTCAAGGCGCAGGTCAACAACAACCCGCTGTTCAAACCTTTTCTTGCGGTTCCCAACTGGCTGGCAAGTCAGGTTCGGGCGCCAGTCAGTATGCGGGCCGATCTGCCGGGTCTTCTGAACCCGCGCAAGTAACCGCCTCTTGTTGCTGGGCCTTTCCCGATTCGCCTGATACCCATTGCGCAAAGGAGTTTTGCCAATGCCCCAGATGATGCGCGCCATTGAGATCACCACGCCCGGAGGTCCGGACGTTCTCAAGTTGACGGAACGCCCCATGCCCGAGCCGGGTCACGGTCAGGTTGTCTTGAAAGTGGCCTATGCCGGCGTCAACCGCCCCGACGCTCTGCAGCGGGCCGGGGCCTATGATCCGCCGCCGGGGGCCAGCGACCTTCCCGGGCTCGAGGCTTCGGGCGAGGTGGTGGCCATCGGGTCCGGGGTCTCTGGGTTGGCACTGGGGGATCAGGTCTGTGCGTTGTTGCCTGGCGGCGGGTATGCAGAATACGTGGCGACACCGGCGGTGCACTGCCTGCCTGTGCCCTCGGACCTGAGCCTGAAACAGGCCGCCTGCCTGCCCGAAACCTTCTTTACTGTCTGGTCCAACGTGTTCACTCGTGGCGGGCTGAAGGCTGGCGAACGGTTCCTTGTACATGGGGGATCGAGCGGGATCGGTACCACGGCCATTCAGCTGGCCAACGCTTTCGGAGCCCGGGTCTTCGTGACGGCCGGTTCGGATGAGAAATGCCAGGCCTGTCTGGACCTGGGGGCCGAGAGGGCAATCAACTACAAGACCGAGGATTTTGTTGCTGCCATGCGGGCCGAAGGTGGGGCGGATCTGATTCTCGACATGGTTGGCGGCGATTACATCCCTCGCAACGTCAAGGCGCTGGCCGAGGACGGCAGGCTGGTTCAGATCGCGTTTCTGCAAGGACCCGTCGTCGAGTTGAACTTTGCGCTGATGATGGTCAAACGCCTGACCCTGACCGGCAGCACGCTGCGGCCACAGAGCGATCAGGCGAAAGCGCGCATCGCGCAGGATCTGCATGAGGCGGTCTGGCCGCTGCTTGAGGCTGGAAAAGTTGCCCCGGTCATGGACAGCGAATTTGATCTGGCCGATGCCGCCGCTGCGCATGCCCGCATGGAAAGCTCCGGCCACATTGGCAAGATCGTCTTGAAAGTATCAGGCTAGGCACGTCGGCGCGGGGGTTGTTCCGCGCTCTGCTCAGGCGATGGCGCGTCTGTACAGGTGCCATGTTGCGTGCCCCAAGACAGGCATTACGACGATCAGCCCCAAAAGCAGCGGGATCGCGCCAAGAACCAACAGCGCGGCGACGATGAAGCCCCAGGTCAGGATCACGGTCGGATTGTGCCGCAGGACCTGGACCGAGGTGACCACGGCCACAGGCAGGCCGATCTTGCGGTCAAGAAGCAACGGGAAGCTGACAACGCTGACGGCCAAGGCCACCAGAGCAAACAGGAACCCAACCGCCGATCCGATGATGATCATGGTCCAGCCGGGGCCGGTGGTCAGAGCCTGTGTCAGAAATTGGCCCAGCGTCTCTGGCGGCTGCGGACCCAGTGTTTCGACATAGATGCCGTGTGCCACCATCAGCCAGACCAGCAAAAGCATGACAAGGTAAAAGGCCAGTGCCAGTATGGCGCCGAACGAGGGGGATCGGAAAATACCCAGCGCGTCCAGCCAGTGAACCTCCTGCCCCTGTTCCCGCCTGCGGCTGATCTCATACAAGCCCAAAGCAGCCACTGGACCGATAAGCGCAAACCCGGCCACCAGAGGAGCCAGAAGCGGCACCATGTTGGCCTGCATGGCGAATCCGAACATCAAAAGCCCCGCGATCGGGTAGATCAGAACGATGAAAATGGCATCGGCCCGTATCGCCAGAAAGTCTTGGTATCCGGCGCGCAGGCACTCTCGCAAGTCTTGCAGCGTCAGCGTTTGAACCGTCGGCAGATGCTGGGTGTCAGCGCTGCCGATGCCGGTTACGTTTTCAGCGATGTGATCGCTGGTCGCGCCGAGTTGTTGCGCGGTCCAACTGATCGGGTTTCCGATTGTCTTTGCCATTGTCATCCCTTTCCTTGGCACAGGTGCGCCGCAGGATGCATCCGGCGAAAAGTTGCCCGTGGCCGGATGACCCGGCAACGCCTGACCCTAGTGTACCACAGTTTTTTCCAATCCTGGTTCACCCTTGTGAGATCGCCCGATTGCCCTGCGGCGCCGAAGTGATAGCTTGGATCCAGGCAAAAGGAGGTCAGCATGCAGAAAACGGCGCGTACCGTAGTCATTCACGAAACCGGCGGCCCCGAGGTGCTGAAGATCGAGGATAGACCGTTGGGTGACCCGGGACCGGGCGAAGTTCGGATCCGCCATCACGCCTGCGGTCTGAATTTTATTGATGTCTACCAGAGGACCGGTCTGTATCCGATGGAACTGCCGCACGCGCTGGGAATGGAAGCTGCTGGGGTGATCGAGGCAGTCGGTGAGGGCGTGACCCATCTGAAACCGGGCCAGCGGGCGGCCTATGCCGCGGTGCCGGCCGGTGCTTATTGCGAAGCGCGGGTGATGCCCGCGTCACAGGTGTGCCCTTTGCCTGGCGGCATCTCATTCGAGACCGCGGCGGCCATGATGCTCAAGGGCTTGACGGTTGAATACTTGTTTCACCGCACCACGCCGCTGAAACGTGGTGATACGGTTCTGTTCCATGCCGCCGCCGGGGGTGTCGGCCTGATCGCGTGCCAGTGGGCCAAATCCGAAGGCATCAAGCTGATCGGCACGGCCGGGACCGACGACAAGTGCCGTTTGGCCCAGTTCAACGGCGCCACACACTGCATCAACTACCGGACCGAGGATTTTGCGTCCCGCGTGGCCGAGATTACCGGCGGCAAAGGGGTCGATGCGGTTATGGACTCTGTCGGTGCCGATACGTTCGAAGGGTCGCTGGACTGCCTCAAGCCATTGGGGATGATGATTTCCTTCGGCAATGCGTCGGGACCGGTGCCACCGTTCAACATCGGCATTCTTGGGCAGAAAGGGTCGTTGAAGATCACCCGGCCGACGCTGTTCACCCATATTGCGGACCATTCCGCGTGTCAGGCCATGGCCCGGCGGCTGTTCGGCAAGGTGGCCGGCGCCGAGGTCAAGATTCACATCGATCAACGCTTTGAACTGGATCAGGTCGCCGAGGCGCACCGCGCACTGGAGGCGCGGCAGACAACCGGAAGCACAATCCTGGTGCCATGAAAAAGGCCCGGCACGCCGTGCCGGGCCCGTTCGATTCTGCGCGAGGGATCAGAAGCGGTATGCCGCCCGGATCTGGAACGTGGTTGCATCCACGTCGACACCGGTCGAGTTGAAATTGTCGAACTCGTGGTACAGCAGCTCGCCCGCGATGCTGACGTTCGGCGCGACGATCTGTTCATAGCCGGCGCCGATGAACCAACCATCGTCGCTGCCCAGCGTGTCGGTTCCCGCATCGGCGTAACCGGCGACACCGTACAGCAGCCCCTGCGGGTTGACCTTGTAGCCGGCGCGGGCTTTCAGCCGCCAGACGTCTTCGACCGTTGCCGCACCCGAAAGGTCGACATCAGACCAGTCATAGTCAAAGCCGCCGCCTACAACCCAGTCGCCCAGATCATAGTCGTAACCAAGGATGAGACCGCCGATGGCGCCGTCTCCGTCCACACCGGACAGGCTGGTGCCGATATCCGCGTAGCCGACCTGCGCACCTGCATAGAATCCGGTCCAATCGCCCGAGGACTGCGCCATGGCGGTGCCGGCTGCAAAAGTTGCAACGGTGGTCAAAAGTGCCAGTTTGCTCGTCATCTTGCTATCCTTTCGTTGGAAGTTATCTGCCTCGGCCTTTCGTTGGCCTGAAGGTTTGTATTGATCATTATGTTCCGGTCGGTGGACCGGATCATTGGTTTTTCGCTGTTATTCCGACCCGGATTTCCGCAAGGTCTGCGGCTTGCCGCCCTTTTGGAGTGTTGTTCTGATCAGATAGGTTCGGGGTCGTGGGGCTTCAAATCACGATCGGCGGCAGAGGCATTCTGCCGCCGATCCTTGCCGCCAGTTCAGCAGATTATTGCTGCAGTTCGGCCGGATCCTTGTCGGCGATCGTTTCCCAGTTGACGCTGGCTTTTTCGATGAAGCCGGGGATGTCGCCTTCCCAACGCTGCTGGATGTCTTCCGACAGGTTGAGGTACAATTTGTTGTCCACGATTTTCCAGTAGGTCGGATCGCCGTCAAACTTGAACCCCATGGCCGCTCCGAAGGCACAGTAGCCGCCGTAGGCGGGCAGGTAGGCCTCGGGATTGGCTTCGAACGCGGCCTTGTTCTCTTCGGTGGCAAAACGGTACAGCGCATCGTTGTGCAACGCCGTGATCTTGTAGCTGCCTTTGGTCGGCTCGCCTTCGGTGAAATAGGCAACAGGGTCGTAACCCTGCATCGCCAGGCCGGTCGACGAGGCGTTGATTTCCACGCCGGCCGCCAGGGCCGAGCTTGCGATTGCCACGGACAGCGCCACGCCGCCCAACAGGGATTTGATCTTGTTCATGGTTCCACCTTTCGTGATCGGGGCTGCCCGGCATGTCCAAGCGCGGGCGTTCCAGCACCGAAATTGCGTTTCGTGCACCCGGTAATTGAGCGTCACGGAAACTGAGGTGGGAAAGGCCGCGATCACGTTCAAAGCAATCAAACGTGAATGTGCGGAAATGCCAAGCGGTCTGTTCGCCTGCGCAGGTCGGTCCGCGGTTCAGCTGTCGGGTACCAGGGCAAGAACAAAGCGTACGACCTTGGCGGCAGGCATCTCGCAGGGGCGCAGCAAAGCGCCGCTCTGATCCGTCAGGTACAGGTTCATACTGATGTAGTCTGCGCCACCCCGTTCATGGGCGACCAGCTTGTGCGATTTGCCGCCCGCCATCGCCAGCCGCGTGACCGAGTAGCTTCGACCGTTTGCGGTTCCGGTGAAGGAACCCGCCGGCAAGGCAAAGAATGCGTCCAAAAAGTCGGTCGGCGCGGTCACGATTTCCCGATCTTGGGCTCTGTTCCCGCCTTGATGCGGGCCAGATTCTCGCGGTGGCGCCAGTAAATCAGCAGCGTCAGAACGACGCCCAACAAAAAGGTCGACCCGTCCGTCAGGATCATCACCCATGTTGTCGACAGGGCTGCCGCGGCCAGCGCGCCGAGGGATGAGATCCGCCAGATCGCAGCAGCGACCAGCCATGTCAGACAGCACGCAACGCCCACCCGCCAGTCCAGCGCCAGCCACAGGCCCAGGAAAGTTGCCACGCCCTTGCCGCCCTTGAAGCTCAGCCAGACCGGGTAGCAATGGCCGACAAAAGCCGCCAGCGCCGCGACCTGGGCGGCATCGTCGCCGGCCAGTGCCCGGGCCAGCAGGACCGCGACCGCGCCTTTGCCGGCGTCGAACAGAAGGGTCAGTGCCGCCGCCGCCTTGCTGCCGGTGCGCAACACGTTGGTGGCACCGATATTGCCGGATCCGATCTGGCGCAGGTTGCCCAGCCCCATCACCCGCGCAACGATCATGCCATAGGGCACCGACCCCATCAGGTATCCGATCGCGGCCCAGATAATCAGTTGGGTCGTCGTGCTGTCGAAAACGGGCATCAGGGTCTCCGGAAAATTTCTTTGCCTGCAACGTAGGTTGCGGTGACCTTACCCTGCATCCGCTGTCCGTCAAACGGGGTGTTCTGCGATTTCGATTTCAGCGTGAACCGGTCCAGCACGAAGGGCACATTCGGGTCGAACAGAACCAGATCGGCCGGGGCGCCTGCGCTGAGGCGGCCGCAGTCCAGCCCCAGTCGTTTCGCCGGATTCAGGGTCATGGCGCGGAACAGCGTCGGCAGGTCCAGTTGATCGGCATGATACAGGCGCAGTGCGGCCGGCAGCAGGGTTTCCAACGCAACTGCGCCCGAGGCCGCCTCTTCGAACGGGAGGCGTTTGCTTTCCTCGTCCTGCGGCGTGTGCATCGAGCTGATCGTGTCGATCAGGCCGGAGCGCACGGCCTCGATCACCGCCTGCCGGTCATCCTCGGATCGCAGCGGCGGCTTGACCTTGAAGAAGGTGCGATAGTCGGCCACGTCCAGCTCGTTCAGCGTCAGGTGATGGATCGAGGTGCCGGCGGTGATGTCCAGCCCGTTGCGCTTGGCCCGTTCCAGTGCGGGCAGGGCGCGGGCCGTGGTGATCTGGTCGGCGTGATAGGCTGCGCCGGTCATTTCCAGCAAGGCGATGTCGCGGTCCAGCCCCATACGCTCGGCCATGGGCGAAACGGCGGGCAGACCACGCAGGGCGGCGAACTTGCCGCTTGTGGCGGCAGCACCGTGGCTCAGGCCCGGGTCCTGCGGGTGGGCGATGACAAGCGCGCCGCAGGCCCGGGCATAGGTCAGCGCGCGCGAGAACACCTTGGTGTCCGTCACCACATGGTCGCAGTCGGTGAAAGCCACCGCGCCCGCATCCATCAGAAACCCGATTTCGGTCATCTCGCGCCCGTCGCGGCCCTTGGTCAGGGCGGCCATGGTCAGCACGTTGACGGGCGTGTCGGCCTGGGCGCGGCGGGTGACGAACTCGAGCGTTTCCGGCGTGTCGATCGCAGGCAGGGTGTCGGGGCGGGTGACCATTGTGGTCACGCCCCCGGCCGCAGCGGCAAGGCCCGCGGATTTGTAGCTTTCCTTGTGCCGCTCGCCCGGCTCGCAGACCTTGACGCCGATATCGACGATGCCGGGGGCCAGACACTGACCACCGCAATCGATCACCTGCGCGTCCGACTCGGGAGCTGGACCGTCGCCGCTGGCCAAGATGCGCCCGTCGGCCACGTGCAGCCAACCCAGCGCGTCGGTTCCGGCTTCGGGGTCGATCAGGCGGGCGTTGGTGAAGATCAGCTTGGTCATGCCATTGCCCTTTCAATCGCGGCTTTGATGGCGGCCGGGTCGGCCTGGTACTTGATCAGGTGCTTGTCGCCGCCTTTGGTGACGATCTGCACGAAGCTGCCCATGATATTCACGGCCGCGATCTGGTTCAGCGGCACGCTGCGTCCGCCGGGTCCGGTCAGGGTGGTGTCGGTCATCTGCCAGTTGGCCACCAGTTCCTCCGAGGCAAGGTACCACGCTCGGACGCCCACCGCCGCCAGACCGGCCGGGGCGCCGGTCCAGACATAGGGATTTCCGATCAGCCACAGCACGAGCATCGCCCCCGCCATCGCGCCCGCGGCCAGCCACGCGTTGGTGCGGACATAAGCGCCCTTGTTCGGCGCAAAGATCACAGGATCAGCCACAGAGCACCTCCGATGACCAGCAGGATGATCAAGGCAAGCAAGGCCGATCCCGTCCGGCGGGGTTGCTCGCTCGAAACCGGGTTCGGCGCGGCCGAGTATGGCCGCGCGCTTTCGGTCTCGATGGTGCCGCCGCTCCAATTCGTGGCCTCTTCGGTGTAAAGGCCGATCAGGCGCAGACGCGGATCGGGGTTCAATTTGGCCGCGCGTCCGCCCAGGGCCGCGCTGCGCAGCACCAGAACCCAGCCATCGACCGACTCCAGCTTGGCCCGGTCCAACTGGTCCTCGGACACGCCGCAGCCCTCGCTGAGATAGCCGTAGAGGCCCAGATCCTCGAGGTCGGACGCCGGAAACACGTCGATCTGCTCGGGGTCCAGCCCTGAGACGCCCAGAACCTGATCCGCCGCGCCGGGTTCGCGCAGGAACTTCGCCTCTTCGGGGCGCATGTCCAGCGCGAACAGGCGGATCACGCCGCGCTCGCCAGCGGATAGGGTCAGATCGCTCATGTCGCCTCCTTCAGGTTGCGGGCCAGCAACTCCATCGCGGCCATGCGCACGGCGACGCCCATCTCGACCTGTTCCTGGATGACCGAGCGGTTGATGTCGTCGGCCAGCGTGCCGTCGATCTCGACGCCGCGGTTCATCGGGCCGGGATGCATCACGATGGCGTCCGGCTTGGCCAGCGCCAGCTTGGCGGCGTCCAGGCCATAGCGGTGGTAGTATTCCCGTTCCGACGGGATGAACCCGCCGTCCATCCGCTCTTTCTGAAGGCGCAGCATCATTACAACGTCCACGTCGCGCAGGCCCTCGGTCATGTCGTCATAGATCTCGGCCCCGAATTCGGCGAATTGCGCGGGCACCAGCGTCGGCGGGCCGATCAGACGGATGCGGTTTTCCATCTTGCCCAGCAGGATCAGGTTCGACCGCGCCACGCGGGAATGGGCGACATCCCCGCAGATCGCCACGTTCAACCGGTGCAGCCGCCCCTTGGCCCGGCGGATGGTCAGCGCATCCAGCAGCGCCTGCGTTGGGTGTTCGTGCCGCCCGTCGCCGGCGTTCAGCACCGCGCAGTTGACCTTCTGCGCCAGCAGGTCGACCGCGCCCGAATGCGGATGCCGCACCACCAGAAGGTCGGGATGCATCGCGTTCAGCGTCATCGCCGTGTCGATCAGGGTCTCGCCCTTTTTGATCGAGCTGGCCTGCATCGCCATGTTCATCACATCTGCGCCCAGACGCTTGCCCGCCAGTTCGAAACTGGCCTGCGTGCGGGTCGAGTTTTCGAAGAACATGTTGATCTGGGTCAGCCCCGCCAAAACGTCCGAGTGCTTGGCCGATTGCCGATTCAGATCGACGTATTTTTCGGCCAGGTCCAGAATGGCGGTGATGTCGGATTGGGACAGATGCTCGATGCCAAGAAGGTGACGATGGGCGAAACGCATGGGCCGGGCTCCTGTCTGACAGTCGCGCCGCTTATAGAAAGCGCAGCGCCTCGGGGCAACTGGAGTCAGTTCTCATCGGGCAGTTTCTCGCATCCGCCTTCGGGCAGGCAATGCTCGCCGGGTCTGCACCACTTGCCGTATCCGCAATCGACGGCCTTTCTGGGCACGCAGCCCTGATTGGCCGAGCATTTGAACCCGGTGCGGCACTGCGATCCGGTCTCTTCGCACAGGTACCAGCCCGGGCGCGTGCAGCCGCCGCCCGGCAGGCAGGTCGAACCGGGTGCGCAGGTCCGCCCGTCGTCGCAGGGCGTTGCCGGTTGTGGAGAGGGGTCGAAGTCGGGCGAACTGCGCTCGCATTCGCCGCGCGCGTTGCAGAAGGACCCGCTGGGGCAATCCAGCCGCGAGGCGCATTTGTTCGCGCCCGCGGGCGCGCATCTGGTGCCTCCGGCCACGCATTTCTCGAACGGCCCGCAGGACCTCCCGCCGCCGCAATAGGTGCCCCCGGCCTGAATGCAGAACCCGTCATAGCTGCAGCGTTGGCCGACCGAGCAGCATTTCAGACCGCACTGAAACTGGCCCCCACGGCATTGTCCTTGATTGTTGAGAAACGACTGTGCCTCCGACCCGCCGGGCAGCAGGGCGAACAGAGTGATCAGCAGAAGGCCCAGGGTTCGCGTCATGACGGGGACCATCGTCGGCCCGGCAATGCGCCAAGGCAAGGCCAATTTGCTTTCCCTTCCCGCAAAGCTGAGTAGATTGATGGGCATGGAATCGGCCCTTGACCCCTACACCGCGCGTGCCCTGCTGGAATGGCAGGTTGAGCTGGGCGTAGCCGACGCGATCGTCGACACCCCGGTCGATCGCTATGCCCTGCCGGACACGGCGCCCAAGGCGCGGAAACCTGCCGCGCCTCAAGCCGCGCCGCAGAAGCCGGTTGCGCTGGACCCGGTGGCCGAGGCGAAAAAGGCGGCCGCGGCCGCATCGTCTCTGGATCAGCTGCGCGCGGCGATGGAGGCGTTCGCTCATTGCGACCTGAAGCGCGGCGCGCGGCACCTGGTCTTTGCCGATGGCACCGCCGGCGCGCCTGTCATGATCGTCGGCGAGGCTCCGGGCCGTGATGAGGACCGCGTGGGCAAGCCGTTCGTCGGCCGCGCCGGGCAGCTTCTGGATCGGATGCTGGCCGCGATAGACTTGGACCGCGCCCAGAACGTCTACATCACCAATGTTCTGCCGTGGCGTCCGCCGCAGAACAGGGACCCGCGGCCGGACGAGATCGCGATGATGCAGCCGTTTTTGGAACGGCACGTGGCCCTGTCCAAGCCAAAGGTCCTGGTGGTAATGGGCAACATCAGCTGCCAGGCGGTTCTGAACAAGCGCGGCATCACACGTCTGCGCGGGCAGTGGGATCAGGCGCTGAATCTGCCGGTTCTGCCTATGCTGCACCCCGCCTATCTGCTGCGCCAGCCCCATGCCAAGCGCCAGGCCTGGGCCGATCTATTGGATCTGCGCGCATATCTGGAGAACAAGGGATGAAGGTTCTGGCTTTTTCCGACCTGCACATGGCTCGCAATCGGGCTGCTGAACTGGTGGCAGCCAGCGTCGAAGCTGACCTCGTGATCGGCGCGGGTGATTACTGCAACATGCGTCAGGGGCTGGACGAGGCGATGGATATGCTTTCCGGCATATCCGCGCCGATGGTTCTGGTTCCCGGCAACGCCGAAAGCGCGGAGGAACTGGCGGCGGCCGTGCCGGACGGCGTGCATGTGCTGCACGGAACAGGCATGACCGTGGACGGGCTGCGCCTGTTCGGACTTGGCTATGGCGTACCGGTCACGCCATTTGGTGACTGGTCCTGCGACCTGACCGAAGCCGAGGCCGCAGAGCTGCTCAATCGCTGCGCGTCGGCGGACATCCTGATCACGCATGCCCCGCCCAAGGGCAAAGGCGATCGGACCTCGCAGGGGCAATCGATAGGATCGACTGCGGTGCGCGACGCGGTGGAACGGGTTCAACCAGACTTTGCTCTGTGCGGTCATATCCACGACAGCTGGGGCTATCGCGGCGAGATCGGTCGCACCCGGATCGCAAATCTGGGGCCCAAAGTGAATTGGTTCGAGGTCGATCCATGATCGAATACGCAACTCTGTTGACCTTCATCCCAGCCGCCATCGCGCTGAACATGACGCCGGGGGCTGACATGATGTTCTGTTTCGGGCTTGGACTGCGGTCCGGTGCTCGATCCGCCATCGTGGCCAGCGCCGGCGTTTCGACGGGTCTGATGGTTCATGTTCTGCTGGCTGGGCTGGGACTTGGCGCGGCGGTCGCGGCTATGCCTTGGCTGTTCGACGTCATTCGCTGGCTGGGTGTGGCCTACCTGCTGTATCTGGCCTGGGGCACCATCCGGAACGGTGCGGTCCGGACTGACGCTCCAATGAAGCCGTCGGGCCATGCCTTTCGCGAGGGGATGCTGGTCAACATGACGAATCCCAAGATCATTCTGTTTGTTCTGGCCTTCATCCCGCAATTCGTCTCGCCGGCCAACGGATCGGTTCTGGCCCAGTTTCTGCTGCTGGGCGCGATCATCGCTCTGGGCGGGTTCGTCGTGAATGCCCTGGTGGGGTCATTTGCCGGCGGCGCCGGGCGAGCGCTGATTTCAAGCCCGCGGGCGTCGCGAATTCTCGGCTGGGTCAGTGGCGGCGTGTTCGTCGCGCTGGCGGCCCGGCTGGCCATCATGGAAAGAGCCTGACACGATATGTCCCGAATTGATGAAACCATGGAATTCATCCCCATCCGCATCGCTGTTCTGACCGTATCGGACACGCGGTCACTGGCCGAAGATCGTTCGGGCCAAACATTGGTCGACCGGATCGAGCGTGCGGGGCACACCGTGGCCGACCGCAAGATCATTCAGGACGAGCGTGCCCAGATCGCCGAGCAGTTGCGGGCGTGGGTCGCCGACCCCGCGATTGACGTGGTGATCTCGACCGGCGGTACCGGCTTGACCGGGCGTGATGTCACCGTCGAGGCGCATCGCGATGTCTACGAAAAGGAAATCGAGGCTTTTGGCACCGTCTTCACCCTGATTTCGATGGAGAAGATCGGAACCTCGGCAGTACAGTCGCGGGCCACAGGTGGCGTCGCTGGCGGAACCTATCTGTTTGCGCTGCCGGGCAGCCCGGGGGCCTGCAAGGATGCCTGGGACGGCATTTTGGAAAAACAGCTGGATTATCGCCACCGGCCCTGCAATTTCGTGGAAATCATGCCCAGATTGGACGAACATCTGCGACGGAAGTAGACTGGTCGTACGTTTAACGGCTCATAACCGCCTTGTGGGTTGGTATTTTTTCCGGCCCGGCTACCTATTTATAGACGGCGTCCCGTTGCAACCGGAGTGAAAGATCTATGCGATTTCTGCGGCAGAGCCTCATCGGTGTCTTTCTGGCATCCCTGATGCTTGCGCTGTTGATTGTCGCGGCGCAGATGATCACCGGCGCAGTGCAAGAGGTCATGACCCGCGACAACAAACCCCCGCAGGCGCGCGAACGCGTGTTCGCCGTCACGGTTCAGAAGGCCGAGCCACAAACCGCCACCCCCTACCTGGAGGCATTCGGCGAAGTTCAAAGCCGCAGGCGTCTGGAATTGCGGGCGGCGCTGGGTGGCCGTGTCATCGGGCTGGCGGAAAATTTCGAGGATGGTGGGGTTGTGCGCACAGGCGAAGTTCTGGTCGAGCTGGACCCGGCCGATGCGCAGGCGGCGCTGGACCGTGCGCGGTCGGACCTGCTGGATGCCCAGTTCGAGGAACGCGATGCTGAACGCGCTCTGCTTTTGGCGCAGGATGAGTTGAAGGCCGCCGAATCCCAATCGGATCTGCGGGAACGGGCCCTGCAGCGCCAGAAGGATTTGCTGGACCGTGGTGTGGGCGCGACCGCCAGCGTTGAAGAGGCCGAATTGGCCGCGGCCTCGGCCCGGCAAACCGTGTTGTCGCGCCGTATCGCTTTGGCGCAGGCCGAGTCCCGCGTCGATCAGGCGACAACGTTGCTGGCGCGGGCACGTATCGCTTTGGAATCGGCCGAACGCGATCTGGAGGACATGACCATCCGCGCCCGGTTCGACGGGACGCTGACTGGTGTCACGCTGGTTGAAGGGCGCCTGGTCACGGCCAATGAAAAGCTGGCCGAACTGGTCGACCCGTTTGCGCTGGAGGTCGCGTTCCGCGTTTCGACCGCGCAATACGTGCGGTTGCTGGACGATCAGGGCAAGCTGATCCCGGCACCGGTGACCATCTCGCTTGAGGTGACGGGCACGGACCTGAGCGCCACCGGTCGGATCAGCCGCGACAGCGGGTCGGCCGGCGAGGGCCAGACCGGCCGGTTGATCTATGCCCGGCTTGATGCCGCGCCGGGGTTCAAGCCCGGCGATTTCGTGACCGTTTCGGTCGAGGAACAGCCGCTGGATAATGTCGTGCGTCTCCCGTCTTCGGTTCTGGATGCGCAAGGCACCGTGCTGGTGCTGGGCGACGACGACCGGCTGGAAACGCTCCCGGTCGAGCTGGTGCGCCGGCAAGGGGACGAAGTTCTGCTGCGCGGCGCCGGGCTGGAAGGGCGCGAAGTCGTGGTCGGTCGGACCCCGCTGCTGGGGTCGGGGGTCCGCGTGCGCCCGGTTCGCATCGAAGACAGCGCCGCGGTCGAGCCGGACATGGTCGAGCTGACGGACGAGCACCGCGCGCGGTTGGTGGCGCAGGTCGAGGCCAGCGACCGCATGTCCCAGGACGCCAAGACCCGTGTTCTTGCTCAGTTGAGCGAGGCGAAGGTGCCGTCGTCTCTGTTGCGGCGGCTTGAAAACCGGGCCGGGGGATAGGCGCCATGATGCGCGAGATCCCGGGCGCGGCCAGCGGCATCCTCAGCTATTTCACGCGTCACCGGACCATTGCCAACCTTCTGCTGGTGGTCATGCTGGTCCTTGGCGCGGCTTCGGCGCCGAACATGCGGGCGCAGTTCTTTCCGGACGTGATCCTGGAACGGGTCAATGTCAACGTCGAATGGGATGGTGCGGGGCCCGAGGATGTGGACAACGGGATTGTCCAGATCCTTGAACCTGCATTGCTGGCGGTCGAAGGCGTTGCCAGCACCGAGTCGACCTCCCGTGAAGGATCGGCCCGCATCGCGCTGGAATTTGAACCCAACTGGGACATGAGCCGCGCCGTCGAAGAAGTGCGCACCGCGGTCGACAGCGTGACCAACCTGCCGGAGGATGCCGAAGAACCGTCCATCCGGCGTGCCGCTTGGCGAGACCGGGTAACGGATGTTGTCCTCACCGGCCCGATCGAGACCGGGCAGCTGGCCAAATTCACAGATGAGTTAATCAATCGGCTGTTCGCTGCCGGTGTGACGCGGACCACGATCCGCGGCCTTGCGGCCCCACGCATCGTGGTCGAGGTTCCCACCGCGCAGTTGATCGCCAACGACATCACCCTGTCCGAGATCGCCTCGGCGGTTGCGGCCGAGGTCACGGCCAATCCGGCCGGGGACGTGACCGGCGCAAACGCCCGGATCCGCACCGGTGTCGAAAAGCGCACCCCGGAAGAGATCGAGCGCATCGCTTTGCGCACCTATCCGGACGGGTCCAAGCTGGTGGTCGGCGATGTCGCGCAGATCCGGGTCGAGGGCGTTACCCGCAATCGCAGCTATTTCGTGGGCGAAAATCCGGCCATGTCCGTCCGGGTGGACCGGTCGAACCTGGGTGATGCGATCGACATTCAGCACACGGTCGAGGATGTGGTGGCCGAGATGCAGGCGAGCCTGCCGGATGGTATCTCGGTCGAGCTGATCCGTACCCGGGCGCAGGCCATTACCGACCGGTTGGACATTCTGATCGACAACGGGCTGGTCGGGCTGGGCTTGGTGGTGTGCCTTCTGTTCCTGTTCTTGAATGCGCGCATCGCATTCTGGGTCGCGGCCGGTATCCCGGTTGCGATGTCGGCGGCCATCGCCTTCATGTATATCGGCGGGCTGTCAATCAACATGGTCTCGTTGTTCGGCCTTATCATCACGCTGGGTATCGTAGTGGATGATGCGATCGTGGTGGGGGAACACGCCGATTTCCGGGCCCGCCGTCTGGGCGAGCCACCGGTCGTTGCCGCCGAGCGCGCCGCCCGGCGCATGGCGATGCCGGTTTTTGCGGCCACGGTCACGACCGTGATCGCCTTTTTCGGTCTGACCGCCATTGGCGGACGGTTCGGAGAGCTGATCCGGGACATTCCCTTTACGGTGATCGCTGTACTGATCGCATCGTTGATCGAGTGTTTTCTGATCCTGCCGAACCACATGGCGCATGCTATCGCACATTCGGCCAAGGAACATTGGTATGACTGGCCCAACCGGGTTGTGAACCGGGGTTTTCGCTGGGTGCGCGACACTCTTTTCCGACCTTTGGTGGCGTGGGCAATCTGGGCGCGATACGTGGTCGTGGCCTTGATGATCGCCATTCTGGCCAGTCAGATAGCGCTGTTCATCAAGGGCGACGTCAATTGGCGGTTTTTCAACGCGCCCGAGCGAGGCTCGGTCACCGGCAATTTCATCATGGCCGAAGGCGCTACCCGCGCCGACACGATCGAAATGATGCACATTCTGCAGCGCGCCACGGAAGAGCTGGGTCGGATCTACGAAGAACGCCACGGTCGCAACCCGATCGACTATGTTCTGGCCGAGATCGGGGGGAGCGCCGGTTATGGTCTGTCCGCCGCCGATGGCAAGGATGGCGATTTGCTGGGCGGTATCTCTATCGAGCTGATCGATGCCGACCTGCGACCTTATTCCAGCTTTGAATTCGTGGGCGAGCTGCAGGAATTCGTGCCGCGCCATCCCAAGGTCGAATTGCTGACGTTCCGCGGCTGGCGCTCGGGTCCGGGTGGTGATGCCATCGACGTGCAGCTTTTCGGCGCGGACGTGAACACCCTGAAATCCGCGTCCGAGGCCCTGCAGGCGGAACTGTCGAAATACCCCGAGGTTTCAGCGCTGGAAGACAATCTGGCCTATGACAAGGAAGAGTACATTCTGGATCTGACGGCACAGGGCGAGGCGTTGGGCTTCCGCATCGAGACATTGGGCCGGGTTCTGCGTCACCGGCTGAACGGGATCGAGGCGGCGACATTCCCCGACGGTCCTCGCAGCGCCGAGATCCGGGTCGAACTGCCCGAAAGCGAGCTGACCGCCGATTTCCTCGAACACACGCTGATGCGTTCACCGGACGGGGTCTATGTCCCGCTGGCTGACATCGTCTCGGTCAAGCGCGAGTCGGGGTTCTCGACGGTGCGCCGGGAAAATGGCCTGCGGGTGATCGCAGTGAACGGGGACATTTCCGAGGATGACCCGGCCCAGGCCGCGGAAATCACCCGCGCCATGCGCGAGGAAATCCTGCCGGATATCGCCTCCGAGTATCAGGTCGAGTGGCGCATGGCCGGTCTGAGCGAACAGGAGGACGAGTTCCTGACCGAGGCGCGCACCGGCCTGATCCTGTGCCTGACCGGGATCTACCTTGTTCTGGCTTGGATCTTCGCCAGTTGGACAAGGCCGCTGGTGGTGATGGCGATCATTCCCTTTGGTCTGGTCGGCACCATTTGGGGGCATTACATCTGGGGCGTTCCCCTTAGCATGTTCACGGTCGTCGGCCTGTTGGGCATGACCGGGATCATCATCAATGACTCGATCGTTTTGATAACGACCATCGATGGGTATCAGCAGGATCGCGGGCTGGTGCCCTCGATCATAGAAGGCACTGCAGACCGGTTGCGTCCCGTGATGCTGACCACGCTGACGACGGTGATGGGGCTGGCCCCGTTGCTGTACGAAGGGTCGCAGCAGGCGCAATTCCTCAAACCCACGGTGATCACGCTGGTCTACGGGCTCGGGTTCGGCATGGTGCTGGTGCTGCTCCTGGTCCCCGCGTTGCTGGCGATCCTGAGTGATATTTCTCGCCCGATGACGGCGATGCGCCGCGCCTTGCGGGCGCCGGACAAGGTGGTTCGGGTCGCGGCCGCGGGGACGGGCGGGGCGATGATGCTCTGGCTGCTGGTCACCATGGTCTGGCCGGTTCTGGCCGGCGCGCCGCTGGGTGTGCTGTCCGGGCTGTACGGCGGCGAGGACGGTCTGGCGTTGCTGAGAATGGGGCTGGGAGCGTTCGCGGCCGGTGCGGTTGCCATTCTGGCCGTCAGCCTGATCGTGTCCGGGGCGCTTTATGTCAGGCTTTCATCCCGGGCCAGTGCCTGAGACAGAAGGTCGGGCACCCGGGCGCTCATGGCAAGGCCGCGGTCCAGCACCTGCCGGATTGGAAACCAACGCGCATCCTGCGCATCATCCGCTGCGACCGGAGTGCCGGATCCGAAGCGGCAGGACACGCCCACCAGCAAATAGTGGGCGGTGATCTGTCCGGCCGCATCCCGGACCAGCAGATCAAGGTTGCCCAGATACGCCTGCGGGGTTGCTTCGATACCGGTTTCTTCCATCAACTCGCGCGCGGCGGCCTGCAGGACGGTTTCGCCCCACTCCACATGGCCGCCCGGAAATCCCCAGAGACCGGCATCGGGGGCCTTGCTGCGTTGCACCAGCAGGACATGGCCCTGATCTATGACAACCGCCAGTGCGCCGATCCGGGGAACCTGCTGCATCCGCTCAGCCCGCGCTGCAGCCCAGAATGTCGACCGCGTGTTTGGTCCCCAGAACCGTGATCCGCACGGCGGACCGGTCCAGCGCAAAGGGCTGACCGTCGGGACTGATCACCTCGGACGTGGCGGTCAGCCGGTTGCCTTGCCGCTTGGTTTCAGTCTGCGACGCCCACAGGGCCGGGTTCCCCGGTTCGATCACCGCAAGTTCGGCACCACCGGCCGAGGGCATGTCGATCTGTACCTGAATCTGCAAACCGTCCGCGGTCGGGCTCAGGCGACAGGCCGCGCCGGTAACGCCAGCCTCGCGTGCAGAGAAGGGCCGTTGCGCAAGCGCAGCCGCGATCGCCGGATTTCTTGCTGCGCCGGCGTCCAGTTCGTGGTCAAATTTCAGCGATGCGGGAATGCAGACATCCTTGCACACTCCCAGATCGACCTCGCCGCGCAACCGTACCGGTTTGGATGCGTCCTTGGGGGTAATCCGAACCGGCAACACCAGCTGGGTTTCATAGCCGATGGACTTCAGGCCGTTCTGGTCAAAGACATGCGGCGTGGGCCAGGTGATCGCAACCGCGTCGACATTGCCGGACCGGCGCCAGTCGAATTCAGGCGGAATGCCAGCGTCACCGGGGGCCCGCCAATAGGTCTTCCATCCGGGTTCCAAATCCAGCCGGATCGCGGTGAGATAGGTTCCATCCTCGGATTGGCCGCCATCGATCACGTCCAGCCGGACGATCGAGTCGATCGATTGCCCCTGCGCAGGTGCGGACAGGGCCAGGCAAGCCGAAACAACGGTCAGAACGGGTTTGAACAGCGATCTCATGATCCATACATGCGACTTGCGGGCAGGTTTGCCAAGTCACGTTCTGGTCACCGGCAGAAATCGCGGGATTTCCGGCGTGATCCCTTGCCAATCCGGGTTCCGCAAGGTCATTGTAAGGGAATAAGCCTCACGAGTTTTTTTTGATGGATCTGACTGGAAAACTGTTGATTGCGATGCCCGGCATGGGCGATCCGCGCTTTGATCATTCAGTGGTGTACCTGTGTAGCCACGGCGATGACGGCGCGATGGGTCTGATCGTGAACAAACCGTCGGATTTGCGAATCAAGACGCTGCTTGAACAGTTGAACATCGCGTGCCGCATCCCGGTTGTCGGAGAACGCCTCGTGCATTTTGGTGGGCCGGTCGAATTGTCCCGGGGGTTTGTGCTGCACAGCGCGGACTACGATGCAAATCTGCATTCGCTGCACGTGGCCGGCGATTTCAGCATGACGGCGACGCTGGACGTGCTCGAAGATATCGCCTCTGGCAAGGGGCCGCTGAACTCGATGCTGATGCTGGGCTATTCGGGATGGGGGCCGGGACAGCTGGAAGACGAGATCGCGGCCAATGGCTGGTTGACGACCGATGCCACATCGAAACTGGTCTTTGACGTTGCCGACGACGAAAAGTGGGAGGCCGCCTTGGCCACGCTGGGTGTCGATCCGCTGACGCTGTCGGCCAGCGCCGGTCGGGCCTGATCAGGAATTGCGTGGCGCCGCGGCCCGGCGCAGGCGGTCGTTGATGGCCGCCCCCACGCCCTCGGAAGGGATCGGGCTGACGGCAATTGGCCGCCCCGTACCGTCCAGTTCGTGCAGATACGCAAACAGGTTTGCCGCCGCCTCGATCAGGTCGCCCCTGGCGGATAGGTTGCGGTCGCAATCGACACTGCCAAATCCCAGCAGCAACTCGTCCCCGCGCCGCTCGGTGGCGTTCAGCCGGACCGGTGCGTCCGGCGCGTAGTGCGACAGCAACTGCCCCGGAGCGGTCAGCAGATCTCCGGGCTTGTGGCGGGTCAGGCGCGTGCCCAGAACCGTTTCGATCTGTTCCAGTGCCACACCGCCGGGCCGCAGCAAAGCGGGGGTGCCGGCCAAGCCCACGATGGTCGATTCCAACCCGACAGAACAGGGTCCGTCATCCAGTACGGCGGCGATCCGACCGTCCAGACCGGCGCGCACATGCGCCGCAGCGGTTGGGCTGATCCGACCGGAGGGGTTTGCCGATGGGGCAGCGACGGGACCGTCAACTGCGCTCAGCAATGCGCGCGCGGTTGGGTGGGCGGGCACCCGCACGGCCAGCGTCTCCAGCCCCGCCGTCACCAGTGAGGACACGCCATGTCCCGCGCGCAGCGGCAGCACCAGCGTCAGCGGACCGGGCCAGAACGCAGCTGCCAGCTGTTCGGCATTGTCCGACCACTCGACATAGCGTTTGGCGGCCTCGACCGAGGCGACATGCGCGATAAGCGGGTTGAAACTGGGTCGTCCCTTGGCGGCGTAGATCGCTGCAACCGCCTCGCCGTTGCGGGCGTCGCCGCCCAGCCCGTAAACGGTCTCGGTCGGGAAGGCGACCAGCAGTCCCTGACGCAGCAGGTCGGCCGCGGCTGCAATCCCGGCGGGATCAGCATCCAGATATTGCGTGCTGTTGGGGATCATGGGTGGTGACGCGGCGTTTTGGTTGCTTGCAACAGGGGGACGGATAGGTAATCGAACAAGCTTAGATGAATACCGGCGCGGGCCATGGATTCCAAGCCCGCCATTGCGACCGACACACGATTTCCGGGGGAAACCATGCCATATCGCGCTCCTGTCACTGATTACGAGTTCCTCATGGACAAGGTGGTGGGGTTCAAGGACGTCGCCGCAACCGAGAAATTCGCCGAGGCTTCCCCGGACGTGGTCAGCGCCATTCTGTCCGAGGCCGGCAAGATGTGCGAAGAGGTGATGGCCCCCCTGCAGCGCCCCGGCGATCTGCACCCCGCGCGGCTGGAGAACGGGATTTTGTGGACCTCTCCCGGCTATGCCGATGGCTGGAAGGCGATCGCCGAGGGCGGCTGGATCGGCATGAGCGGCGACCCGGAATATGGAGGCATGGGCCTGCCTATGACCGTGACCACCGCCGTGAACGAGATGATGAGCGCCGCCTGCCTGTCGCTGCAGCTGGCTCCGTTGATGAGCCAGGGTCAGATCGAGGCGCTGGAACACCACGCCAGCGAAGAGCTCAAGGCGCTGTACCTGCCCAAGCTGATGTCGGGCGAATGGTCGGGCACGATGAACCTGACCGAACCGCAGGCCGGGTCTGACGTTGGCGCGCTGACGTCCAAGGCCGAACCCAACGGCGACGGTACCTATTCGGTGACCGGGCAGAAGATCTACATCTCGTGGGGCGACAATGACTTCTGCGAGAATGTCTGCCACCTGGTTCTGGCCCGACTGCCCGATGGCGCGCCGGGGACCAAGGGGATCTCGTTGTTTCTGGTACCCAAGTACATCCCCGATGAAAACGGCAATCCGGGCGTGGCGAATGACCTGAAGGTGGTGTCGCTGGAACACAAGATGGGCCTGCATGGTTCGCCCACCTGCGTGATGCAGTATGACGGCGCCAAGGGCTGGCTGGTTGGCCAGGAACACAAAGGCATGGCCGCCATGTTCACCATGATGAACAACGCGCGCCTCGGTGTCGGCGGGCAGGGCGTGGGCGCGGCCGAGGGCGCCTATCAGCACGCGCTGGCCTATGCTCTGGAACGCAAGCAGGGCAAGACGCCCTCGGGCACGATCATCGATCATGCGGATGTGCGCCGGATGCTGATGGACATGCGGGCCGACCTGTTCGCCGCCCGTGCGATCATGCTGGCCAACGCCGCCGCCATCGACATGGCCAAGGCCACCGGCAACGCCGACTGGGCCGCGCGGGCGGCCCTGCTGACCCCGATCTGCAAGGCCTTCGGCACCCAGACCGGCATGCGCGTGTCCGAGACCGGCCTGCAGGTGCATGGCGGCATGGGATATATCGAGGAAACCGGCGCCGCGCAGTATTACCGCGATGTCCGCGTGACCGCGATCTACGAGGGGACCAACGGCATTCAGGCCATGGACCTTGTCGGCCGCAAGATGATGGACGGGGGCGAAGCCGCCGCCCGCCTGCTGGACGAGATCGAAGATCACGCCGAGCGCGCCCGCGCCACCGTGCCCGAGCTGGCCGGCCCGGTATGGGAGGCGACCGAATCCCTGCGCGAGGCGACCGAGTGGCTGGTGGCGCAAGAGGACATGAACAACCGCTTCGCCGGGGCCGTGGCCTATCTGAACGCCTTTGCCCGCGTGCTGGGCGCGCATTACCACCTGATCGCCGCTTTAGCCGATCCGGATGGTCCGCGCGCCAAGCTGGCGCGGTACTACATCACCGCGCGCCTGCCGGAATACGCGGGCCTGCTGGATCAGGCACAGATCGGGGCCAAAGACCTGTTCGCGCTCAGCGCCGACGAACTGGCCGCGTGATGGACGGCGCGCGGCCTCCGGCGTTTCGCCATCCCTGGCCCGAGCCGCCCGCGCCCGGACAGGCCACCGAGATCGCCGAGGGCGTGCTGTGGATGCGCCTGCCGCTGCCGATGGCGCTGGACCACGTCAACGTCTATGCGCTGGATGACGGAGATGGCTGGACGGTGATCGACACCGGAATTTCATCGAAAAAGACGCGCGGCCTGTGGTCCGACCTGATGGCCGGGCCGCTTGCGGGCAAACCGGTGACTCGAGTGGTGGTTACGCATCACCACCCCGATCACGTCGGCAATGGCGGTTGGTTCCAGTCGGAGCACGGCGCCGATCTGGTCTCGAGCCGCACCGCATGGCTGTTTGCGCGAATGCTGACGCTGGACGTGCAGGAGAGCTGGCCGGAAGAGACGCTGGAGTTCTACCGCAGCGCCGGCATGGCCCCCGAGATCCTGGCCAAGCGCATGTCCGAGCGGCCCTTCAATTTTGCCGACACGGTCTATCCGATGCCTCTGGGCTTTGTCCGCATCAAGCAGGGCGACGTGATCCGCATGGGCGGGCGGGACTGGGACGTGCATATGGGCAATGGCCATGCCCCCGAACACGCCACGTTCTGGAGCCGCGACGACAACCTGGTGATCTCGGGCGACCAGATCCTCAGCTCGATCAGCCCGAACCTGGGCGTCTATGCCACCGAGCCGATGGCCGACCCGGTGTCCGACTGGCTGGAGGCCTGCGAGCGCCTGCAAGCGTTGGCGCGGCCTGATCAGGTGGTGCTGCCGGGGCACAAGCTGCCCTTCGTCGGTCTGCCGATCCGCATGAAACAACTGATCGAGAACCATCACAGCGCTCTTGCACGCCTGCTGGACGATCTGGATGCGCCCAAGGCGGCGTCGGATTGTTTCGTGACCCTGTTTAAACGTCCCATCCGCGACGGCGAATACGGTCTTGCGCTGGTCGAGGCGGTTGCGCATCTGAACCATCTTTATCACACTGGAGCCGTGACCCGTGCGCGCCGAGAGGACGGCGCGTGGGTGTATCAGCGCAAAGGTTGAGACGATGCAGGACAAGATCGAAACTTCGGCCGAAGTTGCCGAGGCCGCAGCTCTGCCCCGGTGCTATGAGGTGCATTGCGACCCGGACAGCACGTCGGGCACCAAGGATCTGCCCGAACCCCTGCGCCAGCCGGTCGACAGCAAAAGCCCCGCCCAATGGGCGTATGAGCGGCTGATCCTGTACATCCAGAACTTTGAACAGACCCTCGATGCCGATCACGAGGTCGCCATGGGCTTTACCGGCGGTGACGCCGGGGTGATGCGGATCGAGGGGATGGGATATTTCGACCCCGACGTGATCACTTTCTACGGCTCGGACGGTTCGGGCGCGCGCACCCAGCTGGTGCAGCATGTCAGCCAGCTGAACGTCATGCTGCGCGCCCTGCCCAAAACGGTCGAGGACAAGCCCGCCAACCGCATCGGCTTCCGCCTCGCGGCTAAGCTTGAGGAAAGCTGAGCGTCACGCTTGCAATTCACATCTGCGCGGCCTTGAATGAATTCAACATTCAAAGGGAGCCGGCGTGTCACATTTCTCAACCGTAGCAGATGCCTATCGCGGGGCTTGGGCCCGGCGCCGAACCTTTGTTCCCATCTATCTGGCGGTACGGCTGCTGCTGATCGCGCTGATCGCCCCCGGCGTGGCCTTCACCGTGAACCTGGCGGTGATGCTGTCCGACCAAACAGCGCTGACCGATCAGGACATCGCGATGTTCATCCTGTCGCCGGTTGGCTTCGTGGCGGCGGTGGTCATTCTGGGCCTGTTCCTGTTGGCCGAGGTGTTCGTCTTTTCGGTCATGGCCGGATCGCTCAGGATGGGCGAGAGCGACCCGTGGAGGGCCGGCGGGTCGGCGCTGCGGTTGATCCTATCGCGCATGCCGACGCTGTTTTCCTTCGCGGTGCGCTTCATTTTGCGGGTTCTTGTCCTGGCGGTGCCTTTCGTGGCGGTCGCGGGCCTGATCGCGTGGTGGACGCTGACCGAATACGACATCAACTACTATCTGACCTTCCATCCGCCCGCGTTCCAGGTGGCCGTCGCGCTGATCGGGTTCGTGGTGCTGGCCTTGGCCTGGGTGCTGATCCGCCGCCTGTCGGCCTGGGCTCTGGCCCTGCATCTGGTGCTGTTCGAGGAGATTGCGCCCTCGGACGCCTTTTCCGAAAGCGCCCGGCGAATGGAAGGCAAACGCGGCCGGTTGAAGATCGACCTGGCGCTGTGGCTGGTCGTACGTCTGGCGATTGCTGCGCTGATTGCTGCCGTGGCCAGCCTGTTGTTCCACCTTGTACCTCTCGAACAGGGCACGAACCTGCGGGTTGCCCTGACGCTCAGCCTGCTGGTGGCCGGGCTGTGGTCTCTGGCCGGATTGGTGCTGGCGGCGGTGGCGTTGGGCGCGCTGGCGGTTCTGCTGGATGCATTTTTTGAGCCCCGGGCGGCAGAGCTTCCTCACCCCGAGGCCGGAAACCTGCGCGCCCCGGTTCTGGTGACCGTCGCCGCGGCCGTTGTGGCCCTGTTGGCCGGGATCTGGTTCAGCCAGGACGTGCTGGACCAGATTTCGGCACCCGATCATGCTGACGTAATCGGCCACCGGGGCGCTGCGGCGCTGCGGCCGGAAAACACGATGGCTGCGGTGTTGAAAGCCATTGAGGACGGTGCCGACTGGGTCGAGATCGACGTTCAGGAAAGCGCCGACGGCGAGGTGATCGTGGCCCATGACAGCGACTTCATGAAGCTGGGCGGGGTCAATATGAAGGTCTGGGATGCCACGATGGAGGATGTGGCGCAGATCGACATCGGCAGCTGGTTCGACCCCGAATATGCCGATCAGCGCACCCCGACCCTGCGCGAGGTTCTGGAGGCTGCGAAGGGCAAATCCAAGGTCATCATCGAACTGAAATACTATGGCCATGACGTGGATCTGGAAAACCGCGTGGCCGCCATCGTCGAGGAGTTTGGGATGGAGCAGGACATCGCCACGATGTCGCTCAAATACCCCGCGGTGCAGAAGATGAAAGCGTTGCGCCCGGACTGGCGCGCCGGCGTTCTGGCTGCCACGGCGGTGGGCGATCTGACCGGGCTGGAGGGCGATTTCGTCGCGGTGAATGCCGGGATGGTCACGCCCGGGTTGATCCGCTCGGTCCATGACGCGGGCAAGGATATCTATGTCTGGACGGTGAATGACCCGCTGCAGATGTCGTCGATGGCCTCGATGGGTGTCGACGGTCTGATCACCGACCGCCCCGCAATGGCGCGTGAAGTGCTACGTGTCCGCGCCGAGATGGAGCCGGGCGAGCGGCTGCTGCTGTGGTTGGCCACGACCTTCGGCCTGTCGGTCGATACCGAGGCGATGCGCGATGCAAGCCCCTAGCTTCGGTCTTTTGCTTGCCTGCCTTGCCGGGTCGGCTTCGGCGCAGGATCTGATGCGCGGCGTCGAGATGCCCGCGCATCGGGCTTTGATCGCGCAATCGGTTGGGCAACCATTGAGCGCGTTTGAAACCGATGGCTGCTCGGGCGGCATGTCGTCCAGCTGGCGGCTGGTGGCAGAGACCTTTCCCAGATTTCGCGCGGTTTACGAAAGCCATCCGCCGTGGGAGTCCTGCTGCGTGACTCATGATCGCGCGTATCACACCGCCGGGGGCGCCACGTCCGCCGACGCCAGTTTCGACGCCCGGCTGGAGGCTGACCGCGCCTTGCGCGCCTGCGTCAAGGAATTCGGAGCCGTGCATGCGCAGGACTATGCAACGCAATACGACATGACGCCCGAGCAGGTGACGTCGGCCATGTCGATCACCGCCGAGGCGATGTTCATGGCCGTCCGATTCGGAGGTGGTCCCTGCACCGGCCTGCCGTGGCGGTGGGGCTTCGGGTATCCCGGCTGCTCGGTTTTTGCCACCGATGAGGCTGCGGCCGACTGAACTCGGGCACCTGCGCGCGATTGACGTCGTGACAGGCCGGAAAATATGATTTATCCAAATCGGCAAACACGCGAATTGGGAATCTTTCGAAATGGCTGAACACAAGCACGGCGAGATGGACATCACCGTCCAGACCGAAACCTTCAACGGGTTCATCAAATTCACCACCTACAGCGTCGTGGTGATCTGCTTCATTGCCCTGTTTCTTGCGATCTTTGGGGCATAAGCCGGACTGACGGGTCATGTTTCGCATCTTGATTGCCTGCCTGCTGGCAGTAACCGTCGCAGGCTGTGCCACGTCGCAGCGCCCTCAGACCGACCAGTCCGAGATCGTTGCGCGATCCTACCGTGACCCGGGCCCCTCAACGCTGACCCTGTATACGATGATCAACACGCGTACCGGGTCTGGCGCGCATACCTCGCTGATGATCAGCGCCAGCGAGCGGATAATTTTCGACCCCGCCGGGTCGTTCCGCGCCGACGTGGTGCCGATCAAGGATGACGTGCTGTATGGCATCACCCCCGCGGTCGAGCGTGCCTATCGCAGCTCGCACGCACGCGAAACGCATTATGCGCGCATCCAGACCATCCAGGTGACCCCCCAGCAGGCCGAGATCGCCTATCAACTGGCCAAGCAGTCCGGACCGGTTCCGGGCGCCTACTGCGCCCACTCGACTGCTCGGCTGCTGCAGCAGGTTCCCGGGTTCGAGCAGATCCAGGCCACCTTCTACCCGGTCAAGTTGTCCGATCAGTTCGGGCAGATTCCGGGGGTCGTCACGGCCGAATATCGTGAAAACGACAGCGCCGATCTGCAGGCCGGTCTGGCGGCCAACAACGCCGCGCTTAACCAGCTGGAAGCGGCTTCAACCAACTAGGTACAGCAGACCATACAGCGTGCCGGCCCCGGCAAAGATGGCGGCCAGCACGTTCTTGGTGATCAACCCGACGCTCAGGGCAACCACGGCCGAGGCCATGCGCGGCAGGTCCGGCTGGCCCTCGGTGGCCGTGGGCCACATGACCAGAGGGGCAATCAGGGCCGGCAGGATGGCCACCGCCGTATAGCGCAGATGCCGCAGCAACCATGGCGGCAACGGACGGTCTCCGACAAAGCCGATGAACACGAAGCGCAGGGCATAGCTGCCGATCGCCAGCCCGACGATGATCGTCCAGACCGTTGTCTGATCGGGGGTGGTCATGACGCTACCTTTCTGTGTTCCAGCATCACTTCGGCCTGCGCACCGGCCATCATGCCCGCGCAGCCCGCGATCAGCAGGCCAAGATTGTAGGGGATTGTCACGCATAGCAGCGACACGACGATGGCGACCAGAGCCGCGACCACATGGGCCGGAGTGCGCATCATCGGGCCGATCATGGCCAGAAAGGTGATTGGCAGCGCGAAGTCCAGTGCCCAGCTATCCGGGATCTGCGTTCCCAGGTAGGCCCCAATAAAGGTGGCCAGCACCCACATGGGCACCAGAGGCGAAACCGACCCCATGAAATAGGTCATACGCTGCGGAACCGACATGTCCGGTTCTTTTTCGAACTGGACGATCGAGCAGGCATAGGATTGGTCGACCGTAAGATAGGCGGCAAAGGCCCGTTGCCACAGGGGCGCCGCGCCCAGATAAGGCGTCAACGACGCCGAATACATGGCCATCCGCAGGTTCACTGCCAGTGCCGAAACCAGAATGATGGCCGTGGGTGTGCCGTCCTGCAGCAGTTGCAGCGATGCAAACTGCGCGGCCCCCGCAAAGACGGCTGCGGTGAACACCATGGTCTGCAGAATGCTCAGGCCCGCCTCGGTCGCGAAGACGCCGAACAGGGTGCCGAAGGGCACCGCCACGAAGATGAACGGGGTCCCGTCGCGAAAACCCCGCCAATAGTATGACTTGGATGTGGAGGTTGCCATGGCTAGATCCTATGGTGGTCTGTGCAGCAGTAGCGGGTCAGAGAGAGGGTTGCAATTGGCCACCGAAGTCGATCTGTCGGAATACATCATCGCCCCCGATCCCGGCGCGGCGCGGTTGACCCGCGCGGTCGAGGGGGTGGACCAGAACGGCGAGGTCAGCCGCATCTCGGTGGTCGAGGAGCGCCCGCTGACGATCTTCCTCAATTCGCAAGAGATCGTGACGGCCATGACCATCGGCGACTACCCCGAATATCTGGCTCTGGGCTTTTTGCGCAACCAGGGCATGTTGCGCCCCGATGACCAGATCACGCGTGTCGATTACGATGACGATCTGGAAACCGTGGTGGTGCGCACGGCGCGCGAGACCTCGTACGAGGACAAGCTGAAGAAAAAGACCCGCACCAGCGGCTGCGCGGTGGGCACGGTGTTCGGCGACATGATGGAGGGGCTGGAGGGCGTGCGCCTGCCACAGGTTCAGGTGCGCACCTCGTGGCTGTATGATCTGGCGGCCAAGATCAACCGCACGCCGTCGCTGTACCTGCAGGCCGGGGCGATCCACGGCACGGTTCTGTGCCATCAGAGCCGCCCGCTGGTCTATATGGAGGACGTGGGCCGCCACAACGCGGTGGACAAGATCGCCGGCTGGATGCTGTCCGAAGGCGAGACGGCCGGCGACAAGATCCTGTACACCACCGGGCGGCTGACCTCGGAAATGGTGATCAAGACGGCGATGATGGGCATCCCGGTTCTGGCCTCGCGGTCGGGCTTCACCGCGTGGGGCGTCGAAATCGCGCGCGAGGTCGGCCTGACCCTGATCGGCCGGATGCGCGGCCAACGTTTCGTCTGCCTGTCTGGCGAGGACCGGCTGCTGCGCGACGTGGACCCGGCCACCGTGCCGGTCGAGGACCGGAAGCACCGAAGGAAAAGTGCGGGATGATTGAAATGCTCGCAAGGCTTGAAGAGTTGCTGGTCCTCCCGGTTTTGTGCGTCGCAACCCTCTATTCCATAAAGTTCCAACATGCGGATGAGCTGGCGATGGATATGGCGCTGGCGACCTATCCCGACGACGTACTGGATCAGCTCGAATGGGGCGCTTTGGCCGATTTGATAGCAGCTTCGCGTACTCTGTGTAGCTCGTCGCGGCGGAAGTCCACGCGTCTGCGTGTCTTGTTTTGGGGACTTCCCGCGTTGAAAGGGCTGGATAGGCCGAGCCTGACCGCAGCGCGGCGATACCGGCTTAACACCGCGGGCATATTCCTCTCGGTATGTTTGATCGCTGGCACTTGGTCTTTCTGGTTGGTTGGTCTTCTGGCTTTGTTTGTTGTCGTCCTTTTTGTACGAACACCGAACTGGCCCAAGCCGAAAGGATTGACCACATGACCAAACCACTGGGCGTCATACTGGCCGGAGGTCTGGCCACGCGGATGGGCGGCGGCGACAAGGGGTTGCTGCACCTGGGCGGGCAAAGCCTGTTGGCGCATGTGATCGACCGGCTGGCGCCGCAGGTGGCCTGGCTGGCGCTGAACGCCAACGGCGATCCGGCGCGGTTTGCCGATCTTGGCCTGCCGGTCCTGCCGGACACTATTGCGGGTTACGCCGGGCCGTTGGCGGGCGTTCTGGCCGGGTTGGATTGGGCGGCGGGGCAGGGTGCTGATTGCATCGTCACCGCTGCTGCCGACACGCCGTTCTTCCCGCGCGATCTGGTCGATCGGCTGCTGCAGGCGGCGCAGGGGCAGGCTCATCCGCTGGTTCTGGCCACCACGCCGCGCACCGGTGAAGAGGCGCTGAAATCGGGCGGTGGCCGCCGGGTCAATCGGCACCCGACCTTTGGCCTGTGGCCCGTGGCGCTGCGCGACGATCTGCGCGCGGCCTTGACGGACGGGTTGCGCAAGGTGGTTCTGTGGACCGACCGCCATGGAGGGCGCGAGGCGCTGTTTCCGGCCGACCCATTCGATCCGTTCTTCAACGTCAACACGCCCGAAGATCTGATCCGGGCGCAGAAACTGTTGGAGCAGGCATGAAGGTCTACGGCGTTACCGGCTGGAAAAATACGGGCAAGACCGGGTTGGTCGAACGGCTGGTGGCCGAGATCACCTGGCGCGGGTTCAGTGTCTCGACCGTCAAACACGCCCACCACGCGGTTGACGTGGACCAACCGGGCACCGACAGCCACCGCCACCGAACCGCAGGGGCGTCCGAGGTTCTGCTGGCGTCCAGCCGCCGCATCGCCGTGATGCAAGAGCTGCGCGGCGCGCCCGAGCCGCCGTTGACCGACCTTCTGGCGCGTCTGTCCCCGGTCGATCTGGTGTTGGTCGAAGGGTACAAGCGCGCGCGCCACCCCAAGGTCGAGGCCTTTCGCGCCCAGCCCGGAAACCCGCTGATTGCCGTTGACGATCCGACGGTCCGCGCGGTGGCCAGCGACACGCCGCTGGATCTGGACCGTCCGGTTTTTGACTTGAACGACACGCCTTCCATTGCCGATTTCATCCTGGCCGAGGTCGGCTTGGGGCCGCGGCCCAGCCCCTGACCATGCCCGAGGACCGGACCATGCCGAATATTGCGCCTCCACCGCTGAAAAACGACTGTTTCGCATTGCCGCCGGGGGTCGAATGGACCCCGGTCGATGACGCGCTGGCCCTGTTGCGCGACCAATTGCACCCGGTGGCCGGCGTCGAGACCTTGCCCGTTGGTCAAGCCTGCGGGTGCGTTCTGGCGCAGGACGTGATCGCGCAACGGTCGAATCCGCCGCTGCCCAACACGGCGGTGGACGGGTACGGTTTTGCCGGTGGTCGGCCCGAGGGCCCGCATGTCCTGCCGCTGGCCGAGGGGCGCGCGGCGGCGGGTGTACCCTTTGCGGGGGCCGTGCCGGAGGGGCAGGCGCTGCGCGTTCTGACCGGCGCGCCGCTGCCCGAGGGCGTGGATACCGTCATTCTGGAAGAGGACGTGACCGTGCAAGACGGCCACATCGCCTTCAACGGGCCTTTGAAGGCCGGCGCCAATACGCGCAAGGCGGGCGAAGACGTGCAGGCCGGCGCCTTGGCTTTGCCTGCCGGGCGACGCCTGACACCCGCCGATCTGGCGCTGCTGTCGGCGGTGGGCGTGGCCGAGGTCCCGGTCCGCAGCCCCTTGCGTGTGGGGGTTCTGTCCACCGGCGATGAATTGCGTGATCCGGGTCAGGCCGCGGGGCCGGGTCAGATCTATGATGCAAACCGCCCGATGCTGCTGTCGATGCTGCAACGGATGGGCTTTGTGACGGTCGATCTGGGCCGCGTGGGCGACGACCGGGCCGTGCTGCGGGACCGGCTGGACCAGGCCGCGCAACAGACCGACGCGATCCTGACCAGCGGCGGCGCTTCGGCGGGGGACGAGGATCATGTCTCGGCCCTGCTTCGCGCGACGGGGGCCTTGCAGGAATGGCGCATAGCGCTGAAACCGGGCCGCCCGCTGGCGCTGGGCCTGTGGCAGGGCACGCCGGTGTTCGGCCTGCCGGGCAATCCGGTGGCGGCGATGGTCTGCACTCTGATCTTTGCCCGGCCCGCGCTGGGGTTGATGGCGGGCGAGGGGTGGCAGCAGCCACAGGGCTTTGACCTGCCCGCCGGGTTCGCCAAGCGCAAGAAATCGGGCCGCCGCGAATATCTGCGCGCCCGGGTCCGCGACAGCCGGGTCGAGGTGTTCCACTCGGAAGGGTCGGGTCGCATCAGCGGGCTCAGCTGGGCCGAAGGGCTGGTCGAACTGCCGGACGGTCCACTGGACATCCAGCCGGGAGACCCGGTTCGCTTCATACCCTATGGCAGTTTCGGCCTGTGACGGTTTCGGTCTCGCGCGGGTTTTCCCCCGATGAGCGCGCGCGGGCAGCAGAGCTGTTCTGGCAGGCGTTCTCGGGCAAACTATCGCGCGTCATGGGTCCGGACGCGCGCGGGCTGGCCTTTTTCGAACGGGTGCTGAACCCAGAATTCGCCCTGGTGGCTCGGGATGCGGATGGGCGGATGCTGGGGCTGGCCGGGTACAAGACCTGCGACGGTGGGCTGACGCAGGGCGGGCTGGCGGATCTGGCCCGGGTCTATGGCTGGTTCGGCGCCCTATGGCGGGGCCTGATCCTGAGCGTTCTGGAGCGCGACCTGAAGCCGGGCGTGTTCCAGATGGATGGCATATGCGTGGCAGCCGAGGCGCGCGGGCAGGGTGTCGGGACCCTATTGCTGCGGGCGATCAAGGAGGAAGCGCAGAGGCTGGGCATGCACGAGGTGCAACTGGACGTGATCAACACCAACCCGCGCGCGCGGACCCTGTACGAGCGCGAAGGGTTTCAGGCGATCGGGCAGGATTATACCGGCCCGTTCAAGCATCTGTTCGGATTCAGTTCGGCTACGAAAATGCGGTGGGTCGTGCCGGACGGTGGCTAGTCGAAGGTCCCGGCCACCCGGCCCAGCAGCATGAAGGCGCGCGCCGTGCGCGTGTCGCCCAAGGCGGTCAGGTCGGCGTCGCTGGCCACAGGTTCGAACTCGACGATCATGGTGTCGAAACGGCGCAGGAAGTGATGCACCGCATCGCGAAAGATCGGGTCTTGCTTCATCCGCGCCGAGGTCAGCGCCAGGCACGACCGGTCGCGGATGCCGCCCAAAGCAGCGACCGCACGCCCGCGTTCGCCCTTGGCGAACTGGCGCCAGACCTCGGGGCGGGCCATGTCCGGACGCAGGTCGTCCATGTAGATGCCTTCCTGGCTGAGCAGAGTCAGCACGTCCTCGGCGGCCTGCACCAGTTGCGCGGTCTTGCGGTCCTTCATCGCGCGGCGCAGGGCGTTGAAGCCTTCGGTATCCTCGGCGGTTTCGGGAAAGTTCAGCGCGCGGATGAAAATGTCGGTGGGCAGAGGAGTCGTGATCTCTTCGGCCGGAGTGCCCAGTTCCAATGAGGTCTGGCCCGAGGGTGCCGCAGGTCTTGCCAGCGGCGCAAGATCCCGCCGCTTGCTGGAGAACGTGGCCAGCGTGCTTTGGGCGTGCCGGGCGGCCGCGGCGATTTCATCCAGTTTCCGGGCCACCGCGGGTTCGTAGGTGCTGGCCGACCGCTGTTGCTGCGATACATAGGCCTGCCGGATCGCGTCGATCGCGGTCTGCAGCCGGGCGCTTTCTTCGCGCATGATGCGGCTGGCGCGCATGGCCAGCGCCGCGACCCAGATCATCGCGACCGGCATGAACACCGCCAGCAGCATCACGATGAAACTGCCGGCCTGCGTCTGCTCGGGCAGCACAAGAAAGGCTACGGCCACCACCAGCCAGATCAGGCTGAGGGCCGCGGCCGCAATCTCGATCCCGGTGACGCTGGGGCGGCCCGGACGGTCATAGATGCCCAGCCAGGTGGGGCGTTTGCTGTCCGGATCAGGGTCTTGGCCCGACATGGCGCGCTCCGATCAGGCGTAGTGGATGCTCAGCACTTCGTACGAGCGCACGCCGCCGGGGGTGCGCACCTCGACGCTGTCGCCTTCTTCCTTGCCGATCAGGGCGCGGGCGATGGGCGATTTGATGTTCAGCAGGCCCTTTTCGATATTGGCCTCATGCTCGCCCACGATCTGCCAGGTCTTTTCCTCGTCGGTGTCCTCGTCCACCAAGGTGACCTTGGCGCCGAACTTGATCGCGCCGGACAGTTTGGTCGGGTCGATCACCTCGGCCAGCGACAGAACGCCTTCCAGTTCCTTGATGCGGCCTTCGATGAAGCCCTGCTTTTCGCGGGCCGAGTGGTATTCGGCGTTTTCCTTCAGGTCGCCCAGTTCGCGCGCCGAGGCGATGGCCTCGATGATGGCGGGGCGTTCAACGGACTTGAGTTGCTTGAGCTCTGCCTCGAGCGCGGCAAAGCCCGCAGGCGTCATGGGGATCTTTTCCATATCTTCTTTTTTCCACGCACAAATTGAGTCGCCCCGCCGCATGAGACCAGCGTCGGGGCGAAAGATGGGTCGGCAATTACCTGACCCAAATATGGCGTGAAATGCAAGAGGCCAAGGGGTTTGGCCCCTGCAATCCGCAACTTAACGCCGTCGGGGCGGTGGGGGTTTCCGATTGTGACGATGCCCCAGCAGATCACCGCGTTTCCAGCGATGCGCCTCGGCGCCGAACCAGAGCATCTCAATCATATTGAACGACCTCGAATTCGATGCCGTTGTCATCGTCGAAATAGAACCGGCGGCCGGGTTCATAGTCGGCGTGGTTGTGCGGCTCGAAGCCCGCGGCGCGAACCTTGGCTTCGGTCGCGTCGATGTCCTCGACCAGCACGCCCACATGGTTCAGCCCGCCGACGATGTCATAGCTGCTTTGGCCCGACGGTTTCGGGTCGGCCGGGGCATAAAGCGCCAGATAGGTATGCGCGCTGCCCACATGCACGGTATAGCCCCCCGCGATGGCCGGGCCTTCCCAGCGGGTTTTCCATCCGAATACGTCCTGCATCCAGGCGGCAGTTGCCTGCGGGTTGCGGACGGTGAAGTTCGTGTGTTCCAGCGTCGCCATCATGGGGTCTCCTTTTCATGTTCAGGCTTGTTTCGACTCACCGTAATTCCTAAACCTAACTTTAGCTCAAGAGATTTTTCCGGGAGGAGATCATGCCCGCATCCGAAGGCCTTTCCATCGGCGCGCTGGCGCGCCGCACGGGGTTGGCGGTGTCCGCCATCCGCTATTACGAGGCGCAGGGGCTGATTTCCCCCTGGCGCAATCCGGGCGGTCAGCGGCGGTATCAGCGCGCCGACATCCGTCGGTTGAGTTTCGTGATGATCGCCCAGCAGTTCGGTCTTACCCTGCCCGAAATCCGCGAGGTTCTGGCCGGGCTGCCCGACAACCGCACGCCCACGCCGGCGGATTGGAAAAAGATCAGCCAGGGCCTGCGCGCGCATCTGGACCAGCGAATCGGCACTCTGCTGCGCCTGCGCGACAATCTGGACGGCTGCATCGGCTGTGGCTGCCTGAGCCTGCCGAAATGCGCGCTCTACAACCCAGACGACCGGGCCAAGGCGCATGGTAGCGGTCCCAGGTACCTGATGGGTGACGCGCCCGAGGGCTGATCTGCCGCATTGCAGCAATGTTACGCCGTGTTTTGATTGACCAAGGTCTTTTCCAGCAGGTAATCAGCCGGGAAACAAAATTTCGCCGAGCCCGCGCCCCAGGCGCCAATTCGGATAGTTAGCGGAGGAGCCCACGATGGCCGAAATTGAACGCGAAGCGATGGAATACGACGTGGTGATCGTGGGCGCAGGCCCGGCGGGCCTGTCGGCGGCCATTCGTCTGAAACAGCTGGACGCCGACCTGAACGTGGTCGTGCTGGAGAAGGGCTCGGAAGTGGGCGCGCATATCCTGTCGGGCGCGGTGCTGGACCCGTGCGGCTTGGATGCGCTGATCCCCGACTGGAAGGAAAAGGGCGCGCCGCTGAACGTGCCCGTGCGCGAAGACAATTTCTATATGCTGGGCGAGGCCGGCAAGCTGCGCATCCCGAATTGGCCGATGCCGCCGCTGATGAACAACCACGGCAACTACATCGTCTCGATGGGCAATGTCTGCCGCTGGATGGCCGAACAGGCCGAGGAACTGGGCGTCGAGATCTTCCCCGGCATGTCCTGTTCCGAACTGGTCTATGGCGACAATGGCGAGGTCAAGGGCGTCGTGGCCGGTGTCTTCGGGCTGGAGCCCGACGGATCCTATGGCCCCAACACCGAGCCAGGGATGGAACTGCACGGCAAATACGTCTTCCTGTCGGAAGGCGTGCGCGGATCGCTGTCCAAGGAAGTGATCGCGAAATACGATCTGTCAGCCGGGAAAGAGCCGCAGAAATACGGCATCGGCATGAAAGAGATCTGGGAGGTCGATCCCGCCAAGCACAAGGAAGGCAGCGTCACCCACACGATGGGCTGGCCGCTGGGCGGCAATGCCGGGGGCGGGTCGTTCATCTATCACCTGGAGAACAACCAGGTCTATGTGGGCTTCGTGGTACACCTGAACTACAAGAACCCGCACCTGTTCCCTTACATGGAATTCCAGCGGTTCAAGCATCACCCGGTGGTGGCCGACCTGCTGAAAGGCGGCAAGCGCGTGGCCTATGGCGCCCGGGCGATCACCGAGGGCGGGTACCAGTCGATGCCAAAGCTGGTGGCACCGGGTGTCGCGCTGCTGGGCTGCTCGGCGGGCATGGTCAACGTGCCGCGCATCAAGGGCAACCACAACGCGATGCTGTCGGGCAAGGCAGCGGCCGAGGCCGCGTTCGAGGCCATCAAGGCCGACCGGTCGGGCGACGAACTGTCCGCCTATGAAGACGAGGTGCGCAACGGTGCGATCGGCCGCGACCTCAAGAAGGTTCGCAACGTCAAGCCGCTGTGGTCGAAATACGGCCTGACCGCTTCGCTGGTGCTGGGCGGTATGGACATGTGGACCAACACGCTGGGCTTCTCGCTGCTGGGGACGCTGGGCCATGGCAAGAACGACGCCGAGGCGACCGAGGATGCCAGCCAGCACACCCCTATCGACTATCCGAAGCCCGATGGCACGCTGTCTTTCGATCGTCTGACCAACGTGGCGTTCTCGTTCACCAACCATGAAGAAAGCCAGCCCTGTCACCTGAAGCTGACCGACCCCGAGATTCCGGTTAAGGTCAACCTGCCCAAGTTTGATGAACCGGCGCAGCGGTATTGCCCGGCGGGCGTGTACGAAGTGGTGAAGGACGAGGCCGAGCCTCGATTCGTGATCAACTTCCAGAACTGCGTCCACTGCAAGACCTGTGACATCAAGGATCCCAGCCAGAACATCACGTGGACCACGCCGCAGGGTGGGGACGGACCGAACTACCCCAACATGTAGGCAAAAACCCGGGCAATGGCGGGGCCGTGAACGCTCGGCCATTGCCTCTGGCGGGCCAAGGCCCTAGCTTATCCTGCAATCGTAGGCAGACAAGGCAGGTATTAGGTGGTTTCACTGGTTCGTCGCACGGCGCTGGCCGTGTTTCTTGCGACAGCAGCTGTCGTTCCGGTTCACGCGGATTCCGGCGCGGGATCCTATCTGGCTGGACGCCAAGCCATCTATGAAAGCGACTACAAGGCTGCCGAGGAGTACTACTCCAAGGCCCTGATTTTCGATCCGGGCAACACCAAGCTCAAGGAAAGCGTGCTACTTGCGCGCGTGGCTCTTGGCGATGTGGAACGCGCACTGCCCATCGCCGAGGACATGGAGGCAAACGAGCAACCCAACCAGGCCGCGCGCATGGTTGTTTCCGCCAAACTGGTATCTGACGGAAAGTTCGACGAATTGCTGGCCCGTGACCCGGAAAACCAGGGCGTTGGCCCGCTGGTCGATGGGTTGATGACGGCCTGGGCGCATCTGGGCAAGGGCGAAATGACCAAGGCGATGGCGCAGTTCGATGAGGTCGCCCAGCAGGACGGTCTGCGGGAATTCGCGCTGTATCACAAGGCGCTGGCGCTGGCGTCGGTTGGCGATTTCGAAGGGGCCGAGGCGATCTTTGCGGCCGACGACAGTATCGTTGCGCGATTCTCGCGACGTGCAGCGCTGGCGCGGGTCGAAGTGTTGTCGCAGCTCAACCGCAACGACGAAGCTCTGCAATTCCTTGAAAACGTGTTTGCGGCGGGCAGCGATCCGTCGATCGAGACCTACGTGGACACGCTCAGCGCCGGTGGCACCTTGCCTTTCACCCATGTCGGATCGGCCACCGAAGGCGTAGCCGAGGTCTTTTTCTCGGTCGGGGCGGCGTTGAACACCGAGGCCGCACATGACTATGTGCTGCTCTACGCGCGGATCGCGACTTACCTCCGGCCCGATCACATCGATGCGATCCTGCTGAGCGCGGAACTGCTTGAGCAGTTGAGCCAGTACGACCTGGCCGCCGAAGCCTATCGAAAGGTTCCCACGGATAGCAGCGATTTCCACGCAGCCGAGCTGGGGCGTGCCGAAATTCTGGCTCAGTCGGGGAAACCGGATGCGGCGATCGAAGTGCTGGAAAATCTGGCGGCCCGGCAGCCCAACCTGCCCAGTGTCCATGTCGCCTTGGCCGATCTGCAGCGGCGCCAGGAAAACTACGCCGCAGCTGTAACCTCGTATGACCGGGCCATCGAACTGACCGAAACCGGTTCAGGTGGCAACTGGTTCCTGCATTACGCCCGCGGCATCTGCCACGAACGTCTCAAGGCCTGGGACAGGGCCGAGGCAGATTTCAGGCGTGCCCTGGAGTTGAATCCGGATCAGCCGCAGGTTTTGAACTATCTCGGGTACTCGCTGGTCGAGCGGCAGGAAAAACTGGAAGAGGCGCTGGAAATGATCGAGCGCGCCGTCGCGATCCAGCCTGACAGCGGCTATATCGTCGACAGCTTGGGTTGGGTCCTGTTTCGCTTGGGCCGGTACGACGAGGCGGTCGAGCATATGGAGCGCGCCGTCGAACTGATGGCCGTGGACCCGGTGGTCAACGACCACTTGGGCGACGTCTACTGGGCCGTCGGGCGCACCCGTGAGGCCGATTTCCAATGGCGCCGCGCGTTGTCCTTCATCGATCCCGAAGACACCGATGGCGAGGCCGACCCCGATCGGATCCGTCGCAAACTCGAGGTCGGGCTGGACGCGGTACTGGCCGAGGAAGGCGCGGCCCCCCTGAAGGTCGCCAATGGCGACTGAGGCCTTTGCGCCCGCGAAGATCAACCTTTCCCTGCATGTGACCGGACGGCGGGCCGACGGATACCATCTGCTGGACTCGCTGGTCGCCTTTACCGATGTGGGAGACACGTTGGTTCTGTCACCCGGGCCCGAGATTCGCCTGACCGTGACCGGCCCCCATTCCGCCGGGGTGCCGACCGACGACCGCAACCTCGTCTGGCGGGCCGCTCGGGCGATGGGATGGAGCGGGCAAATCCAGTTGGACAAGGTTCTGCCGCATGGCGGGGGAATCGGCGGCGGCTCATCGGATGCGGCTGCGACTTTGCGGGCCATCGCCGGGCAAGACGCGGAGGTCCCGCTGGAAACGGCTTTGGCACTGGGCGCGGATGTTCCTGTTTGTGTACTGGGCAGAGCCGCACGGATGCGGGGCATTGGTGACCGTGTCGCCCCGGTTGCATTGCCCGCTTTGCCCGCATTGCTGGTCAATCCGGGTGTTCCGGTTCCGACGGGGCCGGTGTTCAATGCGCTGGCTTCGCGCGACAATCCGAGGATGCCGGATGAGATCCCGGCATTCGAAACGCCAGAGGCCTGCGCTGACTGGCTGGCCGGGCAACGGAATGATTTGCAGGAAGCGGCAATAGGCTTGGCGCCCCAGATTTCAGACGTGTTGCAGGCGCTGGGTGAAACGCGGGACGTTCTGCTGGTGCGCATGTCGGGGTCGGGTTCGACCTGCTTTGCGCTGTACCCGTCCATGAAGGCCGCACATTTTGCGGCCTACGAGATTGGTGTTTCCCAGCCGGACTGGTGGTGTCGCGCAAGCGTCCTCAGTTGAGGCGGGATACGACGTAATCGGCCAGATCACCGAGCAGGTCGCGCAACTCGTGATCGGGCAGCGCGGTCAGAGCGGTTTTGGCCTTTGCTGCCCATGCCAGAGCGTCTGTCCGGGTCTCCTCCAGGGTGCCGTATTTGCGCATGAGGTTCAGGGCCAGGTCCAGGTCTCCATCCTGTTGCCGGCCCTTCTCGATCGTGCGCTCCCAGAACGCACGCTCGTCGGGTGTGGCCTGGGCCACGGCCTTGATCACCGGGAGGGTCAGTTTGCGCTCGCGGAAGTCGTCGCCCACGTTCTTGCCGGTGGCCTTGCTGTCGCCCTGATAGTCCAGCAGGTCGTCGGCGATCTGGAAGGCGATGCCCAAGGCGTCGCCATAGCTGAACAGTGCCCGGACCTGTTCCTCGGACGCACCGGCGATCACACCGCCCACCTCAGTTGCCGCGGAGAACAGCGCGGCGGTCTTGCCGCGCACCACCTGCAGGTAGACGGCCTCATCCGTGCGCAGGTCGGTGGCTGCGGTCATCTGCAGCACCTCGCCTTCGGCGATGGTGGCCGAGGCATTGGCCAAGATGTCCAGAACCCGCAGAGACCCGGTTTCCACCATCAACTGGAAGCTGCGCGAAAACAGATAGTCGCCGACCAGCACGCTGGACTTGTTGTCCCACAGCAGGTTGGCAGTGGGTCGGCCGCGCCGCTGGGCGCTTTCGTCGACCACATCGTCGTGCAACAGCGTGGCGGTGTGGATGAATTCGACCGTGGCGGCCAAACGGATGTGATGATCGCCGCCATAGCCGAACAGCCGCGCGGCGGCCAGGGTCAGCATCGGGCGCAGGCGTTTGCCGCCGGCTTCGACCAGATGCGCGGTGACTTCGGGGATGCGGGGCGCGTGTTCCGAGGCCATGCGGGTGCGGATCAGAGTGTTTACCGCCTCCATTTCACCGGCCAAAATCTCGGCCAGTCGCTCATGCGGTTTCGAGATCGTGCTGATCGTCATCACACTCCTGATACAAGGCTCGACTTTCGTCCTGCCTTGCCCTTACATCCATCCCCATGAAAGAACTTCTGCGCAGCACCGATCCGACCATCATCGCCTTTGCATCCGCTCTTCTTGAGGGCGAGGATATAGACTGCTTTGAGATGGACGTAAATATGAGCGTCCTCGAGGGAGGTATCGGAATATTTCCGCGCCGCCTCATGGTTCGGACCGATGACCTCGAGCGGGCAGAGCGGGTGATGCGTGACAATGACATTCCGCTGGGAAGATGACCGGGTTTCCAGACAGCGCGCTGACTTGCAACGACTTTCTGGGTGGCCGCCTAAAGCTGTGGCAGCCGCGAGACGGTTATCGCGCCGGTGTCGATCCGGTGCTGCTTGCTGCCGCGGTTCCGGCCAAAGCCGGGCAGTCGGTGCTGGAGCTGGGCTGCGGGGCGGGCGCTGCGGTTCTTTGTCTCGCGACCCGCGTACCCGGTCTGCGCTCGACTGGGGTCGAGCTTCAGGCCGACTATGCCGCTCTGGCCGCAAGAAACGCGCAATGCAACGAGATCGATTTGTCCGTCCACGTGGCCGACCTGTCCAATATGCCGACTGATCTGCGTCAGCAGCACTTCGACCACGTGATCGCAAACCCGCCCTATTATCGGCCCGGTGCACATAGCGCGGCCGTCGATGCTGGTCGGCGAACGGCGCTGAGCGAGCAGACGCCGCTGTCCGACTGGTTTGATGCGGCGGCGCGCAGGCTGACACCGCGCGGGTACCTGCACATGATCCAGCGCGTGGAACGCTTGCCGGACATGCTGTCGGCCTGCGCGGGTCGGTTGGGCTCGGTAGAAGTTCTGCCCATAGCGCCGCGCATGGGGCGCGGGGCCGAGTTGCTGATCCTGCGGGCGCGCAAGGGCGGACGCGCGGATTTTCAGTTGCATGCGCAGCTGATTCTCCACAGCGGTGACCGCCATGAAAGGGACGGCGACAGCTATACCGACACGGTATCCGGCATCCTGCGCGAGGGCCGACCAATGCCCTGGCCGGACGCCCGATAGGCAATGACCAGCCGAAATTGTCGGATTTGAACAAGAATCCGAGCGTCTGCAGCGTGACAGGCTGGAAATGATGTGATCAACTTCCCATGTGATATTCAGAAACAGAGAAGGAGGATCGCCATGAGCGTAAGCGCACATCTGACGGAACTGAAGAAGAAGCACGAAACCCTCAGTCTCGAAGTGGAACAAGCCCAGCGCTCGCCCGGTATCGACGATCTCCACATTGCTCAACTCAAAAAGAAGAAGCTGAAGCTGAAGGAAGAGATTGAACGCCTGTCGGCTTAATGTCGCAGGCTGGCGCGTGCCGCGATTGCAGCGCCGCCGGTAACAAGTAATGCCGCGATCGCCAGCGTCCAGGACGGCGTGGCGATCCCGGCGACCACAAGCACCAGAGTTGACAGCAGGGGTGCCGCGTACGAGCTGGTGCCCAGCATCTGGATGTCACCGTGCTTGACCCCGATATCCCAGACATAGAACGCCAGCCCAACGGGCCCCAACCCCAGGGCAACGGTCGACATCCAGGCCAGTGCGTCGGGCGGCCAGACTGTCTGCTCAAGGCTGAAATGCAGGATCCACGAGGCGATGGCGGTCAGCACGCAGAACACTGCTACCGAGCTGGTCGGCGTTTGACCCAACCTGCGCGACAATACGGAATACCCGGACCACGTAAGGGCGCACAAAAGCGCCAGCGCATAGCCCGGCAGATGTTCGGCCTGAAACCCCGCGGTTCCGCCGCCAGTGATGATCAGCGCGGCCCCGGAGAAGCCCAGACATGCCCCGAGCAGATGCCCCAGACGTAGCGTTTCGCCGGGAAGCAACCCTGAAAAAAGAACGATCAGCAAAGGCCAGAGGTAGGCAATCAATCCGGCCTCGGCCGCAGGTGCCATGCGCAGGGCCGAAAAATACAGGGCGTGGTATCCGAACAAGCCAACCGTGCCGAAGGCGAATACCTTCCAACTGACCCGTTTCAGTTGCGCAAGCCCACCGCTGCGCCACGTCCAGATCAAGCCAAGGGTTCCGCCGATCGTAAAGCAGATGGCGTTCAGCAAAAGTGGCGGGGTCGGCGCCGAGCCAACCGTGAACAGCGCCAGCAGTGCCCACAAAAGGACGGCGACAAAACCGATGGCGGTGGCGCGGTTCTTTGTCATGCGGGGGGGATATCCTCGACGGGTATGATTTCCAGACCGTCGGATATGTGCGCGGTTTTTTCGATCTCTGCAAGGAACCAATCCCGGAAGGCGGCAATCTGAGGGCGCGTCTCTTCGCCCGAACGGCACAGGAACCGGAACCGGGCCTTGGTTTCGACGGCGGTTTTGAAGGGCATCACCAGTCGGCCTTCGATCACATCCTTGATGATCATCGGGCGCCGTCCCAACGCGACGCCGACACCCGCCACCGCGGCATCAATGGCGTGATCCGCGTTCGAGAAATGCGCGCCATGAGTCGGCGTGAAGTCCACCCCCACCGCACGAAACCAGGCGGGCCAGTCACAGGGCGGGTTCAGGAAGTTGATCGAGTCATCGTGGATCAGCGGCGCTTTGGTCAGATCCTGCGGCGTCGGAAACCGGGCCGCAAGCTCGGGCGTCATGACCGGTGTCAGCCACTCTTGCCGCACGGGAACTGAATACAGCCCGTCATCCTGCCCGTACCCGAAACGGATCGCGACATCCACGTCGTCGCGCTCGAAATCGAGATTGCGCAGCGTGGCTGAAAATCTCAGGTCGATCTCGGGATGGGCGCGGGCGAACTCGTACAGGCGGGGGGCCAGCCATTTGGCTGTCAGGGCCGGCCCAGCGGTCACCGTCAATGTCGTGTTGTCCTGCAGGCGGCGGGTGGCCGACCAAGCCGCCTGCAGCGCAGCAAACCCTTTTTCCGTGCCTGGGGCCAAGGTTCGTCCGGCCTCGGTCAACTCGACCGCACGGTTCAATCGGCGGAACAACGGCTGGCCCAAATGCTCTTCCAGAGACTTGATCTGAAACGACAGCGCGGCCGGTGTCACGTTCAACTCGTCCGCGGCCTTGGCGAAGGACATATGGCGGGCGGCGGCATCAAAGGCCCTGAGGGCGGTGAGTGGGGGAAGTCGGTCGCTCATCTTCACATAAGATTTTCTAAACTGAATGTGGAAAAACTCTCGTTTGTACCCATTGAAAACAACAGGCATGTTGAGTGCAAGTCAAGTTCACCTTTAGTAGAAGGGAAAAGCCATGATCGAGATGACGACCAATCCTGCCGCACAAAAGGCAATTCTGCGCGCTCATCAAGAGCGCGGCAAGGCGATCCGGAGTTTCTGGAAGTGGGTTCTGGGTTCCCGCTGAACGCTGCGCGCGCGTTCTTACGGGATCAAAGAAGGGCCGACCCGTTGGGTCGGCCCGTTTTCATTTAAGCCGCGATCAGACGAAAAACTGCGCGCCGTTGGCCGAAATCGTCGACCCGTTGATGAACTGCGAATCTTCCGAGGCCAGGAATGCGACGCAGCGGGCAATTTCCTCGGGTTCGCCCAAACGGCCTGCAGGGATCTGACCGATGATGGCTTCACGCACCTTTTCCGGAACGGCCATGACCATCTCGGTCGCGATGTATCCGGGGCAGATGGCGTTTGCGGTGATGCCGGCGCGCGCGCCTTCCTGCGCCAGGGATTTGACGATGCCCAGATCACCGGCTTTGGTAGCGGCATAGTTCACCTGAGCGAACTGGCCCTTTTGCCCGTTGATCGAGCTGATCACGATCACCCGACCGAACTTGCGCTCGCGCATGCCGGGCCAGACGGGGTGTACGGTGTTGAACACCCCGGTCAGGTTGGTGTCGATCACCTGGTGCCATTGTTCCGGTGTCATCTTGTGGAACGGCGCGTCGCGGGTGATGCCTGCATTGGCGACAACGATGTCGATCGGGCCGAGCTCGGCTTCGACCTTTTCGATGCCCGCCTTGGACTCGTCATAGTCGGCCACGTTCCATTTGTAGGTCGCAATGCCGGTTTCCTCGGTGAACTTGGCCGCGGCTTCGTCATTCCCCGCATACGAGGCGGCTACATTGTATCCTTCAGCCTTGAGCGCTTTGGAAATTGCTGCGCCGATGCCGCGGGTGCCGCCGGTTACGAGTGCTGTACGTGCCATTTAGGACTCCTCCAAATTTAATCGTGTTGGTAATTCTGTTACTCTGAGAGATTGTGTAGCGCAATATCGTTTCGCCGCGAGCTGGCTCTTTCCGTTTGGTGATATTGTCGCATCCTGGGGATATTCCTCGAGAGTAACAAAAAAGGGCGCCCATTGGACGCCCTTATTCGTGACTTGTCAAAGCACTTAGACGCGCTCCACGCACAGGGCGACGCCCATGCCGCCTCCGATGCAGAGGGTTGCCAGACCCTTTTTCGCGTTCCGGCGCTTCATTTCGAACAGCAGCGTGTTCAGAACCCGGCAGCCGGATGCTCCGATCGGGTGGCCAATGGCGATGGCGCCGCCGTTCACGTTCACGATCGAGGGATCCCAACCCATGTCCTTGTTCACGGCGCAGGCCTGTGCCGCGAAGGCTTCGTTGGCTTCGACCAGATCCAGATCGTCAACCGACCAGCCGGCCTTTTCCAACGCCTTGCGCGAGGCATAGATCGGTCCGACACCCATGATCGACGGGTCCAGCCCGGCGGTCGCATAAGACGCGATGCGGGCCAGCGGTTCGATCCCGCGCTTTTCGGCGTTGTCGGCAGACATCAGCAGGGTTGCCGCCGCGCCGTCATTAAGACCCGAGGCGTTGGCCGCAGTCACCGAGCCATCCTTGGTGAAGGCCGGACGCAGCTTGGACATCGCCTCCATGGTTGCGCCGTGACGGATGTACTCGTCACTATCCATCACGATGTCGCCCTTGCGGGTCTTGATGGTGAAGGGGACGATCTCGTCCTTGAACTTGCCGGCCTTCTGCGCGGCCTCAGCCTTGTTTTGGCTGGCCACCGCAAACTCATCCTGCATATCGCGGCTGATCTGCCACTTCTCGGCCACGTTCTCGGCCGTCTGGCCCATGTGGTAGCCGTTGAACGCATCCCACAGGCCGTCGCGGATCATGGTGTCGATGTATTTCATGTCGCCCATCTTGTGGCCCGCGCGCAGCGATGCGGCGTGGGGGGACAGGGTCATGTTTTCCTGACCGCCTGCGCATACGATCTCGGCATCGCCCAACTGGATATGCTGAGCGCCGAGGGCAACGGCACGCAAGCCTGAACCACAGACCTGGTTGATGCCCCAGGCCGCGCTTTCCTGCGGCAGGCCGGCGTTGATGTGCGCCTGGCGTGCGGGGTTCTGGCCTTGGGCGGCCGTCAGAACCTGACCCATGATGGTTTCGCTCACCTCGGACTTGTCGATCCCGGCGCGTTCCACGACGGCTTCGAGGACGGCAGCGCCCAGATCATGTGCGGGGGTGTTCGCAAAGGAACCGCCAAAGCTGCCGACGCCTGTGCGTGCGGCGGATGCGATTACTACGTTGGTCATACAGTCAATCCTTTACCGTCAAGGTCCTGTGGGAAATCTGACGGCGCAGGTCGCACAGAGCCTCTCTGGCGATGCAAGAGCGCCTCGTGATCCCCCGCTCCAGCACTTTCTGCCATAGCGCAATGCTGCACGTGCAGCAACGGACAGCTTGTCTCATGGGAAAGCCTCGGCCGAATTGCGCCCAAGGGAATTGGGTTCAACTTCCTGTTTTGGCTTCTTTTTCGGGCTGCCACGGGGCTTTCACCGTCGGAGCGCCGAATAGATAGCCCTGCAGGCAGTCCACACCGCTGGCTACCAGAAACTCGGCATCTTCACGAGTTTCGACCGATTCGGCGATGACCAGAATCTCAAACTCACGGGCGACGGCGATCAGCGCGCGCACCAGCGCCTGATTGTCCGGGTTGGTGCTGACACCCCGTACGAACTGCCCGTCGATCTTCGCCGCGTCAAAGAAGAACTCGCGAAAATACCTGAAGCTGAAGTTGCTGGCGCCGAAGTCATCCAGCGCAAAAGCGATCCCGCGATCCTGAAGCCGGTCCATGAAATCGACCACCAGTTCGGGAACCTGCATTGCCGAGCTTTCGGAGATTTCGAGGATAAGCCGCTCGCCCAGGGTTTTGTCCCGTTTGAGAAACCGGTCCAATATCCGTGACCAGCGCGCGTATCCGATCGAGCGTGCGGACATGTTGATAGAAAGCCGGATTTCCGGATTTCTCGACAGGGCGCGCAACCCTTTTTCCAATGCTATGCAATCCAGTTCCCGGCCGATTGGTGTGTTTTCCACCTGCGGCATGAACTCCCGCGCGGGGATCACGCGGCCGGTTTCGTCCAGCACGCGGATGAATGCCTCGTAGAATGCGACGCCGTGCGGGTCGCGTGCTTGCATGACGGGTTGGAACGCGAGGCGGCATTGCTGATGCTTGACGGCCTCGGTCGCCATTTGAACGGTCGAATTGTCCCGCGCGGCGACGGCCGAATTCAACGGGCTGTCCCCACCTTCTGGCAGATCTGCAAAGTCCTTTTTCCGCATCGACGCCGAATCCCCGTACGTTTCCGAAACCGGTCAGCACGTAGTTTCGGATCGTACCGGTGAATTTGCGGTTAATGCGCGTCGGGAATCAGTGGGTGGGATCAGCGGGTCGTCTGGGCTGCGTGGCGCAATTCGACCACGGCGCCAATGACAGCGCCCAGGAAGCCTGTGCCCACCATAGCCACTCCAAGCATCATCACCGCCGGGGCAGGCTGCTGGCCAAGGGCGCTGAGCATCGCGATTACCAGGCCCAACAGGCCGGTTGCGGTGAAGATGGCAGTAACGCGAGACATTGTGGAACTCCGACCGATCAAACTTGTCACTTGTCCGGATATGGAGCACGCGCGCGGGATTTCAAGCGCCCGCCCGGCAGACGCCGCCAGTCTCAGGCCTGTTTTGCCTGTTGGTTGGGCAGGTTTTCGTCAAATTGCTCGAAACCGGGCGTTCCGCGATCTTCGGGGTGGCGGGCCAGGTGCTTGGACTTGATCTGCTCGGAGCTGTCGCGGCTGCCGTCATGGCTGTAGCCCGGCGGGGCAAAGCAATAGGCCAGCCGCTGTTTCAGGGTCAGGCCCGGCTGGGTCGCGTCGCGCCAGATGGCCACCCATTCGTGAAAGGCCACCCGCAGCGGGTTGAAGGTGCCGATATTGTGCACCAGGCCATAGTCGACCCGGTCGTGCTCCTGCTCGGGGACGAAGGTGCCGAACAGCTTGTCCCAGATGATGAACACCCCGGCATAGTTGCAATCCAGATAGCGCGCGTTGCGGCCGTGGTGGGCACGGTGGTGGCTGGGGGTGTTCATGACCGCCTCGAACCAGCGGGGCATCTTGCCGATGGCTTCGGTGTGGATCCAGAACTGGTAGATCAGGTTCAGGCCGCCGCAGAACAGCACCATCGCCGGGTGGAACCCCAGCAGGATCAGCGGCGCGCGCACGACCATCATGAAGGTGAAGGTATAGGTCCAGGTCTGCCGCAGGGCGGTCGTCAGGTTGTAGTGCTGCGAGCTGTGGTGGTTTACATGGCTGGCCCAGACCCAGCGGATGCGGTGCCCGAACCGGTGCACCCAGTAGTATCGCAGGTCATCCAGCACAAAGCACAGGATGATCACCGGGATCGATGTGCCCAGATCCAATGGCGTAATCTTCCACAGCCACATGAAGAACCCATAGGCGATGAAGCCCAGCAGGAATCCGGACGCGATGTTGCCCGCTCCCATGATCAGCGAGGTCACGGCGTCGCGGGTTTCATACCGCCCGCCACGGCCCTTCATGGCGATCCACAGAAATTCGGCCAGGATTGCGGCGATAAAGAACGGCACGGCCCATTGGACGACATCGGGAAAGCTGATCTGGTCGGTCATGCGGGCTCCAGCAGGTGGCGCCAGTGGCGGCGCTCGGTTTCATCAAGGCGGACGGTGACGCCGGGGGTGGCGAAGTCGTGGAACTGGACCTCGATGCCCTCGGGGTGGTCGATCCAGTCGAAATCGCGCAGGTGGCGGGCCACTGTATCGGCGCCAAAGGACCACAACAGGCCCGGCCCGGTCTTGGTGCGCAGCAATGCGGCGTGTCCGTCATGGGCCAGGGTGACGTCGATGATGGTGTCGTCGGGGAAATGGCGCAGCCATTCGGCGCGCGCGACATCGGCGCTCAGCACGCGCTGGCGCGATTTGCCCGTCAGATGCAGCAGTGCGGTGATGCCGGCAATGCCACCGACCACCAGAACCAGCAGGATTTCCAGCGGCATGATGTCCTCCCGCGGACAGAGTGCAAGCGGGGTCAGGCCCTGTCAAAGGTGGCGTTGCGTCAGGGGGTGTTGTGCGGCTCAAGCACTTCGTGCCGGACAACGCGCTCGAGGAAGGGCACCAGCCCTTCGGGTCCCGAGGCGCGATCCTTGAGGTGAATGCAGATATCCGGCCGCCGCGCCGCGATGATGCCCACCAGTTCGCCGCGCACCTTGTCATCGAGGCCCGCGCCCATAATCGCGCAGGCGATGCGCGGTTCGGCGTCCAGTTGCCGCCGCACCTCGTCGGGATCATGCGCGCCCAGCCACCGGATCGGAAGATGCTCCAGTTGCCGCGCCACGTCGCCGATCACGTTGGGCAGCCGGCCGATCAGTAAAACCACCGGTTTCATCTCAGCCTCCTGTCTGTTGCCAATGAAAAACCGGCCCTGTTCAGGCCGGTTCCAGTCTAGCACAAAAGGCCCGTCAGGTGGTCAGCTTTCGGGGTTCAGCAGGGCCGCGATGATCGCCTTGGCGCTGTCCGAGTTCCATTCGGCATCGCCGATCAGCCGTGCGATTTCCCGGCCGTCAGGGTCGATGATCACGGTGATCGGCAGGCCGACGATACCCATCTCGCGGGCGACGGCCTGTTTCGGGTCTTGATGGCGGGGCAGGTTGGTGATGCCGTTTTCATCAAAGAACTTCTTGATCCCCGCGGGCGAGTTGCGCCCGGTGGCCAGCGTCAGAACCTCGAACTGGTCTCCGCCGAATTCCTCCTGCAGCTCGGCGATCTGGGGCATCTCCTTGCGGCAGGGTGCGCACCAGGTGGCCCAGAAGTTCAGCAGAACGTATTTGCCGCGATAGTCCGCCAGCGTGGCGGTGCCGCCGTCATCTTCCAGCTGGAATTCCGCGTCCGAGACCGGTTTCGGCTCGGAATGCAGGATCAGGCGTTTCAGGCTGCCGTCGCGCAGGTCGGCCAGGGCCTGTGTGTCGGCGGCCAAAGCGGCATTTGCACCCAGCGCAAGGGCCATATAAAGGGGGATCAGACGAAACAGGCGCATATCAACTCCGGGTTTTCCAGCATGACCGAACAATCCTCGAACCAGATGTGGGGCGGCCGCTTTGCCGCCGGACCAGACGCGATCATGGAGGCGATCAATGCCTCGATCGGGTTCGACCGACGGATGGCGGCCCAGGACATCGCGGGCTCGCGTGCCCATGCCGCCATGCTGGCCGCCACGGGCGTCATAACTGATAGTGATGCCGAGGCCATTCGGGAAGGGCTGCTCACCGTTTTGTCAGAGATAGAAGGTGGTGAGTTCCAGTTCTCGACCGCGCTGGAAGACATCCACATGAATGTCGAGGCGCGCCTGAAAGAGATCATCGGAGAGCCCGCAGGCCGCCTGCACACGGGTCGCAGCCGCAATGACCAGGTGGCGACCGATTTCAAACTGTGGGTCCGCGATCAGCTGGACGCCGCCGAATCCGGCCTGCTGGCCTTGATCCGCGCGCTATTGGCGCAGGCCGAGGCCGGGGCCGATTGGGTCATGCCCGGTTTCACCCACCTGCAGACAGCGCAGCCGGTGACCTGGGGCCACCACATGATGGCCTATGTCGAGATGTTTGGCCGCGACCTTTCCCGCGTGCGCGACGCGCGGGCGCGGATGAATGAATGCCCGCTGGGCGCGGCGGCGCTGGCCGGCACCTCGTTCCCGATCGACCGGCACATGACGGCGCAGGCGCTGGGCTTTGACCGGCCTGCCGCCAACTCGCTGGATGCGGTCAGCGATCGCGATTTCGCGCTGGAATTCCTGTCGGTGGCCTCGATATGCGCGGTGCACCTGTCGCGCTTTGCCGAGGAACTGGTGATCTGGTCTTCGGCCCAGTTCCGCTTTGTCACCCTGTCAGACCGGTTCTCGACCGGCTCGTCGATCATGCCGCAGAAAAAGAACCCCGACGCCGCCGAGCTGATCCGCGCCAAGGTGGGCCGGATCTTTGGTGCCAACACGGCGCTGATGATGGTTATGAAAGGGCTGCCGCTGGCCTATTCCAAGGACATGCAGGAAGACAAGGAGCAGGTCTTTGACGCCGCCGACAACTGGATGCTGGCGCTGGCCGCGATGGAGGGCATGGTCAAGGACATGACCGCCAATCGCGACAGCCTGGCCGCTGCCGCCGGCTCGGGCTTTTCCACCGCGACCGATCTGGCCGACTGGCTGGTGCGGGTGCTGGGCCTGCCCTTCCGTGATGCGCACCACGTCACCGGATCGCTGGTCGCCATGGCCGAGAAGAAGGGCTGCGACCTGCCCGATCTGACGCTCGAGGACATGCAGTTGGTTCACGCGGGCATCACGCAGGATGTCTATTCTGTCCTTGGCGTTGATAATTCGGTAAACTCGCGCCAGTCCTATGGCGGTACGGCCCCGGACCAGGTCCGGGCGCAGATCGCCCGCTGGAAGGAGATGCTGGAATGACAATCTTGCGTGTGATTGCCCTGATCGGGGCCGCCTTCACCTTGGCGGCCTGCGGCGCTGACGGAGAGCCCGTCCAGCCGACCCTGAACGCCAATGTGGGCGTTTCGACCAGTGGCACATATGTGAGCGGGGGCGTCGGCCTGCACCGAGGCCCCCTCAGCGTGTTTCTGGGGATCTGAACGCTCTGCGGTTGAAAGCGACGTGCCAGTCGCCATTTAGCAAGTGATCCAACAAATGAAGGCAGCGAAATGAAACCACTCGGCCTTATCCTGTCGCTTGCCATACTGGCGGCGTGTGAGACCACGAATCCGCCGCGTTCGCAGCCAGTAGAAGAGCCCGCGCGCTCGGGGGCTGGAGTGTCCGTATCCGGATACGCGCGGGCCGGGGTGTCGACGAATTTCTGAATGAGCCGTTGATGCGTTCAGCCGGCCACTGGGTGCCCGCGCTGCCGCAGACACTCGATCAGAATGTCACGCCGGGTGTTGCGCATCTCGGCAGCTCCGGCGACGGCACCTGCCGCTGATCCCACTGCTGCGCCGGCTATGGCGCCTTCTGTGTTTCCAACCGTGTCGTCCGAAATGCCTGCCAGTGCGCCGATCCCGGCGCCTATCAAGGCCTGTGTCCGGGTTTCCGGGTTCCACAGGTCCTGGGACTTGGCCAATGCGCGGCACTGATCCAGATCAGCGGCGTAAGCCGGGCCCGGCTCGGCAGACAGGACGGGTTGGTGTTGGGCCCCGGTGCCGCTGCATGCGGCTGTGACCAGGGCCAGCGGCAAGACGGTCAATGTGAATCGTTCCTTGAACAGCATGAGTTGTCTTTCCTTGTCGGTATTCCGGCGGGACCCGGAGCCACTTCCTTTTGCTGTGGCTTCGGCCCCTATACGAGGGCGTGCCGGGCGGGTTCAGATGTGGCCCAGGCCACGATGAGCCAAGGCCACGATGTAGAAAGCCAGGATGAAATCCAGAATCTCGATCAGTCCCAGCATCAGCGGAATTGAGTCGGGTGATGTGGGGAAGACGTGACCCAGGTCCAACAGGACCACGAAGATGTATCCCCAGGCCGCCACGATGGCGCCCCAGCTTGCCGTTGCCGAACCGCGCAGCATGGCCACCGCCGACCCCACGGCCAGCAGGGCAAGGGCGATCAGAAAGGCGTTGAAACCCCAGAATACCGTTCCGCCCAGTCCGGAAAAGTCGCGGGTCTCGATCGGGCCGCCGGGGACCAGCGTGACAAAGCTGGCAACGAGGACAAGCATCAGTTTGGCGGCTGTCGCCGTGGGTTGGGACGCCATAGGCCGCGTTGGGCCGGTGTTGATTTGTGACGAATGCACCATGACAGAATCCTTTTAATGACTTGCGGGTCATAAATGGAGGTGGCGTTACTGACCGTCAAGTCATTAAAAAGATTGAATTTGCGTGACGCCGCGTCCAATCTGCGTCAAGAGAGGCGCGCCGGAAGAAAATCGGGGGGCAAGATGCCGAAGATCGTCGATCGCGAAGAGATGCAGGGGCGGATATTGGATGCCGCCATGGCCTGCTTTCTGGATCAGGGCTATCACGCCACCAAGATGCAGGACGTGGCCCATCAGGCCGGGATGGCCAAGGGCACGTTGTATCTGTATTTCCAAAGCAAGGAGGCTTTGCTTCTGGCGTTGCTGCAGCGGTATTTCGAGGATATCCGCGCTCGCATCAACGACATCCCGGCCCCGCAGACGCTGGACCAGTTCATGACCGGGCTACGTCTGTCCATGCCCGCTGACCGTCTGGCGGCGACGTGGCTGTTCTTTGACGTGCTGGGCCCCGGATTTCAGGACCCGCGCGCGGCCGAGATCATCGGCGGGTTCTTCGCCTGGCTTGCCGATCATTATGCTGCTCAGTTCGCCCCATTGATCCGCGCGGGTGAAATCCGCGGCGATCTCAGTGCGCTGGCCGCCGCGCAGGCGGTGACGGCGATGCTGGATGGATTAGTAATCCATCTGGCGATCTTCGGGGGCGATGAAAGCGACTTTGAAGCGCGGCGCGACGCGACCCTTTCGTTGCTTGAGGCCGGCCTGCGCGGATAAGCCGTTGCGCCCGACTACTGTGCGGTTCGCACCGGAATGCGTGCCCGCGACGCAAATCCCGTTGATCCACAGGCCTGTTTTGGTCTAAGCGCGCAGATATGGATCACTTTCTCTACCGCGATGGCGTGTTGTGCGCCGAGGATGTCCCGGTTGCCGAGATCGCAGCTGCGGTCGGCACGCCGTTCTATGTCTATTCCACGGCGACGCTGCTGCGGCACTACAACCTGTTCGACGAGGCGTTGGCAGGTACCGACCACGTGGTCTGTTATGCGATGAAGGCCGCCAGCAACCAGGCCATTCTGAAAACGCTGGCGCAAGCCGGCGCGGGGATGGACGTGGTTTCGGGCGGCGAGTACCTGCGGGCCAAGGCAGCGGGTGTGCCGGGCGAAAAGATCGTGTTCTCGGGTGTCGGCAAAACGGTCGAGGAAATCCGCATCGCACTGACAGGCGGGATTCGCCAGTTCAACGTCGAATCCGAGCCCGAGATGGAGGTGATAAACGCCGTCGCGCAGGAACTGGGCGTGATCGCGCCGATCACCGTTCGCGTGAATCCGGACGTTGACGCCAAGACCCACGCCAAAATCGCCACAGGAAAATCCGAAAACAAATTCGGCATCCCGATCGCCCGCGCACCCGAGGTCTATGCCCATGCCGCTAGCCTACCGGGGCTGAAGGTGGTGGGCATCGACGTGCATATCGGCTCGCAACTGACCGATTTGGAGCCGTTCCGTCTGGCCTACTCCAAAGTCGCCGAGCTGACCGAACAGCTGCGCGCACAGGGCCACGACATTCACCGTCTGGACCTGGGCGGTGGGCTGGGCATCCCCTATGCGCGCTCGAACGAGGCTCCGCCGCTGCCGGTCGAATACGGTGCGATGATCAAGGAAGCGCTGGGCCATCTGGGCTGCGAGATCGAGATCGAGCCGGGCCGACTGATCGCGGGCAACGCGGGGCTGATGGTGTCGAAGGTGATCTATGTGAAGTCGGGAGAAGGACGCGATTTCCTGATCCTCGACGGGGCGATGAACGATCTGATCCGTCCGGCCATGTACGACGCCTATCATGACATCGTTCCCGTCATCGAGCCCGCCCCGGGGGTCGAACAACGCCCCTATGACATTGTCGGGCCGGTTTGCGAGACCGGGGATACCTTTGCGAAACAAAGGGCGATGCCACCGCTGAACCCGGGGGATCTGGTCGCATTTCGCAGCGCCGGCGCCTATGGCGCGGTTATGTCCAGTGAATACAACACCCGGCCTCTGATCCCCGAGGTTCTGGTGAATGGCGATCAATTCGCGGTTATTCGTGAACGGCCAACCTTTGACGAAATCATAAACCGCGATACCATACCTGAGTGGCTGTGACGCGATAACCGCGCGGGCCCGACCCGGAGGCCTGACGTGACCGACACTCGCAACCTGCCGATCCCCAGACTGTCCCTGTTGCTGACGCGCACGGGGATGCTGGCCGAGCAGGTGATGCGCGCCTTTTGGCCGTTCCTGTCGATTGCGGCCCTGATCATGGCGGCCTTGCTGCTGGGTCTCCACGACCTGGTCGGCGTTGAAACCGTCTGGATCATCGGGGCCGCAGCCATTGTGGCGTTGGCGGCTGCACTGATTTGGGGCACGCGGAGGTTTCGGTTCCCCACCCGCACGCAGGCGCTTGTCCGACTGGACGAGACACTGCCGGGCCGTCCCATTCAGGCGTTGCTGGACGATCAGGCCATCGGGGCGATGGACGAAGATTCGCGCGCTTTGTGGCAGGCCCATCAGGCGCGCATGGCCGCCCGCGCCGCGCAGGCAGGACCGGTCAAGCCTGACCTGAACCTTGCCGCTCGTGACCCCTACGCGCTGCGCTATGCGGCGCTTTTGGCGCTGGTGGTCGGATTGCTGTTCGGATCGTTCTGGAAAGTTGGATCGGTCGCGCAGATGACACCCGGTACGGCCGTGGCCGGCCAGGGCCCCAGCTGGGAAGGCTGGGTCGAGCCGCCTCGCTATACCGGCCTGCCGACGCTGTATCTGGCCGATCAATCCGGTCCGACGCTGACAGTGCCACAAGGCAGCCGCGTCACTTTGCGCTTCTATGGCGAGGTCGGCGCGCACAGTTTGACCGAAACCAGTTCCTTAGCTTCCACCACGACAGCAACCGATCCGGATCAGGAGTTTGTCGTCGAGCGTTCGGGCCGATTGTCGATCGAAGGCCCTGCAGGGCGTGACTGGGGTGTCGAGGTCATTGCGGACGCGCCGCCGGTAATCGCCGTGGCTGAACCCGCCACGGCCGAGGCTGGTGGCCAGATGAAACTGCCGTTCTCGGCACGTGACGATTATGGGATCCTGTCAGGCACCGCGTTGATCGAACTGGACCTGGCCGCGGTCGATCGTCGCCATGGTCTGGCCGTTGCACCCGAACCACGCGATGCGGTCACCGTCGACCTGCCCATGCCGATCGCTGGTGACCGGAGCGATTTCACGGAAGACTTGATCGAGGACTTTTCGGAACACCCTTGGGCGCACCTGCCGGTCAAGATCACCCTTTCGGCCGTCGATGCCGCTGATCAGGTTTCCGAGTCGGATGTCTACCGAACCGACCTTCCCGCCCGCCGGTTCTTTGATCCGCTGGCTGCGGCGGTGATTGAACAGCGTCGCGATCTGCTGTGGTCGCGCGACAACGCCAAACGGGTGGCTCAGCTGTTGCGGGCGGTTTCGCACCGGCCCGAAGATGTCTTCCGTTCGGAAACCGCATATCTGCGACTGCGCTACATTCTGCGCCGGTTGGAAACCTTTACGGAATTCGGCCTGGACCCCGAACAGCAGACCGAGATCGCGCAAGCCCTGTGGGATTTGGCCATCCTGATCGAAGAAGGCACGCTCGCCGATGCGCTGGAGCGGATGCGCCGCGCTCAGGAGCGTCTGACCGAAGCGATGCAGAACGGTGCCAGCGACGAGGAAATCGCCGAGTTGATGCAGGAACTGCGTGAAGCGACCGACGAGTATCTTCGTCAGCTGCAGCGACTGGCGCAAGAGAACCCGGACGGCCAGCAGGGCCAGCAGAACCAATCCGGTGAATCCATGCAGATGACGCAGGATGACCTTCAGCGGATGATGGATCGGATCCAAGAACTGATGGAGCAAGGCCGCATGGCCGAGGCCCAGCAGGCGCTGGAGGAGTTCCAGCAGATGATGGAAAACATGCGCGTGACCCAGGGCCAGGGACAGGGGCAACAATCCGAAGGCCAGCAGGCCATGGAAGGTTTGGCCGAAACCCTGCGTGAGCAGCAGGGCCTGAGCGACGAGGCCTTCCGTGACTTGCAGGAGCAATTCAATCCCGGCGCGCAGGCCGGTGAAAGCCAGGGCAATGAAGGCCGCTCGGGCGGTCAGGGACGCGGCCAAAGCCATGAGGGTCAGGGCGGTCAGGGCCAAGGATCGGATCAGGCGGGCGAAGGCCAGCAAGGACAGGGGACTCTGGCCGACCGCCAACAGGCGCTGCGCGATGAACTGAACCGCCAGCAGCAGAACCTGCCGGGCGCAGGAACACCGGAAGGTGATGCCGCACGCGAGTCGCTTGGGCGTGCAGGTCGTGCCATGGATGAGGCTGAAGATGCCCTGCGGAGCGACGACCTTGCCGAAGCGATCGACCGCCAGTCCGAAGCAATGGAAGCGTTGCGCGAAGGGATGCGCGAGCTGGGTGAGGCAATGGCCCAGAACCAGCAGAACCAGCCCGGTCAGGGTACGCAGGACGGCGACATGCAGGCCAATAACCGCGATCCGCTGGGTCGGAACCCGGGCGCTGCAGGCTCGATCTCGACCGAGGAGAACCTGCTGCAGGGGGATGATGTGTATCGCCGTGCCCGCGAGCTGCTGGATGAAATCCGTCGCCGTACCGGCGAAACCGACAGGCCCAGAATCGAACTGGAATACCTCAAAAGGTTGCTCGAGCGGTTCTGACCGGCAGAGTTATTCGGTCGCGGAGCCAGCCTGCGATTCGAGCCAGACCCGGGCCTGATCGACCATCGAGACATACGACTGCAACACGGGTTCGGCCTGGGGAACCGCCTCGCTGATCTGGCGGGCGTTGCCGTAGACCAGGAACAGGATGACCCCGATGATCAGGATCAGCGCAAAGCCTCGCAGGAACCCGCCCGATTTCCGCGGCGGGGCCTCGGCGGGCTCTGCTTCGGCAGGTGCGTCGTCGCTGCGCAAAGTCGAATTGATGCTGTCCACATCCGGCAGCGCCTCTTTCTGACCGGTTCCCGAGGCGGTTTCGGTCGCCGCAGGAGGTGTCGGCTTGGGGGCCGGTTCCGGCTGCTGATCCAGGCCCAGATCCGGCTGGCTTTCCAGGCCGGACCCTTCCTTGGCGCGCAGTTCGGCCTCACGCGCGGCTTCCTCCCGCAGGATTGTCGCAACGGCCGGATCGACGTTGCCGGTCGGAGCGGTTGGCCGGGCTTCGTCCTCGGGATCGGGCTGTTCGGCTTCGACCTCTTCGTCTTCTGCCTGCTCCGGTTCGGGCGCAGCAGCTTCGGCGGCTGGCGGCTCAGACGCATCCGAGGGCGCGCTTTCGGCCGGCCCGTCATCGGTTTCGGCCGCGACAGGCTCGGCCTCCGGGTGTTTAGGTTGGAACCAGGTCTGCTCGCAGCTCGAGCATTGCACGTCTCGACCTTCCTCCGGAATGACCTCATCCGGAACCTCGTACTGGGCATTACAGTTCGGGCATGTTAGTCGCATACTGCCTCCCCGGCCGCTGGCGGCCTGTCGTCGTTTTTCCAAGAATGATAATCCGTTAAGGCGAAACAGCAAAGCGCGTTTTCGGCCCGGTGGATCAAGTGTCGCCAAATGGACTCGGTGCAGGCATTGAAACCGTGGTCGCGCTCGGGCAAGAAGGGCGCAAGCAATATTGAGGGCAGGCGTGATCGAGCTTGAAAATGTCAGCTACAGCTATGGCGGCGGCGAACTGCTGAGCAATGTCTCGGTCCAGTTGCAGCCGGGGTCGTTCCATTTTCTGACCGGCCCGTCCGGAGCGGGCAAAACGACCCTGTTGAAACTCTGCTATGGCGCGTTGCTGGCCAGTTCGGGGCGGATCAGCGCCTTTGATCAGGACATTGCCCGACTGGACCGAGACCAGATGGCCCTGCTGCGCCGTCGCATCGGTGTCGTGCATCAGGACTGCCGGTTTCTGGACCACATGACACTGGCTGAGAATGTCGCCCTGCCTCTGATGGTGTCGGGACGCTCTGTCGAGTCCGAGCAGGAAGATCTGACCGAACTCCTGTCCTGGGTCGGACTTGGTGGCCGCCTGGACGCACTTCCGCCGGAGCTTTCGGGCGGCGAGCGGCAACGGGCTGCTTTGGCGCGGGCGGTCATCCTGTCACCGGACGTGGTGTTGGCCGACGAACCCACCGGCAACGTCGACTGGGAGATGTCCCAGCGTCTGCTGCGTCTGCTGATCGAGTTGAACCACATGGGAAAGACCGTGGTGATCGCCACCCACGATCTGAGCTTGATCCGGGCGGCCAAAAGCCAGGTTCAGGCTCGGGTTCTTCGGATCTCGCAGCGGCGGCTGCAACTGGCGGGGGCAGATCTATGATCGCCGATGACATTCGCGCCCTGCTGCGCCGGGACGCCCGGGCCGACCGCGTCGTGCCGCCAACGGGATTTACGGCGCACCTGACCCTTTTCGTGTCAGGTGCGATGGCCTTTCTGACAGTTTTCGCGCTTGCGCTGTCGCTGGCCTCGGGGCGTTTGGCCGATCGCTGGGCCTCGGAACTGGCCGGAGCGGCCACTCTGCGGATCAATGCGCCCGCTGAACAGCGTGCAGCGCAGACCGAGGCCGCACTGGAGGTTCTGAAACAGACCTCGGGCGTGGCGTCGGCGCGCGCGCTCAGCGCCGAAGAACAGGCCGCGTTGCTGGCACCCTGGTTCGGGCCCGATCTGCCGCTGGACACGCTGCCGGTGCCACAGCTGATCGAGATCATCGAGGGTGAGCCGGGGCTGGACACGATGGGCCTGCGCCTACGGCTGGCGGCCGAGGTGCCGGGCGCGGTTCTGGATGACCATTCCCGCTGGCGCGAGCCGCTGGTCGATGCGGCCACCTCGTTGCGGCGGTTGGGCTGGATCTCGATCCTGCTGATCGGTGGGGCTACGGCGGCGATGATCACGCTTGCGGCCAATGCCTCGCTCGCGGCCAACGCCCAGATCATCGAGGTGCTGCGTCAGGTCGGTGCACGCGACCGCTTCATCGCCGGTGCCTTCGTGCGTCGGTTCACTTGGCGCGCGTTTTTCGGTGCCGTGGTGGGGACGGTTCTGGGCCTGACCGGGGTGCTGCTGCTGCCCGAGGCCTCGGATGCGGGCGGTTTCCTGACCGGCCTTGGGTTCCAGGGTGCAGACTGGCTGCTGCCCGCCGTAATCCCCATTCTGGGCGCGGCCGTGGCCTTTGCCGCGACATGGTCGGCGGCCCGTCGCAAATTGAAGGAGCTTTCGTGATGGCAATGGCGGTCCAATGGGTGCGCTCGCTGATCTTCATGGTCACGATCTACGCATGGATGGCGGTTCTGGGCCTGGTCTTCGCGCCCTATGCGCTGTTCTCCAAGCGCGGGGCCCTGCGCGCCTGCAAGACCTATGCGCGCACGACCATATGGCTGGCGCGCTGGATGGTGGGCATTCGCGGCGAGGTGCGCGGCAACGGGCCCACGGGCGAGGTGGTGATCGCGGCCAAGCATCAATCTTTCTTCGACATCATCCTGATCTTCGACGCGATCCCCCATGGCAAGTTCATCATGAAGCGCGAACTGCTGTGGACCCCGATCATCGGCATGTATGCCCGTCGTCTGGGCTGTATCCCGGTCAATCGCGGCAAGCGAGGCGCGGCAGTGGCCAAGATGGTCAAGGACGTTTCCAAAGAGTTTACCGAGCCCGGGCAACTGGTGATCTATCCGCAGGGCACCCGCGTGGCGCCGGGGGTCTACAAGCCCTACAAGGTCGGCACCGCCGTACTGTACGAGGGGCTGGGCTTCCCCTGCGTGCCGGCGGCCACCAATGTCGGTGTCTTCTGGCCTCGGTCGGGGATTCTGCGCAAACCCGGCCATGCGATCGTCGAGTTCCTCGACCCGATCGAACCGGGCGTTGATCGCGACTCGTTCCTGGCCCGGCTGGAAGAGGTGATCGAGACGCGTTCGAACGCGCTGATGCGCGAAGTGGGGTTTGATCCGGATGCAGTACATCAATGACATCACCGCGCTCGAGGCGCTGTACGGCACCCCCGGCGCGGCCTCGATGCGGAAGGTTGCGCGGCAACTGACGCCGCTCTACCGCAAATGGATCATGGCGTCGCGGCTGTGCGTGCTGTCCACGGTAGGGCCCGAAGGGGTGGATGGCAGCCCCCGGGGCGATGACGGCCCGGTGGTCACGGAACTGGACCCCGGCACCCTGGCCTTGCCCGACTGGCGCGGCAACAACCGCCTGGACAGCTTGCTCAACATCGTGCGCGATCCGCGTGTGGCGCTGATGTTCATGGTGCCCGGCTCGAACAACGTGGTGCGGGTGAACGGTACCGCCCGGTTGACGGCCGATGCCGACCTGCGCGCCCGGTTCGAGAAAAAGGGCAAGCAACCGGCCACGGTGATCGTTATCGAAATCTGGGAAATCTACTCGCAATGCGCCCGCGCGCTGATGCGGGCTGAAACCTGGACCGGCGGCGATCACAGCGCCGGGTTGCCGACGGTGGGCGAGATTCTGGCCGAGGTGTCTCAGGGCGAGGAAGGCGGCGCACGCTATGATCGGGAATGGGGCGCGCGCGCCGCAAAGACGATGTGGTGATCACGCTGCCGTCGCGCCCAGCCGGGTGACCCGTGCGATCCATTTCTGGACGCTGTCCTGCTTGGGGTAGCTGGCACCGGAAAACCAGGTGAACCGCGTCGGCTTGAACCCGACAAATCCCAGAACCTGACCGCGCATCTGGTGAATCAGCGCCCGGCGGTAAACCAACCGCATGAACCAGCCCGGCGTGTCCGAGGTGATGATGACTCGCGCCGTTCGGCCGTCGAGCATCGGCGCCGGGAATCCCAGTTTGTTGGGATTGCGGGTGTCGAACGTACGGCCCGGGATGAACATCCGGTCGATCAGCCCTTTGAGCTTGGCGGGCAGGCCGCCCCACCACATGGGCGTGGTCAGAACCAGATGATCGCTCCATTCGAAATCCTGCAGAACCTGTTCCAGAACCGGCTCCAGCGGTTTGAAATCATGATAGTTGCCCTGTCCGAAATCGAAATCGAACTGCAGATCGCTGAGGTGAACGGTCTTCACGTCATGGCCCTTGGCGCGGGCGGCTTCGGCATAGGTGTCGGCGAAGGTGCGCGACAGGCTGCTTTCGGCGGGGTGACCGTCGAGGATGAGGATTTTCTTGGGCTGCATCGGGGTTCTCCTAAAATTGACCACGGTCAGTTTATAGAATCAAAAATTGACCACGGTCAATATTAAATTTGACCACGGTCAAAAAACATGCGAACAAGCCTCATGCAGAAGACGATTCAGAAACGAACCCTGAAGACCCGCGCCAAGCTGCTGCAGGCGGCGGCAGACGTGGTACAGAAGAACGGATACCAGGCGTTGCGCGTGGAAGAGGTGGTACAGGCCGCCGGCGTGGCCAAGGGCACCTTCTTTGCCCATTTCCACGACAAGGACGCGCTGATGGAGATCCTGATCGGCGAAAAACTGGACGCCTGTCTGGATCAGGCGCAGGCGGCGGAACCGCCGAAAACCGTGCCCCAGATCATCGAGGCCCTGGCCCCGGTGCATGATTTCATGATGTCCGAACGCTATGTGTTCGACCTGCTGATCCGCTATTCCGGTGCCGCCGCGATTTCTGAAATCGGGCCGATCGCCTATTGCTTCGAGAAATACTTCCGGATCGTGATGATGTGGCTGGATCAGGCCGAGGTCCGGCAGGACGTGCCGTCAGAACTGCTGGCCGAGGGCGTGCAGGCCTTTGCCATCCAGGCGATGTCACTGAAATTCTGCGCCCTGCATTCGGCGACGACATTCACCGACCGGCTGGAAACCTATCTGCGGGCGTGGCTGTCTCCGGCGGCCTGACCGCCGGAGACGAACTCATCAGGCGTGGATCGGACCATCGCCGCAGGCCAGCGCGGCCTCGCGCACGGCCTCGGAATAGGTCGGGTGCGCGTGGCAGGTCAAAGCCAGATCCTCGGCCGAGGCGCCGAACTCCATCGCAACGCAGACCTCGTGGATCAGGTCGCCCGCGCCGGGACCGATGATGTGGCAGCCCAGGATGCGGTCGGTCTCCTTGTCGGCCAGGATCTTGACGAACCCGTCGGCGGCAAAGTTCGCCTTGGCGCGGCCATTGCCCATGAAGCTGAACTTGCCCACTTTGTAGGCGCGGCCCTGCTCTTTGAGGGTGGCTTCGGTCTCGCCGACATTGGCAACCTCGGGCCAGGTGTAGATCACGCCCGGAATGACGCCATAGTTCACATGGCCATGCTTGCCCGCGACCACTTCGGCGGCGGCCATGCCTTCGTCCTCGGCCTTGTGGGCCAGCATCGGGCCTTCGATCACGTCGCCGATGGCGTAGATGCCCGGCACGTTGGTCTGCCAGTCCTTGCCGACCTTGATCTGGCCGCGCGGAGTCAGCTCGACCCCCAGCGCCTCCAGACCCAGCCCGTCATGGAACGGCTTGCGCCCGGTGGCGACCAGAACGGTGTCGGCCTCGATCACGTGCTCGCTGTCATCCTTGCGCAGCTTGTAGGTCACCTTGGCCTTGGTCTTGGTGGCCTCGGTCTTTTGCACGGCGGCGCCCATGACGAAGTTCAGGCCCTGTTTTTTCAGGATGCGCTGGAAGGTCTTCTGCACCTCGGGGTCCATGCCCGGGGTGATGACGTCCAGATATTCGATCACCGTCACCTCGGCGCCCAGACGCTGATAGACCGAGCCCAGTTCCAGCCCGATCACGCCTGCGCCGATCACCACCAGCTTTTTCGGGATCTTGCCCAGCTCCAGCGCGCCGGTCGAGGTCACGACGACCTTTTCGTCGACCTCGACGCCGGGCAGCGACGCCGCCTCGGAGCCGGAGGCGATGATGATGTTCTTGGCCTCATGCACCTCATCACCGACCTTGACCTTGCCCGCCGCCGGGATCGAGCCCCAGCCCTTGAGCCAGTCGATCTTGTTCTTCTTGAACAGGAACTCGACGCCTTTGGTGTTGGTGTCGATCACGTCTTGCTTGTAGGCCAGCATCTGTTTCCAGTCGACCGAGGGGTTTTTGCCCTTGAGGCCCATCTTGGCAAAGTTGTGCTCGGCCTCGTGCAGCTGATGGCTGGCATGCAGCAGCGCCTTGGACGGAATGCAGCCCACGTTCAGACAGGTGCCGCCCAGCGTCTCGCGCCCTTCGACGACGGCGGTTTTAAGGCCCAGCTGCGCGCAGCGGATGGCGCAGACATAGCCGCCGGGACCGGCGCCGATTACGATGACGTCATAGTTAGCCATTTTGTTCTCCCAAATCCGCGGAGTGTTCTTTTTGAAAAGGCGACCCACGGGGTGGATCGCTTGGGTGCCTGTTCAGACGGGTGTCAGAACCTTCACCTGAATATGTGCGACGCCGCCACGTTCATGGTGCATGGCCAGCTCTTCCGATTCGATGAAGCTCTGGGCCCGGTCCAGATCGGTAATCTCGAACAGGGCAACCGCATGATCGCGCTGTTCGGGGTCTTTCCAGACGTGCAGATCGACAATCCCGGCCGCCTTGCGCATCGGCTTGTCCTCGCGGAACACCTTCAGCCAGGCGTCGAAATCGGCCACGTCGGCCTGCCAGAGTACGTGCGTCGCCATGATCACAGATCCATCAGCAGACGGCGCGGGTCTTCCAGCACCTCTTTCACGCGCACAAGGAAGGTCACCGCGCCCTTGCCGTCGACGATGCGGTGGTCATAGGACAGCGCCAGATACATCATCGGACGGATCTTGATCTCGCCATTGATGACCATCGGACGTTCCTGAATCTTGTGCATGCCCAGAATGCCCGACTGCGGGGGGTTCAGGATCGGCGAGGACATCAGCGAGCCATAGACGCCTCCATTCGAGATGGTGAAGGTACCGCCCTGCATTTCGGCCATGCTCAGCTTGCCGTCACGGGCGCGTTTGCCCTTCTCGGCGATGGCTTTCTCGATCTCGGCGAACGACATGCGGTCCGCATCGCGGATCACCGGAACCACCAGGCCCTGCGGAGTGCCGGCGGCGACGCCCATGTGGACGTAGTTCTTGTACACGATGTCATTGCCGTCGATCTCGGCATTGACCTCGGGCACCTCTTTCAGCGCGTGGCAGCAGGCCTTGGTGAAGAAGGACATAAAGCCCAGGCGGACGCCGTGCTTCTTCTCGAACTGGTCCTTGTACTGGTTGCGGAGGGCCATCACCTCGGTCATGTCCACCTCGTTGTAGGTGGTCAGGATCGCGGCAGTGTTCTGCGCGTCCTTCAGACGCTTGGCGATGGTCTGGCGCAGGCGCGTCATGCGCACGCGTTCCTCGCGGGCGGCGTCCTCGGCGGCTACGGGAGCGCGCGGGGCTGCTGCCGGTGCCGGAGCGGCCGCGGCCGGGGCAGCGGCGGTTGCAACGGCGCGGGCCACATCTTCCTTCATGATGCGACCATCGCGGCCGGTGCCGGTGACCTGATCGGCCGACAGGCCGGCCTCGGCCATGGCCTTTTCGGCCGATGGCGCACTGGCCACGTCCTTGCCGGTGGCGGCTGCTGCGGGGGCAGGGGCTGCCGCGGCCGGTGCAGCCGGTGCGGCGCCTGCTTCAGCGCCCGAAATCACGGCAAGCTTGGCGGTCGCGTCGACCGTCGCGCCCTCGGGCGCCACGATCTCCGCGAGTACACCCGCAGCCGGAGCAGGGACCTCAACCGAAACCTTGTCGGTCTCCAGTTCGCACAGCATTTCGTCCTGTGTGACGGTATCGCCGACCTTCTTGAACCAGGTCGATACGGTCGCCTCGGTGACGGACTCACCCAGTGTCGGAACCATCACGTCAACGCTGCCGCCCGAAGCGGCAGGGGCCGCTGTTGGCGCGGCTTCAGCATTTGGCGCGGGGGCCGCACCTTCGCCGGCCTGGATCGTTGCCAACAGAGCATCAACGCCGACCGTCTCACCTTCGGCGGCTACGATCTCGCCCATCACGCCGGCTGCGGGCGACGGAACCTCGACGGTGACCTTGTCCGTCTCAAGCTCGCACAGCATCTCATCCACGGCGACGGCATCGCCGGGTTTCTTGAACCAGGTTGCGACCGTGGCTTCGGTGACGGACTCGCCCAGCGTGGGAACACGAACTTCAATCGTCATCGTTAATTATCCTTCAATGGTCAGCGCTTCGTTCACCAGCGCTTCTTGTTGGGCTTTGTGTTGGCTGGCCAGACCCGTTGCGGGCGAGGCCGAAGTGGCGCGGCCGGCATAGATCGGCCGGGTATGCTTGGCGCCGATGCGGGACAGGACCCATTCGATGTTGGGTTCGATGAATCCCCAGGCGCCCTGGTTCTTGGGCTCTTCCTGACACCAGACCATCTCGGCCTGTTTGAACCGCTCAAGCTCGTTGATCAGCGAATGGGCCGGGAACGGATAGTATTGCTCGATCCGCAGCAGGTAGACGTCGTCGATCCCGCGCGCGTCGCGCTCCTCAAGCAGGTCGTAGTACACCTTGCCCGAACACATCACTACGCGCTTGATCTTGTCGTCGGGCACCAGCTGGGTGTCCGAGTTGCCTTTTTGCGCGTCGTCCCACAGCACCCGGTGGAAACTGGACCCGGTGGTGAAGTCCTCGGCGTTGCTGATCGCCAGCTTGTGGCGCAGCAACGATTTGGGCGTCATCAGGATCAGCGGCTTGCGGAAGGTGCGGTGCAACTGACGGCGCAAGATGTGAAAATAGTTCGCAGGCGTGGTGCAGTTGGCCACGATCCAGTTGTCCTGGCCGCACATCTGCAGGAACCGCTCCAGTCGCGCCGATGAGTGCTCGGGGCCTTGTCCCTCGAACCCGTGCGGCAGCAGGCAGACCAGACCGGACATGCGCAACCATTTGCTTTCGCCCGAGCTGATGAACTGGTCGAACATGATCTGCGCGCCGTTGGCGAAATCGCCGAACTGGGCCTCCCACAGAACCAGCGCGTTGGGCTCGGCCAGCGAATAGCCGTATTCGAAGCCCAGCACCGCGTATTCCGACAGCATCGAGTCGATCACTTCGTACTGCGACTGCCCGGCGCGGATGTGGTTCAGGGGATAGTAGCGCTCCTCGGTCTCCTGGTTGATGAAACCCGAATGGCGTTGGCTGAATGTGCCGCGGGTGGCGTCCTGCCCCGACAGGCGTACCGGATAGCCCTCGGTCAGCAGCGACCCGAAGGCCAGCGCCTCGCCAGTGGCCCAGTCAAAGCCCTGACCGGTTTCGAACATCTGTTTCTTGTGTTCAAGAAGGCGACCTACCGTCTTGTGCAGGGCAAAGCCTTCGGGCACCGTCACCAGCGCCTTGCCGACCTCGGCCAGAGTGTCCGGCGTGATGGCGGTGTCGCCGCGGACATATTCTTCCTTGTTCTTGTCCAGATGCGACCACCGGCCATCCAGCCAGTCGGCCTTGTTGGGTTTGTAGTCCTTGCCAGCCTCGAACTCGTCGTTCAGATGGGCCTGGAAGGCGGCCTTCATGTCCTCAATCTCGCCCTCAGGGATCAGACCGTCCTTGACCAGCCGCTCGGTGTACAGCGACAGCGTGGTTTTGTGGGTCTTGATCTTCTTGTACATGATCGGGTTGGTGAACATGGGCTCATCGCCCTCGTTGTGACCGAACCGGCGATAGCAGAAGATGTCGATGACCACGTCCTTGTGGAACTTCTGGCGGAATTCGGTCGCGACCTTGGCCGCGTGCACCACCGCCTCGGGGTCGTCGCCGTTCACGTGGAAGATCGGCGCCTCGACCATCAGCGCGATATCGGTCGGATACGGGCTGGAGCGCGAGAAATGCGGCGCGGTGGTAAAGCCGATTTGGTTGTTCACGACGATATGCATGGTGCCGCCGGTCTTGTGACCGCGCAGACCGGACAGGCCAAAGCCTTCGGCCACGACACCCTGGCCGGCAAAGGCCGCGTCGCCGTGGAGAAGTATGCCCATGACCTTGCTGCGGTCGGTGTCACCAAGCTGGTCCTGCTTGGCCCGAACCTTGCCAAGAACGACCGGGTTCACGGCTTCGAGGTGGGACGGGTTCGCCGTCAGCGACAGGTGCACGGTGTTGCCGTCAAACTCACGGTCGCTGGACGCACCGAGGTGATATTTCACGTCGCCCGACCCATCCACGTCCTCGGGCTTGAAACTGCCGCCCTGGAATTCGTTGAAGATGGCGCGATAGGGTTTGCCCATCACGTTGGCCAGAATGTTCAGACGTCCGCGGTGCGGCATGCCGATCACGATATCGCTCAGGCCCAGGGCGCCGCCACGCTTGATGATCTGTTCCATCGCCGGGATCAGCGCCTCGCCTCCGTCCAGACCGAACCGCTTGGTGCCCATGTATTTCACATGCAGGAACTTCTCAAAGCCCTCGGCCTCGACCATCTTGTTCAGGATCGCCTTGCGGCCTTCCCGCGTGAACGAGATTTCCTTGCCATAACCTTCGATCCGTTCTTTCAGCCAGGCGGCCTCCTCGGGGTTCGAGATGTGCATGTACTGCAGCGCGAAAGTGCCGCAATAGGTGCGTTTCACGATCTCGACGATCTGGCGCATGCTGGCCATCTGCAGACCCAGCACGTTGTCGATGAAGATCGGCCGGTCCATGTCGGCATCGGTAAAGCCATAGGTCTTGGGGTCCAACTCGGGATGGTTGGTCGCGGCGCGCATGCCCAGCGGGTCCAGATCAGCGGCCAGGTGACCCCGGATCCGATAGGCCCGGATCAGCATCAGCGCGCGGATCGAATCCAGCACGGCGCGCTTGATCTGTTCGTCGCTGACATCAACCCCTGCCTTGGCGGCCTTTTCCTTGATCTTGTTGCCAGCTGCCTTGGCGTCGACCTCGATCCACTCGCCGGTCAGGGCGCCGGTCAGGTCATCATTCGGCATCGGTGGCCAGTCGGGGCGCGCCCACGACGGCCCTTCGGCCTCTTTCTGGACGTCCGGTGCCGCGTCTCCCATCTGCCGGAAAAACTCGGCCCAGGCCGCATCGATCGCGCCGGGATCCTTTGTGTACTGGGCATAAAGCTGCTCCAGGTACTCGGCATTGTGCCCCTGCATGAAGCTCGAGGCATGGAAGGCAGAATTGGGCGAGTGTTCGGTCATTGGGTTACCTCATATGGGTTGGGACCGTATTTGTTGGTGCCTGGCTGGCTGGGGCGGGACAGCCACCACAGAACCAGGAGGGGCGACACCAGAAGAACAAGCAGTGTCGGAATGACGATCAGCAGCGTGGCGCGCGTGAACAGGATGTCGAGGCTTCCGCCATGCTGGAAGCTTGAGGCGAGGCCGATGCCGAAGACCAGAACGGCAAAAGCCCCAAGGATCAAAAGGATCGGCAGCAGCGCGTAGAGACCGTTGCGCCCGGTGTCATGCATGCGCCGCCACGCCACGGCCAGATGCGGAAAGAACACGATCAGTGACACGATGCTCTGCACCGGCTGGCTGGATGTTGCGGTCACCTCGACCGAGCCTTCGGATTGCACGGTCGTGACCTGCCCGAAGAAATGCCAGTCGATCACCGTGGCGATTGCGCTCCAGACCAGAATGAACAGAAAAAAATACCAATACTCGGGGCGAGAGGCCCGCCCCGAGAATGTGAAGTATTTGGAGAAACACGTTTTGACGGCTTCGTTGAAGGTCATGTGTTTCGCTCCGCTGAGGCCAGCCCACGCAAGGGGCCGGCGGTTTACTTGCCGATTGCTTCCAGCACAGCCTCACCCAGCTGCGCCGGGCTTTCGGCCACGACGATGCCGGCGCTGCGCATGGCTTCGATCTTGTCCTCGGCACCTCCTTTGCCGCCGGCAACAATCGCGCCCGCGTGGCCCATGCGGCGGCCCGGAGGCGCCGTGCGGCCGGCGATGAAACCGGCAACGGGCTTCTTGCGGCCCCTCTTGGCCTCATCCGCCAGGAACTGCGCGGCTTCTTCCTCGGCCGAGCCGCCGATCTCGCCGATCATGATGATCGACTCGGTCTCGTCATCGGCCAGGAACCATTCCAGCACGTCGATATGCTCGGTGCCTTTGATCGGGTCGCCGCCTATGCCCACGCAGGTGGACTGGCCCAGACCCACATCGGTGGTCTGCTTGACCGCCTCATAGGTCAGGGTGCCGGAACGCGACACGACGCCGACCGAGCCACGCTTGTGGATGTGGCCGGGCATGATGCCGATTTTGCAGGCGTCGGGCGTGATTACGCCGGGACAGTTCGGGCCGATCAGGCGCGATTTGCTGCCTTCCAGCGCGCGCTTCACCTTCATCATGTCCAGAACCGGGATGCCTTCGGTGATGCAGACGATCACTTCCATCTCGGCGTCGATGGCTTCGAGGATCGAATCCGCGGCAAACGGAGGCGGCACATAGATCACGGTGGCGTTGGCTTCGGTCACGTGCTTGGCTTCGTGGACCGAGTTGAACACGGGCAGGCCCAGATGCTCCATCCCGCCTTTGCCCGGGGTCACACCGCCGACCATCTTGGTGCCATAGGCGATGGCCTGTTCAGAGTGGAATGTGCCCTGCGAGCCGGTAAAGCCCTGACAGATCACTTTGGTATTTTCGTCGATGAGGACTGCCATTTGGCGTTCTCCTGTTTTCGGCGGGATCTGACCCGCCAGCATTCATCGGAATGGCGGGCCGCGACCCGCCCTGATTTATCGGGTTCAGCCTTTGACTGCCTTCACGATCTTCTCGGCACCGTCTTTCAGGTTGTCCGCCGCGATCACGTCCAGGCCAGAGGTGTTGATGATCTCTTTGCCTTTTTCGACATTCGTGCCTTCCAGACGCACGACCAGCGGAACCTGCAGGCCGACCTCTTTCACCGCGGCGACCACGCCCTCGGCGATGACGTCACAGCGCATGATGCCGCCGAAGATGTTGACGAGGATGCCTTTGACGTTGGGATCAGACGTGATGATCTTGAACGCCTCGGTCACTTTCTCTTTGGTGGCGCCGCCGCCGACGTCGAGGAAGTTGGCAGGCTCCGCACCGTACAGCTTGATGATGTCCATCGTCGCCATCGCCAGACCCGCACCGTTGACCATGCAGCCGATCTCGCCGTCCAGCGCGATGTAGTTCAGGTCGTATTTGCTGGCTTCCAGTTCCTTGGGGTCTTCCTCGGTGGTGTCGCGCAGTTCGGCGATGTCGGGGTGGCGGTAGACCGCGTTGCCGTCAAAGCTCAGCTTGGCGTCCAGCACCTTGAGGTCGCCGCCTTCGGCCACGATCAGCGGGTTGATCTCCAGCATCTCCATGTCCTTCTCGACGAAGGCCTTGTACAGGATGCCCATCAGACGCACGCATTGCTTGACCTGCGCGCCTTCCAGACCCAGCGAGAAGGCGATGCGCCGGCCGTGATACGGCTGGTACCCAGTGGCCGGGTCAACCGAGAAGGACAGGATTTTCTCGGGCGTCGCTGCGGCTACTTCTTCGATGTCCATACCGCCTTCGGTCGAGCACACGAACGAGATGCGGCTGGTCTGGCGGTCCACCAGCAGGGCCAGGTACAGCTCGCGCTCGATGCCCGAGCCGGCCTCGATGTAAACGCGGTTGACCTGCTTGCCTACGGGGCCGGTCTGGTGGGTGACCAGCGTGCGGCCCAGCATCTTCTTGGCTTCTTCGGCGGCTTCTTCCACCGATTTGGTCAGACGGACACCGCCTTTTTCACCGGCATCGGCCTCTTTGAAGTGACCTTTGCCGCGGCCGCCCGCGTGGATCTGTGCCTTGACCACCCAAAGGGGGCCGTCCAGTTCACCGGCGGCTGTTTTGGCTTCCTCGGCGCGCAGAACTGCACGTCCGTCGGAGACCGGAGCGCCATAGCTGCGAAGAAGAGCCTTGGCCTGATATTCGTGAATGTTCATCGAAACTGTCCCGTCTGACTGCGATTAGATCGTTATAGGGGTGTCTAGCGGTAAAAATTAAAGGGTTTTCTGTCTGGATCGGGTTATTTACCGAAGATTTTCAGCATTTGTGATCACACATTTTCGGGGTGTGATCACAAACAAACCGGTGCCAAAAAATGATTCGAGCGAGTCAGAATAGGCTTTGAAAACATATTCGAAGACCGTGTTCGCAACCCGTTTGCGCCAACATTTCCGGTAGCGTTCGAAGTGGCGGGACCGGACCTGTCAGGCTTTCGGGGCTTGGCGCATTCTCGCAGGCTGGCTAATCTGACCGGGCCTGTGTGGGTCCGGTTGGGTCGGGCAGGTCAAACATGAACAAGCTCCGAGCAGATGACAGTGCCGAACCCAGATTTCCCCGATGTCATGACCTGGATCTTCGACGGGTCCGGCAAAGCTGTGTCACTGGACGCCGATGAATTTGCCAGCTGGATACCGGCCGGACCGGAGGGGCAGTTCGCTTGGCAACACCTGAGGCTGGAAGCACCAGGCACGGTTCCGCTTCTGCGCGCCGGCGGGCTTGATGAGTTCGTGATCGACGCTCTGACGGCGGACGAGACCCGGCCCCGCTGTACCGTCCATGGCGATGGCGTAATCCTGAACCTGCGCGGAGTGAACCTGCAAGAAGGGCAACCGCCCGAAGACATGATCTCGGTCAGGCTGTGGTTGACGGAGAACAAGATCATCGGTGTCTGGCGCCGCCCCTTGGATGCGGTTGCGGACATGCTGGCGGCAATCGACCGCGGGCAGGCACCGAAATCGCCGGGTGACTTCGTCGCGCGCTTGGCCTTGCGGCTGGCAGATAGGGCCGAACCTTCGATCACTGATCTGAACGAACGTGTGGATGACCTCGAGGAGGCGCTTCTCGAGGCGAATGCCGAGATTTCTCGGGCCGAGCTGGCGGCGATCCGCAGGTCCTCCATCGTTCTGCGCCGGTATCTGGTACCCCAGCGCGACGCGCTGACGACGCTCGAGATTGAAGACGTGCCGTGGCTGCAGGCTCACGACCGGTCGCGGTTGCGCGAAGCCTCGGAGCGCATCTACCGGATCGGCGAGGATTTGGCGGCTGTACGGGAACGGGTTCAGATCATACACGATCAGCTGATGGATGAACGGGCCGAACGTATGAACAACCGTATGCTCGTTCTGTCAGTGGTCAGCGCGGTCTTTCTGCCGCTGGGCCTGGTGGCGGGTGTTCTGGGGATCAATGTCGGTGGCATTCCCGGCGCCGAAAGTCCGAATGCGTTCTGGGTCGTTTGCGCCTTGCTGGTCGCACTTGGCGGGATGCTTCTGGGAGTAGCCAGGTGGCTTGGGATGTTCCGATAGAACTCGAGGGCCAAAAAAGAAATGCCCCGCCGGTTGGAGCCAGCGGGGCAGGGTGTCATGCCTTTGGCCGGATCTTTGGTGGGGTCCAAAGATCCGATCAATGTATCAGGCCAATGAGCTGTCGATGCCCTTGCAGGCCTCGATCAGACCTTTCACGGCGTTGACCGAATTGTCGAAACCGGCCTGCTCTTCTTCATTGAGCTGGATGTTGACGACCTTTTCGATGCCGCCGGCGCCGATCACGGTCGGGACGCCCACATACATGCCCTTCACGCCCAACTCGCCATCGCAATAGGCGGCGCAGGGCAGAACGCGCTTCTGATCCTTCAGATAGGCTTCGGCCATCTCGATCGCCGAGGTTGCAGGCGCGTAGTAGGCCGATCCGGTCTTCAGCAGGCCGACGATCTCGGCGCCGCCGTCACGGGTGCGCTGCACGATTGCGTCCAGCTTCTCTTGCGTGGTCCAGCCCATCTTGACCAGGTCGGGCAGCGGGATGCCCGCAACGGTCGAATAACGCACCGACGGTACCATCGTGTCGCCATGGCCGCCCAGAACAAAGGCGGTGACGTCTTTCATCGATACGTCGAACTCTTCGGCCAGGAAGTGGCGGAAACGGGCCGAGTCCAGCACGCCGGCCATGCCGCAGACCTTGTTGTGGGGCAGGCCCGAGAATTCGCGCAGCGCCCAGACCATCGCGTCCAGCGGGTTGGTGATGCAGATGACGAAAGCGTCGGGTGCATTGGCGGCGATGCCTTCACCGACCGACTTCATGACCTTCAGGTTGATGCCCAGCAGGTCATCGCGGCTCATGCCCGGTTTGCGCGGCACACCGGCGGTCACGATGCAGACATCGGCACCGGCGATGTCCTCGTAGGACTGGGTGCCCTTCAGCTTTGCGTCAAAGCCCTCGGACGGGCCGGATTCGGCGATGTCCAGCGCCTTGCCTTCCGGGATGCCCTCGGCGATGTCGAACAGAACGACATCCCCCAGTTCCTTCATTGCTGCGAGGTGGGCAAGCGTGCCCCCGATCTGACCTGCGCCGATCAGCGCGATCTTGGGTCTGGCCATTTGGAATATCTCCGGTCGGTTTTGAAATCGACGGTTTGCTAGTCGTTAAAACGCCGTTGCGCAAGGGTTCTGCAGCGCGGCATGCGACCGCATACCGTTTGCCTGCCCCCCGCCGGTTGCGCTAAACCACCCGCAGGACAAGCCGTTTCGGGGCCGCCGCATGGTCGAATTGAACCTGATGTTTTTTGCCGTGGCGATCCCGGCCGTGATCTTTGCGGGCATCTCCAAGGGTGGCTTCGGCTCGGGCGTGGCCTTTGCGTCCTCGTCGATTCTGGCGCTGATCCTTGACCCGGGGCAGGCGCTGGCGCTGATGTTGCCGATCCTGATGGTGATCGACCTGGCCACCCTGCGCCCCTACTGGAAACGCTGGAGCTGGCCCGACGCGCGTCTGCTGATGCTGGGGGCGGTGCCGGGCGTGGCGCTGGGCGCGCTGCTGTATCGGGCGACCGACGAAGACCTGCTGCGCCTGCTGATCGGCGGCATCTCAGTGGGCTTCGTGGTCTGGCATGTGGCGCAATCCCGCGGCTGGGTGCGCGGTTTCGCCAACCGCCTGCCGCCTCCGGCCGGGCTGTTCGCGGGGCTGGTCGCTGGCTTCACCAGCTTTGTCAGCCACGCCGGCGGCCCGCCCGCCGCCGTCTACCTGCTGTCGCAACGCCTGACGAAAACCGAGTTCCAGGCCACCACCGTGCTGGTCTTCTGGGTCATCAACATCGCCAAGTTTGTCCCCTATGCCTATCTGGGCATGTTCACCCTGCAGACCGCCTGGGCCGACCTGCTGCTGACCCCCTTCGCCATCCTCGGTGCCTGGCTGGGCGTGCGCGCCCACTGGATGATGTCCGAGCGCCTGTTCTTCGGCATCGCCTACGTTCTGCTGACCCTGACCGGCACGAAACTGATCTGGGACGCGTTGACCTGACCCTTAGGCATCGGGCGGCAGCGCCTCGGCCATCACCTCATAGGCCTCGCCTGCCGCGATCAGGCAGGTCATGCCATCCAGCAAGGTCACGGTGATGGTCCATGTGCCGGTTTCGTCCGAGGCAAAGATTTCCATCACCGCCCCCTGCCGCGCCATGCCGATGCCGCGCCGGGTCTCGCCATAGGTCTCGGCCAACCGCTGCAGCACGTCCGGCCGGGGCGCACAGTTCGGCGACTGCGCCTGCACCTGCTGCGCCGCCAGCACCATGATGCCCAGCCCCATCGTCATCTGAAACAACCACTGATTCATCTCCGGCCCCCTTTGCCTGTTGACTGGACCAAAGCTGCCGGAACCCTCTGCAATTGCGGTAAAACCACCGCGCGTTGCTTCGCATGCTGCAATGCGGCGATTTTGGCCTTGAAGTTTCCGGCAAAAAATGCCCCATTCTGCGCAACTTTATTTCAACGAGAGGTTCCCATGGACCCCCGCCAGCGCCCCTACCGCTCTGTTCTGTATATCCCCGGCTCCAAGGAGCGGGCGCTCGACAAGGCGCGCTCGCTGCCGGTCGATGCCATTATCTTCGATCTGGAAGACGCGGTTGCCGCTGATGAAAAGGACAATGCGCGCGAAACGCTCAAGGCCGCGCTGACGACGGGCGGATACGGCCCGCGCGTCAAGATCGTTCGAATCAACGGCCTCGACACCCCGTGGGGCCGCGCCGATGCCGAGGCCGTACGCGAGATGGATGCCGACGTGGTTCTGCTGCCCAAGGTGAACTCGGCCGCCCACGTGGATGCGCTGGCCGCGATCACCGGCGACCTGCCGATCTGGGCGATGATGGAAACCCCGCGCGGCATGCTGAACGCGGCCGCGATCGCGGCCCATCCGCTGATGGCGGGCTTTGTCATGGGCACCAACGATCTGGCGAAAGAACTGCAGACCCGCTTCCGCCCCGACCGCCTGCCGCTGATGACCTCGCTGGGCCTGTGCCTGCTGGCCGCCAAGGCCGAGGGGCTGGTGATCGTCGATGGCGTCTACAACGCCTTCAAGGATACCGAGGGGCTGGCCGCCGAATGCGCGCAGGGCCGCGACATGGGCTTTGACGGCAAGACGCTGATCCACCCCGCGCAGGTCGAGACCGCCAATACCGCCTTCGCCCCCTCCGAGGCCGAGATCGACCTGGCCCGCCGCCAGATCGTCGCTTTCGAAGAGGTCGAGGCCAAAGGACAGGGCGTTGCCGTGGTCGACGGCAAGATCGTGGAAAACCTGCACGTTGTAACTGCCCGTGAAATTCTGGCAAAAGCAGAGGCGATATCAGCTTTGCAAGCGGGGTAAGCCAGCATGGGCTTCGTTCTTCTCATTCTCGGCGTGGCGCTTTGGTGGGCCGCACATCTGTTCAAACGTCTGATGCCCGCCCGCCGCGCGGCCATGGGCGATGCTGGCAAGGGGGCCGTCGCGGGTGCGCTGGTCGTGTCGATCCTGATGATGATCTTCGGCTATCGCATGACCGATTTCATCCATGTCTGGGCGCCGCCTAGCTTCATGATCCACATCAACAACCTGCTGGTGCTGATCGCGATCTGGATGATGAGCCCTGCCGGAACCAAGGGCCGACTGCTGAACAAGGTGCGTCACCCGATGCTGGGCGGGTTCAAGCTCTGGGCCTTTGCGCATCTGCTGGTCAATGGTGATCTGGCGTCGATCATCCTTTTCGGTGGCCTGTTGGCCTGGGCCGTGGTCGAAGTGATCGTCATCAACAAATCCGAGCCCGACTGGACCCCGGGCGAGCCCGGAACGTTGGGCAAGGATGCGATGTTCTTCGTGGCCTCGATCGTGCTGCTGGGCATCATCGGCTACATTCATGGGCTGGTCGGCCCGTCTCCGTTCCCGGGCTAGGCAGGTGATGTGATGGCAAAGCTTTACCGACTGCTGACCGAAGAGGACACCTCGGATTTCTGCCACAAGGTGTCCGAGGCGCTGGCCAAAGGGTGGGAACTGCACGGCTCTCCGGCCTATGCGTTTGATCCGTCCACCAGCAAGATGCGCTGTGCGCAGGCTGTGACCAAGGAGGTCGCGGCCGACTATTCCCCCGACATGAAACTGGGACAGCAATAATGGCAAAAACCAATCCGGGCCGCTTTTTCGAGGATTACTCCATCGGGCAGGTGCTGCACCACGCGGTGCCCCGCACCGTGACGGAGGGCGAGCGCGCGCTCTATCATGCGCTCTATCCCGCGCGCCACGCGCTCTATTCCTCGGACGAGTTTGCCCGGAACTGCGGCCTGCCGCAAAGCCCGATCGACGATCTGGCGGCGTTCCATGTGGTGTTCGGCAAGACGGTGCCGGACATCTCGCTGAACGCGGTTGCGAACCTGGGCTATGCCGAGGGGCGCTGGCTGAAACCGGTCTATCCCGGTGACACCTTGCGGTCGGAATCCGAGGTCATCGGCCTCAAGCAGAATTCGAACGGCAAGACCGGGGTGGTCTGGGTGCGCACGCGCGGGCTGAACCAGCGCGACGAGGTGGTCATCGAATACGTGCGCTGGGTGATGGTGCGGAAATCGAACCTTGATGTGCCGGCGCCCGAAACCGTGCTGCCGGACCTGAAAAAAGCGCTGGAACCCGGCGACCTCGTGGTGCCGAGCGGGCTGGATTTCAGCAAATACGACTTTGCTCTGGCCGGTGAACCGCACCGCTGGGGAGACTACCAGATCGGCGAGACCATCGGCCATGTCGACGGCGTGACCGTGGAAGAGGCCGAGCACATGCTGGCCACCCGCCTGTGGCAGAACACCGCCAAGGTGCATTTCGACCTGACCTTCCGCCACGACGGCCGGCTGATCTATGGCGGCCATGTGATCTCGATGGCGCGCGCGCTGTCGTTCAACGGGCTGGCCAATGCGCAGATGATCGTCGGTTTGAACGGCGGGGCCCATGCCAACCCCTGTTTCGCCGGAGACACCATCAAGGCGTGGTCCGAAGTGCTGGACAAGGCCGAAACCGGCGTGCCCGGCGTGGGTGCCATCCGCCTGCGCCTGGTGGCGACCAAGGGCGGCGAGCCCTTTGCGCTGCGCGGCCCGGATGGAAAATACAGCCCCGACGTCCTGCTGGATCTGGACTATTGGGCGCTGATGCCGATCTGAGCGGGCAGGCCCCCACAGTCTTGTGATCCCGACCGGGCCGAACCGTGCTAGGTTCGGCTCATGTCTTTTCTGCGTATCCTTGCTGCCGCGCTCTGCCTTGCCCGCCCGGCGTCGGCCTGCGAACTGGCGCTGGCGCTGGCCGTAGATGTGTCCGGCTCGGTCGACAGTTCGGAATACCGCATCCAGATGGATGGCCTGGCGGCCGGACTGCGCGATCCGGTCGTGTCCGAGGCGCTGGTGCGCGGCCAGGCCCGGTTGATGCTGGTGCAATGGACCGGGACCTCGCGGCAGCGGATCACCATCCCCTGGACCAAAATTGACGGGTTCGAAGCACTGGATGCGTTTGCCGCAAAAGTGTCGGCCGATCCGCGTGTCTGGCGGAACTTTTCGACCGCGATCGGTGAGGCGCTGGAAATGACCGTGAACAGCTTTCTCGAGGTGCCCGAGTGCAAGCGTCATCTGATCGACATCTCCGGGGACGGCGTCTCGAACGAAGGGGTCGAGCCGACCGAGATCCGAGACCTTTTGCGCCGTCAGGGGATCACGGTGAACGCAATTGCGATCGAGGAGAGCGAACCAGACCTGACGGCCTATTTCTTTGAAAACGTCATAGTTGGCGAAGGGGCCTTCGTCGTATCGGCTGCCGGTTTCAAGGACTATCCCGAACGGATCCGGAAAAAACTTCTGCGTGAAGTCACGCGGCAGACTGCAGATATGCGCTGAGCGCGAAAAGATTCGTGATCACATTGCTTGACCCTTGAAAACGCTAACATTGGAGCGTTGGAATGCATTTTGTGATCACGAGAATATTTTGTGTGATCACGTTTCCGAATTATCGGCGAAATTGCAGGTGATTTGATCTTTTTTACGCGCGGAGCGCGTGACAGGGTCGCAAAATGGAGTAAAAACTTCGGTAGCCAACCTCAAAAGGAGCCGCCATGGCCGATGTCAATCGGGGGAACCGCCCGCTATCGCCGCATCTGTCGATCTATCGTCCGCAGTTGACCTCTGTCACTTCCATCCTGACCCGGATCACCGGCAACGCCATGTTGGTGGCCGCGCTGTTGATCGTCTGGTGGTTCCTGGCCGCAGCCACGTCGCCCGAAGCCTTTGATCGCGCCAACAGTGTGATCACGTCGCTCCTCGGGGACTTTGTCATGGCACTGTCGCTTTGGGGTCTTTGGTACCACACGCTTGCCGGCATCCGGCACCTGATCTGGGACAACGCGATCGGACTGGATATCCCGACAGCCTACAAGTTGGGCTGGGCGGTTGTGATCGGCTCTTTCGTACTGACTTTCCTGACACTGTTGATCGTTGCCTGAGGGAGGCTGACATGCGTTATCTTACCGACCGCAAACGCGCTGTAGGCTTGGGATCGGCCAAGTCGGGCACCGAACATTTTTGGGCGATGAAGGTCAGCTCGGTTGCGCTGCTGATCCTTGTCCCGCTTTTCGTCTTCACATTCGGCCCCACGCTGGGACAGCCCTTTGACGTGGTGCTGGACTATTACTCGCGGCCATTCCCGGCGATCGTGGCGGCCCTAACGCTGGCCGTCGGGTTCAAGCATTTCGCTGATGGTGCCCAGGTGATGATCGAGGACTATGTGCACGGCACAATGGAAAAGGTTCTGATCATTCTCGTGAAGTGTCTCTCATATGGCGCCGCGGCGGCAGGTATCTTCGCCGTCGCCCGCATTGCCCTCTAACACCCCGGAGCTGAATGAAATGGCTGCTTACGAATACGAAACGCACGAATATGATGTGGTCGTGGTCGGCGCCGGTGGGGCCGGTCTGCGTGCCACGCTGGGCATGGCCGAACAAGGTCTGCGCACCGCTTGCGTAACCAAGGTTTTTCCGACCCGCTCGCACACCGTTGCGGCGCAGGGTGGCATTGCGGCGTCGCTGTCGAACATGGGCCCCGACCATTGGCAGTGGCACATGTATGACACCGTCAAGGGCTCGGACTGGCTGGGTGACACAGACGCGATGGAGTACCTTGCGCGCGAAGCACCCAAGGCCGTTTATGAGCTGGAGCATTACGGTGTGCCGTTTTCGCGTACCGAAGAAGGCAAGATCTACCAACGTCCCTTTGGTGGCCACACGACCGAATTCGGTGAGGGCCCCGCAGTTCAGCGCACCTGTGCCGCTGCCGACCGGACCGGTCACGCGATCCTGCACACGTTGTACGGGCAGTCACTGAAGAACAACGCGGAATTTTACATCGAGTATTTCGCCATCGACCTGATCATGTCCGAAGACGGGCAGTGCCAAGGCGTTGTCTGCTGGAAGCTGGACGACGGCACCATGCACGTCTTCAATGCCAAGATGGTGGTGTTGGCCACTGGTGGTTACGGCCGCGCCTATTTCAGCGCGACCTCGGCCCACACCTGCACCGGCGACGGCGGCGGCATGGTGGCCCGTGCCGGCCTGGCCTTGCAGGACATGGAGTTCGTGCAGTTTCACCCGACCGGCATCTACGGCTCGGGCTGCCTGATCACCGAAGGTGCCCGCGGCGAAGGCGGATATCTGACCAACTCGGAAGGTGAACGGTTCATGGAGCGCTACGCGCCCCAATACAAGGACCTCGCACCGCGCGACTATGTCTCGCGTTCGATGACCATGGAAATCCGCGAAGGGCGCGGCGTCGGTCCCGAAGGCGACCATATTCACCTGAACCTGAGCCATCTTCCGGCCGAAGCCCTGCACGAGCGTTTGCCGGGCATCTCGGAAAGCGCAAAGATCTTCGCCGGCGTGGATGTCACCAAGGAACCGATCCCGGTTCTTCCGACGGTGCACTACAACATGGGCGGTATTCCGACCAACTATTGGGGCGAGGTGTTGAACCCGACCGCCGACGATCCGAACGCTGTCGTGCCCGGCCTGATGGCCGTGGGCGAAGCTGGTTGCGCGTCGGTTCACGGAGCGAACCGGTTGGGGTCGAACTCGTTGATCGACCTCGTGGTCTTTGGCCGCGCCGCGGCGATCCGGGCGGGCAAGGTCGTCGACCCCGAAACGCCCAACCCGGTCCTGAACCAGGCCTCGGTCGACAAGGCGTTTGATCGGTTCGATGCGGTGCGCAATGCCAGCGGTGCAATCCCGACGGCCGATCTACGGCTTGAGATGCAGAAAACCATGCAGGCGGATGCTGCGGTGTTCCGGACAGCCAAGACCCTGGCCGAAGGGGTCGAGAAGATGACCGCAATCGCGGCCAAGATGGAGGATATCAAGGTCACGGATCGCAGTCTGATCTGGAACAGCGACTTGATGGAGACGCTGGAACTGACCAACCTGATGCCCAACGCGCTTGCCACTATCGTCGGCGCCGAAGCGCGGAAGGAATCCCGCGGCGCTCATGCACACGAAGACTTCACCGAGCGCGATGACGAAAACTGGCGTGTTCACACCGTGTCCCGGGTTGACGGGAACAAGGTCGAACTCAGCTATCGCCCGGTCATCGTCGATCCGCTGAGCACCGAGGCTGAAGGCGGTATCAGCCTTGAAAAGATCGCGCCCAAGGCGCGGACATTCTGAGGAGAGGAACACATGGTCCAACTGACCCTCCCTACGAATTCCCGGATTACGACGGGCAAGACCTGGCCGAAGCCGGAAGGCGCGAGCAACGTGCGTAAGTTCCAGATCTATCGCTGGAATCCCGATGACGGGCAGAACCCTCGGGTCGACACCTATTTCGTCGACATGGACGATTGCGGGCCGATGGTTCTGGATGCGCTGATCTACATCAAGAACAAGGTCGACCCGACCCTGACCTTCCGCCGGTCGTGCCGCGAGGGGATCTGCGGCTCCTGCGCGATGAACATCGACGGGATCAACACGTTGGCCTGCATCTACGGCATGGACGAGATCAAGGGCGACGTGAAGATCTACCCGCTGCCGCACATGCCGGTGGTCAAGGACCTGATCCCGGATCTGACCCATTTCTATGCACAGCACGCCAGCATCATGCCCTGGCTGGAGACCAAGACCAACCGCCCTGCAAAAGAATGGAAGCAGTCGATCGAAGACCGGAAAAAACTGGATGGTCTGTACGAATGCGTCATGTGCGCCAGCTGCTCGACCTCGTGCCCCAGCTATTGGTGGAATGGCGACCGGTACCTTGGCCCCGCCGCGTTGCTGCATGCCTATCGCTGGATCATCGACAGCCGCGACGAGGCCACCGGCGAGCGTCTGGATCAGCTTGAGGATCCGTTCAAGCTGTATCGGTGCCATACGATCATGAACTGTGCAAAGACCTGCCCCAAGGGGCTAAACCCGGCCAAGGCGATTGCTGAGATCAAGAAGATGATGGTCGAACGCGCAGTTTGACCGATGACGACCAACGCGCTTGCCGCGTTGCGGCAAGTGCATGGCCCACATGCGAAATCATTGGATGTGGGCCGCCCCGGCCAAGACTATGTTTGGTATCGGGGAGGAGTGACGGATTGGAAACAGGATCACTCCGATGAAGAACGAATCCAAAAAAACAAACGCAGCCAAAGCCTTGGAATATCTTGAGCAAGCCTGGGCCTACTACGAGCCTGAGCCGGTCAAGCCTGCAAAAGATGCAGAGCCGGAGTTGTTTGAATACGCCAACGCGGCCTGAGTTTACCAAGCCAAGTCTTGAGTCCCGGCGCATATTGCGCGAAGCAGGGGAATGCCTGTTCTTCTGCTTCTGCTCGGCGCCGGCGTGTTCGCCTATTTCGTCTGGCGGTCACGCACGTCTTCTTTGACCCGCGACTGCCGGTGGCGGCAGCACAGGCATGCCGGCACGTGGAGTTGCGCGTATTGCGGGGCGGTTTCCGTCTCCGAGACGCAGCCCACGCGATGTGAACGGAAATAAGCCTTCTTGCCTGAGGGAAACGGGGTTTTCCCAAAGGTCATTCTGGGTCAATCTGCGCAAAACAGCGGAAAGATGCAGAATGCCAAATCCTCCTTCGGATGCCGCCGCCCGCCGCGGAATCGCTCCGGTCATTTGCTACCCAAATGACACCCTGCCCAGCGTTGACCTTGACCTGCTGCTGGACGCCCGAAAGAGCGCGCGAAAGACAGCCGAAGTTCTGGTGCCGCCACGTGATGCCCGCTGCTTTGAGGTGCCGGCCGGGCACTTCTTTCGGATCACCTCGGTCGAAGGCCCGCAGGTCGGCGACCTGAACCTGTGGAACCTGCACGACCTGAACGAACGTTTCTATTCGGGCAAGACGCGTGCATTGCATGGCACCCATGTCACGACCGGCAAGCGGCTATGGTCCAGCTTTCCCTTTCTGCGCCCGATGGCCACGATCGTTGCGGACACCTTGGATTGGTACGGAATCGATCAATACGGCGGGTCGGTGCATGACGTGATCGGAACGCGTTGCGATCCTTATACTGGAAACCTGCTGTCGGGCACTCAATACCATCATTGCTGCCACTCCAACCTGACCCGGGCGCTGGCTGGCCATACTGGTCTGGAGATTCCGGTAGCCGAGCGTTTGGTGCACGACGTGTTGAACGTATTCATGTGCACCGGCTTTACCCGCGATACGGGGCAGTATTTTATGAAGGCTTCACCGGTTCGACCGGGTGACTATTTGGAGTTTTTCGCGGAAATCGACCTTCTGGGTGACCTCAGCGCCTGTCCGGGTGGGGATTGCTCGTCCGAACACTCGTCGGATACGGCCGCCTGTCACCCGCTGTTGGTCGAGGTTTTTGCACCTGCCGAAGGCACGCTGAGCGGTTGGCAAAGTCCGGCGCCCAATGGCTATGACCGTACGCATGGGCGCTGAGGCCCGGGGGTGACCCGGGCCGTTTTGTGTCAGGCGTTCGGGAACGCCGCCTGCAGCGCGATTTCCACCATGTCGCCGAAGCTGCTCTGGCGCTCGGATGAGGGCAAGGCCTCGCCGGTCAGGAGGTGATCGGACACGGTCAGAACCGCCAGAGCCCGGCATTTGTGCCTCGCGGCCAGGACATACAGCTCGGCTGCTTCCATTTCGACACCCAGGATTCCGTGGCGCACCATCTGTTCGTTCAGGTCGGGGCGTTCGTCATAGAACACGTCAGACGAATAGATGCCGCCGATATGGGTTGCCGTGTCCTTGGCCTCGGCTGCCTTAGCGGCCGCCTGCAGCAGGCCCCAATCCGCACAAGGCGCAAAGTTGAGCTCTTTCATGATGCCCCGGGACGGGGTGCTGAGCGTCGTTGACGTCATGGCTAGGATTACATCCCGGACTTTCACGTTTTCCTGCATACTGCCGCAAGACCCGATGCGGATCAGGGTTTCTGCACCGTAGTCCCGGATCAATTCATTTACGTAAATGGACAGCGACGGCATTCCCATTCCGCTGCCCTGAATGGTGACCGGATTTCCTTTCCACTCGCCGGTGAAACCCAGCATCCCGCGGACATCGTTGACTTGCCGCACATTGCTCAGAAAAGTTTCGGCGGCCCATTTCGCACGATACGGATCACCCGGCAAAAGCACGGTTTCGGCGATTTCACCTTTTTCGGCGCCAATGTGAATTGTCATTTTGATACTTTTCCCGTTCAGATTTCCAGATCGGAAATATCTGCACCGGCTTTCAGCGCTTCGTGGACCCATTTTGGTTTACGCCCACGCCCCGTCCAGGTTTGCGCCGGATCGGCCGGATTGCGATATTTTGCTTTGGCTTTCGATCCCTTGCCGGACCGAGTGGGCTGAGATGCCAAGTCGGACAAGGAAAACCCATAAGCGGCAGCTGCTTTTTCAGCGGCCATCAATGCTTCCTGACGCTCTCTGGCCTCAGCGTTTTCCAGCGCCTTATCGACCTGATCGCGCAATTCAAGCAATTCCTTACGCGACAGCTTGTCCAGATTTATGCCCATTGTCGTTCTCCGTACCCACCTGATTCATTTTTTACTCATCAGGCAACGTTACGGAGAATCCCAATCAATGGCCATTCTTTAAACGAAATGGGCAATGGAATTAATTCTGGGCGATTATTCCGCGGCCAGCGTTTTTGGATCGGCCAGCAAAACGATATCCCCCATAATGGCATTCAGCTCGAAATTCTTGGGCGTATAGACTTTGGCAACACCCATCGATCTGAGGCGATCCGCATCCTCGTCCGGGATGATGCCTCCGACGACAACTGGAATATCACCCAGACCTGCTTCTCGAAGGCGTGTCATCACTTCTTGAACCAGCGGCAGGTGGCTGCCCGACAGGATCGACAGGCCAATCACATGGGCTTGCTGCTCGATGGCCGAAGCGACGATTTCGTCGGGGGTCAGGCGGATGCCGTCATAGGTGATGTCCATGCCGCAATCGCGGGCGCGGAAGGCGATCTGTTCGGCGCCGTTGGAATGACCGTCCAGACCCGGCTTGCCGACCAGGAATTTCAGGCGACGCCCCAGGCGGTCGCTGACCGCATCCACCGCCGCCCGCAGGTCGTCCAAGCCTTCGGTCTTGTTCGAGACCGACCCCGAAACGCCCGTCGGGCCGCGATAGGTGCCAAAGACGCGGCGCATCTCTTCTGCCCATTCGCCGGTGGTGACACCGGCCTTGGCCGCGGCGATCGAGGGCTCCATGATGTTGGCGCCCGATTGCGCGGCGGCGCGCAGATCGGCCAGCGCCGCGACCACGGCGGCGTCATCGCGGGCGGCACGCCAGACGTTCAGGCGATCGATCTGTTCCTGTTCGACCGCCGGATCGACGACCATGATCCCGCCATCCTCGGTCTGCAGCGGCGAGGACTCACCCTCGGTCCAGCGGTTCACGCCGACGACGATGGTCTCATTGCGCTCGATCCGGTTGAGCCGCTCGGCGTTGGAATCCACCAGCCGCGATTTCATGTAGTCGATCGCCGCAACCGCACCACCCATCGACTCCAGGTTGGCCAGTTCAGCCCGGGCGCCCTGCTTCAGTTCCTCGACCTTGGCATCGACCACCGGGTTGCCGTCGAACAGGTCGTCATATTCCAGCAGGTCGGTCTCGTAGGCCAGGATTTGCTGCATCCGCATCGACCATTGCTGGTCCCACGGGCGCGGCAGGCCCAGTGCTTCGTTCCAGGCGGGCAGCTGTACCGCCCGGGCACGCGCCTTTTTCGACAGGGTCACGGCTAGCATCTCGATCAGGATGCGATAGACGTTGTTCTCGGGCTGCTGCTCGGTCAGGCCCAGCGAATTGACCTGAACGCCATAGCGGAATCGGCGGAATTTGGGGTTTTCCACGCCATAACGCTGTTGCAGGATTTCATCCCAAAGATCGACAAACGCCCGCATTTTGCACATTTCGGTGACAAACCGGATGCCCGCATTCACGAAGAACGAGATGCGGCCGCACAGCGCCGGAAAGTCCTCGGCCGGAACGCGGGGGCGCAGCTCGTCCAGCACGGCGATGGCGGTGGCCAGCGCGTAGGCCAGCTCCTGCTCGGGCGTCGCGCCGGCCTCTTGCAGGTGATAGGAACATACGTTCATCGGGTTCCATTTCGGTACGTTCGAATAACAGTACTCGGCCACGTCCGCGATCATCTTGAGCGAGGGCTTGGGCGGGCAGACATAAGTGCCGCGGCTCAGGTATTCCTTGATCAGGTCATTCTGCACCGTGCCCTGCAGCTTGGATACATCCGCGCCCTGTTCCTCGGCCACCGCGATATACAACGCCAGCAGCCAGGGGGCAGTGGCGTTGATCGTCATCGAGGTGTTCATCTGCTCCAGAGGGATCTGGTCGAACAGGACCCGCATGTCGCCCAGGTGACAGACCGGCACGCCGACCTTGCCGACCTCGCCCCGCGCCAGGGTGTGATCGCTGTCGTATCCGGTCTGCGTCGGCAGATCGAAGGCCACCGACAGGCCTGTCTGCCCTTTGGCCAGATTTGACCGGTACAGCGCGTTCGAGGCCTTGGCCGTGGAATGACCGGCATAGGTTCGGATGAGCCAGGGGCGGTCTTTCTGCGTCTGCGTCATGGTCAGAGCCTCATGCATCGATGGGTAACAATATTTCTCAAGATGGTTCTAAAGCGCAATTTTCAGCACATGTCAATTCGCTGCGTTGCGGCATGTACGGCGTGCTGCCGATTGTGACAGCGGCGGTTTGATGGCACTGTGCGGGCATGACGCAGACCGTTGAGTTACCGATTTGGCTGTTTGTTCTGATCGTGGTGTTTGCTGCGGTCACCTTCGCCTCGCATTTCCTGTTCCCGTCGGTGCGCTGGTTCTTTCGCCGTCGGCTTGAACGGGCTGTTGAACGGTTGAACCAGCGCCTGCAACGGCCGATCCAGCCGTTCAAACTGGCCGAGCGTCATGACATGATCCAACGCCTGATCTATGACCCGCAGGTTGGTCAGGCTGTTCAGCACCACGCCGAAGAGCATGGCATCCCCGAAGCGGTCGCGTTCGAGCAGGCCCGGCGCTACGCCCGGGAAATCGTCCCGTCGTTTTCGGCTTTCATGTACTTCAGCTTTGCCATTCGGTTGGCTCGATGGTTGAGCAACGCGTTCTACAATGTCCGCCTAAGCCACGAGGATGAGGCCGCATTGAAGGAGATCGATCCCAAAGCAACCGTGGTCTTTGTGATGAACCACCGGAGCAACATGGATTATGTTCTGGTGACCTATTTGGCCGCGCAACAGTCGGCGCTGTCCTATGCGGTGGGCGAGTGGGCACGGGTCTGGCCGCTCAGCCGGTTGATCCGCGCGATGGGAGCCTATTTCATCCGACGCAAGTCCGGCAGCGAGCTCTACCGACAGGTTCTGGCCAGCTATGTGCGCCTGGCCACCAATGCCGGTGTGACGCAGGCGATGTTCCCCGAGGGCGGTCTGAGCCTCACCGGGTCTTTGGGACGACCCAAACTGGGACTGCTGAAATACATCATCGACGGCACCAGTCCCGATGGTCGCGACGTCGTGTTCGTACCGGTTGCGCTGAACTATGACCGGGTGCTGGAGGATACGATTCTGACCGCCGCCGCCTTGGGCAGCGAACGGCGGTTCCGCGCGCGGATCGGCGTGATCACAAGGTGGAGCCTGAAACAGATATGGCGCCGTATCATCGGGCGTTACAAACGGTTTGGTCTTGCCTCGGTCCGATACGGCCTGCCCATTTCGCTGCAGGAGTTTCGCGAACAAGCCGGCCCGGACCTGATGACGGATCTGGCTCGAGAGTTGATGCGCCGGATTGGCCGGGCGATTCCTTTGGTCCCAGCGCCCGCCGCGTGCTGGCTCGTTCGCGAAAACGGCACCATCTCCGAGTCTGACGTTCAGTCACGGATCGTCGAGCTGATGCGGCGCGAGGGCGCCACGGACGAAGACCTGAAGGCCATCCCGCCAGCGATCGAACAACTGGTCGAGCGGCGAATACTGAGCAGAAACAACGGTATGCTGTCGCCATCGGTCGAGCGGCTGGATCTGATGCAGTATTATGCGGCCTCAGCGCCCATCAGCGAAGACCCGGATGGTTCTGCGACTGCAAAAGAAATTTCTGCGGCCGCTGGGTCATAAAATTTCAATAATGATCCGAAATGGGTTGCAAAATTACTCATGGGCCAATATTCCAGCCTATGAAGCGCGCAATTCTGCGTCGCGGCGAACATGTTTGACAGAGGAGGCCACAATGGCTTTGGACACCGACGGCGGCATCGCGTCCTACGAGGCACCGGAAAAAGACCTCTACGAGATGGGTGAAATCCCTCCGATGGGATATGTGCCCAAACAGATGTATGCATGGGCCATCCGCAAGGAGCGCCACGGTGAGCCCAACACTGCAATGCAGTTGGAAGTGGTCGATGTGCCCAAGCTGGACAGCCACGAAGTGCTGGTTCTGGTGATGGCGGCAGGCGTCAATTACAACGGCGTCTGGGCCTCGCTCGGCAAGCCGATCAGCCCCTTCGATGGTCACCAGGCCCCGTATCACATTGCCGGATCGGATGCTTCGGGCATCGTCTGGGCGGTGGGCGACAAGGTGAAACGCTGGAAGGTCGGCGACGAGGTCGTGATCCACTGCAACCAGGACGATGGCGACGATGAAGAGTGCAACGGCGGCGATCCGATGTATTCGCCCAGCCAGCGGATCTGGGGCTATGAAACGCCCGATGGGTCGTTTGCGCAATTCACCAACGTGCAGGCGCAACAGCTGATGCCGCGCCCCAAGCACCTGACCTGGGAAGAAAGCGCCTGCTACACGCTGACGCTGGCCACCGCTTATCGGATGCTGTTCGGGCACGAGCCGCATGACCTGAAGCCGGGTCAGAACGTTCTGGTCTGGGGCGCGTCGGGGGGTCTGGGCTCCTATGCGATCCAGCTAATCAACACGGCCGGCGCTAACGCGATCGGTGTGATCTCGGACGAAAGCAAGCGCGACTTTGTCATGGGGTTGGGCGCCAAGGGCGTCATCAACCGCAAGGACTTCAACTGCTGGGGGCAGTTGCCCACGGTAAACACGCCTGAATATGCCGAGTGGTTCAAAGAGGCCCGCAAGTTCGGCAAGGCGATCTGGGACATCACGGGCAAGGGCGTGAACGTCGACATGGTGTTCGAACACCCCGGCGAGAGCACCTTCCCGGTCTCGACCTTTGTCGTCAAAAAAGGCGGCATGGTCGTGATCTGCGCCGGGACCACCGGCTACAACCTGACCTTTGACGTTCGGTACATGTGGATGCACCAGAAGCGTCTGCAGGGTTCGCATTTCGCGCATCTCAAGCAGGCGTCCGCTGCAAACCGGCTGATGCTGGAGCGGCGTCTCGATCCCTGCATGTCCGAAGTGTTCACTTGGAAAGAACTGCCCGAGGCGCACATGAAAATGATGCGGAACGAGCACAAGCCGGGCAACATGTCTGTCTTGGTTCAGGCCCCGCGTACGGGCATGCGGACCTTGGAAGAGGTTCTGGACGCCCGCGGTTGATCACCGCGCTTTGAAAGCAAGCGCCCGCGAATCGCTTGGACGGTTCGCGGGCGTTTTGCGTTCGGAAGATGGGATATTGTTTTTCAATACCATGCACATTTGGGACCCGCTGTTTTTGGGGAGTAGAAAGCAGTGAATAGGCAAGAAAACAGCGTACATGTTATGGTTGTGTTAACCCTTCGTTAACTGTTTCGGAGAGACCATGATGGCGCGAAATGAGTGGATACTGGACGTATTGTCGGACCTCAACGCCTTCGCCGTTGCGAATGGGTTGACCGCGCTGGCCGAGCAGCTTGACGACACCAGGCTGATCGCCGCGGCCGAAATTGCGTCCCTGAACGATGAGGCAAAAGCGCCGTCGAATGGGAACACAGTTCGATTTGAGCCAGATCCTGGAGGATTTGGAAAACACCAGCACGCTTGACGAGCTGGGTGCGGTTGCTGTCCGCATCAGGGACAAACTGAAGGTCGATCACATCGTCTATCACTGGGTCGATGGCGCCGGCGATCAATATGGCTACACCACCTATCCGGATGCCTGGGCCGACCGATACCGTGAACGCAACTATCACCGAATAGATCCCGTAATCCTGGGCTGCTTCCAGCGGTTTCATCCGGTCAATTGGAAATCTCTGAACTGGTCCGGCAAGGTCGCAAAAGCCTTTCTGCAGGATGCTTTGGATCATGGTGTCGGCAATCAGGGCTATTCGATCCCAATTCGTGGGCCGAATGGCCAGTTCGCGCTTTTTACGGTCAATCACATTTGCAGCGACGAGGCTTGGGGTGCCTTCATCGTGACCTACAGCCGCGAGTTGATACTGCTCGCCCACTACTTCAACCGCAAAGCTTTGGATTTCGAGCAGGACCGCAGACCTGAATCCGCGCGCGGTCTCTCTCCGCGCGAGATCGACGCGATGACGCTACTGGCCTTGGGCTACAGCCGGGCGCAGGTCGCGCACTCCCTGTCTATTTCCGAGCACACATTGCGTGTCTATATCGAAAGCGCCCGGTCCAAGCTGAGTGCTCTGAATACAACCCATGCCATCGCCACTGCCCTCAGCAGAGGATTAATAGTGGTTTAAGGCCCGCGCGAGGGCCACACGGTAAATTAACCACGACTTTGTACCCCCTTCGTTCCAGTACTGGACGACAAGGGGAAAAGTCATGCTGCGTTATGTTTACGCTGACGAGCTTCATAAATTTCCAAAATTGGCCGAGGGGATGTTTCGCGACCGCGCAGATCAATTCAAAACCCGCCTCGGATGGGATGTTCATGTCAATTCCAAAGGAGAGGAACGGGATCAGTATGATGATCTGAACCCGCTGTATGTCATCTGGGAAGAGCCGGACGGCAGTCACGGCGGATCGATGCGGGTATTGCCCACGACTGGCCCTGTCATGGTAAATGAGGTGTTCGGGCATCTGACCGGCGGCAGCCCAATCCGCAGCCCGCTGATCTGGGAAGTGACGCGGTTCTGCCTGTCCCGCACCGCTCATCCACACACGGCCGGGGCAATCATGCTGAGCGGGGGGGAGATCATGGAAGGCTTCGGTCTGACCCACATCGCCGGGGTCTTTGATGCAAGGATGATCCGCATCTATCGGCTAATCGGTTCCTCGCCGGTGGTCTTGGGCTCGGAGGGGGCGGGCCGTGACCAGATTTCGGTCGGTCTTTGGCCCTATTCCGCTGACGATTGCAACCGCGTGGCCGAGCGGGCGGGCATCCCGCGCGAGCTGTCGCGATTGTGGTTCAAGACGGCGTTCGGGTCCGCCGCGCGGCATCGGTTCGCACTGTCTGCCTGACGTTGAATTCCGCATCTGGCGCAGGTTGGCGCGGCCCTGTAGGGTCGCGCCATGTCTCTGCCCAAGGTTACTTTTTCCGAAGATCAGGCCGCCGCGTTCGACAGCATTGCCCAGATGCTGAAAACCGCAGGCGTGGACCTGGAAGATGATGCGCTGCTCAAGCTGCCCGGCCAGGGCGAATCGGGGGTCATGGCGGTGATCGGCAAGGCCGGGTCGGGCAAGACCCTGCTGTTGGCCGAACTCTTCAAGGCACTGGCTGAGACCGGAGTTCAGATCGTCTCGGGCGACTATGAAAGCCGCAAATCGAAAGACAAGCGCAGCCTTGCCATTTTGGCCCCGACCAACAAGGCCGCCAGCGTGTTGCGATTGCGCGGTGTTCCGGCCACCACCATTCACCGCATTCTGTACACGCCGGTCTATGATCCGGAATACGAACGGATCGCCGAGTGGCTGGCGGGCAATGACGACCGCCCCGAGATCGAAGGCCTGACCGACGAGGCGTTGGACCGCGCGGCCGCGTTCTATGCCAACAACAAGTCCATCCCGGGTGCCCTGGCCGCCGCCGGCCTGCGCGGGTCGGATTTCATAACCGGATGGAAACGTCGCGACGAGCCGCTGGATATCGGGTTCGTCGATGAAGCCTCGATGCTGGACGACCGCCAGTTCGAGGATCTCAAAGAAATTTTTCCTACCTTGTTGCTGTTCGGCGATCCGGCACAGTTGGCACCGGTGAATCAGTCCGGGTCGATGGTGTTCGATGCTTTGCCCGAACCGCGCAAGCTGATCCTGCACCGGGTGCACCGGCAAGAGGCCGACAACCCCATTCTGGACCTGGCCCATGCGCTGGCCGATCCTGCCATGGGGTTCGAGGATTTTGAACGTCTTGTCGAGCAGACCGCCCGCACGGATGACCGTGTGGTCTGGGGCCAGCGGGTCGAGGTCGACCTGATGGCCCGCAGCCCGGTTCTGGTCTGGCGGAACGCGACGCGTATCCGGCTGATCCAGGCCTTCCGTCAGGTGCATGGCGCCCCCGAGACCGAGCTGTTGGAAGGCGAACCGTTGATCTGCGACGGGATCGAGCTGCCGCTGAAGCACCGCAAGAAACGGCTCGACCTCGAGGCGCGCGGGCTGATCAAGGGCGCGCAGGTGATCTATCTGGGGCCGGGGCGCAAGCCTGGGTTCTCGCGGCTGCATGTCATGGGGGCCGAAGACCCGCAGGTCAGCGCCGCGTCGATCGTGCAGATCGAAAAACCGGACGAGGAAGAGCCCTTCATCCCCTTTGCCGCGCGCATGGGGGCCACGTTTCTGCATGGGGCCGCCGTGACGATTCACAAGGCGCAAGGCTCGCAATGGGACACGGTGCAGGTCTTTGCACCTGACCTTTATGCCGCCGCCCGCATGGGCCGGACCGAGGCCGGGCAACCCCTGTGGAAACGGCTGGCCTATGTGGCCATCACCCGCGCGCAAGAGCGGCTGATCTGGGTGGTGCGCAACCGGCTGTCCAAACCAAGCCACCCGTTGCGGGTTCACGACCTGCGCGCGGTTTCGGCCGCAAAACTTACGCTGGAGGCGGAGGAGACGTGAACACGATCATCGTAACCGGGGCGAGTTCGGGCATTGGGCGGGCGACGGCCGAGCTGTTTCTGGACCAGGGTTGGACGGTCGGCCTGCTGGCGCGCAGTGCGGACAAGCTGAGCCAGATGGCCGCAACGCGCGAAAACGCCATTCCCCTGGTGGCCGACGTAACCGACCCCCAAGCGGTGTCGGCGGCGTTCGATGAATTTCAGGCGCAGGCTGGACGGTTGGATGTTCTGTTCAACAACGCAGGGATCCTTGCCCCCGCGGGAACGATCGACGAGATCACGCTGGACGACTGGTATCAGAGCGTCAACGTGAACCTGAACGGGATGTTTCTGTGCGCCCGCGCGGCCTTTGGCCTGATGCGCAGGCAGGTGCCCAAGGGGGGCCGCATCATCAACAACGGCTCGATCGCGGCGCATGTACCGCGCCCGAATTCGGTTCACTACACCGCCACCAAACACGCGATAACCGGGCTGACACGAAGCCTGTCGCTTGACGGCCGCGCTCATGGTATCGCCTGTGGGCAGATTGACATCGGAAATGCCAGAACCCAGATGGTGCAGACCCTGGTCGATAGGGCGGTTGCTGAAGGGCGAGAGCCTGATCCGACGATGGCGGTCGAAGATGCCGCGCGCTCGGTCCTGCACATGGCCAGCCTGCCGCCCGAAGCCAACGTCCAGTTTATGACCGTGATGGCAACGACGATGCCGTATATAGGGCGCGGGTAGCGGTCAGTTTTCGCGCAGCAGTCGGAAAGCCGTCGAAGCGCCCCAGCCTGCGGCGATGGCAATGACAAGGGACATCAACCCGTACCAGACCGGCTGTTGGCGCGACATGTTGTAGAGAAACCGCTCGAGCCCGACTTTCCGAACGTCGATAACCGTCTCGAACTGCGAAATGACTTCGCCATTCCGCATCAGGAAGATGCGGGTCAGGTAGTCGCCTTCGGTCAGGTCGGCCGGCATCTCGATGGAGGTGCGGAATAGCGTTTGCTCATCCACGGCAACCGTGTTCTCACGGATCGAATACAGGCCCTCATCCTCGCGGATCCTGACGACAGCCCGGGCGAAATTCTGCGCCTCCCGGATATGCATGGCCGCCCCGACGGACCGGATCGCGCGCCGGATCGAGATGCGATAGCGCAGATCTTCGGTGTCGGTGATGATGTCCGTGAACGGCGCGCTTGTGGCGACTGCGTAGAAGCTGGGTGCGGAATCGACCAGAACGCTGTCGGTATTCACCCAGATGCCGAATTTCTTTTCCTTGCGCCGCACCATGACCGGCTCGGACGGGCCCGCGACTGCCACGATCACCTCAAGCGGAGGGCCGGGCGGGATAGGCGCTTCGCGCTTGACGGCGCCAAAGATCAGAATCTCGGATCCATCGAAATCGGCGGTGATGGCTACGCGATCCTGGCTGAGGCCAAGAACGACCTGCTCATCCGCGGCATGGGCGGGGAGGGTCAGGAACACAAGGGCGATGAACCAGCGCAACACGTCAATGCCCCCCATCGGTGCCAAGCGAATAGAGCTCGGCCGGTTGCAACAATAGATCCAGGGCCAGCTTGCCGCAAACCGCCAAAACAAGAGCGGCCAGCAGAACACGCAGCTGCTCGGCCGGGATGCGTGCCCCCAGCACGGTCCCGATCTGAGCCCCGATCACCCCGCCAACCAACAGTAGGACAGCCAGCACGATATCGACCGTAAAGTTGGTCGTGGCGTGCAGCATGGTGGTGAAGCCAGTGACGAAAATAATCTGGAAAAGGGATGTCCCCACAACCACTTTGGTCGGCATTCCCAGCAGGTAGATCATGGCGGGCACCATGATGAACCCGCCGCCCACGCCCATGATCGCCGACAACACGCCGACGAACAGGCCGACAAGCACCGGCGGGATGACTGAGATATACAGCCCCGAGGTCCGGAACCGCATCTTGAACGGCAGGGCGTGGATCCACCCCCTCTGGCGCCGTTTGACAGGGACTGCACCGGCTTTTCGGGACCTGCGCAGTGCATTGAGGCTTTCAAAGAACATCAGCCCGCCAATGACGCCCAGAAAGACGACATAGCAGAGCTTGACCAGCAGATCGACCTGACCCAGGCTTTTGAGATAGTTGAAGAAGACAACGCCCACGGCGGCGCCGATCAGACCACCCACAAGAAGGACCGTGCCCATCTTCAGATCGACCGTCTTTCTTCGGAAATGCGCCAGCACGCCCGAGAATGACGAGGCAACGATCTGGTTCGCCTCGGTAGCCACGGCAACGGCAGGTGGGATGCCGATAAAGAACAGCAGCGGGGTCATCAAAAAGCCGCCACCGACACCGAACATGCCGGACAGAATTCCCACCATGCCGCCGAGGCCCAGCAGCAGAAAGGCGTTCACGGAGACTTCGGCGATAGGCAGATAGATATGCATGTGGTCTAGCCGATCCGTGCTGCGGTGGACTGGTTACAACGATCAAAGGTGGGTGCGCTGCGTTGGGCGAGGGAATGCACTGGCGAGTACACGGCGGTTTCGAGGGAAAAACTGGTCACGGTCAAACCCCCGCCAATTCAGATAGCGAATAGAATTCTGTCGGAGTCACGATCAGTTCCAGCCCAACTTTTCCGGCCACGATCATGACCAGTACCGCCAGCAAAACCCGCAGCTGCTCAGCCTTCAGCCGGGCGCCGACCATGCTGCCGAACTGGGCCCCAACGACACCCCCGATCAACAGGAACAAGGCCAGCACGATATCCACGCTGAAGTTGGTCGAAGCGTGGATCATCGTCGTGAACCCGGCCACGAAAATGATCTGAAACAGCGAGGTTCCGATCACCACCTTTGTTGGCATACCCAGAATATAAATCATTGCCGGAACCATGATGAACCCGCCGCCAACGCCCATGATGGCCGACAGGATTCCGACGCCAAAGCCGACCAGGATGGGTGGAATGACCGAGATGTACAGGTTTGACTCGCGGAACCGCATTTTGAACGGCAGCGCATGAACCCAGGTGCGTTGGCGACGTGCGGTCGGTGGGGTGCCGCCCGCTGCCCGTGACCGGCGGATTGCACGCAGGCTCTCAACGAACATCAAGGTGCCGATGAGGCCAAGAAACACGACGTAACACAGCTGGACCGCCAGATCGACCTGCCCCAAATGCTTGAGATAGTTGAAGACGAGCATCCCCAGCGTCGCGCCCAGCAGGCCGCCACCCAGCAGAACCGATCCCATCTTCAGGTCTACGGTCCTGCGCTTGAGATGGGCCATCAGCCCCGAAAATGAGGATGCCACGACCTGGTTGGCCGATGTCGCCACGGCGACTGCGGGCGGAATGCCAATCAGAAACAGCAGTGGCGTGATCAGAAAACCGCCTCCCACTCCGAACATGCCGGACAGAACGCCCACGGAAACACCAATCGCCAGCAGCATAAACGGGCTAACGGATACTTCGGCTATGGGAAGGTAGACGTGCATACCCCCTTAGAGCGCTTGCGGCATGCAAAATCAACTCTGCATGCCGCTTTGCAGCAAACAGGACTGAAAACCAGTCCTGAACTGGCCTTATCAGCGCTCTTTCACATAGGGCTCGCCACCGGCCCTTGGCGGGACCGCTTTGCCGACGAAACCCGCCAGGATCACCACGGTCAGAATATAGGGCAGCGCGTCCATGACCTGAACGGGGATTATGATGCCGCCCAGGTCGATATTCTGGAACCGCAAAGCAACCGCCTGCAGCAGCCCGAACAGCAAACACGCCCACATGGCGTGCCACGGCCGCCACTTGGCAAAGATCAGTGCGGCCAGTGCGATAAAGCCCCGGCCAGCCGTCATGTCTTTGACGAACCCTGCCTGCAACGCAGTAGCCAAATAGGCCCCGGCGATGCCACATAGCACGCCACAGATGGCGACGGCTGCGTAGCGAAGCCCCACCACCGAGACGCCGGCGGTGTCCACTGCCGCCGGGTTTTCACCCACGGCGCGCAGGCGCAGGCCAAAGCGGGTGCGGAACAGCACCCACCAGGTTGCGGGCACCATCAGGAACGCCACGTAAACAAGAATCGAGTGGCCTGAGAGCAGCTCGGCATAGATGGGGCCGATGATCGGCACACCGCTCAGTGCCTCGGCGAAGGGGAAGTTGATTGGCTCGAACCGGCCGCCTCCGAACAGCGACGGCGTGCGGCCGCCTTGCTGGAACCAGTCCTGCGCTACCAGCACGGTCATGCCGGCAGCCAGGAAGTTGATGGCGACACCGGAAATCAGCTGGTTGCCCCGGAACGTGATCGAGGCAAGCCCGTGCAGGCCAGACAGCGCCAAGGACGATGCGATGCCGGCCAGCAGGCCCAGCCATACCGACCCGGTGACCGCGGCAACGGCGGCCGAAAAGAATGCCGCCATCAGCATCTTGCCTTCCAGTCCGATGTCGAAAATGCCAGCGCGTTCCGAATACAAGCCGGCCAGGCAGGCCAGCAGCAGCGGTGTGGCCAGGCGAATGGTCGAGTCCAGAACCTGGACGATCGTCAGGAACAACTCCATCAGTTCGCCTCCTTCCGCAGGGCCAGGAACAGCTTTTCAAGCGGCATACGGACCATGTTGTCCAGCGCCCCGGTGAACAGGATCACCAATGCCTGGATCACCACAATCAGTTCGCGCGGGATCGAGGTCCACAGCGCCAGTTCAGCGCCCCCCTGATAGAGGAAGCCAAACAGGATGGCCGCGAGGAATACGCCGAACGGGTGCGAGCGGCCCATCAGGGCCACCGCGATGCCGATGAAGCCCGCGCCCTCGGTCGAGTTCAGAACCAGCCGCTCGGCCTCACCCATGACGTTGTTGATTGCCATCAGGCCCGCCAGAGCGCCCGAAATCAGCATCGCCACGATGGTGATGCGCACCGGCGAGATACCGGCATAGACCGCACCGGTTTCCGAATGCCCATAAGCCCGAATTTCATAGCCCAGGCGAGTGCGCCAGATCAGCGCCCAGACTACGATGCAGGCGATGACCGCGATGATCAGCGAGATGTTGGCCGGAGCCGCCTTGGAGAAGTTGATCGCGATCGGGGCCAGCATCTCGTGCAGGGTGGGCAGATGTACCGCCTCGGCAAAGCGGGCGGTCGCCGGGTCCTGCGAGCCGGCCGGTCGCATCACGTTGACCAGCATGTAGTTCAGCAGCGCCGCAGCGATGAAGTTGAACATGATCGTGGTGATCACGATATGGCTGCCGCGCTTGGCCTGTAGATAGGCCGGTATCGCAGCCCAAGCCGCGCCGAACAGCATGCCGGCGGCCATCGCAGCCAGCAGAGCGATGCTCCAATGCGGCCACGGCACATAGAGGCACACCATGGCTACGCCCAGTCCGCCCAACATGGCCTGACCCTCGCCACCTATGTTGAACAAACGCGCGTGAAAGGCCACTGCAACCGCAAGACCGGTGAACATGAAGTTGGTGGCATAATACAGGGTATAACCCCAGCCATAGGTCGACCCCAGCGCGCCGGTGACCATCAGGTTCACCGCCTCGACCGGGTTTTCGCCAATGGCCAGAATGACCAGTGTCGACAGGATTGCGGCCAGGATCAGACTGATGAGCGGGATCAGAATGACGTCGGCCCATTTGGGCATCTTATCCATGTTACGCGGCCTCCCCCGCAACACCGGCCATCAACAGGCCCAGTTCTTTTTCATCCGTTTCATGGGGCAGACGCTCGCCCATGATATGTCCGTCGAACATCACTGCAATCCGGTCGGACAGAGAGAAGATCTCTTCCAACTCGACCGAGACCAGCAGGATCGCCTTGCCCTGATCGCGCAGGGCGACGATCTGCTTGTGAATGAACTCGATCGCGCCGATGTCCACGCCGCGGGTCGGCTGGCCCACCAACAGCAAATCGGGGTTCCGCTCGATTTCGCGTGCAACCACGATCTTCTGCTGGTTTCCACCCGAAAAGTTCTTGGCCGACAGCCAGCCATTAGGCGGACGCACGTCGAATTTCTCGATCTTGCGTTCTGTGTCGGCGCGCAGTGCGGCGTTGTTCATGAAAATCCCGCGCTGATAGGCGGGGTCGCGGTGATAGCCGAAGGCCACGTTTTCCCAGGCGTGGAAGTCCATGATCAGACCTTCGCGTTGCCGGTCTTCGGGCACATGGGCGATGCCTTGGGCGCGCCGGGCCTGACCGTCGGCCTCGGGTCCGCTGAGCGCCAGAGGCGTACCATTCAGTTTGATCACGCCTGATCCCGGGCGCATCCCGCCCAACACTTCGAGCAGCTCGGACTGCCCGTTGCCGGCGACGCCTGCGATGCCCACGATCTCGCCCGCGCGGACGGTCAGGTCGATACCTTTGACGCGCTCGACGCCCGCCGAATCCGTCACCCGCAGGTTCTCGATTTCCAATATGGGCTTGCCGGGTTTGGCCGGCACCTTGTCGACGCGCAACAGAACCTTGCGCCCGACCATCAGCTCGGCCAACTCCTCGGGGTTGGTCTCGGCGGTCTTGACCGTGGCAGTCATCTGGCCGCGGCGCATCACCGACACGGTGTCGGTGGCTTCCATGATCTCGCGCAGCTTGTGGGTGATCAGGATGATGGTCTTCCCTTCGGCGCGCAGCCGGTCGAGGATGCGGAACAGCTGGTCGGCCTCGGCCGGGGTCAGCACCCCGGTGGGTTCGTCCAAAATCAGTATCTCCGCCTTGCGATACAGCGCCTTGAGGATTTCGACCCGCTGCTGCATTCCCACGCCGATCTCGTCGATGCGCTTGTCGGGGTCCACGAACAGCTCGTATTCTTCCTCGAGCTCTTTCAGCTCTTTCCGAGCCTTGGCCAGCGAGGGGGCCAGCAGCCCGCCATCTTCCGCGCCCAGAACGATGTTTTCCAGAACGGTGAAATTCTCGACCAACTTGAAATGCTGAAAGACCATGCCGATGCCCGCGGCGATCGCGGCCTGGCTGTCGGGGATGTCGGTCTTTTTACCGTTGATCCAGATTTCACCTTTGTCGGCCTTGTAGAAGCCGTACAGAATGCTCATCAGCGTGGACTTGCCCGCACCGTTTTCACCGATGATCCCGTGGATCGTGCCAGGGGCGACGCTGATCGAGATGTCCTTGTTCGCTTGGACTGGCCCAAAGGCTTTGGAAATCCCTTTGAGCTCGATGGCGGGGACTGTCATGTCTTGTCCTCGATTGCCGTAGAAGCTGCGCTGATTTCGCAATCATTCGGTCGTGGCGAAACAGCGGCATGAGTGGATGCGGGACGGGAGGTTTCCCCCGCCCCGCGCGATATCAGAACTGCAGTGCCGGGCAGCTGTCGTTCTCGTAGTAGCTGACGACGGTGACATTGCCGTCGATGATGTCGCGGCGCGCCTTTTCGACGGCGGCTTTCATCTCGTCGCTTACCAGCGAGGCGTTGTTTTCATCCATGGCAACGCCGACACCGTCCTGTGCCAGACCCATGGTGAACTTGCCGGTCTCGACATCTTCGCCTGCTTTCATGGCGTCATAAACGGCCACATCCACGCGCTTGAGCATCGAGGTCAGGACCTTGCCCGGGTGCAGGTGGTTCTGGTTGCTGTCCACGCCGATCGACAGGATGCCTTCGTCGGCCGCGGTCTGCAGAACACCGACGCCGGTACCGCCTGCGGCGGCGTAGATCACGTCAGCGCCTTGGCTGATCTGAGCTTTGGTCAGCTCAGAGCCCTTCACCGGGTCGTTCCATGCGGCCGGGGTGGTGCCGGTCATGTTGGCGACGACGTTGATGTCAGGGTTTACGGCCTTTGCGCCCTGGGCGTAGCCGCAACCAAAGTGCCGGATCAGCGGAATGTCCATGCCGCCGATGAAGCCGACGGTACCCGACTTGGATGCCATCGCGGCCATCATGCCGACCAGGTACGAGCCTTCATGCTCGGCGAACGAGACCTGGCGGATGTTCGGCGCGTCCAGCCAGCTGACGTCGACGGCGACGAACTTGGTGTCGGGATAGTCAGGTGCGACGGCGGCCAGCGGATCAGCCATGGCAAAGCCCATGGTGATGATCGGGTTTGCACCGGCTTCAGCGAAACGACGCAGGGCTTGTTCGCGCTGCGCTTCCGACTGCAGCTCGATTTCGCGATAAGACTTGCCGGTCTGGTCGGCCCAGCGCTTGGCGCCGTTATGGGCTGCTTCGTTGAACGATTTGTCGAACTTGCCGCCCAGATCAAAGATGATCGCTGGTTCGGCCAGCGCCGCTCCTGCGGTCAGTGCAAACGCGGCGGCCGCGCCCATCAAGGATTTCATCAGGGTCATCATATACTCCCGTTGTTTTTTATGGCTTCGGGGCAGGGACTTTTGCCCAGCCCCGCTCAGAGCGAGCAGAACTGCTGTGATAGCGGCAATTAAGGCCGTCTGAAACAGCCATGGTCAACCGCTTTTTGACCATTTGGTCTCAGAAATGCCCGGCTTTCGTCAGGGTAGCGCGCGCTCCATCAAGATTGCATCTACTTTGTCAGCCTTGCCGCGCCGGTAATATCCCGGCCGAAGACCGCAGCGCGCATAGCCGCAACTTTGGTAGAGTGCAATGGCGGCCGCGTTGTCCGATGCCACCTCAAGAAACGCCCGGCGCGCACCCAGATCGCGAGCCCGGTCGTGCCATGCCTGCATGCAGACGCGGCCAAGACCCTGCCGCTGGTGATCGGGGTGCGTCGCGATGGTCAGCAGCTCGGCCTCGTCGCCGATGACTTGGATCAGGGCAAATGCTGTTTTGTTTCCAACGACATGGGTGAAGCGGTTGGCAAGAAGCTCAGCAAATTCATCGGCGGTCCATGGGCGGGACTGGGTGAAAGCCGCGCCGTGGGTCTCGGCCATTTCCTGTGGGGTCATGGGTCCAGCAAAGGCGGCGGCGTATCGCGCGACGGGGCGGCGTCTGCTGCACGAACGTACAGGGGGGCAGGGGGATCTGACACAAGGTCAACACGTCCAGAAGCAATCCGGGCGATGGCCCGGACGACTGCATTCGCATCGTCGCACAAAAACAGGGCGCCAAGTGATTCTGCCTCTTCCTGCGTCATCAGTTGCGGCGTCCCGTCGGGCGCTTGCACATAAACTTGGTCGCGGGGGGCTGGAATGGCTGGGATCCGCCCTTCGGGTGCCAAGGCCGCCAAGGCTTCAAGGCCCGAAACGCCGATTGCCGGCTTGTTCAATCCAAGCGCCAGCCCTCGGGCGGCAGAGACCGAGATGCGAATTCCTGTGAAATTGCCCGGACCCGTCCCGACACCGATCGCGTCGATATCCGCCCAAGAAACCCCGCCTTCTGCCAGGATGTCCTGAAGCAGAGGCATCAGGCGTTCTGCCTGGCCTCGGGTCATGGTTTCGGCGCGGCTCAAGACGATGTCTGGCCCGCGCAGCAAAGCGGCCGCGCAATGCGCGGCCGATGTGTCAAATGCCAGAATTGTCTGATCAGACGGCAACAGGGCGAACCTCGGTCACCTCGGGGATGTAATGACGCAGCAGGTTCTCGATCCCCATCTTCAGGGTCAGCGTCGAGGACGGGCAGCCTGCGCAGGCCCCTTGCATATGCAGGTAGACGACGCCGCGGTCAAAGCCGTGGAAGGTGATGTCACCGCCGTCCTGCGCCACGGCGGGGCGCACGCGGCTGTCCAGCAATTCCTTGATCTGGTTTACGATTTCCGAGTCCTCACCCGAATGTTCAGCATGGCCGGACGCGGTTTCCACCCCGGCTCCCATCACCGGCTGGCCGGATTGGTAGTGCTCCATCACGGCGCCCAGGATGGCGGGTTTGATGTGGTCCCACTGCACGCCGTCGTCTTTGGTGACGGTCACGAAGTCATTGCCGAAGAAAACTCCGGTCACACCGCTGACCGCAAAGATGCGCTGCGCCAGCGGCGAGTTCTGCGCGGCTTCGGCAGTCGGGAAATCCGCTGTACCGGCCTCGAGCACGGTCTGACCGGGCAGGAATTTCAGCGTGGCCGGGTTGGGCGTGGATTCGGTCTGGATGAACATGGCGCGCTCCGTATCAGTTGGCTCTGATATGCGCGTCAGTGGCCGGGAAGTCAAGATTTGGAACGGTTCTAAATAGCTGCGGCCTGTCGGATTGCCATGTCCAGCCGGTCATCGCCCCAATAAAGCTCCTCATCCACGACAAAACTGGGGGCGCCGAAGATCCCCAGCGATTTGGCGCGGGCAACCTGTTCAAACAGAGAACTCTTGATGTCAGCGTCCGCGGTCCGGTCGATCATGTCCTCGGGGAGGCCGGCGGCGGACAGGGCGCTGCGAAGAACAGGCTCTTCGGAAATGTTCAGGCCTTGGCCAAACTGCGCGGCGAAAACGGCGCGGGAAAACGCAGCGCGCGCTTCACCCTGAGGGATGGCGAGCGCAAGGCGTGCGGCCTTCAGGCCGTTTTGCGGAAACTCGGCAGGTCGGGTCAGGGGCAGGTCACGCTGCCGGCAAAGCCGTTCCATGTCGCGCCACATGTACAGCCCCTTGGCCGGATAGATGTTGAACGGCGAGGTTATCCACCCCTGCTCGGCAAAAATGGGACCCAGAAGGAATGGCTGCCAGTCCACCTGCACGCCGCAGGCTGCCGCGTCCCGTTCGACCCGCATGGCGCTGAGGTAGGAATAGGTCGAGGCGAAATCGAACCAGAAGTGCAGGGTGGCGGGCATCAGGTGATCTCTTCGAGCTTCTCCTTGCTCAGGTCGCCCGGAACGATGGTGATCGGAATCGGCAAGCTGCCGGAATTCCGCGTCAACTGAGTGACCAGTGGACCCGGGCCCTTCTTGTCGGTACCCGCACCCAGAACAAGGACGCCGATCTCGGGATCCGAGCGGACATGCTCGATGATCTGCGGAACGGGCTCACCCTCGCGGATCGCCAGTTCCGGCTCGATCCCCTGCTTGTCGCGCATCCACTTTGCAAATACCTCGAAATGCGCATGGATACGCTCGCGGGCTTCTTCCCGCATCACTTCGGCCACGCCGATCCAGTGATTGAACTCGTCCGGAGGAATGACCGAGAGGATGGTCACCCCCCCGCCCGTATGCGCAGCACGCATCGCGGCGAAACGCATGGCGTTCAGGCACTCGCGGCTATCGTCAAGAACTACAAGGAACTTGCGCATGAATGTCCTCTCCGGTTTTCGGGATCATGCCCGAGCATTCGGTGTCTGGCAACTCGGGCCGCGACGGGCCTTCGCTTATTGGTTGCTGGCCGCCCAGTCCCAGTAGAGCGCGCGCGTGCGGCGCGTGATAGGGCCAATCTGATATTGCGTGTCGTCCAGTGCGGTCACGGGCGTGACCTTGTTCATGTTGCCGGACATGAACACTTCGTCGGCGTCGTGGAAATCGTCGAAGGTCAGAACAGTTTCGTGAACCGTCACACCGTCGCGCCGCAGATTGTCGATGTGCCGCGCACGGGTGATGCCTGCAAGGAAGGTGCCGTTCGGTGCCGGAGTAAACACCTCACCATCCTTGGCCATGAAGATGTTGGCCGTTGCGGTTTCTGCCACGTTGCCCATGGCATCGGTCACCAATGCGTTTGAGAACCCCTTGGATCGTGCTTCCGCCAGCATTCGGGCGTTGTTTGGATAAAGGCACCCGGCCTTGGCGTTGACAACCGCGCTTTCCAGAACCGGGCGGCGGAAGCGGGTGGTCGTCAGCGTGACCGAGGCCGCCTCGGGCGCCATCGGGATTTCTTCGAGGCAGATGGCAAAGCCTGTGCTGTCACCCTGCGGCACGATCGCCGTCGCGTCTCCGTCGATCCCCCAGTACATCGGGCGAATGTAGACGGCGGCCTCGGTCGGGTAAGCTTCAAGACCTTCGCTGATCAGTTCGACCATCTGTTCGGTGGTCACGGTCGGAGTGAGCATCAGCGCCTCGGCCGAGCGGTTCACCCGGTCGCAATGCGCGGCCAGATCGGGCGCCATTCCGTCAAAATAGCGCGCGCCGTCAAACACCGATGATCCCAGCCAGGCCCCGTGGTCAGCGGCCCGCATGATCGGGGCATCGCTATCGTGCCATTTGCCATCGAAATAAGTGCGGATATTCTTGCCGACTGCCATTTTCCCCTCCGTCAATTCCGCCGAACCGTAGGAGCGCGCGCGCCTGAGGTCCAGCAGATTATCCCGTCGCCATAGGCAACACGTCGCGCTTGACCATTGCGCGCAGGGCGAAGTTGGAGCGCAGGTTGCGGATGCTGGGAATCTGCATCAGCCGGTTTTCCAGAAACGCGTCAAAGGCGGTCAGGTCACGCGCCACGACACGCAGCAGGATGTCGCGCGAGCCGGTCATTAGGTAACACTCCATCACCTCATCGCATCGCAGGATGGCGCGTTCGAAGGCGTCGATGGCGTTGCGGTCCTGTTTCTCAAGTTCGACAGACACGAAAATCGTGACGCCAAAGCCCAGCTTCTCGGGGTCGACCTGCGCCGAATACCCGGTGATCACCCTGTCGCGACGCAGTCGGTCCAGGCGTCGCGCGCAGGGTGTGGGCGACAGGCCCACCTTTTCGGCCAAGTCCAGAACGGTCATGCGCCCGTCCTGCTGCAAAGCGCGCACGATCTTACGGTCGATCTGGTCCATGGAGAAAATCCCTAAAATAGCCGGCTCAGATTATTATTATCGCCAAGAAGAATGAGTTGGCCAGCACGTATTGGCGAAAATCGCTCGGTCAGATGTGGCAGACTTGATCTGTCATTCCGGAGGAGCAAAATGGAAATAACCACGATTGACGCGCCAGATCACGAGCGTGTGGTCGAATTCAAAGACGCCGCCAGCGGGCTTTCGGGCTTTGTGGCGATCCACTCCACGCAATTGGGGCCGGCAGCGGGTGGCGTGCGGATGCGCACCTATGGCCACCCGTCCGAGGCGCTGGACGATGCGCTGCGCCTGTCGCGGGGCATGACCTACAAGAACGCCGCGGCCGATCTGCCGCTGGGCGGGGGCAAGGCCGTGATCATCGGCGACCCGAGCGCGGACAAGACGCCCCGGTTGCTGCAGGCCTTTGGCTGCGTGGTCCAAAGCCTTGGCGGCCAATACTGGACGGCCGAGGACATGGGGATGACCCCGGCCGACATGGCCCAGATCGGCACCGAAACCGAATATGTCGCCGGTCTGCCCGATGGCCCGTTCGCCAGCGGCGACCCGTCGCCCATCACCGCCCGCGGGATCTTCAACGCCATCCGCGTCACTGCGCGGCATCGCTTCGGGTCCGCGGACCTGTGCGGCAAGACCGTTTCGGTGCAGGGGCTGGGCCATGTGGGCGAACATCTGTGCGCGCTGCTGAATGACGCCGGGGCGAAACTGGTGATCACCGACATCGATACGGGCCAGACCGCCCGGCTGGCGGACCGGTTCGCGGCGCAGGCCGTCGCTCCCGATGCGATCTATGCGGCCGAGGCGGATATTTTCGCGCCCTGCGCGATCGGCGGCATTCTGAACGAAACCAGCATTCCGTTGCTGAAGGTCGGCGCGGTGGCCGGTGGAGCCAACAACCAGTTGGCGACCGATGCCGACGCGCGGCGCCTGCATGACCGCGGTATCCTCTACGCCCCGGATTTCGTGGCCAATGGCGGCGGGATCGTGAACGTCGCGACTGAGATCCTGAAGATCAAGGACCGCGAGGCCTGGGTCGGTCAGCGGCTCGAGGCGCTGGAGCGGACGATGGACCGCATCCTAACCCGCGCCAAGGTGGATGGCGTCAGCCCTCATGCGGTGGCCGAATCCATCGTCGAGGAAAAACTGCACCCGCAGGCCGCCTGACCTTCAACGAAAAACGCCGCCCCGGATAAGGGGCGGCGCTGCAGTTTCTGTCTGGGTCTCAGGCGCGGCCGGCGCCCACCATCCCCACGATCTCGTAGGTGCGGCTGAGGATCGGAGCCGCGATCTCCCGTGCCCGTTCCGCGCCACGGTCCAGGATCCTATCGATCTCGGCCTGATCGCCCATCAGCCGCGCCATCTCGGTCGAGATCGGCGACAGCCTTGCAACCGCCAGATCGGCCAGCATCGGCTTGAATTCACCGAACTGCTTGCCACCGACCTCGGCCAGAACCTGCGCGACCGTCTGATCGCTGAGCGCGGCATAGATGTTGACCAGGTTGCGCGCCTCGGGGCGGCCTTCCAGCCCGTCCACCTCCGAGGGCAGGGCATCGGGGTCGGTCTTTGCCTTGCGGATCTTCTTGGAGATGGTGTCGGCATCGTCGGTCATGTTGATCCGGCTCATGTCGGACGGGTCCGACTTGGACATCTTCCTGGCCCCGTCGCGCAGGCTCATCACGCGCGTCGCCGCGCCCTCGATCACCGGCTCGGTGATCGGGAAGAAATCGACGCCATAGTCGTGGTTGAACTTGGTGGCGATGTCGCGGGTCAACTCAAGATGCTGTTTCTGGTCGTCGCCCACCGGCACATGGGTCGCGTGATAGACCAGAATGTCGGCGGCCATCAGCGAGGGATAGGCGAACAGGCCCAGTGAGGCGTTCTGCTGGTTCTTGCCGGCCTTGTCCTTCCACTGGGTCATGCGCTGCATCCAGCCCATGCGCGCGACACAGTTGAAGATCCAGGCCAGTTGCGCGTGCTCGGGCACCTGGGACTGGTTGAACAGGATCGACTGTTCCGGGTCGATGCCGGCGGCGATGAAACCTGCGCACAGCTCGCGCGTGGAATGCGCCAGTTCCTTGGGGTCCTGCCAGACGGTGATCGCGTGAAGATCGACCATGCAGTACACGGTCTCCATCTCCGGCCCTTGCATATCCACAAAACGCTTGAGCGCACCAAGGTAGTTGCCAAGATGCAGGTTTCCCGAGGGCTGAATGCCGGAAAACACGCGCGGCGTGAACTTGGTCTCGGTCATGGAAGGGAACTCCCGTCTGGAAAAATAAGCCTCCGTCGCTTACCCATGAGGCAAAGGGACGTCAACAGCCGCGAAAGGCCCGCCCAATGAGCAGCGAGCATTACACACCCCCCGTGAACCCCCTGCCACCCGTGGTGGTGGCGCTGGTCTTGTTCATCATGGGGATCGAACTTGCCTTCACCCTCGGCACGCGCGGCCTGGTCGGCGGACCGGGCGCGGTGGGCTGGCGGCTGGAGGCGATCCAGCGCTATTCCTTTTCGGCCGACATCTTCGACTGGATGGTTATGAACGGGCGTTGGCCGGTCGAGCATGTGATCCGGTTTTTCACCTACCCCTTCGTGTCAGGCAGCTTTACCCAGGCGCTTTTTGTCTGCGTCTTTGTTTTGGCGATGGGCAAGATGGTGGGTGAGGTCTTTGGCGGTTTTGCGATGCTGGTGATCTTTGTGCTGTCCGGCGTGGGCGGGGCGCTGGCCTATGCGGTGCTGCTGGACCCGCGCTATCCGCTGGTCGGGGGCTTCCCGCCGGTCTACGGCCTGATCGGCGCGTTCACCTGGCTGCTATGGCGCAGGCTGTCGCTGGTCGGAGAGAACCAGGCGCGGGCGTTCCAGTTGATCGCGGTGCTGATGGGTATCCAACTGTTGTTCGGGCTGATCTTCGGCGGCACCTCGGATTGGGTGGCCGATCTGGGTGGGTTCGCGACCGGGTTCGGGCTGTCGTTTTTCGTGGCGCCGGGCGGATGGGCGCGGCTGGTGGGGCGTATTCGGCGGGACTGAGGTGGTCAGGACCTTCGCAGGGCGGACCGGAACTCGGACAGGCGGAATGCGCCCAGCAGGTGGCCCAGAAGGAAGTAAGATACCGCGGCGACCACGATCAGGCCCAGCAAGGCCAGATAGCGCCAGCCCGGAACCTCGAACGTCCAACCGAACAGCTGCATCGCCGCGATCAGCAACACGCCCATTCCTATTGAGGCGGCCAATATCCTGGGCGCGCGGCGCTTGAAACGGTCGTCGAAACGGGCTTCGTCGCCCATGCGCCGGGCGCCCAGTGCCAATTGCGCCACCATGCCCCACCCGGCGGCCGAGGCCGCGATGGCCGGGGCGATCCAGCCGACGATCGGGTACAGCCCAAAGGCCAGAACAGCGTTGATGACCATCGCCACCACGGCATACCGGAAGGGCGAGCGGGTATCCTCACGCGCGAAGAACAGCGGTTGCAGCAGCTTTTGCAGCATGAAAGCCGGCAGTCCGATGCCATAGACCGCCACGGCCAGAGCGGTGGCAGCCGTGTCTTCGGGTGTGAACTGTCCACGCTCGAACAGGACCGAGACCAGTGGCGCGGGGATAAGCACGAAGGCCACGGTTGCCGGAATAGTCAGCAGTAGGGTGAACTCTCCGGCGCGGGAAAAGGCGTTGCGCGCGCCATCGCCGTCCCCCGCGCGCAGGCGGCGCGACAGGTCGGGCAACAGCACGATGCCAACGGCGATGCCGACCACGCCCAGCGGCAGCTGATACAGCCGGTCGGCGGCAAAGAGCCAGCTGATGGCCTTTTCGGTCTTTGACGCGACCAGTTGCCCAACAACGAGATTGACCTGCGTCACACCCATGGCAAGTGCCGCCGGTACCGCGATCCGAACCATGTTGCGCATTTCAGGGCTGAGCTTCGGCCGGCCGAACCGGATGCGAATTCCGGCGCGTTCGGTGGCGACCCAAACCAGCGCCAGTTGAGCGACCCCGGCAATGGGTATGACGGCGATGAGCCAACGGATGACCTCGCCACCGGTTGCCGCGCCTACGATCAGTGCCGTGCAGGCGAAGATGTTCAGCAGGACCGGCGCCGCCGCCGCGGCGGCAAAGCGGCCTGTGGCATTGAGAACCCCGGAAAACAGCGCGGCCAGGGACATGAACAGAATGTAGGGAAAGACGACATATCCGTAGTCGACCGCCAGATCGAAACGTTCGTCGCCATAAAACCCCTCGGCAGTCAGCCAGACCAGCCCCGGCATGAAGACCATGGCCAGCCCGACCAGCGCCAGAACGGCCGCCGCCAGCAGGTTGAACGCGTCCTGCGCAAACCCCTGCGCGTCTTCGCCCCCTTCCAACCGTTTCGAGAACATCGGAACGAAGGCCGCATTGAAAGCGCCCTCGGCGAAGAACCGGCGGAACATGTTGGGCAGGCGGAAGGCTGCGACAAAAGCATCCATGACCGGCCCCGGCCCGATATAGGCTGTCAGCAGAATTTCCCGCAGAAAGCCTAGAATACGGCTGGCAAGGGTCCAGAACCCGACCGTGAACAGGCCCGAGAACAGGCGGATCTGCTTCATGAGGCCGCCCGCTCGGCGCCTTCGGTGATCGCGGTGCGCAGCTTGGCTTCCAGCGTTCTCTGCTTGGCCTCCGAGTGGTATTTGAGCCCGAACATGTCCTTGACGTAGAACGTATCCACCACCTGCTCGCCATAGGTCGCGATCACGGCATTGGCGATATAGACATTGGCGGCGGCAAGGGTCCGGGCCAGATCATAGAGCAGGCCCGGCCGGTCGCGGGTATCGACTTCGATGATCGTGTAGATCTCGGACCCTTCATTGTCGAAGGTGATGTGCGTCGGGACGTTGAAGGCCTTTTCCCGCTTCTTGATCTTGTCGCGGGACCTGAGCGCCTCGCGGGCCACCACTTCGCCCTTGAGGGTGCGGTGGATCATCTGGGTCAGGCGCGGCAGACGCGACAACTCGAACGGGTGTCCGTCAGCGTCCTGAATCCAGAACGCGTCAGTCACGTAGCCGTCCTTGGTGGTATAGCTGCGGGCATCGACCACGTTTGCGCCCACGAGCGCCAGCGCGCCGGCGATGCGCGCAAAGATACCTGGGTGGTCGGCCATCGCGAAGCAGGCGCGGGTGGCGTCGCGATCCTCGTCTGGTTGCAGGCGGATCTCCATCGCGCCGGGGTCACCGTCGGCTTCCAGTGCGCGCAACATCTCAGCGAATTCGACTTGGGTCGAGAGGTTAAGCCCCTGCCAATACGGATCATAGTGCCGCCCGGTTTCCGTCTTGAGATCGGCCTTGGACCAGGCAGACAACGCGTCACGCAGCGCTTTCTTGGCCTCGGCGCCACGATTGGCACGGTTGAGGTCCTCCATGCCGGTTTCCAGCGCGCGCTTGGTTTCCGCGTGCAAGGCCCGTAGCAGGGTGGCCTTCCAGTTGTTCCAGGTGTTCGGCCCAACGCCGCGGATGTCGCAGACTGTCAGGACAGTCAGCAGATCCAGCCGTTTGACGGTCTGAACCGCCTTGGCAAAGTCGCGCACCGTGCGTGGGTCCGAGATGTCGCGCTTCTGTGCCATGTCCGACATCAGCAGGTGATAGCGCACCAGCCATTCGACGGTTTCGCACTCTTTCTTGTTCAGCCCCAGCCGAGGCGCGACCGTCCGTGCGATCTTGGCCCCCAGTATCGAGTGATCCTCGGGGCGGCCCTTGGCGATGTCGTGCAACAGCAAAGCGACGTAAAGCACACGCCGGTTCACTCCGCCCTCGAGGATCGACGAAGCCAGCGGCAGCGCTTCGACAAGTTCGCCCCGTTCGATCTGCGCCAGGTTGATGATGCACTGGATCGTGTGCTCGTCCACCGTGTAGCTGTGGTACATGTTGAACTGCATCATCGCCACGATGGGCTCGAATTCGGGGATGAAGGCCGACAGAACGCCCAACTCGTTCATGCGGCGCAGCGCGCGTTCGGGATTGCCGTGTTTCAGCATCAGATCCAGAAAGATGCGCCTCGCCTCTTTGTCGTTGCGCATTTCGTCATCGATCAGGTGCAGGTTGGCCGTGACCAGCCGCATCGCATCGGGATGGATCAGCATACCCGTGCGCAGGCCTTCCTCGAACAGACGCAGTAGATTCAGCTTGTCGCACAGAAAGCTTTTGGGGTCGGCCACATCCAGCCGGCCATGAACAACCCTGTAGCCCGCCTTGACCCGTGGCTTGCGGCTGAAGATGCGTTCCAGCAACGGCGCGTTTTTCATATGTGCCGCTTCAAGCTTGGTCAGGAAGATCCGTGTCAGCTCGCCCACTTGAGTGGCTTCTCGGAAATAGCGCTGCATGAAGATTTCGACGGCCCGGCGGCCTGCTCGGTCTTCGTATCCCATGCGGTCGGCCACCTCGACCTGCAGATCAAAGGTCAGCTGTTCGGTTGCGCGCCGTGTCACCAGATGAAGATGCGAACGTACGGCCCAAAGGAAGTCTTCGGCCTGCACGAACGTGTTGAATTCGTCCTGGGTGAAAAGCCCCAGCGGGACAAGTTCAGCCACGTCGTGAACGCCGTAGATGTATTTGGCGATCCAATACAGCGACTGCAGGTCGCGAAGGCCGCCCTTGCCCTCTTTCACGTTCGGTTCGACCATGTAACGCTCGCCCTGCTTATGGTGGCGTTCGTCGCGTTCATGCAGTTTGGCTTCGATGAACTCGCGTTCGGTTCCTTTGAACAGCTCGGATTTCAGCCGGTTTTCCAGCTCATCGGCCAGGTCCCGATCACCGGCCAGATAGCGCTGTTCCAGCATCGCTGTCCGGATCGTAAAATCCTCGTCTCCCAGACGCAGGCAATCACGGATCGTGCGCGAGGAATGCCCGACTTTCAGCCGCAGATCCCAGAGAATGTACAGCATCGACTCGATCACGCTCTCGGCCCAGGCTGTGATCTTGTAGGGAGTCAGAAACAGCAGATCGACATCCGAAAACGGCGCCATCTCGCCGCGCCCATAGCCGCCCACCGCCAAAACCGCCATCTTCTCGCCCTGGGTCGGGTTGGCCAATGGATGCAGATGCTGTCCGGCCACAGTCATCGCGGCGCAGACCAGCCCATCGGTCAGATAGGTGTAGGACCGCGTTAACGGCCGGGCGTCGAAGGGCCGGGCGGCGAACGCCTCCTCGATGGCCTGACGCCCAGATTTCTGAGCATCCCGCAGAATCCGGACGGCCTCGTTTCGGGCTGCGGCCGTTTCCGGAATGTCTTTCAGGGCCTTCGACAGCAGCGCGTTGACCTTTTCGCCATCGAAGATTTCGCTGGCGTCGCAGATCAATGCGCCAGCCGGCGCGGGGATCGTCACAAGCTGATCAGAAACCGGCGCCAGAGAAGCTTTGCGGGGCAGGGTCAATCACAACTACCTGTTTGTTCTGGATCGTGGCCACGGCCAGACCTCGTTCATTCGTACCGTTCGGGCGCAGACGGAAAATTCCGCCAACACCTTGGAACCCGGCATTCTGGGTCAGGGCCGCAGCGGAAAGGGCATTGGACTTGCCTTGGCTGGCCAGAGCGCCGATGGCAGCGATGCCGTCATAGGCCAGGCCGCTGATCGGATGCGGTGCCTCGCCATAGGTCGCGTTGTAGCGCACGCGATAGGCCTGGGCCTTGGCGGGGTCGGGCAAGGCAAACCACCCGCCCTGCACGCCCGGTAGTTCCAGCGTCTGGGCCGGAATATCCCAGCGGGTCAGGCCAATATATTGCACGGTTGCCGGAGAGACACCGGTCTCGGGCAGCAACTGGCTGAAGAGCGGCAGCGCACCGGCGGTCGTGGCGGTCAAAAAGAGTGAATCCGCCCCCGTCGAGTCCACAGTTGCCTTGATTGCAGGGATGGCGTCGATCACACCCTGCTGAGATCGATCAAAACCGACCACACCCGCATTCGCCACTCGGCTGTTGCCAAGGGCGTTCGAGATTGCCGCCTGGCCCAATTGGCCTGCCGCATCATTGCTGTGCACGATGACTGTGCTTTTCTTTCCCTGTTTGCCGGCGTAGCTGACAAGCCGGTTGGCCGTGTTGTCGAAGGTCGGGCCAAGGACAAACACGTTTCCGCCGGCAATGCTTGTATTGTTCGAGAAGGACAGAACGTTCACGTTCTTGCTCAGAACCGCAAGGCCCGCAGCATTTGCAGCCTGCGCGTAGACCGGCCCCAGAATGACCTTTGCGCCGTCGGCAACGGCCTGCTGCGCAACTGCGGCTGCCGTGTTCGGATTGCCGGCAGTGTCATAGACGCGAAGATCGATCTTGACGTTGTTCAGATCGGCCATGGCCAGCCGGGCAGCGTTCTCAAGGCTTTGCGCCAACGCGGCGTCGCCCGATTTGGGCACCAGCAGGGCTACGGGGATCGGCTCTGATGTATCTATCGACGGTCCGCGCCCGGTGGCGCCGGGTTCGCAGGCGGCCAAAAATGCCGCCGCGGTCAGGCCGATGGCGATTTTCGCCAGTTTGCGAACGGGCTTGCAAACGGTAAACATCTAAATGAAAACTCCCTGATCCGGCGGCAAAGAACGCTGCTGTTCTATCACGCCGCGATAATAAACGTCACGCTGCGAGGGTCCAGCTTTGAATTTCCAAAAGGTAAGATTGGCTGGGGGGCTGTACTTTGTTGCCACTCCGATCGGAACGGCGCGCGACATTACGCTCAGGGCGCTGGACGTTCTGGCCTCGGCGGATGTGATCGCGGCGGAAGATACACGCAGCCTGCGCAGACTGATGGAGATTCACGGTGTACCCCTCGAAGGGCGGCGCATCCAGGCCTATCACGACCACAGCGGCACGGCTGCGCGTGAAAAACTGATTGCCGAACTGTCAAGGGGCAAGTCCGTGGCCTACGCGTCCGAGGCCGGCATGCCCCTGATCGCCGATCCGGGATACGACCTGGGCAAACAGGCGGCCGAGGCCGGGTTCACCGTGACCTGCGCGCCCGGTGCGTCAGCCGTGGTGACGGCGCTGACCCTGGCGGGCCTTCCGACGGACGCCTTCTTTTTCGCCGGCTTCCTGCCGAATGCGTCAGGCGCCCGCCGAGCTCGAATCGAGGCCCTGCGGGATGTTCCCGGGACGCTGGTGTTCTACGAATCCCCCAAGCGTTTGGGGGCATGCCTGTCGGATCTGGCGCAGGTTCTGGGTGACGAGCGACAGGCCGCGATCTGTCGTGAACTGACCAAGAAGTTCGAGGAAGTCCGGCGGGGTAGCCTGGCAGAGCTGTCCGAGCAGTATCGAGATGCCGCCGTGAAGGGCGAGATCGTCTTGCTGGTGGACCGGGCCCATTCACAAGCCGTTAACGATTCAGATGTAGAAGAGGCGTTGCGTCAGGCTCTGGAAACGCACTCGGTGCGGGATGCGGCAGATCTGGTGTCCAGGATGTATGATTTGCCAAGGCGGCCGATTTATCAGAAGGCCTTGCAACTGGGAAAGGGATGACATGGCGCGACGGTCGGTCCAAGGCTCGGTTTCCTATCACGCCGGGCAGGCGGCCGAGCACAGCGTCGCTGCCGATTACGAAAGCCGAGGGTTCAAGGTCTGTCAAAGGCGTTGGCGCGGCGCGGGGGGCGAGATCGACCTGATCGTCCGGGATGCGCAGGGCCTTGTGTTCATCGAGGTCAAGAAAAGCCAAAGCTTTGACACCGCCGCCGCGCGGATCAGCAAACGGCAGATCGACCGGATATGCGCCTCGGCGGCGCAGTATTTGGCGCAGGAACCGGGCGGGCAGCTGACCAATGTTCGGTTCGATGCGGCGCTGGTGGATGCAACAGGCGCAGTGCAAATCGTCGAAAACGCCTTTGGGCAGGACTGATCGCCATTGAACACCCGTCCCCGCTGGGCCATGTATCTGGCGTGACTACGAGGGACACGCCATGAAAATCGCCTTTCAGATGGACCCGATCGGGGCCGTGGACATCAATGCCGACAGCTCGTTCCGGCTGGCCGAAGAAGCCCAGGCCCGTGGGCACCAGCTGTTTTACTACGGACCTGATCAACTGGCCTATCAAGAGGGGCGCATCACCGCCCGCGGTCACGACATGACGGTGCAGCGGGTTGCGGACCAGCCGGCGGTTCTGGGGCCTGAGCGCGAGGTTGATCTGGCGGATTTCGATGTCGTCTGGCTGCGGCAGGACCCGCCGTTTGATATGCACTATATCACGTCCACGCACCTGCTGGATCGGTTGCGTGGGCAGGCTCTTGTGGTGAATGATCCGTTCTGGGTGCGCAACTATCCGGAAAAACTGCTGGTTCTGGATTTTCCCGACCTGACGCCGCCCACCACGATCGCCCGCGATCTGCAGACCATCAAGGCGTTCAAGGAAAAGCACGGCGACATCATCCTCAAGCCGCTCTATGGCAATGGCGGGGCCGGCGTGTTCCGGCTGGACGCCGATGACCGCAACCTGACTTCGTTGCATGAGTTGTTCACCGGTTTCTCGCGAGAGCCGCTGATCGTTCAGAAATTCCTGCCGGATGTGCGCAACGGCGACAAGCGGGTGATCCTGGTCGATGGCGAACCGGTCGGCGCGATCAACCGCGTTCCGGCCGAGGGTGAGACCCGGTCGAACATGCATGTGGGCGGCCGCCCCGAAAAGATCGGGCTGACCGACCGCGATCTTGAGATCTGCGCGGCCATCGGTCCGCTGCTGAGGGAAAAGGGCCAAATCTTTGTGGGTATCGACGTGATCGGCGACTATCTGACCGAAATCAACGTGACCTCGCCCACCGGAATCCAGGAATTGGAGCGGTTCAACGGCACAAATATTGCCGAAAAGATCTGGCAGGCGATCGAGGCCAAGGTCTAAGCCGCAACCCGCGCGCTGATCCTGTAGCTCAGCGCCTCGGCCACATGCGGGCGGCGCACATCGGGCGCGCCCTCGAGATCGGCAATGGTGCGGGCCACGCGCAGGATGCGGTGGTAAGCCCGTGCCGACAGGCCGAACCGCTCGGCCGCCTTGACCAGCAGGTCCTTGCCCTCCGCGTCTGGTGCGGCGACCTCCTCCAGCAGATTGCCTTCGATATCGGCGTTCTGGCGAATCCCGGGCGTGTCCTGAAAACGCCGGGCCTGAACAACGCGCGCCTGCTGCACCCGCGCGGCGACGGTGGCCGAGCTGTCTCCGGATGGCGGCAGGTCAAGGTCGGTAAAGCCCACGGGCGGCACTTCGATCCGCAGGTCGAACCGGTCCATCAGCGGCCCCGAGATGCGGCCCAGATAGTCCTCGCCGCAGACGGGTGCGCGCGAGCAGGCGCGTGACGGATCGCTGAGATATCCGCATTTGCACGGGTTCGCCGCCGCCACCAGCATGAACCGGCAGGGGTATTTCACATGGGCGTTGGCGCGGGCGACCATGACTTCGCCGGTCTCGATGGGCTGGCGCAGGGTTTCCAGAACCGTGCGTGGAAATTCGGGGAATTCGTCCATGAACAGGACGCCATTGTGGGCCAGGGAAATCTCGCCGGGTTTCGCGCCTTTTCCGCCGCCCACGATCGCCGCCATCGACGCCGTATGATGCGGTTCGCGGAACGGGCGGGTCCGGCTGATGCCGCCTTCGTCCAGCATGCCGCACAGCGATTGGATCATCGAGGTCTCGAGCGCTTCGGTGGGCGTCAGCGGCGGCAGAATGCCGGGCAAGCGGGCGGCGAGCATGGATTTGCCCGATCCCGGCGTGCCGATCATGATCATGTGGTGACAGCCGGCCGCTGCGATTTCCAGTGCGCGTTTTGCCCGTTCCTGCCCTTTGACGTCGCGCAGGTCGCGGGTCGAGGGTTCCAACCTGACCTCGCCGGGCTGGGCGACCGGCAGGGCCGACTGGCCGGTAAAATGGCGCACGACGTCGGCCAGGGACGCGGCTCCGATCACTTGGGTCGCGTCGACCCAGGCCGCCTCGGCACCTGACGCGCGCGGACACAGCAGCGTGCGGCCCTCGGCCGCGGCGGTCATCGCGGCGGGCAGTGCGCCGGCCACGGGTACCAATGAGCCGTCCAGCGAAAGCTCGCCCAGAGCCATGGTGCCTTCTGCGGCGTCGGCGGGCAGGATGTCGATGGCACAGAGCAGGGCCAGCGCGATCGGCAGGTCGAAATGGCTGCCTTCCTTGGGCAGGTCAGCGGGCGACAGGTTGATCGTGATGCGTTTGGAGGGCAGCGCGATGGCCATTGCGCTAAGCGCGCTGCGCACGCGTTCGCGGGCCTCGGACACGGCCTTGTCCGGCAGACCGACGATTGAAAAGGCGGGCAGCCCGGGGGAGACGGCGCATTGCACCTCGACCGGGCGGGCCTCGACCCCCTGAAAGGCAACGGTATGAGCGCGGGCGACCATGGCGATCCTGTTCGTGGTTAACAGGGCCTTGCTGCCATGGCGCCGGTTTAGGAATGGTTAACGATCACACCGCTTGCCGGATCATTTGCGTGAATTTCGGCCACGCTCCGGGGTCGGCCACGGTTTTGTCGCGGCAGAAGGTGTTGCAGAAGCCCCATCGTTTGCCATCCAACTCCAGAAAAGCGGTCACCGGCTTGCCGGAATAGGGGCAGAGGTCATTGACCGAAGGCCCCGCCTCAACTGCGCGGGCTGTCGAGGCCCCGCCGATCGGCCATGGCTCGGCGTCGAGCGGCTGGTCATAGGGGAACGAGTCGTAGTCGACCGTCAGACCCATCGCGCGCCATTGCCGAACCGCCGGGTCCGACAACAATTCCATGCAGTAGTCGTGGTTCTGCACGGACACGGGCAGACCGTAGCCGATGATCCGGGCCGCGACCGGCGTATAGAACACATCGGCCAGGGAATAGCTGCCGAACAATGGGCCGGACGTCGTGCCCGAGGTCTTGCGCGCATGCGCCCACAGGGTCTCGATCCGGGTCAGATCGGCGCGGGTTTCGCCGGACGGCTCGAACCCTTTCCAGCGGTGCTTGAGTTGCATGGGGCAGGCAGACCGCAGCGCCTGGAACCCGGCGACCATCTCGGCACACAGCCAACGGGCGGTTGCGCGGGCGGCAGCGTCTTGCGGCCACAGCCCGGCATCGGGGTGGCGTTCGGCGAGCGTCTCGGCCATGGCGAGGCTTTCGCCGACCACCGTGCCGTCGGGCAGGCGCAGCGCAGGGACCAGACGGGCCGGGGCCAGCGGCTGCATATCCCGGGCCATCGTGCCCGAATACAGGCCGATCATGTGGGTCGTGTGGGGCAGACCGGATTTTTCCAGCATCAGCCAGCCGCGCATGGACCAGCTTGAAAACAGGCGGTCCCCGATGAAAAGGTCATATGTCATGGCCCGAGGATGGTCGAACGCCCGATATCAGTAAAACGCTGAATTGTGCGCGCCGTGTTCACGGAAGATGATTGATCCGGCCAGCCGACCAGGTTTTGCCGTCAAAGGCCAACTCGGTCACCGAGAGGTTGTCGATGCGATGGGCGAAGGTCTGTTGCGCGTCTAGGTCAAGAGCGCGCTGTACCTGAGTCAGGATCACGCCGAAATGGGCCACGATGACCAGATCGGCGCCTGTATGCAAACCGATCAACCCGTCGATCGCCGTGTCGACCCGGGCGCGGACCGCGTTCCAGCTTTCGCCGTTGGGCGGGCGTACGTCGCCGGGGCTGTCCCAATAGGCAAAGGCCAGTTCGGGGTCTTCGGCCTCGATCTCGGCGAATGCGCGCATTTCCCAGGTGCCGAAATGGATCTCGCGCAGGTCGGGATGGTGCGGCAGCCGGCGGCGCGTGCCCTGAATGGCCGTGGCCGTATCCGCGGCGCGCGACAGGTCCGACGAAATGACCAGCGCATCCCGCGGCAGGTGGGCGTGCAGGCGCGCGAGGGCCGCGTGGTCGCTCAGGTCGGCGGGAATATCGGACCAGCCCACCATCGTCTTGGCATGGGTCGGGCCGTGGCGGACAAGATGCAGCCGGGTCACGGCAACTGACCTTTCAAAACCTGCGGTAGTCCCGCGATGACCTGAACCACAAGGTCGGCTTGGGCGGCGAGGGCGATGTTCAACCGCCCCTGCGCCTCGCGGAATTTGCGGGCCAGCGCATTGTCGGGAACGATACCGTGCCCCACCTCGTTCGAGACGATCACGATCTGCGCGGGGCAGGCCCGTAGCGCGGCCAAAAGGGCGGCCTGTTCCTGTTCAAGATCGCTGTCGGCCAGCAGGTGATTGCTGAGCCACATCGTTGCGCAATCGATCAGACAGACCTGATCCGGGCTCATCCCCGCCAGCGCCGGGCGCAGGTCCATCGGGGCTTCGATCGTGGCCCAGCCGTCGCCTCTTTGGTCCACATGGCGCCTGATTTTTAGGCGCATCTCATCATCAAACACTTGTGATGTTGCCAAGTATATGCGGGTTTTTTCTGTTGAAACAACGATTTGCTCGGCAAATGCAGATTTTCCCGATGCCGCGCCACCCAGGACAAAGGTTAAATCGGGATGCATTTTTTACTACCTTTACAGTGATCCACCCGGTGCGCCCTTGCGTATCGACCATACGTCGGCAAGGCAAGACCGGCGGCGCCTACGACAGATGGGAGAGCTGCATGGCACTGGATAACCCGAACGACTTCTCGATGTCCCGGCAGGCTATGAAAGCCGAATTGCTGGATGCGGAAACCGAATTGCGCCTGGCGTATGCTTGGCGCGACGAACGCGACGAACAGGCCCTTCACCGGTTGATAACGGCTTATATGCGGCTGGCAATTTCAATGGCGGCCAAGTTCAAACGCTATGGCGCGCCGATGAATGACCTGATCCAAGAGGCCGGGCTGGGCCTGATGAAGGCCGCTGACAAGTTCGACCCGGATCGCGGGGTCCGCTTTTCGACCTATGCGGTGTGGTGGATCAAGGCCAGCATTCAGGACTACGTGATGCGCAACTGGTCGATGGTACGGACCGGTTCCACATCGTCCCAGAAATCCCTTTTCTTCAACATGCGTCGCGTTCAGGCCCGGCTGGAGCGCGAAGCCGCGACCGATGGCGTAGAATTGGACCGTCATCAGCTGCACCAGATGATCGCGGCCGAGATCGGTGTTCCGCTGCGCGATGTGGAAATGATGCACGGCCGGCTGGCCGGCTCAGACTTTTCCCTGAACGCCGTTCAATCGGCTGACGAGGATGGTCGCGAGTGGATCGACGCGTTGGAGGATGATCGCGAGCAGGCTGCTGAAACTGTAGAGAACAGCCACGATACCCGCCAATTGCGGGAATGGTTGATCACGGCGATGCAGGCGCTCAACGATCGGGAGCGGTTCATTGTGCGCGAGCGCAAGCTGCGCGAGCCGGCGCGCACATTGGAAAGCCTGGGTCAGGAACTGGGTTTGTCCAAGGAACGCGTGCGACAGCTTGAGGCAGCGGCGTTCGTGAAGATGCGCAAGAACCTTGAAGCTCAATCGCGCGAGGTGCAACACTTCTTCGCATGAGACATCTTGCGATTCTGACGGCGGCCGTGCTGTCGCTGACTCTTTTGACCCGGCCAGTTCTGGCCGGGGACCTTATCCCCGACGATATTTTGGCACAGATGAAGGATGCCGATGTCGTGATCCTTGGCGAAGTTCACGACAACCCGCTGCATCACTTGGTCCAGACCGAAGCGATTGCGGACATCGACCCGTCTGCGATGGTCTGGGAAATGGTGACCGAGGAAGGGGCTCAGAGACTGGCGCAGACTGCCGCCTCGAATCCCGAGGAGCTGTCACGCATCCTGAGATGGGCCGAAACGGGATGGCCTCCGCTCAGCATGTATTACCCTGTTTTCCAAGCATCAGAGGCTCCGGTATACGGAGCGATGGTGCCGCGCGCGGCTGCGCGGGCGGCGATGGAACGCGGTGCCGCAACGACTCTGGGCGCGGATGCGGCGCGGTACGGGTTGAACATTCCGTTGGCTCCCGAGGATCAAGCGGCGCGCGAGGCCGAGCAATTGGCAGCGCATTGCAACGCACTTCCCGCCGAGGCCTTGCCGCAACTGGTGGCGATCCAGCGTCTGCGCGATGCTGTTCTGACCCGGGCCATTCTGCGTGCAATTGATGAAACCGGCGGTCCGGTGGCGGTGATTACCGGAAACGGGCATGCGCGCAAGGATCAGGGCATTCCGACCTTTCTGTCGCGCCTGCGTCCGGGCCTGAAGGTCTTTGTTCTCGGTCAGGCCGAAGACGGTGTCGTGACCGGTGAATTTGACGCGGTGATTGACAGCCCCGCGGCCGAACGCGAAGACCCTTGCAAGGCCTTCAAGTCCCAGAATTAAGCGCTGGAACTCGGCGCATGGGTTGCATAGTGTCGAGGCCGAGCACGACCGGGAAGGGCTGAACATGCTGGCATCCAAACGGATCCTCCTGATCCTTGGCGGTGGGATCGCGGCCTACAAATCGCTGGATCTGATCCGAAGGTTGAAGGAGCGCGGGGCGGCAGTGACCCCGGTCCTGACCCGCGCTGCCGAAGAATTCGTGACCCCTTTGTCCGTGTCTGCACTTGCCGGTGAAAAAGCTTATCGTGATCTGTTCGACCTGACGGACGAGGCCGAGATGGGACATATCCAGCTGTCACGTTCGGCTGATCTGATCGTCGTGGCCCCGGCGACTGCGGATTTGATGGGAAAGATGGCCGGGGGTCTGGCCAATGATCTGGCATCGACCCTGTTGATGGCCACGGATACCCCTGTTTTATGTGCGCCGGCGATGAACGTGCGGATGTGGAACCATCCGGCAACTCGCCGGAACCACAAGCAGTTGATCGCGGACGGCGTCCGGTTTGTCGGACCCAATGACGGTGACATGGCTTGTGGCGAGTTCGGCCCCGGCCGCATGTCAGAACCTCTCGAAATCGTGGCGGCGGTCGAGTCTGCCTTGTCGGATGGCCCACTGAAGGGTAAGCGGATTCTCGTGACGTCGGGGCCGACGCATGAGCCGATTGATCCGGTTCGGTACATCGCAAACCGATCCTCGGGGGCGCAGGGGACGGCGATTGCCAACGCTTTGGCGGCCCTGGGGGCCGAAGTCGTTTTCGTAACCGGCCCCGCGGATGTGCCACCACCCCAGGGCGTCCAGGTTGTGCAGGTTGAGACTGCGCAACAAATGTCGGATGCGGTGGACGCGGCTCTGCCGGTGGATGCGGGCGTGTTTGCCGCAGCCGTGGCCGATTGGCGGGTAGACGGGGCATCAGACCGCAAGTTGAAGAAAAGCCGCGACGGAATGCCTGCACTGCAATTTGCCGAAAACCCGGACATCCTCAAACGGATTTCGCATCTGGAGACCGGCCGACCTAGCTTGGTCGTGGGTTTCGCCGCCGAGACGGATGATGTGATCGCCCACGCAACCGCCAAGCGGGCGCGCAAAGGGTGCGATTGGATTCTGGCCAATGATGTCAGTCCGGTGACCGGCATCATGGGTGGGGCCGAAAATGCGGTCGTGCTGATATCGGATGCGGGTGCCGAGGAGTGGCCGCGCATGGGCAAGGACGCAGTGGCCGTACGGCTGGCGGAAAAGATCGCGGCCGCGCTGGCGCTGTGATGCGGTTGTTTGACAGAAGATGAAGGTTGGGATGCGCTGATGGTGGCAATCCGGGTGATCCGAGAAGACGGGGCCGATCCGGCCATTGCATTGCCGTCCTATGAAACGGCCGGGGCAGCCGGCGCGGATGTGCGGGCCAACCTGCCTGATCGAGGATCGATCACCCTTCAACCCGGTGAGCGCGCCTTGGTTCCGACCGGCCTGCGGGTAGAGATTCCGGATGGATATGAGATCCAGGTGCGTCCGCGCTCGGGACTTGCGTTGAAACACGGGATCACGCTGCCGAACGCACCGGGCACGATCGACAGCGACTATCGCGGTCCCTTGGGGGTGATCGTGCTGAATGCGGGTCAGGAAGCCTTTGAAATCGGACATGGCGACAGAATTGCGCAGCTTGTCGTGGCCCCGGTGATCCAGGCGCGGTTCGAGATGGCGGACAGCCTGCAGGAATCGCAGCGCGGTTCCGGTGGGTTCGGATCCACGGGGCGCGCCTGATGGTTCTGGTACTGGCACTGGCAGCGGGGCTGTGGGGGCTTGGCTACCTCGCTGGTGCCTCGCGTACTGCCCGTTGGGTGTCGGTTCTGGTTTTGCTGGCAGGGGTGGTTCTGTCTCATCTGGTTTTGCCCGACGGGAACCCACTGCGCGAGGCCACAGGCGGCTCGGCCGCGATGTGGCTGATCCTGGGTGGTTTCGTTTTGCTGGCCATGGGTTATGGCGCTGTGGTGAAAGCCCTGCGGCGCCGGGCCAATCCATCGTCGGATGTTCGTCCGAACAGCCCATCTGACCAGTTCAGAAAAGCCGAACTGGAGCGCTATGCCCGTCACATCGTCCTGCGCGAGCTTGGTGGACCCGGGCAAAAACGGATGAAGGCCGCTCGTGTATTGGTGATCGGGGCAGGTGGATTGGGCGCACCGGCGCTGCAGTACCTTGCAGCCGCCGGTGTGGGCACGATTGGCGTCATTGACGATGACGTCGTCGAGAATGCCAATCTGCAGCGGCAGGTCATCCATCGGGATGCAGACATCGGTATGCCCAAAGTCTTTTCTGCGCAGCAAGCAATGGAGGCGCAGAACCCCAATGTCATCGTTCGCCCCTATCACCGCCGCCTGACGGACGACATCGCGGCCGACCTGTTCGCGGATTATGACCTGATCCTCGACGGTACCGACAATTTCGAAACCCGGTATCTGGCCAACCGCACCGCGGTGGCTTTGGGCAAGCCCCTGATCTCAGGCGCGCTGTCCCAATGGGAAGGCCAACTGAGCGTGTTTGACCCCGGCAGGAACGCGCCCTGCTACCAATGCATTTTTCCCGAAGCGCCTGCTCCGGGGCTGGCGCCCTCATGTGCCGAGGCTGGGGTGCTCGGGCCACTGCCGGGCGTGGTGGGGGCGATGATGGCGGTCGAGGCGGTCAAGGTAGTCACGGGTGCAGGTCAGGCCTTGCGTGGCGAGATGCTGATCTATGACGCGCTTTATGGCGAAAGCCGCAAGATCACCCTGTCCCGGCGGGACGATTGCCCTGTTTGCGGGCAACCCGTTTGATCGCGGCCACTGGACGATCTTGCCTAGCATTCCTAGCTTGACGCTTGAAGGAGACCCCAATGACCAATCCGATCCTGTCCAACTGGACGACCCCGTTCGAAATCGCGCCCTTTTCCGAAATCTCGGATGACGATTTTGCCCCCGCACTGGAAGCTGCTCTGCAGGCCCATGCCGACGAGATCAACACCATCGCGACGAATACCCAGCCCGCGAGTTTTGCCAACACGATCGAAGCGCTGGAGGCGGCGGGCGAGGCCTTGAACAAGGTCCTGTCGGTTTTCTTCACGGTCGCTGGCGCAGACAGCAACCCTGAGCGCGAAGCGTTGCAACGGGAATTTTCGCCCAAGCTTGCAGCCCATTTTGCTGCGATTTCCTCGAACAAGGCGCTGTTCCAGCGTGTGGACGACCTTTGGGCGAAACGAGATACGCTGGATTTGACCGAGGAACAGGATCGGGTTTTGATGCTCACCCATCGCGGGTTCGTCCGCTCGGGTGCAGCGCTGCACGGGGCAGAGGATGCCCGGATGCAGGAGATCAAGGCGCGTCTGGCGTCATTGGGCACCGCGTTCACGCAAAACCTGCTGGCGGACGAGCGTGGCTGGTTCATGGAGCTGACCGAAGATGATCTGGCGGGACTGCCGGGTTTCGTTGTCGATGCGGCTCACGCGGCCGGTCGGGAAAAAGGGGCCAAGGGGCCGGTTGTCACGCTGTCGCGGTCTCTGATCGTGCCGTTCCTGCAGTTCTCGCCACGTCGTGACCTGCGGGAAAAGGCTTACCGTGCCTGGGCGTCACGCGGGGCAAACGGAGGCGAGACCGACAACCGAGCGATTGCCGCCGAAATCCTTCAGCTACGCGAGGAACGGGCCAAACTGCTGGGCTATGACAGCTTTGCGGCCTTCAAGCTCGAGACCGAGATGGCCCGAACCCCCGAACGGGTGCGCGACTTGCTGATGCAGGTCTGGGCACCCGCCAAGGCCCGGGCCGAGGCCGACGCGGAGATCCTGACGCGGATGATGCAGGAGGACGGCGCCAACGGTCCGCTCGAACCTTGGGACTGGCGGTACTATGCCGCAAAACGGCGCAAGGCCGAGCATAATCTGGATGAGGCAGAACTCAAACCCTACCTGCAGCTGGAGCGCATGATCGAGGCTGCCTTTACCTGCGCCAACCGCTTGTTCGGGTTGGAGTTCGCGCCGTTGGACGTGCCGCTGTACCATCCGGATTGCCGAGCCTGGGAGGTGACCCGGCGTGGCAAACACGTTGCCGTATTCATCGGAGACTATTTTGCGCGTGGATCGAAACGGTCGGGTGCGTGGTGCAGCGCGATGCGGGCGCAGGCCAAGTTTCCCAAGGTCCAGACGCCAATCGTCATCAATGTTTGCAACTTCGCCAAGGGCGATCCGGCGCTGCTGTCATATGACGACGCACGGACCCTGTTTCATGAATTCGGGCACGCACTGCACCAGATGCTGTCGGATGTGACCTATGACAGCATCTCGGGGACCAGCGTTGCGCGGGATTTCGTGGAGCTGCCTAGCCAACTGTATGAGCATTGGCTGGAAGTACCGGAGGTTCTGGCCGAGTTCGCAACTCATGCCGAAACCGGAGCTCCGATGCCTCCGCAACTGCTGGACAAAGTTCTGGGTGCCGCCAATTTCGATCAGGGTTTTCAGACGGTCGAATACGTCGCCTCGGCACTGGTCGACCTGGCCTTCCACGACGGTCCGGCCCCGGCTGACCCCATGGCGAAGCAGGCTGAGGTTCTGGCCGAGATCGGGATGCCGCATGCCATTGGTATGCGCCACGCAACGCCGCATTTCGCCCATGTATTTGCGGGTGATGGCTACAGCTCGGGTTACTACAGTTACATGTGGTCCGAAGTGATGGATGCCGACGCATTTGCTGCCTTCGAAGAGGCAGGAGGCGCGTTTGATCCCGAGCGGGCGCAGGCTCTGGAGGACAACATTCTGTCCAAAGGAGGCTCGAAGGAGGCCGAAGATCTCTATCTGGCGTTCCGGGGCCGGTTGCCGGGTGTCGAAGCCCTGCTGAAAGGTCGGGGACTGGTGGACGCATAGCGCTCGGCAAGACGGGGGCGGCGGTCCCCGATGGCCCTAGTACCCGAGTGCGCGGTCGACGAGATGCAGCAGCGGCCGTCCGGATTCGCTGCGTTGGATGTTTTCGCAGATCACCTGCGCAGCCGTTTCGGGCCGGGTTTCCGACGCGATATGCGGCGTGACGGTCACATTTGGATGCGCCCAGTACGGATGATCGGGGGGCAGCGGCTCGGCGCGGAACACATCCAGCGTGGCATGCCCCACTTGGCCGGTGTTCAGTGCCCGCAACAGCGCTTCGTCGTCAATCAGTGGGCCGCGGCCGGGGTTCAGAATGCGCGCACCTTTTGGCAGAAGTGCCAGAGTGTCCGCGTTCAGAGTGTTTTCCGTGGCTGCCGTTTCAGGCAGCAGCAGGACGAGTAACTCAGCCTGGCTCAAGGCCACGCGCAGCCCGTCCGGTCCGTGCAGGCACGTGACACCAGACACGTCCTTGGCCAAACGGCTCCACCCTGTCACGTTGAAGTTTAACGCGGCCAGCGCCTGTGCCGCAGCCTGACCCAGGGCGCCAAGTCCCAGAACGCAGACCGATCGCTGTGTGGCGAGCGGAGGCGGATCCGGGGCCCATACCCCATCCTGGACCGTGATGTGTTGATCCATGCCCAGATGGTAGCGCAGAACGTGCCCCACGACCCATTCGGTCATGCCCTGGGTCAGACCGTGATCGACCATCCGGGCCAGCGGCACGGTCAGCGTGTCGTTCGAGGCTATCTTTTCGACACCGGCCCATAGGCTGAGCACGGCCTTTGCGCGCGTGAAGGGCGTGAAATCAAGCAGCCCGCCATTGGGTGCATAGACGATGTAATCCACCTGATCGGGCGGCAGGTCGGTGGCGATAGTGGCTTTGATCCCTGCATCGGCCAGCCCGGTGTTCAGCAAGGGCTCGTAAACCGGCCAAAGTGCCGGGCGAGCGGAAAACAGGACGTTCACGGACATGGTCGGCCTTTCGGATCAACGAGGACGGTGAATATGAGCGCTTTGCACGATGCCGAAGGCGGCCATCAGAACCAACATGGCCGAGCCCCCATAGCTGACCATCGGCAACGGAACACCGACCACCGGCGCCAGCCCCATGACCATCGACATATTGACGGCGAAGAACAGGAAGAAGTTCAGCGAAATGCCCAGTGTCACCAACGATGAGTACCTGTCCTTGGTCGACAGCGCCGTGACGAGGCAGAAGATCAGGATCAGTCCGTAAAGCAGCAACAAGGTTGTGCCCCCGACAAAACCGAACTCTTCGGCCAGCGTCGTGAAGATGAAGTCGGTGTGCTTTTCGGGCAGGAAGTTCAGGCGCGACTGGGTGCCTTGCATGAAGCCTCGACCGTTCCAGCCGCCGGATCCCAAGGCAATCTTGGACTGGGTGATGTGATACCCCGCGCCCAGCGGATCGGTCGAGGGGTCAAGGAATGTGTCGATGCGCCGGAATTGATAGTCCTTTAGCAATTGCCAATCGGTGCCACGGCTTTTGAACACCGTTGAAATCAAGCCGACACCCGCCGCGATGACCGCTGCGAAATAGGCCCAATGCACGCCCGCCAGAAACATCAGGCCTCCTCCGGCCGCCAACAGCAGGATTGCAGTTCCCAGGTCGGGCTGGCGCAGCACCATGAAGGTCGGGATCAGGATCAGGACAACCGGGATCAAGACCCAAACCGGGCGCGAGGTTTTGTAAGAGGGAAGCCAATCGTAGTAGGCCGCCAGCAACATGACCAAAGTCACCTTTGCCAGTTCGGAGGGCTGCAGGCGCATGAAGCCCAGGTCGATCCAGCGTTGCGCGCCCATCCCGATGGTGCCGAACAGTTCGACGAACAGCAGAAGCCCCAAAGATACAAGATAGGCGACGACGGACATGTTGCGCCAGAACCAGATCGGAACCAACGCGACGATGAACATGACCGTCAGGCCCAGGCCAAACCGTTCCATCTGCGGTTCCGCCCACGGCGACCACGAGCCGCCGGCCACCGAATACAGCATCAGAAAACCGGCACTTGCGACGCTGATCAGCAAAAGCGTCAGCGGCCAGTTCATGTACAGAACCTTGCGGATCCCCGTCGGCGTGGTCTTGACCGCATATTCAAGATAGCTCATGCGCGGTCCTTTTCGTCAGGGCGCGCTTTCGGGCGGCGATCGCCTTCCAGACGTTTCTGCTGTTCCTTGATGCGGTCGCGGTCGGCCACGGGATATGCTTCCAGCGGCGGGGTGCCGTTGTACAGAGCCTGCAGCATCACGTCCCGTGCCACGGGGGCTGCAGCCTTCGAACCGCCGCCGCCATGTTCGACCACGACGGCCACCGCATATTTCGGATTGTCGTAAGGGGCAAAGCTGACATAAAGCGCGTGGTCCCGCCGTTCCCAGGGCAGGTCTTCGTTGCGGATGACCCCGGCGGCCCGTTCGGCCTTGGTGATGTTGCGCACCTGGCTGGTGCCCGTCTTGCCGGCCATCCGGAATTCGTCTGCGATGATCCGGCTGCGATAAGCGGTTCCGCGACGGTCGTTCGAGACCTTGTACATCGCCTTGCGCACCTGATCCAAGTTGGCCGGATTGACGTCCAGCGGCTCGCCCGCGCCCGAAGGCTGTTCGACCCCGTCGACACTGCGGATCAGACGCGGTGTCACCGATCGGCCGGTCGCGATGCGCGCAGTCATGACGGCCAGTTGCATCGGCGAGGCCAACATGAAGCCCTGCCCAATCGAGGCATTTGCCGTGTCGCCGACCAGCCAGTCCTGTCCGTGGGTGGTCTGTTTCCATTCCTGGTTCGGCGCCAGGCCGGCCGCCACGGCAGACATCGGCAGGTCGTGTTTGATGCCCAAACCGAACTTGCGCGCCATGTCCGAAATCTTGTCGATCCCGACCCGCAGGGCCACGTCGTAATAGTAGACGTCGCAACTGCGCTTCAACGAGGTCTCCAGATCGACCATCCCGTGTCCACCGCGCTTCCAGCAGTGGAACCGCCGGCTGCCCACCTTCAGGTAGCCGGGACAATAGACGGTGTTGCCCGGACCGACGACACCGGCCTCGAGCGCGGCCAGCGCGGTGATCATCTTGAAGGTCGAACCGGGCGGGTAGGTGCCCTGAACCGTCTTGTTGGCCAGCGGGCGGTGATTGTTCTGGGTCAGGGCTTGGTAATCCGCCACCGAGATTCCGCGCACGAACAGGTTGGGGTCGAAGCTGGGGGTCGAACTGATGGCCCGCAGATCGCCCGTCTCACAGTCGATCACGACAACGGCGGCGCTTTCGCCGGCCAGCCGGGCTTGCGCATATTCCTGCAGGTCGGCGTCGATGGTCAATTGCAGGTCAGCGCCGGGCTGGCCTTCGCGGCGGTCAAGTTCCCGCATCACCCGGCCAGTCGCGTTGACCTCGACCCGCTTGGCGCCCGCCTTGCCGCGCAGCAGGTCTTCCTTCTTGGCCTCAAGCCCGACCTTGCCGATCTGAAAGCGCGGGATCATCAGAACCGGCTCGGGGTCTTCCATCTTGCTCAGGTCGTAGTCGCTGACAGGTCCGACATAGCCGACCACATGGGCGAAATCCTCGTAGCGGGGATATTGACGGGTCAATCCGACCTCGGGCGTGACGCCGGGAAGGGCGGGGGTATTGATAGCCACCTTCGAGATATCTTCCCAGGTGACCTGGTCGGCCAGCGTAACGGGCAGAAACGGCGCCGTGCGTTTCATCTCGGCTTTGGCCCGCTCAATCTCGTCTTCGTTCAGCGGGATCAGCTGTGACAGTTTGGCAATGACCTTGTCGACGTCGCCCGCATCCTCGCGCACGATCACGATGCGGTAGGACGGCGCATTCTGCCCGATGATCTGACCATTGCGGTCATAGATGCGCCCACGGGTCGGCGGAATGAGCCGGATGTTGATGCGGTTTTCTTCGGCCAACAGGCGGTATTGGTCGGCCTGATCGACCTGCATGTAACGCATGCGGGCCGCCAGGCCGCCGACAAATGCGAATTGCATACCCCCCAGCACCAGCGCGCGCCGGGTCAGCCTTTTGTATGCGGCACCTTGTGTTTTGGGTGTGCGTTTCATGAGCGTGTTCCCACAGTGGCAACATCTACCGCAGATGGCCTGCGGACGCCAAATATGGTTTGGCTGAATGCAACGACAAGCGGGTAGGCGAGGACCGTGAAGATCACTTGGACAAACACCGGGCCAATGCTGGCCTGACTGACGGACAGCAGGGCCAGAACCGTCCGGTTGAAGGTAAAGATCGCCGCGATGACGACGCCCACCGTCGTCCACTCGCCCACGAAGCCGACGTCGCGCATTCCGGGGCCTGCCGAGCGCAGATAGGCAGAACCGATGACGACGGATGCCGCCAGCAGCCCGGGCGGCCGTTGCAGCAGCAGGTCGGCCATCAGCATGACCGCAGCGATGCTGAGTGTCGGTACATATTCGGGCCGCCTGAGGACCCATGCAAAGGTCAGGCAGATCAGCAAGTCAGGAAAGGGCAGACGACCCGGTTGCGTGTTCAGAGGCAACAGGTGAAAGAACATCACCGTCAGAGCGAGGAACAGGTACAGGCCCCTCATCAGCCACAGACGTGACGTGGCACTATCCATCGGCGGCCTCCTCGGTCGGGAGAAGAGCCTCGGGGCGCGGAGGTCCGACGATGCCGCCCGGGTCTCGGATCGGGGCGGCCGAGTGGTAGCGCAGGACGCGCAGGAATTCCAAACGCTCGAAATCCGCGGACAGTCGGACGCGCAGACGCCCCCCCGGATCGGCGGCGATCTGGCCGATCAGAAGGCCCGCAGGAAATACGCCGCCATCGCCTGAGGTCACCACACGGTCGCCGGGCCGCACCAGTTCGCGGCTTTCCAGAAACTCGACGGCTGGGGCAGGGGTATTGTCACCGGTAATCAACGCGGTCTGGCCCGAGGGCTGGATGGTGGCGGGAATCGCGCTTGAGGCGTCGGTCAACAGGATGACCCGCGCGGTATCCGGACCAACGCCAGATATCCGGCCCACCAGCCCGATGCCGTCCATGGCGGCCCATCCGTCGACGATCCCGTCGCGCTCGCCGACATTCAGCAAAACAGATTGCCGAAACGGCGAGCCGCTGTCGGCCATGACGACCCCGGTTATATAAGTCAGACGGGGATCCAACCGAACATTGTTCAGGTCCAGAAGCCGCGCGTTTTCCTGCTCCAGCTGCAGGGCCGCCTCTTTCCAGGCGCGCATGCGGCGCAGTTCACTGCGCAGTTCCTGGTTCTGCTCGCTCAGCCTTTGGTAGCTTTGGAAATCCCGCACGAGGTTTATCGTGGCCGTGACCGGAACCATCGCCCATTCCATCGAGGGCACAACGGCATCCACCACTTGGGCCCGGAACCTTTCGACCCGCGGGCTGTCGATGCGCCAAACCAGGAATATGCCCAGCAGGCACAGAACAACGATCCCCATGAACAAGCGGCGCAGGGGGGTGGTATAGTCGTCGCGCTGTGCCCGGTCTTTTGCCACAGGACTCCTTCCCGTGCTGCTCGTGCCCGATCTTGAACCCTCAGATCAGAGGGTGCGCGCCTTAGCTTTCGTAGTCAATCGCGTGGCGCAGCTGTTTTTCGTATTCCAGTGCCTTGCCAGTGCCCAAAGCCACACAATTCAGGCTTTCGTCGGCAATCGACACGGCCAATCCGGTCTGTTCGCGCAGGGCCAGGTCCAGATCACCCAGCAGCGCGCCGCCACCGGTCAGCATCACCCCCCGGTCCACAATGTCCGCGGCCAGATCCGGCGGGGTGGTTTCCAGTGCGGTCATCACCGCCTCGCAGATCTGCTGGACGGGTTCCGACAGAGCTTCGGCCACCTGGGCCTGGCTGATCTCGATTTCTTTGGGGACACCGTTCAGAAGGTCGCGCCCGCGGATGTGCATTGACTGCCCGCGCCCGTCATCGGGCATCCGGGCGGTGCCGATCGTGGTCTTGATCCGCTCGGCGGTGGATTCCCCGACCAGCAGGTTTTGCTGACGGCGCAGGTACGAGATGATCGCCTCGTCCATGCGGTCGCCACCCACGCGGACCGAGCGGGCATAGACGATGTCGCCCAGTGACAGAACGGCCACCTCGGTGGTGCCGCCGCCGATATCCACGACCATGTTGCCTGTCGGGTCGGTGATGGGCATCCCAGCGCCGATGGCGGCGGCAATCGGCTCGGCGATCAGGCCAGCACGGCGTGCCCCGGCGGACAGAACCGACTGGCGGATCGCGCGTTTCTCAACCGGCGTTGCACCATGCGGTACGCAGACGATGATCTTGGGCTTCGAGAAGGTCGAGCGCTTGTGCACCTTGCGGATGAAGTGCTTGATCATTTCCTCCGCGGTGTCGAAATCGGCGATCACGCCCTCGCGCATGGGGCGGATGGCCTCGATCGAGCCGGGGGTGCGGCCCAGCATCAGCTTGGCGTCCTCGCCCACGGCCAGAACCTTCTTGACGCCGTCCTTGACATGGTAGGCTACAACCGAGGGTTCAGACAGGATCACGCCGCGCCCCTTGACGTAGACCAGCGTGTTGGCCGTCCCGAGGTCGATGGCCATATCCGCTGTGAACAGGCCGCCCAAACTGTCAAAGATGCCCATATTCCCCTGATCCTGTCTGTCAGATGTTTTCTACTGCCCGCGACTCGACGGTTCCGGGACGGATGACTTATAGGGTGCCATGACGCCCGGTTAAAGGCCTGATTCCGCGTAAATCAGCACCTTTCCGCCTCTTTGACAGGGACTTTAGAAGGCAACATGCTCTCATATCAACACATTTACCACGCGGGAAATCTGGCGGACGTGCAAAAGCACGCTTTGCTGGCATGGATGCTGGACTACATGACCCGCAAGGACAAGCCGATCAGCTATCTCGAGACCCATTCGGGGCGTGGTCTGTACCACCTCGATGCGGCCGAGGCCGTGCAGACCGGCGAGGCGGCGGCAGGGATCGGACGCGCGCTGAGCAACGGGTGGTTTGCCGACGATCACCCGCTGGCTCGCGCGTTGCGCTCGGTGCAGGCGCAGTTTGGCGAAACGGCGTACCCGGGCTCGCCGCTGATTGCGGCAAGCCTGCTGCGTCCGCAGGACAGTCTGCATTTCGCCGAGCTTCATCCGCAGGAATACGCGGCGTTGAAAAAAGCGCTGACCGGGCGTGGGGCCAGGACCTACAGGCAGGACGGGTTCGAACTCGCCCAGTCTGTCCTGCCGCCCACACCTCGGCGCGGGATGATGCTGATTGACCCCAGCTACGAGGTAAAGGCGGATTATGGCCGCCTGCCGGGGCTGATCGCCAAGTTGCACCGCAAGTGGAACGTGGGTCTCATTGCCCTGTGGTACCCGATCCTGACGGACGATCGGCACGTTTCGATGGTGTCGGCACTGAAGGGCTTGGACCTGCCCAAAACGTTTGTGCACGAAGTTCGGTTTCCGCCTGCGCGTGAGGGTCATCGGATGATCGGTTCGGGTATGTTCCTGGTCAACGCGCCCTTCGGGATCGAAGACGAGGCGGCGCGCCTTTCCGACCTGTTCGCAAAGATCTGACGGCGCTTCAGGGGGCGAAGGCCTCCCGCCCCGTTTGACAGCATCCGAGATGCCGCCAAACGTGTTGGGTCCGGCACCGCGCCTTGGCGCGGTGCCGGGCCCAAGTCCATCAGGCTGCGCGGCGAAGCCGGGCTGCCGCGGGCGCGGGAGCCTTGCCTTCCAATTCAGATCAGGTCAGATCCTTGTAGCTGATCTCGCGCGCATCCGCGCCGGGGCCGGCCTTTTCGCGGCGCATGATCAAACGGTTCAGTGCGCTGATATAGGCCTTGGCCGACGCCACCACGGTATCCGTGTTCGCGGATTGGCCCGTGGCGATCATGCCGTCTTCCTCCAGGCGGACAGAAACCGTGGCCTGTGCGTCGGTGCCTTCGGTCACGGCATGCACCTGATACAGCTGCAGATGCGCCTTGTTCGGGTAGATGGCCCGGATCGCCTTGAAGGTGGCGTCGACCGGTCCGTCGCCGTGCTCGGTGGCGATCACATCCTTGCCGTCGACCTCCAGTTCGACCGTCGCTTCGGCCTGACCGCCGGTGCCGCAGGTGACTTTCATCGAGACCAGTTGCAGGTGGTCGTTAGCCTCATCATCTGCACTCATCAACGCGATCAGGTCGTCGTCGAACACCTCTTTCTTGCGGTCGGCCAGATCCTTGAACCGCACGAAGATGTCCTTGAGCTGGTTGTCTCCGATCTCGTAGCCCAGCGTTTCCAGCTTGTCGCGCAGCGCGGCCCGGCCGGAATGCTTGCCCAACGGAAGCGAGGTGCCCGAAAGGCCGATATCCTCAGGGCGCATGATCTCGAAATTCTCGCGGTTCTTCAGCATGCCATCCTGATGGATGCCGCTTTCATGCGCGAAGGCGTTCTTGCCGACGATCGCCTTGTTGAACTGCACCGGAAAGCCCGAAACCGTCGCCACCCGACGCGAGATGTGCATGATCTTGGTGGTGTCGATGCCCGTCTTCCACGGCATGATGTCATTGCGGGTGCGCAGGGCCATCACGACCTCTTCCAGCGCGGTATTGCCCGCGCGTTCGCCCAGTCCGTTGATCGTGCATTCGATCTGCCGGGCCCCGCCTGCAACGGCGGCCAGTGAGTTGGCGGTCGCCATGCCAAGGTCGTTGTGGCAATGGGTGGCGAAAATCACTTCGTCTGCGCCCGGAACGGTTTCGATCAGTCGTTTGATCAGGTCCGCGCTTTCAATCGGGGCGGTGTAGCCTACCGTATCAGGTATGTTGATCGTGGTCGCGCCCGCCTTGATCGCAATCTCGATCACGCGGCACAGATAGTCCCATTCGGTCCGGGTCGCGTCCATCGGCGACCATTGCACATCTTCGCACAGATTGCGGGCGTGGCTGACGGTCTCGTGGATCTTTTCGGCCATCTCGTCCTGCGTCAGGTTCGGAATCGCCCGGTGCAGCGGCGAGGTGCCGATGAAGGTGTGGATCCGGTTCTTTTCGGCGTGTTTCACCGCTTCCCAGCAGCGGTCGATATCGGCGAAATTCGCACGAGCCAGGCCGCAGATGCGGGCGTTCTTGGCGCGCTGCGCGATTTCCGAAACGGCCTTGAAATCACCCTCGGAGGCGATCGGAAAGCCGGCCTCGATGATGTCGACGCCCATGTCATCCAGAAGCTCGGCGATTTCCAGCTTTTCGTCATGGGTCATTGTTGCGCCGGGGCTTTGCTCGCCGTCGCGCAAAGTGGTGTCAAAGATCAAGACGCGGTCTTGGTCGGTCACGTTGGTCATGGGAGTCACTTTCTTGTCTGTCCTAAAGCCATTGGCGCGCAGGCGTCCTCCTCTGAGCGGGCGCGCCGGATGGCACGCTCAGAGGCGGATTAGGATCAGTAGGCCACGCAGAGCAGCGCCGGCGGACGCGGCGAAAGCAAAAGGGATATCTGCGCGGTTGATCATGGGTCCGAGGTTATACACCCCGAACCGGGAATGAAAAGAAGGAAAATGCGCGGCCGTCCGATTTCGCGAAAGGATTGGAAACGGGGATTGATTGCGTGGGCAACTCCGCTAGCTGGAGGGCGATGAGAAACGCATTGGTCATAGGTGCGAGCGGCGGGATCGGCCGGGCCGTCTGCAATGAACTGCTGTCGCGGTCGGTTCACGTGGTTGGTCTGTCGCGGTCGGGAAACGGGCTGGATCTGATGCAGCCGGAACTGGCCGATGAGATGCTGGGCCGGATCGAAGGACCGTTCGACCTTGTTCTGGTCGCGTCCGGCGCGCTGGAGATCGACGGGGCGGAACCGGAAAAGACCATTCGGGCGGTTTCGGCCAAGGCCATGATGGATCAGTTCGCCTTGAACGCGGTGGGACCGGCCCTGGTGCTGAAACACGCGCATCGCCTGTTGCCGCGCAACGGGCGGTCGGTTTTTGCCGTGCTGTCTGCGCGTGTGGGTTCGATCGGGGACAATCGTCTGGGCGGTTGGGTCAGCTATCGCGCGGCCAAGGCGGCGGTGAACCAGATCGTGCATACGGCCGCAATCGAACTGGCCCGAACCCACAAGGATGCGATCTGCGTCGCCCTGCACCCCGGAACGGTCAAGACCCCGTTCACGCAGAAATACCTGGGCCGCCATCCCGCGGTCGAGCCGAGTGACGCCGCCCAAAGCCTTCTGCAGGTTGTGGATGGTCTGACGGCTGATCAGACCGGCCAGTTTTTCGACTGGGCCGGTCAACCGGTTCCCTGGTAGCGGGCTATCCGTCCGATGGGGTGACTTCCGGGGCCTGTTCGGCCTCCGGCGCCTGCGGCTCGTTGCCCGATGGTTGCGCCGCGCCTGCTTCCGACAGAGCGCCGTTTTCCCAGGTGCCGCTTTCCTCTTCGCCATTGGCATAGCGCATAGTTCCAGAGCCCTGGCGTTTGCCGTTCACGAAGTTGCCTTCATAGACATCGCCATTTGCATATGTCGCGACACCCGAGCCGGTGATTTTGCCCTCGGTCCACTGGCCGGAATACTTGAAGCCATTTGCCATCACGACCTCGCCCTGGCCATGGCGCTGACCGTTCTGGAAATCACCGGTATAGACCGTCCCATCCGCGTAGGTGGCGGTACCCTTGCCTTGACGCACGCCGTCTACCCACTCGCCATCGTAGCGAGAGCCGTCGGCCCGGGTCAGAACGCCGGTGCCATGCGTTCGAGCATTCTTGAACTGTCCTTTGTAGATCGTGCCATTTGTGTAGGTCGCGGTGCCCTGACCTTCGATCACCCCCGCAACCCAGTCGCCGTCATAGGACGAGCCGTCGGGATAGGTGATCCGGCCTTTGCCATCGGCGAGGTCCGCCTTGAAGTCACCGACATAGACCGAGCCGTCGGGATAGGTCAGTTCGCCCAACCCTTCGATCTGACCGTTTTTCCAGTCTCCGGTGTACACATAGCCGTCGGTGCCAGTGAACGTACCCTTGCCGTGTCGGCGGTCGTCAACGAAATCGCCTTCGTAGGTATCGCCGTTCGCGTAGGTCGCCTTTCCCTTGCCCTGCCGGCGCCCGTCCACCAAGGCGCCTTCGTAAACGTCACCGTTGGCCTGTTTCAGTACGCCGGTTCCGGTGATCCGGTCCTCGGTCCATTCGCCGGAATAGATCATGCCGTCGGGCAAGGTCAGCGATCCGTTGCCCTGACGCTGGCCAGCAACGATGTCGCCTTCGTATACCGCGCCGTCCGCATAGGTGATCTTGGCCTTGCCCTGGCGAACGCCGTCCACCCAGTCGCCATCATAGACATAGCCGCCGGGGTCGGTCATGACGCCTTTGCCGTCATGCTGGGCGTTCTTGAAGCCACCTTCGTAGCGCATTCCGTTTGCGTATTGCGCGATGCCGGTTCCGTTTATCGCGCCGTCGGTCCAGTCGCCCTCATAGGTGCCGCCGTCGGCAAAGGTGATCTTACCCTTGCCGTGCGGGCGACCTTTGACGAAATCGCCCTCGTAGACCGACCCATTGGCGTAACGTGCCACGCCCTTGCCCTGAATTTCTCCTTCGACCCACTCGCCGGTGTATTCAAAGCCGTCTGGCAGGCGATAGGTGCCGGTTCCGTGACGCAGCCCGTTTTCAAAGGTGCCTTCGTAGACCCCGCCCACATCGTCATCCGCGGTGATGATCTGGCCCTGCTGCGCGGACGCGCTCTGTGCGGCGATGCCCATTGCGGCAACGGCAATCGTTGTACGAAAAGCGTTCATGGTAGTCCCTGCCTGCCCGATTGTCCCGTGGTGCATTGGTTCGTGCAAAACTATGACACTGATGAAGGTCGGGCAACGGGTTTTGCCGCATTGGCCTTTCACTTGCGGCCTGATCTGCTAAATGCCTTTTCAGGTGACGAGGGCAAGAGGGCAAAGATGGCCGACCATTTCCGCATCACGCTGGCGCAGCTGAACCCGACGGTGGGCGACATTGCAGGCAACGCCAAAAAAGCCCGTTCCGCATGGGAGCAGGGCCGCGCAGCGGGGGCCGATCTGGTGGCTCTGCCAGAGATGTTCGTCACCGGTTACAACACTCAGGACCTGGTTCTGAAGCCGTCGTTTCACAAGGCTGCCATGGCGGCTGTGCAGCAGTTGGCGGAATCCTGCGCGGATGGTCCGGCGATGGCCATCGGTGGGCCTTGGGTCGAGGGTGGCAACCTCTACAACGCCTATCTGATCCTCAGCCGGGGGCGGATCGTCAGCAAGGTGTTGAAACACCATTTGCCCAACGAGACTGTGTTCGACGAGGTTCGGTTGTTCGACGCCGGGCCGTTGGGTGGCCCCTATGCGGTGGGCAACACCCGCATCGGCAGTCCGATCTGCGAGGATGGCTGGCACGAGGATGTCGCCGAGACGCTGCAGGAGACGGGCGCCGAGTTTCTTCTGATCCCCAACGGATCACCCTATTTTCGCGACAAGCACGATGTGCGCCTGAACCAGATGGTGGCCCGTGTGGTCGAAACCGGGCTGCCGGTGATTTACCTCAACATGGTGGGCGGTCAGGACGATCAGGTTTTCGATGGTGGGACATTTGGCCTGAATCCCGGCGGCGAACTGGCCTTTCGAATGCCGGTCTTCGACGAGGCGGTGATGCAGATCGATCTGCGGCGCGGTGATGAAGGATGGGCTATCGTCCCCGCCGAAATCGCCGAGCATCCTGACGCGTGGGAGCAGGACTATCGCGCCATGGTGCAGGCGCTGCGCGACTATATGGGCAAGACCGGGTTTTCCAAAGCATTGCTGGGACTGTCCGGAGGGGTCGATTCCGCGCTTGTTGCGGCCATCGCGGTTGACGCTCTCGGGGCCGAAAATGTGCGTTGCGTGATGCTGCCGTCGGAATACACCAGCGCCGAGTCGCTGGAGGATGCCGAAGCCGTCGCCAAGGCGCTGGGTGTGCGATACGACTATGTTCCGATCAGCCAGTCCCGCGCCGCCGTCACCGAGACCCTGGCGCCGCTGTTTGATGGTCTTCAGGCCGACATTACCGAGGAGAACATCCAGTCCCGTCTGCGCGGTCTGCTGTTGATGGCGATGTCCAACAAGTTTGGCGAGATGCTGCTGACCACCGGCAACAAATCCGAAGTGGCGGTCGGGTATGCCACGATCTATGGCGACATGAATGGCGGCTACAACCCGATCAAGGATCTGTACAAGACCCGGGTGGTCGAAACCTGCCGCTGGCGCAATGCCAATCACCGCGACTGGATGAAAGGACCGGCCGGCGAGGTCATTCGCCCCTCGGTCATCGACAAACCACCCAGTGCCGAGCTGCGCGAGGATCAGAAGGACAGCGACAGCCTTCCCGATTACCCGGTCCTGGACGGCATTCTCGTCATCTTGGTTGATCAGGATGGCTCGATCGCGGATTGTGTTGCAGCCGGGTACGACGAGGCTGATGCCCGCCGGGTCGAGCACCTTATCTATATCAGCGAATACAAACGCTTTCAGTCCGCGCCGGGCACGCGCCTGACACCTCGGGCCTTCTGGTTGGACCGGCGCTATCCGATCGTGAATCGTTGGCGCGATCCGAGCTGACGGAAACTGCGGCTGAGCGCCCCGTGCCCGGGTCCGGGTGTTTGTTTACAAATGGGCGGCAATGAGGGGGGTCTCATGCTAACTGTTCTGCAGGTGGGGCGGAATTGCTGACAGCGCTTGGCCGCATCCTTGTTTTTTGGACATTTTTTTGCCATAGTTTAGGACCGATCTTGCCACATATTTTGAAAGATCGGCGCGCGGGGGCCGGGCATTGATCTGTCGGCCGAAGCGCAGTTGAAGACCAAGTTTTCTGGTGACGCATCCATGGTGGGGTGCCGGTTATAAGGTTTAGGTGGTCCGATGGTTGATGGATATGACAAACCGCTGCATGCGCCGTTGAGGTACAAGACAATGGAGACACCGGCGCGCGAATTGGATGAGGCGCGTCTGGAAGCGGCAATCGCCGGTGTGTTGGCCGAGGCTGACGCAGAGAGCGAGGAGCCGTCCGAGGAGTTCTCAGCCAAACACCCGGAATTGCCCGAGCTTCAATCCGAAGAGACCGAGTCAGAGACCCAAAACTCGGGTGTCGCAGCTTTGTTGCGTCAGAAATGGGCCGAGTTCTCGGGCGCGGCCTGAACCGCGTGCCGGTCTAGTTCCATTGTGGCGTTTGCATCGACGCCACACAACCGAACAAAGTGATGCTTTTTCCGTTATTCAGGATTGCCGGATGACGTTTGCCAAGGCTCGATGAAGCTCGTGTCTGACTAGCAAGTTCCGTTGATGCCCGGCCCCAAGCCCAACCCTGTTGAATCCGATCTTTGCCTGCCCAAATCCGTTGACGTTCTGATCGTCGGCGGAGGGATTATCGGTGTCTCAACTGCGCTGGAACTGGCGGAACGTGGCAATTCCGTCCTCTTGTGTGAAAAGGGCCAGATCGGCGCCGAACAGAGTTCCAGGAACTGGGGCTGGGTTCGTCTGGGGCTGCGCGACCCGCGCGAAATACCGTTGATGACCGAGTCGCTCAGGATCTGGCAATCGCTTGATGAGCGGATCGGGCGCAAATCCGGCTATGTGCAATCCGGCATTCTGTTCGGTGCGCGGACCGACCGGTCCGCAGCTGATATGGAGCGCTGGTTGCGAAACCTCGAGGGCTACCAGACCGGAGCGCGCATGGTTTCCGGATCCGAGTTGGAACAGAACATGCCCGGCCTCCAGACCAAGTTGAAGGCCGCGCTTTTCACGCCGCAGGACGGACGGGCCGAGCCGCAATGGGTTGCTCCGGCGTTGGCCGAGGCGGCGCGTGACCAAGGCGCGGTCATCATGACAAATTGCGCGGTACGCTGCCTAGACCTGCAAGCTGGTCGCGTTGCCGGGGTTTACACGGAACGGGGGCGGGTCGCTTGCGATCAAGTGGTTCTGGCCGGGGGGGCTTGGTCTCGGTTGTTTGCCGGTAACGAAGGAATTGCCCTGCCACAGCTGAAGGTGCTGAACACGGTTCTGCGGACCTCGCCTGTGGAACCGGGTCCGGAAACAGCTCTGTGGTCGGATGATTTTGCCATTCGCAAACGCGCCGACGGCGGGTACACGATCGCCTCGGGCCATGAAAACACAGTAGATATCGTGCCTGACAGTTTTCGGTTGGCCGCGAAATTCCTGCCGGCATTCGCGCAGGAATGGAAATCGCTCAGATTCCGCCTGTCGCACCGCTGGACCATTGAGGCGCGTCAGCGCCGGTCATGGGCGCCCACCGACGTAACCCCGTTCGAACTCTGTCGGACACTGGACCCCGAGCCGTCGCAGAAGGCGCTCCGCAAGTCATGGGCCAAGGCCCGTCAGGCGCTTCCGGCACTGGTTGGTGCCGAAATCGTGCAGAGCTGGGGCGGGATGATCGATGTGACCCCGGATGCAATCCCGGTCATCTCGAAAGTGCAGGAAATCCCGGGACTGGTGATTGCAACCGGGTTTTCGGGACATGGATTTGGCATAGGCCCCGGTGCCGGCCGCCTGGTGGCCGATCTGGTGACGAACACATCGCCTTGTGTGGACCCGGCCGCCTTTCGACTGTCGCGGTTTTCGGACGGTACGAAAGTACGGCCGGACCCGGGGTATTGATCAGCCCATCATCTGATAGCTGACAGGTATAAAACGGAAGCCTTCGCCACGCGGCTCGACATAGCCGGCGGCCGGGAAAGGCATGTGGTACCCGATCATCGGGACCTTGTCCGCGGCAAGCATACCCAACACGTTCCGACGGGATGCGGTGGCCGCTGCTTTGTCCATGTCAAACCGGACTTCCCATTCCGGATGCGCGAAGGACCAGACATAGTGATTGGCAAGATCGGCGGTCAGGATCAGCCGCTGACCGTTGCTTTCGAGATGATAGACCATGTGTCCGGGTGTATGCCCGAAGGCCGCCATGGCGGTCACGCCGGATGCGACCTCGCCACCGTCTTCGATGAACGACATCTTTTCAGCCATCGGGGTGACCTTGGCTGCCACAAGGTCGCCGACGCGGTTGCCGGCCTCCTGTGCTGACCAGAAATCATACTCGGCCGCGGCGGTCACATAGCGTGCGTTCGGAAAGGTCGCAGCATCGTTGGTCGTCATGCCGCCAATGTGGTCGGGGTGCATGTGGGTCAGGACGACAACGTTGATCGCCTCGGGGCCAACGCCCGCATCGGCCAGAGCCATTTGAATACCGCCTTGGCCCAATCCCGTGTCAAACAGGATCAACTCGGATCCGGTATTGACGAGCGTTGGCGTGAAGAAGAACTGGGCAATGTCGGGCGAGATGAAATTGTCGGCCGATACCTTGGCAAACTCCTCGTCTGACGCGCCACCGCCGAAAATCTCCTGAGCGCCGTCTCGCGGCAGGCTGCCATCCAGCAGGGTCGTGACCGTGAAATCGCCCAGTTGAAAGCTGCGGGCGACGGTCGAGTTGGCCTTGGTTTCGGCCCCGGCAGCCAGTGACTGTGTCGCGATAGATGCAAAAGGTAACGCAGCGGCCGTGCCCAAAGCGGCCCGGCGGGTCAGTTTCATGGTCATTTCAAAGTCTCCCTGTCAGATTACGTGCGACGAATTAGAACGCTTTCGGATAATTGCCACTTTTCAACTCTACCATATGGGCTGCGCGTTGGCCGATCGCATGTTAAATCTTGTTCATGTCCCGCTCAGGAAACAAAACCGTTCCGACGGATCAAAGCGTCCACGAATTCTTGGCGGCGATCCTGCCGGCCGCGCGCGCTACGGAGGCGCGGAGGCTGAACACCCTGTTTGAAACCGTCACCGGGTTTCGGCCAGTCATGTGGGGGCCATCCATCGTTGGATACGGGCGGTATGACTACCGCTACAAGTCCGGGCGGGAAGGCACGTTTCTTGCCACCAGGTTTTCCCCACGCAAGGCCGCGTTTTCGATCTATATCATGCCGGGCTACTCCGATTTCGGCAGTATTCTGGCGCGCTTGGGCAAGCACAAGACCGGCAAGTCATGTCTGTACGTGAACAAGCTGTCGGACATTGACGAGGACGTGTTGGCCGAATTGATCCGCGCAGGGTTGGATGACCTGTCATCACGTTGGCCGATCAAGTCCGAGTAAACGGCAAGCATTCGCACCGCCTTCTGGACAAAAACGCGCTCATGTGACATGAGCCGCGCCAACAGGAGACATCCATGACAACCACCCGTTTCGCCCCTTCGCCCACCGGTTATATTCATGTGGGCAACCTGCGCACCGCGCTGATGAACTATCTGATCGCCCGCAAGGCCGGCGGCACGTTCATCCTGCGTATCGACGACACCGACCCCGAACGGTCGAAGGAAGAATATGTTGATGCGATCAAGCAGGATCTCGAGTGGCTGGGTCTGCACTGGGACCGGGTGGAGCGGCAGTCGGACCGGCTGGACCGCTATGCGGAAGCCGCCGGCAAGCTGCGCGAGATCGGCAGGTTCTACGAAGCCTTTGAGACCCCGACCGAGCTGGACCTCAAGCGCAAGAAGCAGCTGAACATGGGCAAGCCGCCGGTTTATGATCGGGCCGCCCTGAACCTGTCGGAGGCCGAGAAAGAGGCGCTGCGAGCCGAACGTGGCAACGGTGTATGGCGGTTCAAGCTGGATCATGAGCGCATCGAGTGGACGGACGGCATTCTGGGTGACGTGTCCATCGACGCGGCCTCGGTGTCGGATCCGGTGCTGATCCGCGGCGACGGGCAGGTCCTATATACGCTGGCCTCGGTCGTGGACGACACCGAGATGGGCGTGACCGACGTGGTGCGCGGCGCCGACCACGTGACCAACACAGCGACCCAGATTCAGATCATCAAGGCGCTGGGCGGAACCGTCCCGCGTTTTGCCCATCACTCGTTGCTGACCGGCCCGCAGGGTGAGGCGCTGTCCAAGCGTCTTGGCACGCTGGCGCTGCGCGATCTGCGCGAGCAGGGCGTGCAGCCGATGGCGCTGTTGAGCCTGATGGCGCGGTTGGGCTCGTCCGACCCGGTGGAACTGCGCAGCGACATGGCCGAGTTGATCGAAGGTTTCGACGTCACCCGGTTCGGGTCGGCGCCGACCAAGTTCGACGTGCAGGACCTGTTTCCGCTGACGGCCCGATATCTGCAGACGCTGCCGCTCGAGAAGGTTTCCGACGCGGTGGCCGCGGCCGGTGTACCCGATGAACTGGCCGAGCCGTTCTGGATGATGGCGCGCGAGAACATCACCACGCTGAACGACCTGAAGGGCTGGTGGGAACTGTGCCGCGATGGGGCCGAGCCGCTGATCGACGACGAAGACCGCGAATTCGTCGCGCAGGCGATGGAACTGCTGCCCGAGGGGCCGTTTGACGGCGAGACCTGGGGCAAGTGGACGGCGGTCGTGAAAGAGGCGACCGGCCGCAAGGGCAAGGGCCTGTTCATGCCGTTGCGCAAGGCGCTGACCGGGATGGAGCGTGGCCCCGAGATGGCGACCTTTCTGCCGTTGCTGCAGGTCGTGCGGGCGCGAAAATAAGACACCACGGGGCGGTGTCGCCTTTGATCTGAACAAGAACCAGAGGCGGGTGCTGCAGGCGCCCGCCTTCTTCACGCGGTTTGAACGATCCGGGCCGAAACCCGGGACAGGTGCTCATCGACCAAGGCTGTTTCGTCGGGGTGAAGCTGTTGGTGGCGCGGATAACGCGGCGCGTTCCGGTCATTCAGGATCGGCGCGTCCCACCCGTCGGTCGTGGCGAAGAAACGCTCGACACCCGGCAAGCCGAATGCGCGCAAATACCCCTGCACCACAACGTCTATATAGCTGAGCAAAACCGGGTGGCTGTGCGTCGGGTCCTTGCGGTGCTGTTCCGGAACCGCATAGACCGCAATCTCGACCTCTTTCTTCAGAGGATGAGTTATGGCGTGGGTGGCGGGGATCCGATCATAGGCCCACTCCCGTTCATCCAGTGCCGCCCAGTCGTTTTTGGGGACATGTGCGATCATGCCGTCGATCTCGCAGGCGGGATCCGGCACCGCGGTCAAGAAGGCGACCGGGCGCAGATCGGTATGCCGCCACGCCCGGCGCCAGCCCTTGAGTCGCGCCGGGCGCGGGTCGGGAAAGTCATGCGTGGCAAGGTTTACGAGGCTGCCATAGCCAAAGAAATAGGGCTCTGCCATGTCGCGTGCTGTCCTTCTTGACGATTGATGTATGTCAAACCGTTTTTTTGCGGTCTGTGCAATAAGGCTGCATCTTGAAATTCGGGGGAGGATCTGATGCGGATCACCAAACGAACAAATATCGCCGTGCGGCTGTTGATGTATTGCGCTGCACATCCGGATCGGCTCGTGACGAAATCCGAGATTGCGGATGTCTGCAACATCTCGGAAAACCATCTGGCGCAAGTCATCAACCAGCTGGGTCAGCTGGGGTATCTGAGCACGCAGCGCGGTCGCAACGGTGGAATGACTCTGGGGCGGCCGGCGGACCAGATCCGGATCGGATCCGTCTTTCGCCATGTCGAGGGCAGTTTGCCGATCGCCGAGTGTTTTGCGGATGCCGACAACACCTGTCCGTTGACCGATGCCTGCCGCCTGCGTCTGGCGCTGCAGGACGCGGCCGAGGTCTTCTTTGCGTCGCTGGATGAAATATCGCTGGATGCTTTGGTTTGCGACAACGATCCACTGCTGAAAATTCTGCAACCCGTTACCTGCGCGCGTTGAATTCAGTCGCTGGCCCGCAGGACGCGGGCCGGGCTGACGGATAGGGGGCGGAGGGCGAAGAATAGCCCCGCCAGCAGCGTGACGGCCAGCCCGGCAGCGACGATACCCAATGCCGAAGGCCATATCACCGCAAAGCTGGTATCGAAAATGAATGTGGCCACAGCCCAGCCGCCAAGGATGCCGGCCAGCAGCGCCACGCAGCCGGCGGCCGCACCCAGAAGCGCCGAGCGCAAGCCAAAGCTGAGAAGTATCCGTCGGCGATCTGCGCCGATCGTCTTGAGGATCGCAGCCTCGTAGCGGCGCGCGGGCTCTCCCGCAGCAGCAGCGCCGATCAGAACCAGAAAACCGGTCAGCAAAGACACACCGGCGCCGTAGGAGGTGGCCGAGGCCAAACCGGCAAGCAGGCCCGAGACACGGTCGATCGCGTCCCGAACCCGGATCGCGGTGATGTTGGGGAACTGGGTCGCAAGGTCTTGAAGGATGGCTGCCTCGGCCTCTTCCTCGGCGTAGACCGTTGCAATGAAACTATGAGGGGCGCCGGCCAGCGCGGACGGATTCATCGACATGATAAATCCCATCCCCGCGTTCGAGAAATCCACTTCGCGCAGCGATGTTACGGTCGCGGTGATATCACGCCCGAGAATATTCACCGTCAGTTCGTCACCAAGCTTGAGACCCATTTCCTCGGCCTCTTCCGCGGCAAAGCTGATCTGGGGCGGGCCTGAATAGTCCTCTGGCCACCATTCCCCGGCGGTGATGCGGGCGTTTTGTGGCGCGTTGTCCGAATAGGTCACGCCGCGATCGCCTTCCAGGACCCAATGATCGCCTGCGACCTGATGTGCTGGTTGGCCGTTGATCTGCGAGATGATTCCGCGCAGCATTGGTGCGCTTTCTACACGTGTGACACCGGGGTCGTTTTCAAGCCGGCTGCTGAAGCCGGGCATCTGGTCTTTTTGGATGTCCACGAAAAAGTAAGACGGCGCCACGTCCGGCAGGTTACCGGAAATTGCATTGCGCAGAGTGCCGTCGATCTGTCCGACCGCAGCCAGAACCGACAGCCCCAATCCCAGAGACAGGACCACCGATGCGGCCCCTTCGCGGGGGTCGGAAATTGCCGCGAGTGCCCAACGCAACGCCGGGCGGCCACGGGCGCGTGTTGCGGCCCTTTTTGCGACATAGCGGATGCCATGGGCCGACAGCGCCAACAGCACCAATGCGCCGACAAATCCCCCTCCGGTCCAGAGGGTCAGCCACGGGGAGCCGCTGAACCAAGCTGCGGTGGCGATCAGTGTCGCCAGAGCCAGGCCCGTCGCCAACAGGTAAGCGGCGCGGGGCAACCTGCGGGCACTGCTCAGCGCATCGCGGAACAGGGTCGCTGCCCGGACGTCCTCTGCCCGGGCAAGGGGCCACAGAGTGAACAGCATGGCGGTCAGCAGGCCATACAATGCCGCCTCGAACAGCGGTTGCGGGTAGACAGAAAAAACGGCCGGTACGGGAAGCCGGCTTTCAATCAGGGGTGCCAGGAGAATCGGGGCCAGCCCGCCAAGGGCTACACCAGCGGCGATCCCGACAACCGAAAGGACGCCGATCTGGATCAGATAGGTCTGAAAGATCGTGGCGCGGTTTGCGCCTAAGGTGCGCAGTGTGGCGATGGTTTCGGTCTTTCGCGCGAGATAGGCGCGTACGGCCGCGGACACGCCGATGCCGCCCACAGCCAGACCCGAGAGACCCACCAGCACCAGGAACGCGCCGAGGCGCGAGACGAATTCGGCAATTCCGGGTGCGCCGTTGCGCGCATCGGTCCAGCGCAGCCCTGAGCCTTGCAGAACGCTCTCGGCCTGTTGCGAGAGTTCTGCGAGGTCGGCTCCGACCGGCAGGTCCATACGGTATTTGGTCGAAAACAGCGTGCCGGGCTGCAATAGGCCCGAGTCTTTCAGATCGGCTGTGCGAACCAATGTGCGCGGGCCCAAGGTGAACCCATCTCCGGCCGCGTCGGGTTCGGATATCAGGGCGGCGGACAGCACAAAGTCCTGCGTGCCCAGTGCAAGACTGTCGCCGATGTCCAGCCCCAGACGCTCGATCAGAACCGGGTCCATCACTGCCCCGGGAAGAGTGGCATTTCCGTCCAACGCCTCGGACAGCGAGATTTCGGGGTCCAGTTGGACGGCACCGATCAGAGGATAGGCCTCATCGATGGCCTTGACCTGAGTAAGTCCGCGTTGCGGTGCGTCGCTGCGGGTCACGGCCATCGAGCGGAAATCGACGACTTCGGACACGCGATCGGCGTTTTGCTCCATCCACGCGGTTTCTGCTTCGTCCGCAAAGCGATAGGTCAGCTCGATCTGGGCATCGCCGCCCAGCAAGGCCGCCCCCTCCTGTGCAAGGCCGGTCATGATTGCTTGCCGCACCGATCCAACCGCAGCAATGGCGGCAACCCCCAGGGTCAGGCAGGCCAGAAAAACCCGAAAACCGCGTAAGCCGCCTCTGAGTTCACGTCGGGCCAGGCGCGTCGCCAGGCGCAAGCTCATTCCGCTGCCTCTTGGCTGGCCTCTTCGGTGATGCGGCCGTCGCGCAATCGAACAACCCGGTCGCATCTGCGGGCCAGCGAGTGGCTGTGTGTGACCAGAACCAGCGTTGCCCCGTGCCGGTCACGCAGGCCGAACAGCAAATCAACGATGGCCGCGCCATTCGTCTCATCCAGATTGCCGGTGGGTTCGTCCGCCAACAGGATCCGAGGCCTCGGGGCCGAAGCGCGGGCCAGCGCGACCCGCTGTTGTTCGCCGCCCGACAGTTGTGCCGGGTAGTGATCGCGCCGATGCGAAAGCCCCACCGCCGCCAATTCGGCCTCGGCCCGCTCGAAGGCATCGCGGTGACCGGCCAGTTCCAGCGGGGTGGCCACGTTTTCAAGCGCCGTCATGGTTGGGATCAGATGGAAATTCTGGAAAACGACGCCCATCGCGTCGCGCCGAAACCGGGCAAGCGCATCCTCACTCATCGAAGTCAGGTCTTGTCCCAATGCAGTGATGCGACCCGCGGTCGTCTGCTCCAGTCCGCCCATTAGCATCAACAGCGAGGATTTGCCCGAACCTGACGGACCGACGAGGCCCAGCGTCTCTCCCTCTTTCACGGTCAGATTGATGTCCCGCAAGATTTCGACGGGTCCGGCATTGCCATCCAGCGACAAAGCGGCATTTTGGAGTGTCAGAACGGGTTCAGTCATTAGTCTTTCCGAAAGGGGCAGTCATTTGGGATATGGAGCGGTCAGGAACTTGCGCAAGGCTCTGGCGGCGGGGCTGTTGTCGCTCTGCGGCATTGCTGCCACAGCCGAGCCGTTGGTCCTGGCCGCTCTCGGAGACTCGCTGACTCAAGGCTACGGCCTTGTTGAGGAAGACGGGTTCGTCCCTCAACTAACCCGGTGGCTGGATGCGCAAGGCGTCGAAGTGAAGATAATCAACGCCGGTGTTTCCGGGGACACAACGGCCGGCGGTGCGGCGCGTGTGGGCTGGACCCTGACACCAGAGGTGGACGGGATGATCGTGGCGCTGGGCGGAAACGACGTTCTTCGTGGGATCGATCCGGCCGTTTCGAAGTCGAACCTGGAAAAAATTCTGACCGAGGCGCGAACAGCCAAGGTTCCGGTTCTGCTGATCGGCATGCAAGCCCCGGGCAATTATGGCGCGGACTACAAACAAGCGTTTGATGCGATGTATCCGGATCTGGCCACCCAGTTCGGCACGCTCTATGCCTCCAGCTTTTTTTCCGGGTTGCAGGCGGATGGCGACCCCGGAGCCGTGCAGACCTTCATGCAACCAGACGGGATCCACCCCAATGCGCGCGGCGTTGCGCTGATCGTGGATGATCTGGGACCTGCTGTCCTTGATCTGATCGCTGCCGCAAAACAGCGGCAGTAAACCGTGCCCGGGCGTTTCTTTCTGACGCGGCCGTTCTCCCAGATTTCCGAATTCCTAGGTCGAGAAACTGCTTGGCCGGATGAACAGCCGCGCCAGAACATACAGCCCGGTCAGGAAGTGATCGTTCTGACCGCTGAAGGCACGAGGCGCATGCGGTGGGGCATGATTCCCGTAGGGCGCGTCAATGCCCGGGGGCGACCGGTCATGGAAACGATCATCAATGCGCGGTCGGAAACGGTTTTTGACAAATCTGCTTTTCAAGGTGTCGGTCGCGCGGTTGTTCCGGTTGATGGCTGGTACGAGTGGACCGGCGAAAAGCGCTGCAAAACCGCGTGGCGGATTGAAACCGCCGATGGAACCCCCCTGTTGTTTGCCGCGATTACGGACAGGTGGACTGCACCCGGTGGTCAGCATGTCGATCAGTTCGCCGCAGTGACCTGCGAACCGAACGATGATCTGCGGCCGATCCACCACCGTATGGGTGTCCTGTTGCGGCCCGAAGACGTCCGGACCTGGCTGAACGGATCAGACAAGCAAGCAGCAAGCCTTTGTGTACCGTGGCCAAACGGACGGCTGAAGATTGAAAAAGCCGAAGGGGTGGATTGGTCGGGGCCTTGACCGCTGTCTTAGACGACGGTGACGACCGTTCCGATCGGGACGCGGTTGTACAGGTCGATCACGTGCTCATTCAGCATTCTGATGCACCCGTTCGACACGGCTCGTCCAATGGTCTGCGGCTGGGTCGTTCCATGGATGCGGAAATACGTGTCGACGCCATTCTGAAACAGATACAGGGCACGGGCGCCAAGCGGGTTGTCTCCTCCACCGGGCTGGACATAGTCATTGTCCTTGAATTTGGCATAGGCAATAGGGTCCCGCTCGATCATCTCTTCGGTGGGGCGCCAGGTGGGCCATTCCTTTTTCACGTCGATCGTCGCAGTTCCGGTAAATTCCAGCCCGGCCTTGCCGACGCCACAGCCATAACGGATGGCTTTGCGAGGCTCGGTCACGAAATACAGGTAGAACGAACGTGGCGCGACCAACAATTGCCCGGGCAAAAACTGCTTCTTGATCCGAACGATTTGCGGAGTCGGGTCGTACTCGACCGGCTTCTTCTTCGCGTGGGCCGTGCCAGGCACGGCACTGATAGCGGCGGCAGAGATCAGAAAATTGCGGCGTGAGAACATGGCAATACTCGGCTAATCAACAAAGAAAACAGGATAGCAGTCTGTTCAGAATAGCCGATCGGGTCAATTCCCGCGCGGGTTTCACCGGAAAGTGATGTTGTTTTCCTGCCCCACCGGGTCTGGAAAGCGCGATCGGAAATCGGGCAAAAAAATGGGGGCGACGGCCATCCGTCGCCCCCAGAGACCTGGTTTAGGCCAGTTCGATGTTGTCGGCGCTTTCGCGACCGTCGCGACCAGCGCGCAGTTCATAGGTGACTTTCTGGTTGTCGGCCAGACCAGTCAAGCCCGAACGTTCGACGGACGAAATGTGCACGAACACGTCTTTGCCGCCCTCTTCGGGTGCGATGAAGCCGAAACCTTTGGTGGTGTTGAACCATTTTACGGTGCCTGCGGGCATATCCGTATCTCCTGTTTGAGTGCTGCCCACGGAATTGCGGCAGCCCGGCGTCGTTGTCTGGATCGATAGACTGAACGCCGAAAACGGAGACAGTAGGTCGAAGTAGAATAACGTAAGCTCTTTGCATATGGCACTGAGAGGGCCATATGGCAAGGGTCAGTTGGGCAGAATGTGTTGTGCTTTCAGGGGCCAGCGGGCGTTTTGAACATAAATCCGCCGAACTGAATTCGAATCCGCTACGGACTTTTCGGTGTCAGATTATCGCGTCCCATCCGGGCAGAACGGACACGAATCCATTAGCGGATCGGCCAAGAAATAGGATCGGTCACCTGTCTGATAGTCGACTCCAGTCAATGTCATTCGGACGCCCGAGAGCCCGTATCGGCACAAGCAATCAGCCAGATGCCGGGATGTCGTTTTCTAGATTCGTGCAGAGATGATGTTGAACATCGCGAATGCAGCGACCCACAGGAACACGGTAAAAATCAAGGTCGCAAGTGCCAGGAGAAGCATGCGAAAAAGGTTGCGATTTGGAGTGGTTTTGAGTGCCCCTGGTGCAGGTGAATCGTACCCCCAATCAATCTTAAAAAAATAGCTGTTAGCCCCGTAATCCGTCAGAAGCAGACGAAGACGGGTGAGCGGTGCGCCGCTTACCCTCAATAGATACTCGGTATACTCTTTCTTGAAGTTGAAGAATGGAAACACAGACGCCAAGATCAGCGAAGACACCCACGCCGAAATGCTTGCGAGCACAAAGAAGCCAAGCAACGGTAGCGCTTCCGCCATACCGTTCTCCAACTGTCCATCATCCCGGTGATAGTATGGGCTGATTTCTGCCCACACTATCCATCCGGAGATGTATCAGGGGTGTTATCGCGCAAATTTCTTGTGCTTCAACCGCTTGGGCTCCAGCGCGTCCGGTCCAAGGCGGCGCTTCTTGTCTTCTTCGTAGTCCTCGAAGTTGCCCTCGAACCATTCCACATGCGCATCGCCCTCGAAGGCCAGGATGTGCGTACAGATCCGGTCGAGGAAGAAACGGTCGTGCGAGATGACCACGGCGCAGCCGGCGAAATCGACCAGCGCGTCTTCCAGCGCGCGCAGGGTTTCGACGTCTAGGTCGTTGGTCGGTTCGTCCAGCAGCAGGACGTTTCCGCCCTCTTTTAGCAGACGGGCCATGTGGACGCGGTTGCGCTCACCCCCTGACAGCAGCGAGACCTTTTTCTGCTGGTCGCCGCCCTTGAAGTTGAAGGACGAGCAATAGGCGCGGGAATTGACCTGCGCGTCACCCAGTTGGATGATTTCGGCACCGCCGGTGATCGCCTCCCACACGGTGTCGTTGTCGTTGAGATCGTCGCGCGACTGATCGACATAGGACAGTTCTACCGTGTCGCCGTATTCGATGGTGCCTGCATCGGGCTTTTCCTGGCCGGTCAGCATCTTGAACAGGGTCGATTTACCGGCGCCGTTGGGGCCGATGACACCGACGATGCCGCCCGGCGGCAGGCTGAAGGACAGGTTCTCGATCAGTTGCTTGTCGCCCATATGCTTGGCCAGACCGTTGACTTCGATCACCTTGCTGCCCAGGCGCGGGCCGTTGGGGATGACGATCTGGGCGCGGGCCAGCTTTTCGCGCTCGGACTGTTCGGCCAACTCGTTGTAGGCGTTGATGCGGGCCTTGGATTTGGCCTGACGCGCCTTTTGCCCCTGACGCATCCATTCCAGTTCGCGCTGCAGGGTCTTCTGCTTGGACTTGTCCTCGCGGGCTTCCTGCTCAAGCCGCTTGGCTTTCTGCTCCAGCCACGAGGAATAGTTGCCCTCGTACGGGATGCCACGGCCGCGGTCCAACTCGAGGATCCAGCCGGTGATGTCATCCAGGAAGTAGCGGTCGTGCGTGACGATCAGGATCGTGCCCTTGTAGTCGATCAGGTGCTGTTGCAGCCAGGCGATGGTCTCGGCGTCCAGATGGTTGGTCGGTTCGTCCAAGAGCAGCATGTCGGGCGCTTCCAGCAGCAGCTTGCAGAGCGCCACGCGGCGTTTCTCGCCGCCCGAGAGGTTGGCGATGTTGGCATCGTCCGGCGGGCAGCGCAGCGCCTCCATCGAAACGTCGATCTGACTGTCGAGGTCCCACAGGTTTTCCGCGTCGATCGCGTCCTGCAGGGCGGTCATCTCTTCCATCAACGCGTCCGAGTAGTTCTCGGCAATCTCCATCGCGATTTCGTTGAAGCGGTCGACCTTGGCCTTTTTTTCGGCCACGCCCAGCATGACGTTTTCGCGGACGGTCAGGGATTCGTCCAACTGAGGTTCTTGTGGCAGATAGCCGACCTTTGCGCCCTCGGCGGCCCACGCCTCGCCGGTGAAATCGGTATCAAGGCCGGCCATGATCTTCATCAGGGTCGACTTACCGGCGCCGTTCACGCCGACGACACCGATCTTTACGCCGGGCAGAAAGCTCAGGTGAATGTTTTCAAAGCACTTCTTGCCACCGGGATAGGTCTTCGAGACACCCTGCATGTGGTAGACATATTGATAGGCGGCCATGTCGCGTCCTCTGGGTCGGGGAATTCAGGTTGACCCGCTTGATAGCCAAGCGGGACGGGCGGGGCAAGCTGGTGCTTTGGCGAATTTCTGGCTGGCCTTATGCGCCGGCCGGGCCGGACTGGGAAGGATGCTGGGAATGCCGGAACTTGCGCAATTGGTATCGGGTTGGGCCAAGGCGGGACGGATCGAATGGATCGGCGTCAGACCGGGGCGACGATTGGACATGATGGCGCTGGGTCAGGCGATGATCCGGGAAGACGGGTTTGAGGGCGATCGGAGTCGCCCGGGGAAGCGTGCGGTGACCCTGATTCAGCACGAGCATCTTGCCGCGATCGGCAGCTATTTGGGACAAGGTCCGGTCACACCGGACGTACTGCGGCGCAATCTGGTGGTTTCCGGCATCAATCTGGGCGCTCTCAAAGGGCGCGAGGTTCAGGTCGGCACAGCCATTTTGCGGATCACGGTTATCTGCGCGCCTTGCAGCAGGATGGAAGAGGCGTTGGGCAGCGGAGGCTACTCTGCCGTGCGTGGGCATGGCGGCTGGTGTGCCGAAGTGGTGCGATCGGGGATGGTCGGTTTGGGCGATGCTGTGCAACCTGTTGATTGACAAGGCTGCCGAGTTCTGGACTACAGCAGGGGATGTTGCGAAGCGCGATACCATATGCGCGGCCCGGTCAGGTCGTGGGGCTGTTCGGGGGATCGTTTGATCCACCGCATCAGGGGCATGTGCACGTTACACTGGAGGCGATGAAGGCTTTTGGGTTGGATCGGGTCTGGTGGTTGGTGTCGCCGGGGAATCCGCTGAAATCTCGCGGCCCGGCTCCGATCGATCAGCGTGTCGAGGCCGCACGGTCCATTATGCGGCATCCCAAGGTTGAGGTGACTGACATAGAGGATCTGACCGGCACCCGCGCCACGGCTGACACACTTGCTGCCTTGCGGCGGCTCTATCCGCAGGTTCGGTTCGTTTGGCTGATGGGGGCTGACAACCTGGCCCAGTTTCACAAATGGAAGGACTGGCGGTTGATCATGGACACCGTTCCTGTGGGCGTGGTGGCGCGCCCCGGAGATCGGATTTCGGCCCGCATGTCACCGGCGGCGCGTGTCTATGCCAAATACCGGATTGACGGAACGGCGCGGCATCTTTTGGGTCGGGCCGATGCGCCTGCCTGGTGTTTCGTGAACGTGCCGATGGTCGACGTCAGCTCGACTCAGATACGCTCCAAAGGCGGCTGGACCTGACAGGTGTTGCCTGAACAGCCCCGATGGGCACATAATTCTGGTGCATGGTTGTTTGCCTGTGATCTCTGGGATTTTATTTGACCCATGACTGATCGTATTTCGAGACGTTTCTTTCTGGCCGGCGCCGGTTCGCTTCTGATCCCCACCGCGGGTTTTGCCGGGGCGCCAACGGTCTCGTTGCGGCCCGTTGCCCGTGGCGCCGAGTTGAGCGGTGCCGAACGCATCATTCAGGCGGCGCGATTGAAAGGCGAAGTGGTCTTCGCCGTGGCCGACGTGAAAACCGGCGTGCAACTGGAGGAATTCGGCGGAGCCAGCGGCTTGCCGCCGGCCAGTGTCGCCAAAGCCCTCACCGCGCTTTACGCGCTGGACGTTCTGGGCCCGGACCATCGGTTCGAAACAAAGCTGATCGCAGATGGTCCGATCGAAAACGGGATCCTCAAGGGTGATCTGATACTGGTCGGAGGCGGCGATCCGGTATTGGATACCGATGCTCTGGCCACGATGGCCGCCAACCTGCGCAAGGCCGGACTGACCGAGGTTCGGGGTGCGTTCAAAGTGTACAGCGGCGCATTGCCCTATGTATTCAGCATAGACCCCGGTCAGCCTGATCATGTGGGCTATAGCCCTGCGATCAGTGGAATTTCCCTGAACTTCAACCGTGTGCATTTCGAGTGGAAGCGCCAGGGGGCCAGCTATGACGTGACCATGGACGCGCGCAGTGCCAGTTATACGCCGTCGGTGGACATGGCCACGATGCGGATCGAAAACCGCAACCTTCCGGTCTACAGCTATCAACCCAGCGCGCGGCAGGACCGCTGGACAGTTGCCAAGGGCGCGCTGGGCAGCGGCGGCGCCAGGTGGTTGCCAGTGCGCAAACCGGGTTTGTATGCCGGAGATGTGTTCCGCACTCTGGCCCGGGTCAACGGCATCGTCCTGGGGCGGGTTCAAGTCACGCGCGAGGTCCCCAGCGGCACCGTTCTGGTCAGGCATCAGAGCGATGAATTGACCAGCATCGTGAAAGGGATGCTGAAATACTCGACCAACCTGACGGCCGAGATGGTGGGGCTGGCTGCGACCGTTGCGCGGGGTAGGCAACCGCAAACACTGGCAGAGTCCGCGGATGAGATGAATCGCTGGTCGGCTCAGACCTACGGCGCGTCCGGTATTGCGATGGTGGATCATTCGGGGTTGGGCGATGCTTCGCGAATGGTACCGTCTGGTCTGGTCAAGGTTCTGGTGGCCGCACAGCAGCATGAAACGCTGCGACATCTGTTGAAGCCGTTTACCCTGACCGACGCCAAAGGCCAGCGGATCCAAGGGCACCCGATCAAGGTCGACGCCAAAACCGGGACCCTTAACTTTGTATCTGGCTTGGGCGGGTATCTGACCACCGCCGGGGGATCAGAACTGGCCTTTGCGATATTCACTGCCGATCTTCCGCATCGGGCGACCATCGCGCGTGAAAGCCGCGAACGCCCGGAAGGCGCGCGCAGCTGGAATCGCAGGTCCCGCAAACTGCAGCAGGCCCTCATCGAGCGCTGGGGCGCGCTTTACGGCAGCTGAAACCAATCAGACGGTGTGACGCGCCCGTGCGCCGCGCTCGATCGCTGCGGCGTGCAGCCGATCGATCTCCAACTCATACCGGATCTCCTCCAGCAGCCGCAGTTCGGTCTCGGCCAGCGAGCCATCGGCGGCGGCGACATCGCAGGCCAGAGCATAAGCCGTTTCGTTCAACCGCTCAGGCAAGTTGTCCCGGATCAGGCCAAACAATGCGTCCAGACCATCTTCCTGCTCGAACAGGTCAAACACGATCTGCGAAACCCGGCGCATACGGTCGATATCGTAGTCGGCAAAAACAGGCAGCATGTTCACGGCTGTCTCGATCTTGACCAGTTCGACGGTGCGGATGTTCTCGTCCGAGGCTGAAACGGCCACCATGATAGCCACAAGGCAATCCTGCGGCGACATCGGGTGGGAAACGGGTTGGGTCATGGGAACGTCCTGCTTGGCTGTCTTTGATCGCGCACGATATGGGGCGGGGCGCGCGGGTTCAACATATTGTTTCGCCAGCCACCTTAGTCTGGAATTGCAAGTACGGCGAATGCGTTGACCAGCAGAGTTGCGCGTTTGCCGCCTATCGGTCACAACATGGTAAGTGTTTCGTAGTCGGTCCGCGCAGGGGCCAATTCACCCTGAGCAACAGATCTGGCGGAAACGGTTGAACGAACGTCATTGAGCAGCAGAAAAATCAGGAAACTCTTTGGAAAGGCGCCGACGGACCCAAGGCGATTCTTGACTCAATGTATGACTACCAAATCTGCGGGCGCTGAAATCGGCGTCTGGATGGACAATTTTTTCGGAGATGGTTCTGAGTGCGGGCAGCATCGCAAAATATTTTCTGGTTGATCCATACGAGTGCATGCCGCAATTCCCGAACAGGATGTATGGGGGGAAGGTCGCGCAAAATCAGGGCGACATGGACGAAATTTTTGAGTGGACGCAGTCTAGACGGGCACATTTGCCTAACGAAAAGATCTTTGTTCGGAAGAGATCCGCGGAAGCGGCATCCGCGGTGCCCGACAAAAGCCTGGATTTTGTCTACGTTGACGGCAACCACTACTATGACGGTGTTCAGGCGGATATATTGTCGTACTTGAGGAAGCTGAAAACCGGTGGTTTTCTTATCTTCGATGACTGGAACTGGCATGATGACGAGGGGAAAGCCTCGGTGAAGCAGGCCGTCTGCGATTTTATTGCAGCCAATCCTGGATGTCTGCAGTTGGTCGATCTGCAAGCGGGTCAGACCGTGTTTCTGGTCACGAGCAACCGTCTGAAATCGTAGTAGGGGCGGCGTTTCTCGCCTGCGGTCATTGACTCACGCTGCATCTGCACAATAGGAGATGCCGGTCGGTCGCATTGAGCGACCGTCGCTGATTTCCTGATGGAGAACGAACGAAATGTCTGAACTGCGTGAAACCGCCATGACGTCAAAGGCCTGGCCTTTCGAAGAGGCGCGCCGGTTGCTCAAACGCTATCAGAAGTCTCCACCGGAAAAGGGCTTCGTTCTGTTCGAAACGGGATATGGCCCGTCCGGCCTGCCGCATATCGGCACTTTCGGTGAGGTGGCGCGGACCACGATGGTCAAGCGCGCCTTCGAGGCCCTGTCGGACATTCCCACCAAGCTGATCTGCTTTTCGGATGATCTGGACGGGATGCGCAAGGTCCCCAGCAACGTGCCGAACCCAGAGGCCCTTGAAGCCTATCTGCAGCAGCCGCTGACTTCGGTCCCTGACCCGTTCGGCGAGTATCCCAGCTTTGGTGAACACAACAACGCCATGCTACGTCGGTTCCTTGATACGTTCGGGTTTGAATACGAGTTCTATTCGGCGCGCGACTTTTATCGTTCGGGTCAGTTCGACGAGATCCTGAAGCGTGCAGTCGAACGTTATGACGACATCATGGCCATCATGCTGAAAAGCCTGCGGGAGGAGCGTCAGCAGACCTATTCGATCTTCCTGCCGATCCATCCGGAAACGGGCCGGGTCCTTTATGTCCCGATGAAAAAGGTGTGCGCCGAGACTTACACGGTCACCTTCGATGATGAAAATGGCAAGGAGTGGACGCTGCCCGTGACCGGCGGCAATGTGAAGTTGCAGTGGAAGCCGGATTTCGGAGCGCGCTGGGCGGCGTTGGGCGTCGATTTCGAGATGTATGGCAAGGAACATGCGACCAACGAAAAGATCTATGACGCGATCTGCCGCGCGCTGGGCGGCCGTGCGCCCGAGCATTTCTCGTATGAGCTGTTCCTCGATGAAAACGGGCAGAAAATCTCGAAGTCGTCCGGAAACGGTGTTTCGATCGACGAGTGGCTGACCTATGCACCGACCGAGAGTCTGGCCTATTTCATGTATCAAAAGCCGAAGACGGCAAAGCGGATGCACTTTGACGTCATCCCCAAGGCGTATGATGAGTACCATCAGCAGTTGCGTGCCTACCCCGGGCAGGATCTGAAGGCTCAGTTGAACAACCCGGTCTGGCACATTCACGGCGGTGACGTACCGGAATCGACGTTGATCGTACCCTTTGCAATGCTGCTGAACCTCGCGTCGGTTTCAGGTGCCGAGGACAAGGAGACGCTGTGGGGCTTCATCCGCCGCTATGCGCCCGAAGCCACGGCCGAAAGCCACCCGGACCTCGACAAAGCCGCCGGTTTTGCAGTGCGCTACTTCAACGACTTCGTGAAGCCGACACGCAAGCATCGGGCGCCGACGGAGCAAGAGCGCGAGGCGCTTGAGGCCCTGAAGTCCGCGCTTGAAGCGTATGACGGTCCGGTCGAGGACGAAGCTCTGCAATCGGTGGTCTATTCCATCGGGCGCGAGCGCTTTGACCCGATGCGCGGCTGGTTCACAGCCCTTTACGAGGTGTTGTTGGGCGCCAGCCAAGGCCCTCGGTTCGGCGGCTTCATCGCCCTTTATGGCGTCCCCGAAACGATTGCACTGATCGACAAGGCCTTGGCCGGAGACCTGGCCTGATTTGACCACATACTGCATGGGGCTACCTTTCCGGCAGGAGGTGGCCCCATGCGTCGACTTTTGCTTGCAGTTTCCTTGAGCGCCGGTTTGGCAACAGCCGCAGTTGCCCAAAGTGGCGACATCGAAGCCAATATTGCTGCGCAGATTGAAGCCTTCAAGGCCGATGACTTCGCCACGGCCTTCACCTTCGCCAGCCCCAACATCCAGACAATGTTCCGCACGCCTGAGAATTTTGGCGCGATGGTGCGCAACGGCTATCCAATGGTCTGGCGCCCAGCTGAGATCCGATTTCTGGAATTGCGGCAGATTTCTGGTTTCTGGTGGCAGAAAGTGATGGTGGTGGATGCGAACGGCCGGGTTCACATCCTGGACTATCAGATGGTCCAGCTGGAAAACGGCTGGAAGATCAACGGAGTGCAGCTGCTTGGCAACTTCGACCCATCGGCCTGATGCAACACCCACCGTTACGATGATTTGAGCGACGGTTAATCCCTTTTCGATACTCAGACCAGCGTGTCCGGGCGGCTTCCGGATCCGGAATTTGGCATGCGCCATAGCCTGAAGAGTGGGCGCGTTTGGGAAAGGGTATTCAATGAACAAGGCAATCACCGACGGCATCGTTTTCACGCCGCCGCAATTCGCGAATGGTCTGGATGTGTGGTCCAGCGGCGACGGCACTCCGGGCTCACCGACCTATGACGGATCGGGGACTGGAGTGTTCGTGCCTGCTGATGCGGAGTTTGGCGGTTGTCTTGAGATACTGAAGGTCAATGCCACGCAGCAACTGAGGTACATGGGGCGGACGCCGCTTCTGCCGGGCTGCTATTTGCAGATCAAGGCGCGGGTCAAAGCGATCAGCGGGCCATTGCCGCAGGTCCGGATCGCTGGATGGGCCGGAGGGGCCGGCGACGTGCACCTTTCCGGACTGACCGAGAAGGGCCCGGCCATTCAACTGTCGGCCTATGGCGTGGTGCACGAGGTCACCGCCATCGTTGGGATTGGGCAGCGGCCGGGCGTGGACATGCCTTGGGGCATTTCGGCCCTATACGGGCATTTCGGCCTCGATATCGAGGGGGCAAACGGCGCGCTCGTTCGGATTGATGATATCGAAATTACCGATGTCACCGGGGTCTTCTTGCGCGATATGATCAGCCTTGTGGACGTGCGGGACTATGGCGCGATTGGAGATGGTGTGACCGATGACTCGGCCGCGTTCGAGGCGGCAGACCAAGCCGCGGGAGGTCGCCGCATTTATGTGCCGCAGGGAACCTACCACCTGGCACAGGATGTTGGGCTGGACGCGGAGGTCGACTTTGAGGGCACGGTCACGATGCCTGATGACAAGATGCTTCTTCTGACCAAGAATTTCGATCTGCCGACTTACATCTCCGCCTTCGGCGATGAAGCCCTGGCCTTCAAAAAGGCGTTTCAGGCGCTGCTGAACAACTCGGATCATGAATCGCTGGACCTGGGCGGCCGCAAGATCTCGGTGTCCGAGCCGATCGACATGCAGGCCGCCGTGCCCAATCGCGGCAGCTACTCCACTCGCCGCGTGATCCGCAACGGGCAGTTCGACGTCAAGAGCAGCGCCTCATGGGACACCGAGACCTTTACCTCTGTCGCAACATACGACCCGGCGGATCCCTACAAGTTGTCCGGTGTGGCCAACGTGGCCAATATCCCGGTCGGGTCGTTGGTTCAGGGCAGCGGCGTTGGACGTGAGATCTATGTTCGGTCCAAGGATGAAGGTGCCGGTGAGATCACCTTGAACGCACCCATCTATGATGCGGCTGGCACGCAGACCTTCACGTTCGTTGATTTCAAGTACCTGTTGGATTTCTCGGGCTTCAGTGCGCTCCAGAAATTCGCCATGGAAGACATCGAGTTTCAATGCAACGGGCGCTGCAGCGCGATCCGCCTGTCGCCGGGCGGGAACACGTTCGTTTTGAAGAACTGCTTTGTCAGCCGCCCGTTGGACCGCGGTATCACTTCGATCGGGGTGGGGTGCCAGGGCATGTTGATCGACGGTTGCCAGTTTCTGTCCAGCGAGGAGTCTCTGGACGTGCCCGACCGCAGTTCGATTGCCATCAACGCCAATGCCAACGACGTCAAGCTGCGCCACAACAGGGCCGTTCGTTTCCACCACTTCGCGGTTCTGGGTGGAGACAACAACCTGGTTCTGGGCAACCATTTCTTTCAGGGCGACAGCGTGTCGAACGGTGTGCGCAATGCAGGTTTGGTGATGATCGGGGCCTACAACAGCTCTTCGATCGCCGACAATTATGTCGACAACTGTTTCATCGAGTGGAGCAATGAGCGCGATGCCGAGCCCGACTACACCTCGGGCTATTCCTTCAGCGCCATGAGCATCACCGACAACATCTTCTATTCAAGTGATGTTGCCCCGTGGTTCGCCTATATCGTCGTGCGCCCGCATGGCGTCGGGCATTTCCTGAACGGAATGACGGTCACGGGCAACAAGTTCCGAACGGCGAACGGGTCAATCGACCGCGTGGAAAAGGTTGATACAACTTTTGCCGATCTGAATCCTGATCGGCATGTGAATGTCACGTTCGCAGACAACACGTATCACAACGTGACACTCAAGACCGCGAACCCGCTGCGGGTCCGACACGAACAGAATACGGCGGCCTCTGCCTGGACGGTAGACTCGGATGGTGCATTCCCCTTTGGTGGGCAGGCCCGCAGCTGTGACAGCGTCGTCGTGCTGGACGGGCTGAGAACCGCCTTTGGAACCCTGCGCTATTCGGCCCCCTATGTTCAGTTGCAGCAGGGGACAAACCAGGACCAGATCAAGTTGCGTTGGTCCGAGGCCTTGAGCGGTGAAGTTTCGGTGATCATGCGGATCGAGGTCTGATCCGGGTCGGCCGGTCGCTTTTGGAGCGGCCGGCGCGCTGCATTCAGAACTCGCGCCACAGCGCGAATCTCAGGCCTTGCCCGTCCTCGGCGGCGTTACGCTCGACCCCGATTATCCAGGTGTTTGGGCCGCTTTCGGATCGAAACATCGCCGAGGGCCGCGCGCTCCAATAGAGCGGGCGGCCAGGTACATAGGACGTTTCGATCTGGAGCAGGGGATTGACCCGACGGTGCGACGACAAACCCACTGTCAGGTCCAGTTTGCGGATCAGAGCGTCATGGCTTCGGTATTCCAGCGCGGCATCAGCCGCCAGCCAACCACTGCCATATCGGGCCTGAAATCCTTTGCCCCAAGACAGGGTTGCTTTGTACATCGCCCATGCGCGGGTTTCACGGTGATGCGCGCCGACACCCAACTCGGCCGCCAGCCGCCCACCGTTGGAAAATTCGGCAACCGGTAGGCGCGCAAACACCACGGCATGACCGTAGAGGTCCTGATGCTCTTCCGCGTCCAAACCCAGCGTCAGGTTTGGGCGCATGCCCCATTCCCCATAGAGCGAGGACTTGAAGCGGATGTCCTTCCCGGGCTCGGAAAACGCCGTCAGGGCCAACGAGGTGAACGAGGCGCCTTTTTCACGCAGCCACGCCCCGGCGACGGCCGGAGTCGAAAACACAAGGCTTGCACACAGGAAGGCGATTAGGCGGGCCATTGGCGCAGGATCATCAACCTTGGTTAACGGAAGGTTAGCGCTCGGTTCATTTTTCGGAAACTTTTTCGCGCCAGCTCAACGAAAGGCAGGACGTTTGAAAAACCTGTGCTAGGCTTGGGTCAGACAAGGGAGATGACCGATGCCGAAGATATCAAAAGACGCCAGTGTTCAGACCGTTATCACCACTTTCGAAATGACCCCCGGAACCTGCCAGGACCTGCTGGAAGCGTTGACCGACGCCTATGCGAACTTCATTTCCAAGCAGCCCGGTTTTGTCGCGGCCGGACTGCACGTCAACGATGCCCAGACCCGCATCGCGAACTATTCGCAGTGGGAGCGGCGGGAAGACTTTCTGGCCATGCTGCGAACGCCTGAAATGCGCGAGCGTAACCGCAAGATCAACGAATTGTGCAAAAGCTTCGAGCCGGTGATGTACGACGTGGCCGAAACATTTGACTGATCCTGACCTGAATCAAGGTCAGAAGACTTTGACTACTGCTATCTGAACGCGAAACTCAAGGAGGCGCCAACCATGTATCACAATATTCTTGTCCCGATTTCCTTCGATGCCGAGCGTGACACGTCGGGGCCGCTGAAGCTGGCCAAGTTGTTGGCGACGCCAGATGCCAAAGTGACCCTGTTGCATGTTGTCGAGCATATTCCGGACTACGCAATCTCTTACATGCCGGCCGAATACCTGACCGAGGCGCGGCGCGCGATCCAAGATGAACTGAACATTCTGGCCGCCAAGCTGCCGAACGCCAAGGGCGTTGTGGTCGAGGGCCATTCGGGGCGCACAATCCTGGATTGGGCGGAAACCAACAAACCTGACCTGATCATCATGGCTTCGCACCGACCGGGGATGCAGGATCTGTTGCTCGGCTCGACCGCGACACATGTGGTGCGCCACGCCAGCTGCGCAGTTCACGTCGTTCGCTGATCTGATGGTGGGCAAAGGTCTTCGCGTGTCATCTTCCACGCTTTGCCGAACCCGCCATTGAGAAGCCCATCGACAATCTCAAAACGCACAAAACGGAAATCCGCGAAGTCGACATATAGTCCGGCCTTCGGGCGCTGTGACAAGTAGCGTGCCCGAAGCGCGGTATGCTCCTCGGTCGCCCGTGGAATCGGGCGCGCCGTGCAGTGCAGGGTCAGCCGGGGATGGGTCAGTGGATCACCTTTGTCAGCGGGCTCGCCGATCAGCAACGCGCAGGCCGGATTTGCCTCCAACGCGCGTGAGTGCTCCGCCAGATCCGAGATCAGGGTGAGCGGCCATCCAACACTGTCGGTGGCCAATGCGATGCGGCTGATCGACGGCAGTCCGTTGTCCGCATGCACCACGGCAAGCGCCGCAAAACGGGCCTGCGCAATGAGATCAAGGGCCAGTTCCCGCGCAGTCTCGTCGACCGGGCGAAATGGGTTTCGTGTGTTCACGTGGCGCCCTCGCTGGATTGCGTCATTCCGATGCCTCGGCTTTGCCACATAGTTGGTGTATCGCCAAGCTTATGAAGCTGAAGACAACCGTATACAACGAACCCGCGCAAGATCCGCGCTTGGCACGTCGACAGCGCAAGGCTGATGCCCTGCGCCGACATGCGCTGTCCCCGCTGCGCATTCTGCTGATGGTGCTGGCCCTGCCGCTGACGACGGGGATGATCGCGCTGGGCGTATATCTCCGGACCTCGGATCTGGAGCGGACCGAAGCCGTGATGCACCTTGTGGCGCTGGTTGGTTGCGACGCGGCACGCTCCGTTGGTCTTGGACCGATGCGCGAGGGACAGCTTGGGTACCACAAACGCAACGACCCTGACGGCGACGGGATCGCATGCGAGTCCAGTGTCCGGGCCGCGACGCGGTCGGCTGTGCCGGTCCAGGCACCTGCGTCCACGCAAAGCGCGGCGCCCAAACCCCGGGCTGTCGGAAACGCCAAATTTGTCCGCCCCTGAAGGTCCTTGAAGACGCCTATCTTCATGGTTGAACCTTTTCTCGCACATGATCGCGTTGCCTGTGTCCCTGCGTGATTTGGGCAGGACGTGGTAGGATCATACCGTCCGCTGGCAGTTTGCCGCGGTTCGGGGTCTGGACCCCATGTGAGGGAGGATAACTATGTTTGCACGCGTTACCCAGTTCAAGATGAAGCCCGGCACCCGCGAGGCCGCCACGGCCCGAATGAACGATCTTAAGGATCAGATCATGGGCATGCCCGGTATGCACTGCTTTACGAATGTGATGAACGAGGATGGCAGCGGCTATGTGATCTCGGTCGTCGAAAGCGAGGCGGCATCAAACGCAAACGCCCCCAAGGTTGCCGAGTTGTGGGGCCAGTTTGCCGAGTATCTTGAAGGAGCTCCGACGCCGATGGGGTATGATGTCATCGCCCATTGGGACAAGGGGTGACATCGGCCGCCACTCGGGGATGGCCTGATGCCTTACAAGATCACACCGCGTATTGCCGCCGAGCTTATCTCGCACGAAGCGATCGTGCGCGAGGCCTATCTGGATTCCGTTGATGTCTGGACCTGGAGCGTGGGGGTCACGTCGGCCTCGGGCCACACGGTCTGGCCGCGCTATCTGGACAACCCTCAGACCTTGCGGCGCTGTTTTGAAGTGTATGAGTGGGCTATCCGCACCAACTATCTGCCTGCTGTGGAAACGGCCTTTGCCGGCCACGCCCTGACCGAGGCGCAGTTGGGCGCGGCCTTGTCCTTTCACTACAACACCGGGGCCATAGACCGGGCCGTATGGGTGCGCAGGTGGAAGGCCGGGGATGTGGCCGGCGCTCGACGCGCGATCATGTATTGGCGGCGGCCGCCTGAAATACGCCCCCGACGGCGCAAGGAGCGCGCTCTGTTCTTCGATGGCGTCTGGTCGGGCACGGGCACTGGAACCGAGTACCAGGTGCGAAAACCGTCCTATCGGCCAGACTGGTCCAGCGCGGCGACGGTTCAGATCGGCGACGTTCTGCAAGACCTGTTCGGTTAGGCCCGACAGGTCATGCTTGCTTGCGAAATCCTTGCCGGCCGGTCAGGATCGGCGTCATGACCCGAGACGAATTCAACGCCTTCTGCGCCTCTCTCAAGGCCACAAGCCACGTCGTGCAGTGGGGCAATGCGGATGTATGGAAAGTGGGCGGCAAGGTGTTCGCGATCTGCGGCTGGAACGACGGCAAGGACGCCTTTACCTTCAAGGCCACCGATCTGGCCTATGAGGTGCTGCAAGATCAGGCCGGCATCCGCCCCGCGCCTTATCTGGCCTCGCGCGGCATGAAATGGTTGCAGGTTTACGACGAACGCGGGATGAGCGATGCGTCACTGAGCGACCACATCGTGACGTCCTACGAGATGGTCGTGGCCAAGCTGACGAAAAAGATGCGGGCCGAACTGGGGCTTTAGCCCTTCATTGCCTGCAGCAGTTCGATCAGCCGCTTGCGATCATCGTCATCGGCATAGTCGCCCGCGGCCAACCGTTCAGCGATGCGCAGGCGCAGCCGCTCGTGCTGGGTGCGTACCTCTTCGCCCGCGGTTTCGGCCAGGGTTTTCATGATCGTCGCCACCGCCTGCTGGCGCTTGGTGGTGGGGTTGGCGATGTAATCGACCAGGCTCTGCTGTCCAGAATCGAGGATGTTTTCGGCCAGCGCTCGCAACTGTTCGCCATTCGGCAGCAGCGGGGCGGGGGTGCCTTCGGGCGGCAGGATCTCGGGCGCGCTGCGTGGGGTTTCAGCCAGAGCGTTGGCGCCGTCGACGAAGGCCTCGGTGATCATCCGGGTGATCTTGATCGCGCGCGGGTTCTTGAACAGGGTCGAGGCGATGGCCACGCCGTAATCGGTATAGACCCAAGGGTTGACCCGCCGCCCGCCGCGGCCTTTGGGCTTTGAAATCACATTCCGTGATATCAAATCGGCCACCTCGTCGTCGGTCAGTTGAAAGCGGTAGCCCTCGAACAGGTCCTTGTTGCGCGAGACGGCCTGATTGAAGGCGCTGACGGATTTTCCGTAGAACCGAGCCAGATCCTCGGCCAGCACCACGCGGGTTCCGCGCACCCGGTGAATGGCGCTTTGGACCTCATGCGTGGAGGGCAGGGTGTCGGCGTTCGTCATGGCAATCGTTTGGAATCACAATTTGTGATTTCAACCGTGGAGGAGGGAGGGGTGGGGTGCAAGGGATGAGTGAGGGGCATAAACTAAGGGGCGGACAAAACGCAATAACAGAAATTCTAAAGAAAGGGCTCTTTATGGAAGCAATGTCACCTCTATTGCGGGGTGTGCAAAACTTGCTATCAATCTCTGTATGATTGGGTTTGCTTTCTTGTTAATTTTTTCTTTAGCAGCGGTGTTATTGTCGGTGACGGCTTTCGGTCCGGTCATAACACTTCCAATGTTGGCCGGGGTCGTCGGTTCAGTTCTGGCAATTATACTATTATTTAGAACCAAGCTGCGCAAACAAGCCAATTGGGTCGTGATAGACGGGTCAAATGTTCTGTATTGGAATAACGACAAACCGGACCTGGACTCTGTGAGAATAGTAATTGACGAGCTGATCTCGGAAGGGCTTGAACCTGTAATCTGGTTTGATGCAAATATCGGTTATTTGGTTGCCGGCCGTTACCTAGATCCCGCGAAGCTGTCCAAAGCACTTCGGTTTCCCGCACGTCGTATTTGGGTTGCGCCGAAAGGAACGCCTGCTGATCCGCTGTTGATTGCGGATGCTCAAAAACTGAACGCGCGGATAGTATCAAACGACAGATATAGGGATTGGGAACAGCAGTTCCCGAATATATCTCAGAAGGATGTCTTCGTGCGAGGCAAAATAAAGGACAACCGTGTCGAGTTCAGATAAATTCACCGCTTCCGTCGCTTGACATTACCACCCCGCTGCCCCGGCCTGCCAGCCGTTGACCGTCCGCGCGATTTCACCGCGTCTTCCGAGGCTTTCTCGACCGCCCATTGCCGCGCCATGGGGTCGTCGGCGACGGCCAGATCGACAGCTTCCAGACGCTTGATTTCGTCGCGGATGCGGGCGGCTTCTTCGAATTCCAGGTTCTCGGCCGCTTTGCGCATCTGGTCGCGCAACCCGTCCAGATGAGCCTCGAGATTGGCGCCGTGCATCGGTTTGTCGATGGTGGCGGTGACGCGGTTCATGTCCACGTCGCCGGCATAAAGCCCGGCCAGAACGTCCTCGACATTCTTCTTCACCGTCTCGGGCGTGATGCCGTGTTCCTCGTTATAGGCGATCTGCTTGGCGCGGCGGCGGTTGGTTTCCTCCAGCGCGCGCTCCATGCTGCCGGTGATGCGGTCGGCATACATGATCACGCGGCCCTCGGCGTTGCGGGCGGCGCGACCGATGGTCTGGATCAGCGAAGTTTCCGAGCGCAGGAAGCCCTCTTTGTCCGCGTCCAGAATGGCGACCAGACCGCATTCGGGAATGTCGAGCCCCTCGCGCAGCAGGTTGATGCCCACCAGCACGTCGAAGGCCCCAAGCCGCAGGTCGCGCAGGATCTCGATCCGCTCGATCGTGTCGATGTCGGAATGCATGTAGCGGACCTTGATGCCCTGTTCGTGCATGTATTCGGTCAGGTCCTCGGCCATGCGTTTGGTCAGCGTGGTGACCAGCGTGCGGAACCCCTTGGCCGAGACCTTGCGCACCTCGTCCAACAGGTCGTCGACCTGCATCTCGACGGGGCGGATTTCGACCTCGGGGTCCAGAAGGCCCGTGGGGCGGATCACCTGTTCGGTGAAGACGCCGCCGGTCTGCTCCAGTTCCCACTTGGCCGGGGTGGCGCTGACGAAGACCGACTGCGGGCGCATGGCGTCCCATTCCTCGAACTTCAGCGGGCGGTTGTCCATGCAGGAGGGCAGGCGGAACCCGTGTTCGGCCAGCGTGAACTTGCGCCGGTAGTCGCCGCGATACATGCCGCCGATCTGCGGCACGGACACGTGGGATTCGTCGGCAAAGACGATGGCGTTGTCGGGGATGAATTCGAACAGGGTCGGCGGCGGCTCCCCCGGTGCCCGGCCGGTCAGATAGCGCGAGTAGTTCTCGATCCCGTTGCAGACGCCGGTGGCCTCCAGCATCTCGAGGTCGAAATTGGTGCGCTGTTCCAGCCGCTGCGCTTCCAGCAGTTTGCCCTCGCCCACCAGCTGGTCGAGGCGCTGGCGCAGCTCCTTTTTGATGCCGAGAATCGCCTGCTGCATCGTCGGTTTCGGCGTGACGTAGTGCGAGTTCGCATAGACGCGGATCTGCTCCATCGTGTCGGTGCGCTCGCCGGTCAGGGGGTCAAACTCGGTGATCGCCTCCAGTTCCTCGCCGAAGAACGAGAGTTTCCACGCGCGGTCTTCCAAGTGGGCAGGCCAGATTTCCAGGGAATCGCCCCGCACCCGGAAGCTGCCGCGCTGGAAGGCCTGATCGTTGCGGCGGTATTGCTGGGCCACCAGATCGGCCATCACCTGTCGCTGGTCGTATTCTTCCCCGACCTTCAGATCCTGCGTCATCGCCCCGTAGGTCTCGACCGAGCCGATGCCGTAGATGCACGAGACCGAGGCCACGATGATGACGTCGTCACGCTCGAGCAGCGCCCGGGTGGCCGAGTGGCGCATCCGGTCGATCTGTTCGTTGATCTGCGATTCCTTCTCGATATAGGTGTCGCTGCGCGGCACATAGGCTTCGGGCTGGTAGTAGTCGTAGTACGAGACGAAATACTCGACCGCGTTGTCCGGGAAGAAGCCTTTGAACTCGCCGTAAAGCTGGGCCGCCAGCGTCTTGTTGGGGGCCAGGATGATGGCGGGGCGCTGGGTTTCCTCGATCACCTTGGCCATGGTGAAGGTCTTGCCGGTGCCCGTGGCACCCAGCAGCACCTGATCGCGCTCGCCGTCCAGGACACCGGCGGCGAGTTCCTTGATGGCCGTTGGCTGATCCCCGGCCGGCGCAAACTCCGTATGCATGACGAACCGCTTGCCGCCCTCGAGCTTCAGGCGGGCGCGGACATCGTCGACGGTCAGCTGGGTTTTGTCAGAATGTGCATAGGGCATCGGCAGGCTCCGCTTGGGCTTCTTACATTTGTTCTTATTTTGTCCGCATGCAACCCCTGCAGCGCCGGTCATTTGCATGGCCCTGCGGCATTTGCAATCTTGTCCCCGCCCGCACTCTGACGCATAAACGGTCGCGACCAACCGAGTATGGAGAGGCGACATGCGCGCACGGATTTACCAGCCTGCAAGAAATGCGATGACGTCGGGTATGGCCAAGACCCGCAAATGGGTTTTGGAATTCGCGCCTGCGTCGGCGCGCGAGGTTGATCCGCTGATGGGCTGGACATCGTCTTCTGACATGCAATCCCAGGTTCGCCTGAAGTTCGACACCAAGGAAGAAGCGTTGGACTATGCCAAGGATCATGGCATCGAAGTTCTGGTCAGCGAACCGCACAAGCGCAAACCCAACCTGCGCCAGCGCGGGTATGGCGAGAATTTTGCAACAGACCGCCGCGGTCCCTGGACCCACTGAATGATTGACATCCGCGAAGCGGATCCGACTTCGGCTGCCCTGCGGCCGGTGGTCGAGGCGCATTTCGCGCACAGCGAAACCGCGGGACCCGCCGAAAGCAATCACACAATGGATGCCGAGGCGCTTTCTGGGCCGGATATTCGGTTCTGGGCCCTGTTCGACGACGACGAGCTTGTGGGGTGCGGCGCATTGAAGGCTTTGCCGGACGGGACGGCCGAGGTGAAGTCGGTCCATATCCTGGCCAAGGCGCGCGGGCGCGGTTTGGCGCGGACGATGATGAACCACCTGGCCGAATGCGCACGCGCCGACGGAATATCTGCTCTGGTTCTGGAAACCGGCGCGGCCCATCTGGCCGAGTACGACGCCGCACGCAAACTCTATGAAGCGTTGGGATACAGCTATTGCGGTCCGATCTTTGGGTATCACGACGATCCCAACAGCGCGTTCATGCGCTTGGCTCTTGAACCCCGGCTCTAAACCGATCAAGAAGGGCCCAGCGGTCCCGTAGCTCAACTGGATAGAGCAGCTGACTTCTAATCAGCAGGTTGAGGGTTCGAGTCCTTCCGGGATCGCCAGTTCCTGATCCTAGTTGACGTTTGACATCCAAAGTCCGTTTTTGCGACAAAAAACGGTTTTTTGAATTGCCCCCGAATCTACCTTCCTTTTAGCGCAGTTCTTTCAACAACTTGTGTGTCGTGCATCGGTTCGTTCATTCCGGCCGGGTTCGATGGCGCAACCCAACCAGGATGCGTTGACACACAGCACGTTAGTTGTTCCCTAATCGTTCCACAGGTTCCGGAACCTTTCATACCCATCAGCCCGCCCGCCCCGGCGGTGTGGACACCAGCGCGGCAAGCCCTGTCGCGCCTCGAAAGGATTCTGCGATGCCCCGTGCCACGACCACGATTCCATTTCACGCGCTGCGTTTCGAAGACGACCTGCCGACGCTGCACGAGGTCGAGCGGCGCCTGAAGACATTTCTGCGCGGCCTCCGCAGGCAACGCCAGGCGGCGCAGACCGGTGACGATGAAGGCGGCCGCGACAAGATGGATCAGTTTTTCGACTATCTGAATGAGGCCGAGCGGCGGAAGATCCGGCGTCGCGCGCACCGGTACGTGCAGCGGCTGGACGCCCTGTCTGATCTCAGCGAGGAGAACCGTGCGAAGCTGACGCCCATTCGTGGCGGACTGCCGGTTACCCGCGTCACCTCCGAACACGAGGCGGACGAGATCGCCGCCGCGCTCCACGCCGAGATGCCCTGGATAGCGCCCGCCACCGAAGCCGTCTGGCACGGGCTGCGGGCCTCGGCACGCGAAGGCCTGCCCGGTGTCCGGTTCACCCCGCTCGTCCTGATCGGCCCGCCCGGCGTCGGCAAGAGTTTCTGGGCCCGGCGACTGGCCCACCATCTGGAGGTGCCCGGGACAAAGATTGACGCAACGGGCGAGCCGGCGTCGTTCGCGCTCACCGGATCCCAGCGCGGCTGGGGCAGCGCCCATGCGGGCAAGCTGGTCAACACGGTCCTGACCCACCGGCATGGCGGGCCGCTGGTGATCATCGACGAGATCGAGAAGGCCGACGAGGTCCGCTCCAACAAAGGCACGCGGCACACGCTGACGGATGCGCTACTGCCGCTGCTGGAGCGGATGACGGCGGCGACCTGGGAATGCCCGTTCTTCCAGGTCAAGATGGACATGTCCTGGGTCAACTGGGTGATGACGGCGAACAGCCGGCAGGGCCTGCCGGAACCATTCCAGAGCCGCTGCGTGGTGCTGGACTTGCCGGATCTGACCACGGGGCAGTTGAGGGACTTCGCCATGAACGAAGCCGCCCGGCGGCGACTTCCCGCGCCTGCTGTCGACGCCCTCGCCGCCATCTTCGAGACCGGCGCATTGTCCCACCGCCGCCTGAGCCTGCGCACCGTCGCCCGGATGCTCGACCGCGCCGAGGCGCTGGCGAAGCACCCCGTGCTGCACTGAGGCGACCGCCGTGACCCATGTGACCATTCCGTATCAGACCGGTACCCTTGTGGTTCTTGGTGATCTGCATTTCGACGGCTATCAGCGCCATGGGCTCGATCCGATCAAGACCTGGGGGCTCGAGGACATCGTTTGGGAGGCCGATGCGCTCATCCTCGCGGGCGACCTGACCAATGGCCCTGCGCGAAACTGGGCCGATGTGTTTCAGTACCTCTCCACCTTCTTTCCGCCGCAGCAGATCTATGCGCTGCCCGGCAACCACGACTGCTACCACGGCTGCTTTGACGACGATCCGTACCTGGCGGATGCGGCTCGAAAGGCCGGGGCGCAGTTCGTTCAGAAACAGGTTCTGCAGCATGGCCACACGCGCCTGCTCTGCTGCACGCTCTGGACCGACTTTGCCCTGTCGCAGAATCGGCCGGGCGCGATGCGGATGGCCCGGCGGGTGATGCGCGACTACGATCTGATCACGGCGCCGGAGGATCCGCAGCTGTTCCTTGCCAAGGACGGAACCATCCGCCCGCCCCGGCGGATCCGGCCCATCGACACCCTGAACGCCCATCTTGACCACCGCGCCTGGCTCGAGAGTGCTCTTGGTGAACCGCACCCCGCGGGTGCCGCCGGGTGCACCGTTGTCGTCACCCATCACGGTCCGCACCCGGCCGTCGCAGGCAGGATCGATGGTCTGACGGCCAGTTTCCATTCCGACCTGAGCGACCTGTTGAAACGTTTCCGGCCAGAGGCCTGGTTCTTCGGCCATTCGCACCGCAGGCTCCGCGGGCACGTCCACGGCACGGACATTCGCAACGTTTCGATCGGATATGCCGGGGAGTTGATGGATGAACCCATCTCCTATCTGCGTGAGGCGTGCGTCTGGGAGAGTTCTCCTGCGAAGAGTCTGGGGCAGGAATCATGAGAAGTACATCCGGGTCGCGGCCGCATAGCCGCCCCCGCGCAGCGGTGCTCGATCTGAGGTCGCCCGCGCCCCTGAACTATCCATTCCCGATGCCGAAGGAACCGCAGGTTCGCGGAAACCCGGAGTATGACTTCGAAGGCATAGATCCAGCCCGAATATGGATGGGCACCGGAACGGGCGGAAAGTGTGAATTCGCGGCCGTGCAGCGTGTAACAGAGGAGATCGCAAAAGGGGACCTTCATTCCCGCGACCTGTGGCCCGTCCTGCCCAGAGATAGTGCGTACAAGGCACACCCAGAAAGGCCTTCTCGGCTTTCAATCCCTAAGAGCCGACAAAGTCTTTTCTTGTAGTTTCTCCGCCGGGCCAATCTGGGATGCGAGCGGTTGAACGGGCGCACTCCATGATGTGACGAACAAAAGTACTCCGACCACGGTCACACAGGTCGCACCGGCGACTTGGGCAACGCTTTCAAAGCGTTGGTGGGTGGCTGCATTCGCACCGATCCGCTGCGCAACCTTCGCGCGCCCCCAGATGGCCGCGACGCCGATCAGAGACATAGAGATCGCCATGCCCAGCGAAATCGCGGCCACCATGGCGATCGCAGGCAATACAAGGTCATTTGCAAACCCGAACAGCATTACGATCAGCGCGCCGGTACAAGGCACAATGCCCACTGCAGTAGCAAGCCATCCGTCGGATCGGCTGGACGATTTTTCGGCAATTGCGCAGGCAGCGCAGCCGCTGTGGGTATTGTGGTCATGCGGGTGCGTGTGATGCGGACCGTGTTCATGGGTCGCCGAGGCCGTTCTTCGGAGGTCATGAATTGTCCGAAGGCTTTTCCAAAGCATCAAAAGGCCAATTGCAATGATCAGCGCATAGCTGCCCAGCCGGATGAGCCTGTAATCGGAGGGTGCCCCGCCGGTGGTTTGCCGGATCGCAAGGTCGAGCAGGAATACAGCCGCAACGGCCGAAAACACGTGTACGATGGCGATGCGAACCCCCATCCCAACACCGCGGCGCAGGTTACCCCCTTCACCGACGAAATAGGAAATCACGACGGCCTTGCCGTGCCCCGGCCCAAGCGTGTGCAGGACCCCATAAAGAAACGCGACAAGAAGAGCGAACGCTACCGTCGCCAGCGACTTGCCCTGATCCATCGACGTCATTGATGTTGTGAAGAGATTGCTGATCCAGACCTGAGTTCGCGCAACGATATTTCCCTGAACAGGCGCAGCGGCGGACGCCTTGATTTCACCCGGTACGCCCCAAATCTGTGCCTCTTTCAATGAGTAGGATGCTTCGACCATCCTCTGCCCATCGACGAGGAATAGATTGCTGACAGACGGTTCATGTTCCAGAACGCCGCGCAGCCGAATTGCGTGAAACGCTTCGTCTATTTCGATGCCTTCAGGCACATCGACACGGACCATCTGGTTGGGCGGCGGCGGCGGCGTGTGAATGCAGGCCCCCACCCACGGCACCAGCAAAAAACTGAATACGCGCCCTTTATCCCCGCGCAGCGGCAGGACGTATCCATCAAGCGAAACTTCGCGCCCGAGATACTGCCCGGTTACGCCGGTCGCCTCTTCGCGCCGTTTCTCCATCACCACAAGGCGCTGGGTCAAAAGCTCGTCCGCGTCATAGCCTTGGTCGCGCAGCCGCACACGGGCCTCCTGTGCCCGCTGGCCGAGTTCGGCGTCATCCACGCGGCGCGCGGCATCCAGGATCGTTCGCAGGTCATCCTTCTGCTTGTAGGACATCTCGAGGAACGGATCGTCATAAGGCGCCGTTGACGGCGCCAGATCATGCCAATCTACATGCGGGGGCTCATTGGCCAGCGCGGCCGAAGGGTGCAGCCCCAGCGCAAGCAATAGCAAAAGCACCATATGCCTGAAAAAGGTGATGACTTGTTGCGCGTCCATAGCAGGCCTTTCCATGTCACACCGCGTTCTTGAAGTTGACGCTGCCCATCATGATCAGATCAATGTTTCCCCACGGGTTGGCGGCCAGCCTCAAATCCTCGAGAGGGTTGACGACAACCATGATCAGGTCTCCGTCGGTTACGAAACTGGTGATGTCGATCATCTTCGCGGACAACCCGTCATGGACATTTGCGTGTATTATGATGATTGGACCGGGGGGCGTCCCGCGCCCCCGCGACCGAAGCCGCGAGGACGAAAGCAAAGGTAGTCAGCGTTCGGCCACGCATGACCGGTCACTCCATGTCGAACTTGTAGATGGTGCCGTCCTTCATGATCATGCCGAAGTTCGCCTTGGCATCGCTGATCAGTTGCAGATCCTCCAGAGGATTGCCGTTGACGAGGATCATGTCCGCATAGGCGCCTTCCTCGATCACGCCGAGCGGGCCGAGCGGATAAGGGGTCACTTTTTGCGACATCTTCAGCAGTTCGGCATTGTCGCAAGTTGCCATTTTCAGCGTTTCATACGGCGTGAACCAACGTTCCATCTTGGCCAGCACCGCGCCCTGGCGTTTCGCGAGGTCCGCGCTGAACAGCGTATCGGTGCCGAAGGCGATCTTCATACCCAGTTCCTTGGCGGTCTTGTAGACGAAGTCGGTGCCATCGGTGACAAACTTGTACTTGGCCTTCTGGAACTCGTTCAGAGCCGGTGCGTCTTCATCATCCATGAACGGCTGCATGCTGAGCCAGACATCCTTGTCCTTCATCATCTGCAGGGTCTCACGGGTGGCCATGTGGCCGTGTTCGACGCTACGCGCGCCATTCTCGACTGAGTGCCGAACCGCTTCATCATTGATCGCATGGGTCGTCACATAGGTGCCCCAGGCTTCGGTCGCCTCGACGGCGGCCTGGAATTCCTCGTCGGTGAACTGGATGACATGGATCGGGTCATAGGACGATGTCACGCCGCCACCCGCCATTAATTTGATATGGGTAGCCCCCTGCATCAGGTTTTCCCTGACGCGCTTCAGAACCGCCGGAACGCCATCCGCGAGATAGAACATGTTGCCTTCTTCGAAAGAGTGCAACTCACCCAGCGGAGTTGGCACGTCCCGGGTGATGCGGAAATCCTGGTGGCCGGCGGTGATTGACAAGGCTGGCCCTGATGGAAAGACCCGCGGCCCGTCGATCAGCCCCTCGTTCGTTGCACGTGCGATGTCGAACATCGGTCCGGCCACGTCACGCACTGTTGTGAACCCGCGCGACAGCGCGTTGTTCTGGGCCTTGGCGGCCAGAAGGTTCCAGTAGCCCTCGCCCGTCAGGGCCAGTTGCGCGATCGTCGCCTCGGCAAAGACCCCATGCCAGTGGTTGTCGATGAGACCCGGGATGAGCGTATAGCCCTCGGCATCGATCTCGAAAGCGCCTTCGGGTGCCTCAAGATCGGAACCAATGGCGGAGATCAACTGACCGGAAACCAGAACGTCAACATCCGCGAGTTCTTCGTCACACCCGTTGAAGACCTGTGCGCCCCTGATCAGGACATTGTCGAATTTCATCTTTACGTTGGTGGTTTCAATTTCACCGACGACACCGGCCGGGACGACCTCATGGTTGGCCTCATGCGCCAGAACGCTGACCGGAGTCGCGGCGAGCGTCGTGCAGAGCAGATAGGTGAGTGTTCTGTTGGTCATGATGTACATCCTCATTTTCAAGCGATGAATGAATTTGGTTTTGGTCGCGCAAACCTGTTTTTTGGGTGCGCAGCCTGGGTTTTCAAAAATTGCGGATCGCGGTGAGTGGACCCGCTGGGTTTTCTTGTGCTCCCGCGGCACTGAAATGTTCAGTCACATGAGGGCGTGAACAGACCCAAGAAGTCAACAGCGACATCGCCCGCATCAGAAGTTCAGCACCTTGTATCCAACCTGGACAGACCACTCTGCCGGCCTGTCGCCGCCAAACAGAATGCCAGGCTTGATGAACACTTGACCGTCACCGCCAAATGCCTTGCCCGTCAGCATGCCCGCGGTCACCTGTAGGCTGCCGAACGTCGCGTCCGTTTCCCAATCGTGGATGATGGCCGGATCGAAGGTCAGGTAGAAACGCGGATTTTTCAGCTTGGGAACATAGTAGAAGTCGATCGTGGTCGTGTTCACATTCTGACCTTGATCATTTCCGCCCTCCAGTCCGAATGTCTGAACCCAGGCCGGGGCGAAAATTGCTCCGTTGTTGAGAAACCACGCGTAGAAGGCCGAGGTTTCACCGGCAAATTGACCATAGCCGGCGGCTTCGGTTTCTGCTGTGTCCAGAAACAGTTCAAAAGTGAAAGCGGCCCCGTTTTTCTCGGTAAGGTAAAAAACGTCAATGTAGGTAACGCTGATGTCGCCCAGCGTGAATTCAACCCCTGGCTTTCCGCCGAAGATGGGGTTTGCGTTGAACGGGCTGTCCGATCCGGGCACGGTGATCCGGAAGGCCCGTTTCCCACCCTCACCAAAAGGCTGCGTATAGAAGGCCTCGAACAGACCGGTGTTCAGGTCGGAATTGATCTGGTTGAACTGATACTGAAGCCCAAACTGCGTCGTGAGCAGCGTTGGATTTGTTCCGTTGTTGATCTCGCTGAGGTCTTCCTGAGCTTTGGCAGGTGGTGCAATGGTGGCTGCAAAGAGAGCTACCATTGCAGGTAATCTGCGCAGCTTCGGTGCAAGCGATGTGCCCGAGGCTCGATACAAGGATTTGATTTCGACGGTGTCCACTCGGCTGTTCCGCATCTCGAGTTGGTTCTGATCTCGTCAGCCTTTCGACACGCGCTGACACTCTCGCATGAGACAAGCCCAGATTTCGAATTGCAACCTGAAAAAATTTTCATACACCATGAGGGATCATGAGGGATGATGTGCTACCCAACGCGTCCTCGACCGTTGTCAGATTTTCTGCCGATCTGGCCGGAGGTTTCTGTTCCATTGATCTATGCTGCCAGTTCGGCCACAATACTCAAGTCCGTTTCGACGACCTTGGCTGTGAGAATGGTCCTATTGATGGGTTTTAATTGGACACGGCTATCCAAAGCCGGCCTTCACCCATAGCCGGGCACCGGCGGTTGGGTCCGCACTGTGTAATTCGCCAATCCGCAGATTTAGCCGTAGCAGCGAATATCAGGTTCGGCGGGCCGCACCGCAGCATGCCGTGCTACGAGTGAACGGCAGGTCTGGGCCGAAACCTTCTAAACGCCTTTCATGCCGGGCAAGACATTCTGCAACATTGCGATATAGTTGCGCTCAACTTAAACGAACTAGGATAGTGCCTTGACGTCATTGAATGACGAAGACTTGCCTCAGCTACAGCAAGAAGTTCAGCGATTGCTGGGGCGGTGTATGTTGTGGCTGCAGCAGTATGAGCGGCTGATCAAGATCTTGGTCGCGCATCATAGCCTCTCAGGACCGATTCATGACTTGGAGCGGGTTCGCACTGCACGAATTGACGGCACGGCCCGCAAGACACTCGGCTCCTTAGTTAGCGAGCTCATCGGATCGTATGTTGTGCCAGATGAAATCAAGCCGACTGAAGACGCGATGACCGACACGCCTGAGGCCCCTGTGTCGTTCGCCATGTATATGACGGTTCGCTATCCGTTTACAGACTTCGCGCGATTAGAGCGTGAACTGAGGGAAATGGTCGATCTGAGGAACAATCTTGTTCATCATTTCATAGACCAACACGACATCGGGAGCTCAGATGGATGCCGTGGAGCGCAAGATGCCTTGGTGGCGGCCTACAGTAGCATCGACAGGCACCTCACACAGCTTCGGGAATGGGTTGAAGATATGGAAAAGCTACGCTTGGCGGCGGCGGAAGTCATGCAGACCCAAGCCTTCAGAGACTGTTTCATCAATGGTATTTCTTCCGACGGATCCGTAAACTGGTGTGCCTCGGGCATAGTAAATGCTTTGCGAGAGGCATTCCAGGAATTGGCTGGAGATGGATGGGCCTCGCTGGCAGAGGCTGTGAAATGGATCACCGTACGGCATCCCCAGCAACTGCCTTCCAAGTATGGATGCAAGAGTTGGCGGCAGGTTGTGCATGAGGCACCGGCCTTGGAACTCCGGTATTTTGTGGTCGACGGAGAACGCTCTGCCTTCTATCGGCCAAACACAAATCCATAGAAATTACGTTGAAACATGCGCCTCGAATGAACGGCATGCCTCACTCCATGGCAGTTTGCGATTAGCCGCACGGCAGCATGCCGTGCTACGAGTGAACGGCAGGTCTGGGCCGGGCTCCACCGTTGCCAAACAGCGCATGACTGCAGGTCATGCGAGAAATCGTGAAGTAGTCACTCATTGCTGCGCCGCACAAATGTCAGGGCACAACCCAGGGTGATGAGCAACCCTCCACAGGTCCGGTCGATCCAGCGCGCGCCCCGGTGGCTCAGAAATTGCATCGCCTTTGCCCCAAGACCGGCATAGGCCGCCATAGTGGCCACGTCGACCGCGATGAAGACGAGAGCGAGCAGGGCGTATTGCGCCAGAAGCGGTTCGGACGGGTCAAGGAACTGCGGCAGGAACGCAGTGAAAAACAGGTAGCCTTTGGGGTTCGTAACGGCGACCAGAAAGCTCTTGCGGAACAGTGTCAGTCTGCGCCCGGTTACGCCCGAGATTTGTCTATTCGAGTGCGCCGGAAAAGATCCCAACTCCCCCGAGGACCGCAACATCTGAACGCCGAGCCACATAAGATAGCCGACGCCAATCATTTTCACGACGGTGAACAGAACCGCGGATGTGGCTAGTATCGCGCCCAACCCCAGACCAGCCGCGGCGATCAGAACACCGTCGGAGAGTGCGGCGCCCGCGATCCCATAGCCCGCGGACACAAGGCCGTAGCGAGACCCGTTGGACAGGGCCAGCAAAACCGTCGGTCCGGGTGTCATCACGACGACCAAGGCCAACAGGGCGAATGTCACAATCGAAATTTCCATCAGGTCGTCTCCGGTTTCAGGGCATGAATTGCGAGGCCGGTCAGGATCAGGGCCAGTCCGCTGACAAGGGTTCGGGTCGTATTCCAGATCTGCCACGGCGCGGAATAGTCCTTCCAGATTTGGGCGGCGTCCGCCCTGTCCGTCGGTACCGGCACTGTTGCAAGGGCCTCATTCATCGGCACGTTGATCAAAACCGTGACCAGAAATGCCCCGATGAAATACGCGACAGCCCCTGCCGCGAAGAGAGCGGCTGACCTCGTCCTTTCCTGTCGGACCGCGACAAACGCGGTCAGCATCAGCATGACCGGTGTCAGAAAGAAGGCCGGGAAGAACACCGGATTCCGAACAGAGGCGTTCATCGCCTGGATTGCCGTGATTGCGATTCGGGGGTCGGTCGCATCGAGGCCCACATGGTCGAGCAGACCCAAGCATAGAACAAGCATAGAAGAAGCCGAAAACAGCGCCGATGTTCAAAAGGGAGAGCATCGAGATCGGCACGAGTAGTCGGGCCATCAAACCTGTCCCGTAGGTGCGGCCGGGCGTTGGCGTGTTTCATCAGCTTGACGGGACGCATTTAGGACGCGGACAAAGATCACGATGGCTGCAAACTGCCCGAGCACCACGGCGGGCCAGATCAATGCGAACTGCGCGTCGAAATACTTCTGCGGCCCGAACGATACCAGCGCCATCAGCGCAGCCATCACGCTCAGGCCACGCCCGACAGCGTTCGTGAGCGGCTGCACGATCATTGCCGACAGCGCGATTGATACCGAAGCGCCAAGAAACGGGGCGATGCCAAACAGCGGAGTCGCAATCGGCGGATGGGGCCGGATGCCGGCATAAAGCGCGGAAAGCATGATGAGTTGCAGCAGGATCAGCGTGGCCAGTGCTGCAAGGGCCTGTCGGTCGTGGTGAGACATTTTTCCTCCAAAAGCGTAATTTCAGTTACGGTTGCAAATATCCGTAATTGCCGTTACGGACTATGTCAACACGCAGGAGACATGAATGCGCAAAGAAAAGAGATCACTGCGCCAGCGACAGATCGAAGACGCCGCCTATGAGGTGTTGGAGGCCAAGGGCTACGGCGGCACATCGATGCGGGACATTGCGAAACAGGCGCGGGCGTCGAACGAGACGCTTTACAGATGGTATGGCGACAAGCAGGGCTTGTTTCAGGCCCTTGTCGCGCGCAATGCGGAAGAGGTGAAAGACCATCTCGCATCGGAATTGGAGACCGACCACGACGCGCTGTCCATCCTGCGCACGCTTGGCCCGAAGTTGTTGACCCTGCTCACTGGAGACAGGGCCGTTGCACTGAACCGGGCAGCGGCGGCAGACAGTAGCGGAGAATTGGGCGCCGCGCTGTCAAAGGCGGGACGCGAGGCGGTGTTCCCGCTTTTGGAACAGGTGTTTCTGCGCGCCCGGGAGGAGGGCGTGCTCAACTTTGAGCACTCTGGCGAGGCTGTGGCGCTCTATCTCGATCTCTTGATTGGCGATCAACAGGTCAGGCGCGTCATCGGGCGCCTGCCGAGTCCATCGAGAACCTTTTGCCAAGAACGGTCTGAACGTGCCGTCAAACTCCTCTGTAAACTTCTGGGCTAAATTCAATAAAAACCAAAGGAATTCAAAACATGACGACCCTCATCGCGCCCAAGGCCTGCCAGACCATGACCGATCTTCGCGCGCAAATCGACGCAATCGACGTCGAACTCATAAACCTGCTCGCCACGCGAAGCCTCTATATCGACCGGGCAGTGGACCTCAAGAAAATCGAAGGTCTGCCGGCGCGTACCACAGATCGTGTGGCTGAGGTGCTGGACAAAGTTGGCTCAACCGCGTCCGAAAAGGGTCTGGACCCGGACCTCGCGCGCAAGCTTTGGGCCGAGCTGATTGAATGGTCGATACGGCGCGAAATCAGTGAGCTTGGTGAATAGAGCCATTCGGAAAGACCAAGGGCGAAACTGGTGGGGGCGGCCATTTGAAACTATTCCGGAATATCAGAGCCGCGGGTGTCTTCCACAAGGCTGTGAAGTCAATGCAGGCTGGGGATTACCCGGCTGTTCTTGACCGCTTGGATGGGTTCCAAGCGCAACCATATTTCATGGCCAAGGCGGAACTGTTTCGCGCAATGGCGCGGCATCGGCAGGAAAGGTTTGCAGATGCGGTTCACCACTATGACAATTTCCTGATCAATCATCTCGCGGACATGCCGCGAAAGGACCGTCCCTACGTGGAAGAGTATGCGAAATTCTTCAGAAGCCGTGCCCAAGCGAGAATTGATCCGTCAACGCCGCTGTATTCATCTCTTGAAGAACTGAGAAAGCATGCGGCCTCGGCACCATTCCTTACCAGGGCTGAATTCTCAGTCTAAACCCCGGGCAGGTGCCGACGGGTCTTGAAGGAGCCTGACCTTCGATTGAATGCGTCAAAAGGAACCTTTGCCTGCGGGCCGGGGTTCCGCGCTCGCGAACAGGTCTTTTCCAACAGAATCGGCCGTTTATGCCATTTGGTTGCCGATTTCGAAGCAGCAGCTTCGCCTCGTATGAGTGACCATCACAATTTGCGGACAACTCAAGGCTTTTATGCCATCGAAACTGAACGATCGAAGACCACACGAAGAGGCGTGCGTCACGGATGATGCGCTTGACCTGCTCTTCGTCATCTTTATCGCCGAGTACCACAACACGCCGCACCGGGGACTGAATGGAAAACGCCTGCGACGGCTTGGGAAGAACTGACCCAGGATATCGCTTATGATCCAATGCAGATCCCAAGTCCGCAGGACCTTCGTGAAGCTAGTGGGTTCTCGACCACTGCAAGGGTAACGCATGAATGCATTCGCTTCGCCGGTACGACTTACCTCAATGAATTTATTCGGAACGATCGCAAAACACGGGTAGCAGATCGGGTCGCCGCTCCAGATGGAACGGTGGAAATCATCGTCGATCCGATGGACATGGGTGCCATCTCCGTAGTGGGTCATGGTGATACGATTTCCGTTCCTGCATTGGACAGCTCATTGCGTGGGAAGACCCTTCGGCAGTGGCAGGAAGAACGCCAGCTGAGGCGTGCCGAGGCGGCTTTGGACGGCCAACGTCGCAGTGGCGCGCGTGACGAAGCACAGCGGCTTCGCGCGGAACTCGTCGGCAAGATTATGCGTGGCAACGACATGGGCATGACCGGCTACACCCAAACCGAATTGGATCGTGCGAGCCTCGAGTTGTCTTTCGGAAAGGGCTCGAATGAGGAACCTTTCGTCGGACGGGATGAATATCAAGATCCTGTCCACGGGGACTTCGAGATTGCCGCCGATGACATGCATGATGAAGGAGAATTGGCGCAGGAAGATGCCATCGGAGACGAACACAGGGTCAACTCGGTGGTTCTCCCGGACGAGCCCGGAAGTCTTGATCGTTTCCGGACCAGCAAGAAATTCTCCCGGTAGATGTGAGGGGAGGGATAGTCATGCCATCGACAATCGACGCAGAAAAATTCGCCGCACTGAGAAGCAAGGCGCGGTCAAAGATCGACTTTGAAACCGAGTTTTTCGAAACGGAGGACTTCAAAAAATTCAGGGATCGTATTTTTAAGGTTTTGGTCGAACGGGAAAAGCGGCTTAGCCGCGGGTATACCGAATTGCGCGGCGCAGCGTTGATCGGTCCGCCGGGAATTGGCAAGACGCGCATGGTCAGGCGCATTGCCGCCGAATTCAAGGAAGTCGTCGATGCCACAGGCGGGCTGAAATACGGGTCGTTGATTTGGAGTGTCACGGTACCAAGTCGGGCAACTGTAAGAGAGACCTGCGAACTGATTTTGCACGATCTGGGCTATCCGATCTCCGCTCGTCGTGATGAGGGCTACCTTGTCAGTTTGGTTGTAAATAGGCTCCAACAAAAAGGGATTGCAGCGCTTCATCTCGATGAGGTTCAAGACAGCGGTCGCTATGTGACAAGCGATAGCATGAAGCACTTTACCGGTAGGTTCCGCAATTTCATGCAGAAAGAAGCTTGGCCAGTTTCAGTAATCATTACTGGCACAATGGAAGCAAAAACAATCATCAATCAGGATGGGACATTGCTACGTCGGGTCGAGCCGATCGAGGTTCTTCCGATGACCTTTGGCAAAGACGGTCCGCTAATCAAACGCTCCATCAAAGAACTGTTGGAGAAAGCGGGGCTTGAAGATGACGGCTTGCTGGACGAAAGCGAGTTTATCAAGATCCTGATGCATGCATCGGCACAGCGTTTTGGCATGGCGATCGAATTGTTTATCGGTGCGACTGGCATTACGAAGAAATACGAGAGCCAAAGGCTCGGTATCGAGCATTTCGCGGAGGGATACTACGAAAGGATGAACTGCGATGATGCGCTTAATCCCTTCCTCAGCCATGATTGGCGAAGCATCGATACGACGATTGCGATGGACAGACACATCAAAGAATCACGGCAGACCCGCAGGAAACCGCGGCAGAGATAACCCGCCAAGATCAAAGCTATTCAAGCCGCTCAGGGATGAGCGGCTTTTTTCTTGAGAATATCGAAGAAAACGAACGGTTCACAAATGTCGCAAGACAGAATCTAGGTGTCGTGGGGCCGGAAAAGAGAATGACGCACCGAAAATATTATCGTTTTATTACAATGGGGTGATATTTATTAGGAACGGACTTTGGATGTCGAACGTCACCTAGTGGGTGGCAAATGCCCTAGAATCGGTAGGTTGCGCCAATCACCGGGCCGGATTGGTGGAAGCTGAAGTCATTGCCATTGATGTCGTGATCAAAGGAAATGTAGCGGTACCCGCCACGTAGCAGCCAGCGGTCGTTGATCGCATAGTCCGCAGTCAGCAGGACCTGCCAGGTTTCGCTGTCGCTGCGGAACCCGCCATAATCCAGGAACCCGGTTCCCGACCATTTGTCCGAGAACGCGACCCGGGCACGGACGCCGATCACCGGATCGGTCCAGCTGCTGTCGACCGAGGTCTGATTGCCGGGCGCTGTTCCGGGCAACAGGTTGAACTTTGTTTCCGTGCTGAACCATCTGAACCCGCCAGCCAGATCGACGCTGGCTGTTGGCGTTTCGAGGACGCGGTAGCCGACATAGCCACTCAGGAACTGGGTTTTGAACGAGGTGTCCAGACCCGAACTTGCCGGTCCCGGAGTCTCGTTCGAGAAGGACAGGTTCGTATAGTTGTAGTCCGCAAGGAACGACCAACGGCCGTTCGACGCGGCAAACGTGCCCATGAAAGCAAGGTCTAGGTTTTCCAGCGCGTCAGAGAAGCTGAGCGTGCCATCCAAGGTTCCGGCGGGTGTGTCCAGCGACACTTCGGTTTCAGGGGTGAACAGGTAGATCGTGGCCGAATAGGACCAGTCGGATTGCTGAGACAGTGCCGATGTCGCTGCTGAAATCGCCAGCGACAGGCCAAGCATCAGGGGTTTCGCGATCCGTACCGTCTTCATGATGTCCCTCCGGTGAGCCCGTTTTGGCTTTGACCCACAGTAAAGGAGGTTGCCGGCAAACCAAAATAGTATTTTGATTTGTGCATGCGTCGGGGGCGCGCCGGAAATGGCAGGTCATACCCGCACAAATACTGAAGACGGAGAAGAGGTTGGGATGGTGGGTGATGAGAGACTCGAACTCTCATGACTTCACCGAAAAGTCCTTTTTTTAAAGCGCTTTCCAGGCGCCGCCTTGATGATGATGTACTACTCAAATGTACCGACGGTCAACATTCGTCGGCTGGCCAGCATCAACAATCGAAAGCGCGTAACCTAACCAGATAAGACGCTTAGGGGCTTTGTGAGGAACGTAGTTCAGTCCCGAACCCACTGAAAAATGGCTTAACTGAGGGTGTTCCCCAGTATCTTTGCAACTCGAGATTTGCTGCTAAGTATCCATTGCGACAAGTTGCTGCTTGGCTCTGCTTATCAACAATTGTTAGTCTCACTTCGAAACCGTTTGAGAGTTATTGCGATATTGCTTACTTTCAGGTTTCAAAAAGCAAAAAGCAAAACTTGGGATAGTGGAAAATGTTCAAGCGACTAGTTTTCGCCGGGGTACTTCTAGTGCTTTCGGGCTGCGCTGAGTCAATAATGCAATCATATGTCGGGCGAGACATTACAGACGTAATACTCGACTACGGTCGGCCAGATAACGTGGTAAAGCTCCCAGATGGACGTTTTGCGTTTCAGTGGAGCAACACGACGTCTTACACGGCACCAACGACAACAAATGTATACGGCTACGGAAACAGCGCCACTGCCTACACGTACGGCGGCGGAACGACTTATTCGGAGTGTCTTTACACTTTGTTCGCGAAACCAAATCCACAAGATAGCTTTACAGTGATCGGCTATCAAAAACCGACGTTGATGTGCGCTTAGTGCGGGCTGTATCGCTAGAGCGGAACTGCTAAAGTACAGGTGGTCCCATTTAGCTTTTTGGCACTCGCAAAAAAGTGTCAAACATGGTGGGTCGCCTGTGTGGCTGACGCGGGAGGCGCGTTGGAGGAAGGCAAGCCTGTGCTGCGCCAATCACGTATCCGAAGTATCGGCGTGGAGGGCAGTTTCTAGTGTAAGCCTCGGCTACACTGTGAAACCACAGTGTGAAAATTGGTGTCGTCAATACGTCTTAGCAGGCTCAAAGAAATCATCGGTTAAACTCACATAGCAGAGTAACTTGTGGCTTGGAGATCGACGAAGGAGTACTAGCACGTTGGAATACCCTAAGTTAGCGATACTATTGTTTTTTTGGACACTTTTGGCTTCTGCTGCCGGAGCGCAAACTGGCAAGGTGCCGAAATCTAATAATCACATCGCGGGTGGTCTCTCGATAGTTGAGTGGAACGGCGTCAAGGCGCTGAAACTATCTGGCCGAATAGAACATGGAACAACTAAGAAATTCAATGAGCTGTCCGAATTTGCGGAACCCGCGGCGCATGGTCTACCCATACTCTTATTAGACAGTCCCGGTGGAAGTGTGATGGAAGCGCTAATTTTGTCGGCCGCTCTGAGAAATCGCCCATTTCATACTATTATTCCAAATGGTGCGAGTTGCGCATCGGCTTGTGCGTCAGTTGTATTCATTGCCGGCCAATATCGAACGATGGAACCTTTTGGTATGTTTGGTCAGCACTCATGCGCGGTGGACGATTTGCCAGATCAAGAGTGCAACGAATTACTTGCTCAACATGCATTTCAACACGGCGTTTCACATGGTGCGGTGGCTGCATTTGTGACTGCAACTCGACCAGAAGACATGCTTTGGTTTTCAAGGGAAGATATCGATGGATGGGGTATTTCGAGATACCCTGGAACAGAAAATACTGACTTCGAAAAAAGCGAACCAAGAGCGATACAAGCGTTTCTCGGGAAGAAACCTGAACCACAAAAATTCTGGCGACTGGACAATTGGTTCCGAGGGTGGAGAGCTTTCTATCGTCCCGTTGCCGATGACGAGCGAGAAATGCAGATCAATCAGTTCTGCATTGAGGAAGTTCCTGGGACGCTGTTTCTCTCTATGGAGATTCACGGTCCTTTAGAAGCAGTAAAGCAGGCTGTGAATACTGTAGAGTTGAAGTCCAGTGCTTTCGCCCTTCAGTACGATAGGCCCTATGTCTTTGAGATGGACAAGCGTGTAAGCGCAGTCAGTATTGCGATCCCAACTGAGTACGTTAAGAAATGGCTGTTGGAGGTTTCAGATTTTGAGTTTCGTATTAACACTAACGAGCCTTATGATCCGATCGTAGCCTGGGGAAATCTTGAAGGTAGCAGGGAAAATCTCATTTTTGCCGCCAACCATTGTGATTACAAAGAGTAATCAGGACTAGGTGCGCTTGGTATTAGATTTGTTCAAGCTGGCGAAAGACTTTGAATAGTTCCGTAAGAGTAGCTTTGGAGCGTTCCCTTGGGCGGTTATTCTACGGTGATGCGTTACGAGTTCAGGCACGGCGGTCATCGACAGCCATCTTGATTTTCATGGCATAGGCTACCTCAGGCAAGGATCGCTCCTCCTTGCTGGCGCTAACCGTCGCAACTAGCGTTCTGAGCGCCTCCTTTCCCGCCGTCAACGAAGCAGCCCCTAATCCGCCTGACAGATAAGCTGCTCCAATGGTGGGTACTCCTTCCTTCCAGAACGAGTAACCAGCCTTTCGGAGCTGCCGAGTGGTGTGTGAAGATACTGCCTCCTCAATGAGCCGGGCCTTGGGAGCCAATTTAAAAGCAACCTCGCTTTCCGCCCACCTCAGTGCGTCTTCATAATCACCCTCTTTCAACCTATCGTATGCCTGTTGCGCTAGAGCTGACGCTACCTCAAGATACTGTAGTCGTTCGTCACGAAATTCTTCTTTCATCCTTTTGATTTCCTCATCTGCGAGTAAGTCAAAGGACACATTCGGCAGCATGACATCTAACCCGACCGAGGCTAGACAAAGAATAGCAGTTTGCGCGTTAAGCCCGTTGTCCGCTAAGTGCGCTTTATGGATTAACGGTGATGGGGAGAGGACAAACTCTCGATTAGGCACAACCAAGCCTGACATTGCACCCGTCTCAGGGTCTACGGGTTTTTCCCATGCCCCTTCCTCCAAGTAGACTAAAGCGGGTTGCTGGGGGGCATTTGATTTCTCTGGGTAGAGGTTACGCTTTTTCAACAATTCGATCTGCGCCGGCAAAAGATCATCGACGCTAATCCCTGCGTCTTCCAAATTCCGGTGCTTTAACCATTCTTCGTTGAGGTAGAAAACAGCAGGAGTGCAACTGTCGGCGACAAACCGTACACAACTGTAAAATCTGGGGTCTGGCTTTTTGTGTCTATCGCTTATGTCCAACGCCGCTCTGTGGAACATGTAGACTTCCTCATTTCATCTTTCGTTCCAGTTGTCGCAGCTCCCGCACAGACGCTCAACTCCTGACAGTGTAAATAGACGGGACACAAAAAGGCCCCGCTGTCCTCAGTGGAGCTTATCTGCCCACTTTGCCAGCCCAGCCTCGGCTGCCGCAGGGTCTTTCCTTATTCGAAGGACAGTTTGGCGTGTCAATCCGGTGACCTTACTGATCTCTGATGCACCGGCCCCTTGGCCCAGCATTTCCATGACAACTTCAAACATCACCCTGTCATAGCTCGGCTTCTTGCCCCGGTATTTGGTGCCGTCCTGCGTTGCAGCGGCTATGCCAGCCTTCTGGGCCTCCTTGGTTGCTTCCGCTTGCGCCTGTGCGGTCGCGGCCATGAAGGCAATAAGCGCGTCTCTCACAGCTGCTTGCATGGGGTCCTGCGTGGTGCCATCGAAGGTCAGGCCGTTGATCACGGTCTGCACTACGACACCCTGCCTGATGAAATGGCGGATCGTGTCTGTGACGTCTTGGTAGTTGCGACCTAGACGGTCAACCCAGCGCACCACTAGCGTATCCCCATGGCGCAGCTTGTCGTACAATCGCTTGCCCTCTGGTCTTTCCTGCAGCGTCGTACTGACACCTGACACCCCATGGTCGGACACCACCTCGTCAATCTTAAACCCAGCAGCCTCAGCTTGTGCCCGCTGATGGTCAAGTGTCTGGTCAGTAGTCGAAACTCGTGCATAAAGGATGGTCTTGCTCATGTCGCCTTGGTGTCCGTTTAGGTGCTGTACGTTGATAATTGTGTACGTTGAAGTAAGTCAACCCTTACGGACAGTCTTTTTTCAAGACGCGCTGGTGTACGTGGAGGTATACCCGTAAGGACACATGCTGACCGTCGTACTGCTATTAGGAGGATAAGAAGATAGCCTGGTTGTGGTAGCTTATGCTTGCGTCAGATATGCAATGACCGACTGCGTTTTTCAGAAGTGACTTCGAAAGAGTGATACACCCAAAGTCGAGCATGGCATGATGGTTTGGGCAGACCACAACTATGTTGTCGGGAGTGTCCGGCCCATTGTGTGGAGCGCCTAAGGGAATGATGTGATGAGCCTCGACGTACTTCTGGCCATTCGGAAGCTCGATGAAGCCCCCGCACATCTGGCACTCGTTGTTGTGAAGCGCCTTCACCTTCTTCGTCATGTCCGTATCACGGATGATGCGGTTCGTCGTGACTTCGAGCCGTACGGCTTCTCCGGTCGTTTCCGGTAGCTCAATGTCGTGAGCAAGCGGAGTTTCCGATATGAGCGCTCTAAGACCCCAAACGCCCATACCTATCCCGTGAACGCTGTAGAATAGGTCTCTATCGCCTTGCCAATTCGAAGAGTCCGAAGAGTTGTATTCAAGTTCTTTGCGGACGACTGCTTCAAGGGATTTGGGGGTGGTGTCATTGTTGCTCACGCGAATTGCGCGGACTTCTTCATACAAACGATCAAGGCTGGTGCTGCCGCCTAAGTTCTGTAACGCAAGTTCGACTGAATCCCGCCATTTCATTTCAATGTCCTTGTGAAAAAAACAAGTTACCGCAATGTCCTACGCAGATCACAGTGAACGCTGCAGTGTCAACGATGAGTAGGAAGTAGCTGCGCCAGAGCGCCTCAGAGCCTCGGTAACGTGCAGATGTGCATTTGCCGGTTCCTTCAACGTCGCTGTGTGGGGCGATCACCCTCTGTCAAAGGCATAGTTGGTAAACGTGTCGCAACCCATTTCGCTCTACCATACGACCGAAGACCCGGTATGGGGGAACTATCGACGACCACGTTATATGGGTAAGGCTCTCAGATTTTTGCAGCGGTTTTGCTTGGCTGACCGATGCCAGCTCTATCGCTGCTGACACTAGCGTCAATGTCGTCGTGGTGGTCAAACTTCAAGTTGTCTGCAGCAGGCATAGCTTGAGCTTTGAGGATGTGGTTAATGGGTCTTTCCTCCACGACGAGGACGACCCAAGCTTCAGCAATAGCTTAAGCTATCAAAGCTACCTAGCTTCAGATGCATCCCCAGATGCCCCCCTTACCCCCCAAAGCTATCGGCTAAGTGATCGGCAAGGGAGGTCTGGCGACTAGCATCGAAGCTTCAGCTTCAGATTGCAGTTGCCCCAGAGAGGCCCCCGCAGCACGTATTTGTCTGCAATGGTGGCACCCAACTCCAAACCGACTGTAGAGGCTCTGAGCGACTCTGTGAGGCTCGATTGCGGCTCTCGGCACCCTACCCAGCTGAAGCACCTGAAAGGCCACTCAGTGACTCTCTCAGCGGCTCTATTGGGGCAGGAATGAAGGCAGCTTACGCATCTCTGCCGCCAATCCGGGTAGCATAGCGTCGCTCTTGCCATACCCTTCAGCTGACCGCCCAGTCGATCGTCCTGTGATGTATGTCTTCGCGCTATCCGAGATACCCGCCCTCAATGCCAAGTCTTCGAACAGATGCCTCCACCCATGGTTGGGTGCTAGGTCTTTTCTTTTAAGCTCAAGCTTGCCTCGTACCCACCCAGCTACGTTCCCTTGTGATCGCCGGGGGAACAATCTTTGAGTGGGGTTGCCGCTGTGCGTCTGCACGAACTGGATCAATCCCTCAGTTATGAGGTCAGGGTGTACGGGAACAGTCCTCTTGCTGTGTTGGTTCTTCAGTGTTTTCCCGCCCTTCGTCGTGATCCGGTAGAACCAGTCGTCAGCGGACTGGAAGAAGTCATCAGGCGTTAGCTGCGCAACCTCTTCAATCCTAGCGCCCGAGTAGGCGCACATCCACGGCAACCATCTAAGCTCCGGCTTCGTCTCACACCTCGCCGCTTCCAGGACCAACTTCGCCTCACTCAACCGATATGTCCGATCAGCGCTGTTGACCCCTTGTCGCTGCGGTAGCTCAACTAGTTCCAAGGGGTTGCCGTCGGGGAAAAGACTACCGAGGGCATGACGACGCGCCCACTCCACAACCGTCCTTACGTTCTGCAAACGCTGGGCTATCGTCGAGTTAGATAGCTTTCCCTCGTCCAGCATGGTCCACTTCCAATCATCAGCCTGTCGTGCTGTCAAAGTGTCTATTCGTTTGCTCTTTCGGTGTTTCGCAAACTCGTCAACGGCTCTTCGAAACTTACGTTCTGCACTGGAGGACATGGGTTTGGCATCTCTGCCTGTGGATCGGCGACGTACTTCCTGGTCGATCACGTCGTCGAACGTAACTCCTCCGTGCTCATCGCGAACGCCCGGGTGTTGTTTGGGTTTCGGCACGTATTTTGGGTACTTCTTGAGAGTATCTATTTCCGAGTAGTCGCCCAATGCCCTTGCTAAATTGACCCGGCTGACATCTTCCATGGACACAGCTATGCGTTGAATGAGGCGGTCGCGAGACTTTTCATCCACTATCAGACCTCGCCTTGCCAATTGAGCATCCGCTAACCCGCCAAATCGATACTCAATGTCTTTAGCCTTGGTCTGAGGTGTCGGGATTGCCAAGGGATTGCTCATGCCTTTTTTGGCGTGGGCATCTAGGTTTGCCACCCGTTCCCAAATCTCAGGTGATCCGGGTTCTTCTTCCAGTACTTGTAGGAACGTAGCTACGACTTCACCTGCCAACGCAACGGTTTCCTTATGGCTCAAGCTAACTGGCCCGTTTCTCAGGGAATCCCAGTATGTCTCTAAGGCGGCAAGAGCTGCGGCGAAGCGTTTCTTGGCCTCTGGCCAGTCTTTCGTCCGCAGCGAGACTTTGGCGTGAGTCGTTAGCTTTATCTGACAGGCACTATCGCCAATAGGCAAAACAACTGCGGAGCCTGAAGCAAGTTTCACAACGTCCCGTGGGACATGAACTCGTAGATAATATGTCGATCCGATCAGTACAGGCTTAGGCATCGCGTGTCTCATCGTGTACCACCTCTATGTACCAGTTGAGGCGGCGCAAGACCCTGCACAGAAATAAATATTGCAAGATCAATGAGTTGGGATGGTGGGTGATGAGAGACTCGAACTCCCGACATCTTCGGTGTAAACGAAGCGCTCTACCAACTGAGCTAATCACCCGTGAGGGGGGATTTAGCCAAGCTGGTGGGCCGGCGCAAGAGGGTCTTTCAGAATTTCTGCGCCGGTGGCTGTGTGTCTCAGGGATTCATGTCCTTCAATGCGGTCAGCAGCTGCGCAACTTCGTGCTCGGTGTTGTAGTGGCACAGCGAAATCCGGATGCAATCGGACAAGCCCAACGGGTTCAGCACGTTCCCGCTGTAATGGTCGGCCTTGCGGGTGTGGGTTCGGATGCCCTGCGCGTTCAGGCGCGAGACCACGTCGGCCGAGGGCATGTCGCGGACCACGATCGACACCAGTCCTTCGCGGGCGGGGTTGTCTTCTCCGGCCAGAATCGCGACGTGATCCATATCGCGCAGGCCGGGCAGGTTGCCCACGCCGTTGATCATCGCGTTGGTCAGATGGGTCTCATAGGCATGAATCGCCTGGCCGGCGGCCTCGATTCTGGTGCGTTGGTCAGGGGCATCCGACACCTGGCCGCCCAGCCAGTCGAAATAGGCAACCACGTCGGACATCGTGGCGTAGGCGCCGGTATCGCGCGTGCCGAATTCCCAACCATCAGCTGGCGCGTCAATCAGTTGGTCATGGGGCAGGGCGGTCAGCCGGTCGGAGATCCAGGCAATGCCGTAGCCATGCCGGGAAAACACTTTGTAGGGTGAAATCGCATATCCATCGACTTCATAGCTGTCGATATCCAACTGTCCGTGTGCTGCGTGCTGGATGCCATCGACAATGATGAAACAATCCGGCGACACCGCCCGGATCGCGCGCGAGATTTCAGCCACGTCCATTCCCATTCCCGTCACCGGCGAAGCGTGCAGGATCGTGGCGACCGCGACGTCCGGTGTCATGTGGGCCGAATAATCTGCGGCAGTAACCAAACCTGTCGCGTCGTTATGCGGCACGTTCACATAGTCCAATCCGGCAAGGCCCGCCCAGCGGCGCGCGGCGCTGCGGCTGGCGGGATGTTCGATCGAGCTGCCGATCACCTTTGCCCCTTTTGGCGCATTCACGCAGGCCGTGCGGATCATGCGGAACAGCAGCTCTGTTCCGCTTTCACCCACGAAGAACTGCCCCGAAGGCGCATTCATAAACACGGCAAGATCTGCTTTGGCACGGTTGATGATGTCGACCAACGCGTGACTGGCGGGATTGTCCCGCCCCTGATTGTCCGGGATGGCCGCAAAACGGGCCGAGGTTTCGACCACCGAGTTCAGGGTCAGTGCGCCGCCGGCATTCTCGAAAAAGATGCGGGGACCCTGAAAGGGGCAGTTGTCCACATGGGCAAACCGCGCGCGAACGGTGTCGATCAATCCCGGGGTTTGGTGCAGCATGGTGTACGTCCTGTTTGGTTCATGCCCAGACTCGTCTTGCGAGCGCGCGACATCAATTTCATTTGCGACAGATTGCGGGTTTGGGATGCCGCCTTTTTCTCTGGGCTTACTCTTTCGACGCCGGAAAGACCAATTGATTCCGGACTCTGCATAGCACGCCGGCGGGAATACACCTTGCCTGCGGCCCGCTGCCTCCGATATGCCAAAAGCAATGCGACCGCCCGAACAGGAGAGCCGGGGATGCAGTTCGACACATGCCGCCGTCTTGTTGCGGTTGCCGCCCTTTGCGGCGCGTTGGTTGCCCCGGTTCGGGTTGCGGCGGCTGAGGTCCTGGTGTTCGCGGCGGCCAGTCTCAAGACCGCGCTGGACCAGATCGCTCCGGAATTCGAGGCCGCGACAGGTCAACAGGTTACGGTTTCCTTCGCAGCCTCTTCCGTTTTGGCCCGGCAGATTCAGCTGGGCGCGCCGGCCGATCTGTTTATCTCTGCCAATACCGCCTGGATGGATGTTCTTGAGCGGAACGGAGACATCGACCCGGCGTCGCGCGTCGATCTTGTGGGCAACGGGCTGGTGCTGATTGCGCGCGCAGGGCAGCCCAGCGAACAGGAGCTTACGCCGAACTTCGATCTGAGAGGCCAATTGAAAGGCGGCTATCTGGCAATGGCTCTCGTTGATGCGGTTCCCGCCGGAAGCTATGGCAAGGCCGCGTTGACTGCTCTGGGCCTGTGGGACGATGTTCAGGATCAGGTGGCTCAGGCCGATAACGTGCGCGCGGCGTTGGCGCTTGTCGCAAGTGGCGCGGCACCAATGGGTGTTGTCTACCGATCCGATGTGCAGGCCGAGGCCCGGGTGGATGTGGTCGGAGTTTTCCCTGAAGGCACGCACCCGGTGATCGTCTATCCTGCGGCCCTGACCGCGACCGCACGGCCTGAGGCGCAGGTCTTCCTCGACTACCTGCAGAGCGAACCGGCGACCGGCATATTCAAGGCGCAGGGTTTCACCCTGCCGCACGGATAGCGCCATGGGTTGGTTGGGCCCTGCCGAGATCGAAGCGTTGCGACTGTCTCTGCGCGTCTCTTTCTGGGCGACGATCGTTTCGCTGCCACTCGGTATATTCGTGGCCTACGCACTGGCCCGCTGGAGGTTTCCCGGTCGACAAGTGCTGAACGGTCTGGTGCATCTGCCGCTTATCCTGCCACCGGTCGTGACCGGTTATCTGTTGTTGCTGACCTTCAACGTACAAGCCCCGGTTGGTCGGGTGCTGGCTGATCTGGGCGTCGTTGTGGCCTTCCGCTGGACCGGAGCCGCACTGGCCGCCGGGATCATGGCATTTCCGCTGATGGTTCGGGCAATCCGCCTGTCGATCGAGGCGGTTGATCCAAAACTGGAGCAGGCGGGAGCGACGCTTGGGGCATCGCAACCTTTTGTCTTTGTCACCGTGACTTTGCCTATGATCTTGCCGGGGATCATTGCAGGGGCAATCCTTGCCTTCGCAAAGGCGATGGGCGAGTTCGGAGCCACGATCACCTTCGTGTCGAACATTCCGGGCCAGACCCAGACCTTGCCGTCGGCGGTTTATGCTTTCCTTCAGGTGCCGGGCGGCGAGAGCGCCGCGATGCGGCTGGTCATCATCTCGATCGTCATCGCCATGGGGGCGCTGCTTCTGTCGGAATATGTGGGGCGTCGCGCTGCGGCCCGGGTGGCCGGAACATGAGTCTGTCCGTGCAGATAAGACACCGCCTGCCGGGCATTGACCTGGACATCTTGTTTCAGGCGCCGCGGGGTGTGACGGTTCTGTTCGGACGATCGGGGTCTGGCAAAACCACCATCGTGGATGCCGTGGCCGGTTTGCTGCGCCCCCAGGCTGGGCGGGTCGCGGTGGATGATTGGGTGCTGTTCGATACCGAGCAAGGCCATTGGCTGCCGCCGCATCGCCGCCGGCTGGGTTATATCTTCCAGGAAGGCCGCTTGTTCCCGCACCTGACCGTGCGCCAAAACCTGTCGTACGGCCGGTGGTTTGCTCCCCGGGACGCGCGCCGTGAAAACCCCGATCACGTGATAGAGATGCTGGGCATCGGCCACCTGCTGGACCGTCGCCCCGCCCACCTGTCGGGCGGTGAAAAGCAGCGTGTCGCCATTGGCCGTGCTCTGCTGGCAAGTCCGCGGTTGATCCTGGCCGATGAACCTCTCGCTGCGTTGGATGAAGCGCGAAAGGCCGAGATCCTGCCCTATTTCGAGCGATTGAGGGACGAGGTCTCGGTGCCGATTCTCTATGTCACGCATTCTGCGGCCGAAGTGGCCCGCCTTGCCACCTCGGTCGTGGCGCTGCAGGACGGCAAGGTGCTGCGGCAGGGACCGGCCTCCGAAGTGTTGGCGGATCCTTCGGTTGCGCCGACAGGTGTGCGGGCTGTGGGTGCGGTGCTTGAGGTCACTGTGGCCGCGCATCACGAAGACGGCCTGACGGAATTGGCGGCAAACGGTGTCCGACTGTTCCTGCCGCGCATCCCGCATTCGGTTGGCGATGCGCTTCGGATCCGCATCCCCGCCCAGGAAGTCATACTGTCGGACCGAAAGCCCGAGGGCCTGTCGGCGCTGAACGTCCTGCAGGGCACCGTCGAGACCGTGCGCGCGGGCGAAGGGCCAGGGGCGATCGTTTCGGTCCGAACACCGGCGGGCACGCTGCTGGCCCGTGTGACGCGCCGGTCGGTCGATGCCCTGGCGTTGCAGCCCGGCAAACCGTGCCACGCGGTCGTCAAGACCGTAGCGCTGGCACCGCAGGATGTCGGTGGACGGGTCGCCAAATCTTAGGCGGCAGGGTCAATCACCCTGTTCTTTCAGAAGCTGCGAGAACTCTTTTTTCCGGTACAGTTTCATGTGGACCTTGCCGGCCTCATCCCGGGTCCATTCGACGATGCGGTTTCGGGTCATGTCGCTGTCCATGCGGTTCGTGCGCACCCTCGGATGCGGAATCTCGCGTTTCAGAATCTCGACCATCTGGTTGGTCTGTCCGAAAGGTGCGACCAAATCGACGATTCAGAAAGATGAACCGCTGGTGAAATCAGTATCCATCAAAGGCTTTTCCTGCACCGCATATCGGTATTCCGCTTCAGGGCTGAGCCCGGCAAAGGTCACGAAACCGCGCGGGAATCCGTTTTGGCGAAAGATGTGATACTGCCCCAGCCGCAAAGGCGTTTCGAATGCTTACAGAACCTGGGCGAGGCTGCGTTGCTGGTGGGTTTTGGTCAGCCCGGCAAGGTAGAAGAGCGCGCCGAAATCGGCGTATTTCTCGGGAGAGACATCAAACCAGTCCTTTGGAAATTTTCTGCTCAAACCTGACCTCAACCCCTTGGGACATCGGCAGTATATCGGGCAAAGTCTTGAAATGGTACTTGTTTTCTGTCGCCGCCGAAGCTGAGAGGGCGTGTGGGCGCGGCCTGTTTCCAAAGGTGACCGGGTTTGGCTTTACTCAATGGACATGCGGCCTATGATTGGCACAACCCGGTTTTTTGGCGGATAGTTTTGATGAAGCATTTGATTTCAGCCCTGGTTCTGTCTGCAACACTGTTGGCTCCAATTGCCGCACAAGCTGTCGGGTTCGGCATCGGCGTCCGCCCGACCTACCGCACCGAGATAAGATCCGTAGGAGACGGTGTGTACGAGGTCAAGGCAATCGGGTCGTCAGCCCCTGTCAACTACTGGTGCGGGATCGGCGATTTCGCCATTCGGCAGTTGGGTGTCCCCGGTTCGCAACGGATCTACATCTGGAGGGCTTACGAGCCGGGTGTCCGAACCGTGCAATTCTCGTTGAAGCCGCCGCCGGGCGTGGATACCACCCCCGGCTATTCAATCACCGTCAAGCGGGTGGGCGAGAACATGTCAGCGTCCTCAGCGCAGAACTACTGCTACGACAACTTCATGGATTTCGGGTTCTAACGTCTCAGACCCACTTGGCCAGCGGCGGCAGGCTCATCAGCACGGCGTCGGGGTCATGCCCGGTTTCCAGGCCGAATTTCGTGCCCCGGTCATAGACCAGATTGTATTCGGCATAGAGCCCGCGGTGCACCAGCTGGGTGTTTTTGTCTGCCTCGGTAAAGGGTTGGGTCCGCCGCTTTTTGATCAGCGGCAGAAAGGCCGGCAGGAAAGCGCGGCCAATGTCCTGTGTCAGCGCAAAATCCGCCTGCCAGTCGCCGGTGCAGTAGTCGTCCATGAAAATGCCGCCCACCCCACGCGCACGCTTGCGGTGCGGAATGTAGAAATACTCGTCTGCCCATTCTTTGAGCCGCGGATAGTGACCCGGCCCGTGCGGGTCTAGATGCGCTTTTTGCGTGGCGTGGAAATGGGCCGTGTCCTCGGCATATTCGATGCAGGGGTTCAGGTCTGATCCACCGCCGAACCACCAAGCATGCGGGGTCCAGAACATGCGGGTGTTCATGTGAGCGGCCGGTGCGTGCGGGTTTTGCATATGCGCCACAAGGCTGATGCCCGAGGCCCAGAACCGCGGGTCGTCTGTCATCCCGGGGATACCCTTGCGCGCGGCCATTGCCTGTTGCGCCCTTTCGCCGAGCGTGCCGTAGACCGTCGAGACATTGACACCGACCTTCTCGAACACGCGGCCGCCGCGCATGACCGACATCAGCCCACCACCCGCGTCCGAGCCGTCCTCGGACTGGCGTCGGGTCTCCTTGACCTCGAACCGTCCGGCGGGGGCATCGGAAAATGGCCCCACCTGGTGGCTGTCTTCCAAAGCCTCGAAGGCCGCGACGATTTCGTCGCGCAACTGGCGAAACCAAGTCGAGGCGGTGGATTTTTCCGTTTCAAACATCGTCAGGCTCAATGCGCGGGAGCGGCAACCGGGTCCAGAAGGGTCCGTCCACCGTCGATTGTGAGGACTTGCCCGGTAATGAACGCAGCCGCGTCCGAGGCAAGGTATTGCGCCGTTTCGGCCAGCTCGGCCGGGGCGGCAATGCGGGCCAGTGGGGTATGATCCTCAATGTCCCGCCGATAGTCCCGATTGTCTTTCAGGGTGGCCTGCAGTGACGCGCTCATGACCGACCCCAACGCAATCGAGTTCACGCGGATCCGATGAGGCGCAAGCGCCACTGCAAGGGACCGGGTCAACTGGTCCTGCGCGGCGCTGGAAACCGAATAGGCCAAAAGGCCTGGATGCGCGCGCTGACCGGCGATCGAGGACAGGTTGATGATCGAACCATTCGGCCCGTCTTCCTGATCCTCGGATTGTTTGATCATCCGCTTGGCCACAAGCTGGCTCAGCCGCAGGGCTGGCATCAGGTTCTGGTTCAGAAGGGTGCGAACCGAGTCGTCTTCCAGGTCCAGCGGATCCGTCGAGATGACCTGTCGCGCTCCGTTTACAAGAATGTCGACCTGATCGAATGCATCCAGAGTGGCCGAAAGGAGGTTGGCGATCGTCAGCTTTTCGCGCAGATCACCGGCGAAGTAGCGGACGTTGCTGTCATCGGCCTGTTCGCCCAGTTCTTCGGCCAGACGTTTCTCGTCCATGTCGGCGAACATCACGTTGGCGCCCGCGTCGGCGAAGTGACGGCCGATGGCAAGGCCGATGCCGTTGGCGCCTCCGGTGACGATGGCGGTCTTGCCGGCTATGGAAAAGGACATGTGTTTCCTCCTGAGTCGCGGCGCAGGTTAATCGGCTTCACCGCCGAGGGCGAGAGGCGTGGAATACCTTGAACCGGTTGTCGCCTGCAATTTCCTCGACCCGCGCGAAAGCGTCAGTCAAAGTCGTTTCGTAGGGGAGATGCCGGTTGGCGACCATCCACAAGTCGCCCGAGCGGGACAGGTTGCGCGCGGCGGCGGTGATGAACCCGCGCCCCAAGCCGGGATCGGCGCTGCGCGAAGTATGAAATGGCGGGTTCATAACAACGGTGTCCATGGGTTCTGGTGCAGACCATGTCACCGCATCTGCCCAGTGGAACTGTGCCCTTGGGTCGGGCACGTTGATACGTGCGCATGTCAGGGCAGTATGGTCGGCTTCGACAAGATGAATCGTGCGTACAGTGTCACCCTGCAGCAGCCCGGCGGACAAATAGCCCCATCCGGCACCCAGATCGGCGACCCGAGGTCCAAGCCCTGACGGAAGGGTCTCGCGCAACAGTGCCGAAGCAGGATCGACCCCGTCGGCCGAAAACACCCCGGGCGCGGTTTGGAAGCCGTCCGCCATCTGTCCTGCGGGCGCGGCCCAGTCTGCAAATGCGTCGGGGTCGGCCTTGAACCAAAAGATCTTGCCATGCGCCTTGGCGATGGGGCCCTCGATCTCGACCCGCTTGCGAATGTCCTTCAACAAGCTGTCCACGCCATCTGTCTTGGCGCCATCCACGACAACCGTTCCCGAGGCCCGGCTGCACGCATGATGTATCATGGCGCGTGCCTGTGCTTTGGCGCGGGGCAGAAACAGAACCACGTCTTCACAAGCGCTGTCGGTTTCGGGCACAGTTGCAAAGCCGCGGTCCCGGAAATGGTCGTGGAACGGTTTGAAAGGTTGAACAACCTCGACACCGTTCGGCAGCGCCGACAGGTCATGATCCGGCGTCGGTCCAACGACCGATATCGGTTCCGACAGGGTCAGGCCCGAGTCGAGGGCGAGAGACAATCGTGAGGACATCAGAGCGGGTTGAAGGGGGCAGAGTCGCGCGTCGCGGCCCTACTCCTCTTTCTCCATGGTGCACTGAAGCGGGTGTTGATGCCGACGAGCGAAATCCATCACCTGCCCAACCTTGGTCTCGGCAATCTCGTGGCTGAATACGCCGACCACGGCCACACCTTTCTTGTGCACGGTCAACATGATCTCGAAGGCCTGCGCATGGGACATCCCGAAGAACCGCTCGAGCACATGAACCACGAATTCCATGGGCGTGTAGTCGTCGTTCAACAGCAGCACCTTGTACAAGGGCGGTCGTTTGGTCTTGGGCTTGGTCTGAACAAGGATTGACGTGTCGCCATCGTCTTCCGATTTGCCAGCCATCATCCAACGGGCTTCAATCATGTCGCGAGATTTTCCGATTCACACTTCGGGTCGTTTCAGGGCTTATATAACGTCGACCCACCCAGAGGAAAGAGCAACCGGGCGGATTCGAAATGGATGAAAACCTGACCATCGTCGCTTTCGACGCTGACGACACCTTGTGGCACAACGAGCGTTTCTTTCAGCTGACCCAAGCGCATTTTGCTGCGCTACTGGCGGATCATGCGGACCGTGTCCATCTGATGGAGCGGTTGTTGGCGGCCGAGAAGCGCAACATCCGCCACTATGGGTATGGCATCAAAGGTTTCGTCCTGTCGATGATCGAAACCGCAATCGAGGTGACGGAAGACAAAGTCCCGGCCAGGGTCATCCGCGAACTGATCGAAGCCGGGCAGGAGATGCTGTCCCACCCGATCGAGCTGTTGCCTCACGCGCGGGAGACGGTCGAGACAATCGCAGGCACCCATCGCATTGTTCTGATCACCAAGGGTGATCTCATTGATCAAGAGCGCAAACTTGCCCAATCGGGATTGGGTGAACTGTTCGACGCGGTCGAAATCGTGTCGGAAAAGACGCCCGATACCTACCGCGAAGTCTTTCGGCGGATGGGGCAGTCACCTGCCGGTGCCATGATGGTCGGCAATTCGATGCGGTCGGATGTGGTCGCGCCGATCCAGGCGGGGTGCTGGGGCGTGCACGTACCGCACGGTCTGGTGTGGGAGATCGAGCAGGCCGAGATCCCGACAAGCCATCCCCGTTTCCGGGAGATCCGCGATTTGGGAGATCTTCCTGATCTGGTCCGGCAGATTTCCTGACCTGTGACAGATTGGCCCCAGTTTCAAACTTTTACGACGAAGCCGCGCCAACTTTTTGACATCTTCGCCGTTTTGGTGGCGGCCATCCGTTGGGCCGCAACATCTAGACGCCACCGAGCGGAGCCGCTGCCGCGGATTTTTCAGCTTTCGGTTTATTTCAACAGTGCTGTGTGTTAGCCTCGACCAAATAATCAAAAAGGCTGACCGGGAAAACTCGGCGGCGCGAGGCAGACAGAGGCAAAGATCGTGCAGATTCGGCGGATAGTTCCGGCGCGGGCGGGCTTGCTCGTAGCCACAGTGATATGGATGGCGCTGGTCCTGGCGACTCAGGCGCTTGCGGCTCCTTATGCGGCAATGGTCATTGACGCCAGAACCGGTGAGGTTCTGCACTCCCGCAACGCCGATACCAGGCTGCACCCTGCTTCTCTCACCAAGATGATGACCCTCTATATCGCCTTCGAAGCGGTGCGGAACGGTGAGATCACGCTGGACACCCAGGTGCGGATCACCAAGGCCGCGGCGGCCGAGCCGCCCTCCAAGCTGGGCCTGCGGGCGGGCCAGACCATAGCGTTCCGTTATCTCATCCGCGCGGCCGCTGTGAAATCGGCCAATGACGCCGCGACCGCGATCGGCATCGCTCTCAGCGGATCCGAGGCCGCCTTTGCGCGCCGTATGACCCGCACAGCCAAGGCCATGGGCATGAGCCGCACAACCTTCAAGAACGCACACGGGCTGACCGAAGCGGGCCATCTTTCGACTGCGCGTGACATGACCACGCTGGGTCGGCACCTGCTTTATGACTATCCTGAGTATTACAACCTGTTTTCACGCCAATCGACACATGCGGGCATCAAGACTGTTCCGAACACCAACCGGCGGCTGCTGGCAGCCTACCGGGGCGCCGACGGCATCAAAACCGGATACACGCGCGCTGCGGGCTTCAACCTTGTTGCTTCGGCCAAGCGTGGGGACAAACGGATCATCGCAACCGTGTTCGGCGGCAAATCCAGCACCTCGCGCAACGCCAAGGTGGCCGAGCTGCTGGATATGGGATTCCGGCGCGCCCCGTCTCGGGCTCCGATCCGCAAACCTGCCCGTCCGGCATATGCCGGAAATACCGGGCTGGGTGGAGCCACCCAATTGGCCAGTGCGGTCCGCGCACCACAGCGCAGCCTTCGACCTGTGATGCGACCCGGGGCTGGGGTGGCCATTCAGGTTGCCGGCGCCGTGGCTGAAACCGCAGCCAAGAACGGTGCACGTATTCAAGACGGCATCGCCGCGGCGATCGCCGCAGCGGATATCGCGCCGACGGCGCCTCCGGTCGAGAATGCCGACACGCGCCCGGCCCTGCGCCCCGAGAACCTTGTGCTTGCATCGACCGAGCCCGCAGAAGTCGTGGCCGAGCCCGAGCAGGAGGTCGTTACCCGTCTGTCCACGTCGGGCGGGCATCTTTGGGGCGTCAATGTCGGGCGCTACACCACCCGCTACGAGGCCGAGAAGGTTTTGCTGAAAACGGCTTTGTCGGAGATGACGACACTGGAAGGCACTTTGCGCAAAGTGAACCAGAGTTCGCGCGGGTTCGACGCGACCTTCCAGGGCATGACCCGCGAGCAGGCGGATCTGGCCTGTCGCCGCCTGAAGGCACGCAATGTCACCTGTTTCATGATCGGGCCATCATAAGGTCCGACGCTCTCTCCTGAATCGTTGCTGGCCGCGAATGGATTTCGCGGCCTTTTTTTGTGCCTTAAATGGGGTGGTCATTCGGTCCGGCCGGAGGCCAATGGCGCTGTGCGCGTCAAGTACATGGGGGAGGCGCAATACGCTGTGTTCGGCGCACCAACGCTTGTGCGTTCCGAGCCGCCAATCGGGCACAGAGTGAGTCGACTCATGGGGCGCGAGTCGAGTGTTCTTGTGGTGATGTCCGGGCGCTTTCGCTATATATAGTGGTCTAGTGAGGTCGGGCTTAGAAACCAGCGGGTCGGGCTTGATCTACGGGGGTGAAATTCCCAACGGTGGAGCTAGGTGGCTGTTGTCTAAGTATATGACAAGCATTGATAAAAATAAAATCAGCAAAAAAGTTCGGCAGTTTGTCATTTTCTGCTTGCGGTGATTTGTAGTTATCCTTAGAACGCCCTTCACCGGCGCTGCTGAGGCGGTGTTGGTTGGTCGGATGGACGGCCTGACGGACTGGAAAGACGGTTGAGACGCCTGGGAGAGACCGGGGGCATCTTGAG
>NZ_JBQFSH010000006.1:0-145270 GCF_056537865.1 Ruegeria sp. BJ5
ACTTGGTGATTGCTGCGGTCAGCGTCGTCTTGCCGTGGTCAACGTGGCCAATCGTGCCAATGTTGACGTGCGGTTTTGTACGCTCAAACTTTTCCTTTGCCATTCCTCAGGCGCCCTTTTGCGATTTGGGGGACCCTTGGTCCCGTGGTTACATCTGCGCGCGCGAGATATTTGGTTCAAAGCGGAAAATCAAGCACATCCTGAGGGAAATCCTCAAAACTATGCCGGGTTTTGTATCGCCTGTCCGGATTCAATCGGTTGGATCAGGCCGGGGCGCAGGTCGAACCAACCGTTGTCCTTGTGCTCTTCAGCCAGCCATTCCTCGACGCGGTCCGCCACTTTCAGTGCCAAACCGCTCATCTGCTCTTCCTTGGTGCGTTCGTTGCCCGAGCCCTTCAGAGCGCTGCCACCGGTCGTATCTTCGAGGACCTGGAACTGCTTGCCCTTGGCCAGAAACTGTTTCTTGCCGACATCGTAAACGTTGACCAGGACGATCGCTGTGCTTTTGGGGTTGTAGATCACCGGAATGCCGGGAGGCGCCAACATATAGCCTTCGAGGCTGATCCCGATGTCATACTCCTGCGAGCCCTGATAGCGACCAAGGCGGATATCGACGGCCTTCTGGATCGCTTCGGTCCACTCTTGGGGCGTCGCGTCCCGAGACACCGGCCCCTGGACGGCCTTGTCGGCAAACGCATAGTTCACGCGCAACTTGAATTCGCCCAGATCTTCCGGCTCTTCATAGAGTTGCGTCTGCGTGCAGGCGCCCACCAGGGCCAGTCCGGTAATCAGGGTCAAAATGCGCAACATTGTCTCGTCTCGATAGGCCTGTTTTTCTTTGATCTAGCGCACCGATGCAGCTTGTGCCAAGCCGTATCGGCAGATTTCCACCGTGGTCGGCGCAAGATCACGAGAACTTGTAATCGCGCGGGAACCCATAGGGCGGTTTTTTTCCGACGCTTGCGCGCTTTGCCAGCCATTGAGACATATCTGCCTCATGCCGCGTCTTGTCGCCGCCCATTGACCATTTCAGACCGTCCTCCCAGTTGAACGTCGTCAGGTCGGACAGGCCACCATCCAGCTCCAGCGTGCCCTGGCGCCCGCGCGCCATGTTGTATTTCTGCAGACGCACGCCCTTGCCACGCGTCATCTCGGGCAGTTCGGAGACCGGGAACACCAGAAACTTGCCGTTCTGTGATACCACAGCGACGTGATCGCCTTCGATCGGCTTGCAGATCACCGCGCGCTCGTCATCCTTGACGTTCAGCACCTGTTTGCCGTTGCGGGTCTGGGCCAGCACCTCGTCCTCGGGCACCATGAACCCGTTGCCAGCATCCGAAGCAACCAGAAGTTTGCGCCCCGGTTTGTGGATCAGGATGTCGACGATCTGTGCCTCGTTGGGCAGATCGACCATCAGGCGCAGCGGCTCACCCATTCCCCGGCCACCGGGAAGGTTCGCGGCGCTGACCGTATAGACCCGCCCGTTCGATGCGAAGACCAGCAGCCGGTCGGTGGTTTCCGCGTGGAAGATAAACCGCGGCCCGTCGCCGTCCTTGAACTTCAACTCGCGGTTCAGGTCGATATGGCCGGTCATGGCGCGGATCCAGCCCATCTGCGAGCAGACGACCGTAATCGGCTCTTTGTCGATCATCGCCTCAAGCGGCACGTCCTCGACCTCGCCTGCTTCGGCAAAGCGCGTGCGACGCGCGCCGCCCTCATAATCCTTGCCGAAGGTCTTCTTGGTCTCTTTCAACTGCTCGGCGATCTTGGCCCATTGCAGACCCTCATCCGCCAGCAGATCCTCAAGTTCTGCGCGCTCTTCCATCAGCGCGTCACGCTCGCGCACCAGTTCCATCTCTTCGAGACGACGCAGGCTGCGCAGGCGCATGTTCAGGATCGCGTCGACCTGAACTTCGGACAGTTCGCCCTCGCCCGGTTTGGGCGAGACATAGTCGGCCTCGCTGGTGGCGCGCACATGATCGATGCCCCAATTCTCGCGCATCAGCGCGGCTTTGGGGTCGTCGTCATAGCGGATGATATCGATCACCCGGTCCAGATTCAGGAAGGCAACAATGAAGCCCTCCAATACCTCAAGCCGGTGGTCGATCTTGGCCATCCGGTGACGCGAGCGGCGCAGCAGCACCTCTTGCCGGTGATCGAGGAAGGCGCGCAGCACCTCCTTCATCGAACAGACCTTGGGCGTCACCCCGTCGATCAGCACGTTCATGTTCAGGCTGAACCGCACCTCGAGATCCGAGTTGCGATACAGCATGTTCATCAACATCTCGGGGTCCACGTTCTTGGAGCGCGGCTCGAGGATGAGGCGGATGTCGTCGGCGGATTCGTCGCGCACATCGCCCAGGATCGGAATCTTCTTGGTCTGGATCAGCTCGGCGATCTTTTCGATCAGCTTGGATTTCTGAACCTGATACGGGATCTCGGTGACCACGATCTGCCACTGGCCGCGGCCCAGATCCTCGACCTCGTATTTGCAACGCAGCCGGAACGAGCCGCGCCCGGTGCGATAGGCCTGCGCAATATTCTCGGCCGGTTCGACGATGACGCCGCCCGTCGGGAAATCGGGCCCCGGCACATAGTTCAGCAGCGTGTCGTCACGCGCGTCGGGCGTCTTGATCAGATGCAGGCAGGCGTCGCACAGCTCGGCAATGTTGTGCGGCGGGATGTTGGTCGCCATGCCCACGGCAATGCCCGAGGCGCCATTGGCCAGAAGGTTCGGGAACTGTGCCGGCAAGACGACCGGTTCGGTCAGCGTGCCGTCATAGTTGTCGCGGAAATCGACGGCGTCCTCGTTCAGCCCCTCCAGCAACGCCTCGGCAACGATGGTCATCCGGGCCTCGGTGTAGCGCGAGGCCGCAGGGTTGTCGCCGTCGATATTGCCGAAGTTGCCTTGCCCGTCGACCAGCGGGTAGCGGACGTTGAAATCCTGCGCCAGACGCGCCATCGCGTCATAGATCGCGGCGTCCCCGTGCGGGTGATAATTACCCATCACGTCACCCGAGATCTTGGCCGACTTACGGAACCCACCGGTCGAGCTGAGTCGCAGCTCGCGCATGGCGTAGAGGATTCGCCGGTGAACCGGCTTCAGCCCGTCGCGCGCATCGGGCAGCGCGCGGTGCATGATGGTGGACAGCGCATAAGTCAGATAACGCTCGCCAATTGCCCGCCGCAGCGGTTCGGCCACCTCGCCTCCGGCGTCGGGGGCCTCCATGTTGGGGTCGTCGATCGTGTCGTTCATAGATGATGTGATACGACGCCCGGCGCGCGTGGTAAAGCAACCAAGGCATATTTTGCTGGGGACAAGTCGCGGTTTTTGCAACAGGGGGAGCCAACCCGGCGATTTCCCCCGATTTTCGACTCGGGACCCGAACTATGGTAGGATCCCAACAATTGAATGCTGCCTTTTTCTTGTTGTTATGATTACCGGGGGATGCGCCATGACGCGCCTTATGCTTGTTACTTTTGCCATGCTCGGCTGGTTCTTCTACGTCATGAGCGGTGGATCCGAATTCGAACCGCGCGGCACGCGCGCCGAGGCACCACCCGTCGTTGCGGCGGCTGAGAAACCCGAGCCCAGGCCACTGGTCCCCTCCCCGGCAACCGAACTTGTGACGAAGGTGGCCCTGCGCCCCGCCAAGCCGTCCGAACCCAAGCCGGAACCGATCCCAGCAGCCGATGCCGTCGATACCGAGGCGTTGCTGGCGCAGATCGCCGCCGGTCTGAATTCTGATCTGTCCAGTTTCGACAATACCGGCGGTACCTTCTCGCTGGCGTCGCTGGATGAAAACGCGGCCGTCCAGGTTCTGGACACCGAGTCCGAACCGGAAGCAGCAGCCCCTGCACCGTCAGAGCCGCCGAAAGACATTCGCATCGTGTCCGGCACTCGCGTGAACATGCGCGACGGCCCCGGCACGATCTATCCGATCATCGGCAAAGCGCGGATGGGTCAGCAGGTCGAAGTTCTGAGCGAGTCCGGAACCGGTTGGCTGCGCCTGCGCGTGTTGCCCGAGCAACAGGTTGGCTGGATTTCCTCCTCGTTGATCCGAAAAAGCACAAATTGACGTGATGCCGTCATTGCCGGAGGCCGATCCTCGCAATAGTTTTTGCCGAGGACGACTTTGGGGCAGACATGCAGAAATCCATCCTCATCACCGGATGCTCATCCGGCATTGGTCTGGACGCGGCACACGGAATGCGTGCGCGCGGCTGGCGTGTGTTTGCCGCCTGCAGACATCAGCGCGATTGCGACAGGCTGAGGGCTCAAGGCTTTGACAGCCCAAGAATCGACTATACCGATGCCGAAACGATCACTTCGGGATTGGACAATGTTCTCGAAGCAACGGGCGGCACGTTGGACGCGCTGTTCAACAACGGTGCCCATGGGCTGCCCGGCGCGATCGAAGACGTGCCCACCGACGGGTTGCGCCATATCTTCGAGACCAATGTTTTTGGCTGGCACGAACTGACCCGCCAGGTGATACCCGTCATGCGTGCACAGGGCCACGGCCGCATCGTGCAGAACTCGTCGGTACTGGGTTTGGTTGCCTTTCCTTGGCGCGGCGCCTACGTCGCCACGAAATACGCTATCGAAGGCCTGACCGACACGATGAGGCTGGAGCTGCGCGGCACCGGCATCAAAGTGGTGCTGATTGAACCCGGTCCCATCACCTCTAAACTGCGCGAGAAGGCCATACCGATTTTTGAACGGTTCATAGATTGGGAAAGCTCGGCCCTGCGCGACAAGTATGAGGAGTCGCTGCTCAAACGTCTGTACGAAGACTCGGGCCCCGACCGGTTCGAGCTGCCGGCGTCTGCGGTAACCGACAAACTTGCCCGCGCGCTCGAGGCAAAGTCGCCCAAGGCTCGATACTACGTGACCACACCGACCTATATCGCGGGTTATTTGCGCCGCATTCTGCCAACGGGTACGATTGACCGCATCCTTTCGGGTATCTGAGACGAAATTACCCGTTCGCTTTCGCGGGCCGCCCCGCTAGATGGAGCGGCAAGGATACAACAAATGCGGACGGTGAGTTCATGGACCTTCTAATGGGCGTACTTCTTTTGGCCATGGCGGCGGTCGTCGTTGTTCTGGCCATCGGCATATCCAATTTCGGCAAGGGCGGCATGGCGGCTGCCAAGAAAAGCAACAAGATGATGCGGCTGCGCATCCTGTTTCAGTTCATTGCCGTGGTGCTGATCGTGCTCTACGTCTATCTGCGTGGACAGGGAGTGCAGTAGATGGTCGTTCTGAACAAGATTTATACCCGCACCGGCGACGACGGCAAAACCGCGTTGGGCAATGGCGAACGGGTTGCGAAGTACTCGGGCCGCGTGGCGGCCTATGGCACGGTGGACGAACTGAACGCCTTTGTCGGCGTGGCTCGCACCGAGGCCGAGGGCGAGGTCGATGCGGCGCTCGCACGCATCCAGAACGATCTGTTCGACCTGGGCGCTGACCTGTGCCGCCCCGACATGGAAAAAGATGCCGAGGCTGATTACCCGCCCTTGCGGATCGCCCCGGCCCAGATCGACCGGTTGGAGTCGGAAATCGACGCGATGAATGCCGACCTTGAGCCACTACGCAGCTTCATCTTGCCGGGCGGATCAAAGCTGGCGGCGCATCTGCATGTCTGCCGCACGGTCTCGCGGCGCGCCGAGCGCCTGGCCGTCGAATTAACCAACATGGAACCGGTGAACGAGGCCGCGGTGAAATACCTCAACCGCCTCAGCGACTGGTTTTTCGTGGCAGCCCGTTGCGCCAACAATGGCGGCCGCGATGACGTCTTGTGGGTTCCGGGCGCGAACCGCTGAAAGCGGCACAACGTCCAGTGGACGTTGTGGCGACCGGAAGGGCGAAGCCCCGGCCCGAATGGCCGGCGCGAACCGCTGAAACCCGAGCTTCTTGAACGCGTTTTCGCACCATCCGGCGCGGCAAAACCGCCCATCGGCCGGGTAACAATCTTTCGTTCCTTCACGTCAAAAAGCGTGAAACGCGACGTCCCCACGACATGACGTGACGATTTTGCCCTGTCCCGACGCCCCGCAAGGCGCTATCTAGGCCGACGAGAGCATTGGTGGAGTCGCATTGCGGCTTGCCGTTTTTGTAAGGAGCGTACGCAAAAATGAAGGTACTTGTGCCTGTCAAGCGCGTGATCGACTACAACGTGAAAGTTCGTGTCAAAGCGGACGGCAGCGGTGTTGATCTCGCCAATGTCAAAATGTCGATGAACCCGTTCGACGAGATTGCCGTCGAAGAGGCGATCCGCCTGAAAGAAGCCGGCAAAGCCGACGAGGTCGTGGCCGTTTCGATCGGCGTCAAGCAGGCGCAGGAAACGCTGCGCACCGCGCTGGCCATGGGTGCTGACCGCGCCATTCTGGTGGTCGCGGCTGATGACGTCCACCAGGACATCGAACCGCTGGCCGTCGCTAAGATCCTGGCCAAGGTGGTCGAGGAAGAGCAGCCTGGACTGGTTCTGTGCGGCAAGCAGGCGATCGACAACGACATGAACGCCACTGGCCAGATGCTGTCGGCTCTGCTGGGCTGGAGCCAGGGCACCTTCGCGTCCGAGCTGGACATCGAAGGCGACACTGCCAAGGTCACGCGTGAAGTTGACGGCGGCCTGCAGACCATCAGCGTCAAGATGCCGGCCATCATCACCGTCGACCTGCGCCTGAACGAGCCGCGCTATGCGTCGCTGCCGAACATCATGAAGGCCAAGAAAAAGCCGCTGGATGAAAAAACCGCCGCCGATTACGGCGTCGACGTCACGCCGCACCTCGAAGTCGTCAAGACCGAAGAGCCGCCGGCACGCGCCGCTGGCATCATCGTGGGCTCGGTCGACGAGCTGGTCGGGAAACTCAAAGAAGCGGGGGCTGTGTAATGGCTGTACTTCTGCTTGCCGAAGTCAACAATGGCGAACTGGCGATCGACGCAACCGCCAAGGCGGTCACCGCTGCCAAGCAGCTGGGTGACGTGACCGTTCTGGCCGCGGGCGGCTCGGCCGCCGCTGCCGGCGAAGCCGCCGCCAAGATCGACGGCGTGTCCAAGGTTCTGGTCGCTGAAGACCCGTCGCTGGGTCACCGTCTGGCCGAATCGACCGCCGCGCTGATCGTCAGCCTGGCCGACGGCTATGAGCATATCGTGGCGCCCGCCACCACCGACGCCAAGAACGTCATGCCGCGCGTGGCCGCGCTGCTGGACGTGATGGTGATCTCGGACGCGTCCGGCGTCGTTGACGGCTCGACCTTCGAGCGCCCGATCTACGCGGGCAACGCGATCCAGACCGTCAAGTCGAACGATCCCAAGAAGGTCATCACCTTCCGTACGGCCAGCTTTGATGCGGCCGGCGAAGGCGGATCTGCCCCGGTCGAGACCGTATCGGTCGGTGAAAACCCCGGCCTGTCGGAGTGGGTCGAGGACAAGGTCGCCGAAAGCGACCGTCCAGAACTGACCTCGGCCGGCGTCGTTGTCTCGGGCGGCCGTGGTGTTGGCTCTGAAGAAGACTTCAAACTGATCGAAGCCCTGGCCGACAAGCTGGGTGCCGCGGTTGGTGCGTCGCGTGCGGCAGTCGACTCGGGCTATGCCCCGAACGACTGGCAGGTGGGTCAGACCGGCAAGGTCGTTGCACCCGATCTGTACATCGCGGTTGGCATTTCGGGTGCGATCCAGCACCTGGCCGGCATGAAGGATTCGAAGATCATCGTCGCGATCAACAAAGACGAAGAAGCTCCGATCTTCCAGGTCGCGGACTATGGCCTGGTCGCGGACCTGTTCCAGGCCGTGCCGGAGCTTACCGAAAAGCTGGGCTGACGGTCCTTCTTTTCGAGAACTCAAGGCCCGCCAAATTGGCGGGCCTTTTTCATTCGAGGTCTCGGATCGCAGGCAGCAAACGTTCGGCAATGGCCCGGTGCGTGGCTGGCCCGATCATATATTCCGCCATCGGTTGCTGCATCGTGCCGAACAGCATGTCCTCAAGATCATCCGAAGCACCTGAAGGGCGCACCGTCATCTTCACGGTTGGCACCCCTCCATCCGACACCCCATCAATCATGGCCTGTGTAATTGGTACCGGATCAGATACCCCGCGCGCATCCAGCCCGACTGCCGGGCTGTGATCCCAGTCCAGCCACAGCAGCAGAACCCGGCTGGTGACGTTGTCCAACAGGGTGCGAAGCGCCACTGCCCAAGCCCGCCGCAACTCGGCGGCCACCATTTCGAACCGTGCATCCGAAAAGGCCAACAACCTGGACATAAGGTGCCGCACAAAATGAACGTCGGCGAAGTCAACTTCGGGGTACAAGGCGGAAAGGTCCGAGGTCGCCTCGAGCACCCGATCATTGCGTCGGAGATGAACACGGTAGAACCGGTTGGACTGGTTCAGCGCCGATGGCAGTTGCAGAACGCAAACCTCGGCGCCATTCATCAGGCTCAGAATTTCCGGATCCCGCGCCAACCCCTCGGCACCCGTGAACAGACTGCCCAGATTCAGACACTGCATTTCCAGCCGCTGCTCCAACGCGGCGGGAAACGGAGAATCGACGAACCGACCGAATGTCTCGGTGCCGCCGACGCAGGCCACATATGGTACCTGCAACGCTCGCTTTGGCCCGCGAAACCACAATTTTGACGCCCCGTACCGGCAGACGGATTCCTCGACACCAGTCGCGCCCGACTCATGATAACTCATGTCAGCCACCCATTTTCTTCACCCAATCGCCATTCTGCGGCCTTAGGTGTTTAGAAAACTCTAATGTGCGCATTTGAAGCGAATTGGACCGGTCCCAACCCCTTGCCGCGCAACCCGGACTGCCGATAATGTCCCCCCTGAACCTTGATGCGGAAGGCAGTTCAATATGGACGTGAAATCAGTCGGAGTAATCGGCGCGGGCCAGATGGGCAACGGAATCGCCCATGTGATGGCGTTGGCAGAGTATAACGTTCTGCTGAACGACATCAGCCAGGATGCGCTGGATGCTGCCATTGAAACGATCAAGGGCAACCTGGCTCGTCAGGTGTCACGCGGCAAGATCGGTGACGACGAGATGCAGGCCGCACTGCAGCGGATCAAGACCACGCTGAACCTTCCGGAGATCGGCCAGACGGACCTCGTGATCGAAGCCGCGACCGAGCGTGAGGCCATCAAGCATGCGATTTTCGAGGATCTGCAGCCGCATTTGCAGGCTCACACGATCCTGACGTCGAACACCTCGTCCATTTCGATCACAAGGCTTGCCAGCCGGACGGATCGGCCGGAGCGGTTCATGGGGTTCCACTTCATGAACCCGGTTCCTGTCATGCAATTGGTCGAGTTGATTCGCGGTATCGCCACCGACGAAGAAACCTTTGCTACCTGCAAGGCCGTGGTGGATCGGTTGGGCAAAACCGCCGCCAGCGCCGAGGATTTTCCGGCCTTCATCGTGAACCGCATCCTGATGCCGATGATCAACGAGGCCGTCTATACTCTGTATGAAGGGGTCGGCAGCGTTCAGTCGATCGACCAATCCATGAAGCTGGGCGCCAATCATCCCATGGGCCCGCTGGAACTGGCCGATTTCATCGGGCTGGACACCTGCCTGGCCATCATGAACGTCCTCCATGAAGGGTTGGCGGATACAAAGTACCGCCCCTGCCCGTTGCTGACGAAATATGTCGAGGCCGGCTGGCTGGGCCGCAAGACCGATCGCGGGTTTTATGACTACCGTGGCGAGGTTCCGGTCCCGACGCGCTAAGCCGTCAAGGGACCGACCCGCTCGCCCGCGATATTTTCGCGCCAATGAACGGTGGATCAGGCTTGTGGTGACTGCCCCAAGGCCAGCGTGTGTTTTCTGAGCCAGGCCATGAATCCGCGCGGGTCGCGTTCGAGCAGTTTCATGTCCTCATCCGAAATCGGCTCTCCGATTACCGGGCCGATCGGTTTGTTGCAGGACCGGACGATCTCATGCAGCAGAAGTCCCTGACGCAGAATTGCCGATAGTTTGTTGGCAATCTGGTACCAGCGCGAGTTGCTGCCGGGGAAGTAGATGGGCAGGACCTTAGCACCGGATCGCCGGATCATCTTAGCTGTGAACACGTTCCATTCGCGTTCCTGAGCGGGGCCGAACCAGGTGTCGGAAGACATCACCACCCCGGATGGGAACAGCGCGACGACACCACCGTTCTTGAGGTGCTCCATCGCTTTGCCCCGCATCTCGAGCATCTTGCTTTGGGCTTCGGGGTCATGTGGAAACGGGACCGGGATCATGAACGAGGTCGCGGCCTCATCCAGCCCGGTCAGAACCGAGCGGGTCAGGATACGGTAGTCCTGGCGCACCCGTCCGATCAACTCGGCCAGGATCATGCCGTCCACCATCCCATGCGGGTGATTGGCTACCACCACAACGGGCCCCTCTTTCGGAATGCGCGCAATCTGGTGTTCGGGCGTGGTCAGGTCGATTCCCATGATACCAAGGGCACCACCCCAGAATTTCTGGCCGCGATACTTTTCATTCTGCTTTTCGAACTTGTTGACCATGCGCAGAATGGTCAGCTTGCCTGTGCACCATTCGATCGCCTTGATGGCCGTCGAGGTCCAGGCGTCGTCAAACGAATTTGCGTAGGTCAGCGTGCGGCGGTCGTAGATTTCGCCCGCTTCCGCGGTCTCGGCCACCACCGTGTTGGTCTTGGTATCGTGCGTGGTTTCCGCCAATTCCTGGTCTTCCCGTTCTTGTTTCGTAGCAGTGCCCTGCGTCAGAAACCTTCGCCGAACTTGTCGTTCACCAATGCTTCCAGCGCGACTGCCAGCGCCTCAGCATCCGGCCCGGACGTTTCGACGTCAATAGTCGTTCCACGCGAAGCCGCCAACATCAAAAGGCCCATAATGCTGTCACCCGACGCGGACATTCCGTCTTTGGACACTTCGGCGCGGGCGTCAAACCCTTCGACCACCTCGACCAGTTTGGCTGAAGCGCGCGCGTGCAAACCCTTTTCGTTGATTATTTTCAAGCTTTTGGTGGCCATATTCAATCGATCCGATGTCAGTCCAATGTCACATTTTGCGCATTGATGTACTTTCGTCCAGCCTCCATGGCCCTACGGACGGCGTCCCCGACCGGAAGTTGGCGGCTTTTGGCCAGTTTGATCAGCATCGGAAGGTTGGCGCCGTAAAGAATTCTGCGGTCCTGCGGCGCACAGGCGCGTAGACTGAGATTCGAGGGGCTGCCCCCGAACAGATCGGTCACGACAACAACTCCGTCGCCGACATCCACAGCATCCGCGGCCCGGCAGATTTCGGCCTGCTTTTCCTCGCGATCATGATCGGCGTCGATCGACACTGCCACAAGGCCGGGTTGCTTGCCCACGACGTGCTGCATGGCCGCCAGGTATTCCTGGGCCAATCCGCCATGCGCCACGATTACAATTCCGATCAATCCGGCCTCACATTCAACGATCGACGTTCCATCTCGCGGTGTCTAATTGCCACCGGCTGCCCCTGCTCTGCAAGGGCTTTTGCGACCGCTTCGGCCATCGCGACCGAGCGGTGTTGACCCCCGGTACAGCCAAAAGCGACCGACAGGTGCGTTTTGCCCTCGGCCTTGAAGGCGGGCAGCAGAGACAGCAACAGTTCCACCACCCGTTCGAAGAAGGCGGCATAGTTTGTGTCAGCCTGAACATAGGACGCAACGTCCGGATTGCGACCATCAGCCTCGCGCAGTTCCGGACGCCAATAGGGATTGGCCAGAAATCGGCAATCGAACACCATGTCCAGACCCAGCGGCAGCCCCCGTTTGTAGGAGAAGGACTCGATTGAAACGGCCAGATGCCGGCCCCCTTCCGGCGCGAACCAGCGTTCGACCTCGGATCGCAGCTGGTGCACGTTGAGCACGCTGGTATCGATCAGAGTGTCGGCGATCTCGCGGATCGGCTCCAACAATTCCTTCTCCTGACGGATACCGGTTTCGGGGCTGGCATCGGTTGCGACCGGATGACGGCGCCGGGTTTCCGAAAATCGGCGCAACAGCACTTCGTCGCTGCAATCCAGATAAAGCGTGGATAGGTCCACCTGGCTCATCCGACCCAGTTTGGCGACCAATTCGATAAAACCGATGGTCGAGAAATCACGATTGCGGGCATCGATCCCCAACGCCATCGGCCGGGAAGGATCCGCGCCCTCCATCAAGCGCAGCAACATGCCCATCGGCAAGTTATCGATGGCCTCATAGCCCAGATCCTCGAGCACATGAATCGCCGTCGACCGGCCCGCGCCCGACGGACCTGTCACCAGAACGATGCGCGTTTGTGCTGTCATGTGCTTGGCCATTGCGGATCGACGCGCCCCATTTTCATCAGTTGAACAAGTGCTGACGCCAAGTTGGGGACGCCTGCGGCTCGAAGCAAGGGAACAGGATGTCCCAGGACAAGAACCTGTCGCGGCTCCGGCAGTCGCTGGGCTTCCACCTGATCCAGATCCACGATCCATTCCAACGGAACGGGGCCGCAGGCCGTGGCGCGCAGCAGGCCGACGCCGCGGGCTTCGACCAATCCACGGATCTGAGGGACCGCATCCGCCATCACCCGGTCGCCCGACAGGGTTAAATTCACACGATCATCGGCGACCAGGTCCGCGCCGAAACCCATCATCTGCAATGCAAGTGCCGATTTTCCGGCCCCGGACGGCCCCGAAATCAGGGCGCCGCGGCCAGCAACGGCTACGCATGTGGCGTGCACGCAGACCGGATCATCGCTGGGCATCTCGGGAAGGCGCAAAGCGCACATCGCCTAGAGGGGAAGACCCACGACAAACCGCGCACCTTGCGGGTCCGACGTGATGTCCGCCTCGGTCGGACGGATGTTCTCGGCCCAGATGACGCCGCCGTGGGCCTCGACAATCTGTTTCGAGATCGCCAGTCCAAGGCCCGAGTTGTTGCCGAAATGCTCGGCCGGGCGCTGCGAGTAGAAGCGCTTGAAAACCTTGGTCAGAGCCTGGTCCGGAATACCGGGGCCGGTGTCTTCGACAACAACCAGAACCCGGTTTTCGCGTTGGCGCACCCAAACGCGGATCGCGTCGCTTTCCTCGCAGAAGGAGATGGCATTTGTGATCAGGTTCACGAATACCTGCGCCAGACGGGCCTCGAGCCCGTTTATGACGATGGGCTTGGACGGCAAATCCGTAATGTAGTCGATCCCCTTCGACCGGGCATCTTCGCCCAGGTACTGACCGATATTGCCTATCAGCTTCAGAAGATCGAAGGGCTGCTCCTGCTCTTTGACCAGTTCAGCATCCAGGCGGGACGCGTTCGAGATGTCGCTGACAAGGCGGTCCAACCGGCGGACATCGTGCTCGATGACGCCCAACAGTTTCTCACGTTGATCGTCGCGCTTGACCATTCGCAGCGTACCGACGGCCGATTGCAGGCTGGCCAAGGGGTTCTTGATCTCATGGGCGACATCAGCCGCGAACTGTTCGTTGGCGTCTATCCGGTTGTAGAGCGCCGTCACCATTCCCCGCAGCGCGCGGCTAAGCCGACCAATCTCGTCCGGGCGGGCGCTCAGGTCGGGGATGCGGATACGACCGGGATTAACCCCAGTGCCGCGGTCTTTGCCCATTTCGGCCGCAGCGGCCAGATCCGCCAACGGGTTCGCGATGGTCGAGGCCAACACAAGGCTGAGACCCACCGAGACCAGCAGGGCAACGACAAACATCTGCAGAATGCGCTCCTGCTCTTTCCGAGCCAGCGCGTCGATTTCTCCGGCGGGGCCGGCCATTGCGACAGCCCCCACAGGGGCGCCATCCAGAACGATCGGCGACGCCGCCACAATCACGGTGTCTCCGGCCGCGTCAGACACGGCGTGAACCTGCATGTGGCCGTCCAGCGCGTTTGGTATGATGTCCTGAACCCGCTGTGCCAGCGTCGGCGCCTCGGTTTCAGATCCGGTGGTGAAAACCGAATACAGACCATTCCAGACGGCGGTCAGGGCATCAGAGATCAATGTGCTGCCAGTCGGAACATCCGCTTCGGCCTGAATCAGGCCCGGCAATTCCGCCACGGTCGAGGAACCGCGAGTCCAGCCGATCAACGTGCCGGTGCTGTCATAGACGAAGACTTCGCCGCCCTCGGGGATGCTCAGCCCTGCAAGGGTCGCCTTGACGTTAAGGTCAGAAGCGTCCCGCGATCCGGCGACCTGGCGCAGCTGGGCCTCGAAGACGTTGCTGACCAGTTGCGCGTCTCCGATCAGGTCCCGCGCCGTTTGCTGGACCCTCTCTTTTCGGGTGTCGTCCAGGTACAATAGCCCCGCGACCAGGATCACCAAAGCAATCAGGTTGAACGTGATGATCTTGCGCGCCAGCGGCGAGTTGCGCAGCGTGAACAGAGTACGCCGCGATCGCCGCGCGCGCAGCTCGGCCGACTCGGGGTCTTGCGGGATGACCCAATCATCGCCCAGAACGACGTCACCGTCGCGCAACTCGCTGGATTGCTCGGTGTCACGCACGAAACAAATTCACCTTTGCAGAAAGCCGGCCCGGCTTATTCCTCGTTGTAACGGTACCCGATACCGTACAGCGTTTCGATAGCCGAAAACTCGGGATCAGCCGCACGCATCTTCTTGCGCAGACGCTTGATGTGGCTGTCGATGGTCCGGTCGTCGACATAGACCTGATCGTCATATGCGACATCCATCAGCTGATCGCGGCTTTTGACGAAGCCGGGGCGTTGCGCCAAGGCCTGCAGCAGCAGGAATTCCGTGACCGTCAGCGAAACATCGGTCCCCTTCCAGCTGACCGCGTGACGCAGGGGGTCCATGCGCAGATCGCCGCGCTCCATCACCTTTGCGTCCCCGGTGGTTGCAGCCGACGCATCCCCGTCGGTCGCTTCCTGACGGCGCAGCAGTGCACGGATGCGCTCGACCAGAAGGCGTTGAGAGAATGGCTTTTTCACGTAGTCATCCGCGCCCATCCGCAGGCCCAGAACCTCGTCGATCTCATCGTCTTTGGACGTGAGGAAAATCACCGGCATCTGGGTTTTCTGCCGCAGCCGCTGCAGCAAATCCATGCCGTCCATGCGGGGCATCTTGATGTCCAGAACCGCCATGTCCGGCAGTTTCTTGTTGAACGCATCAAGGGCTGCCTGCCCGTCATTGTAGGTTTCGACCTCGAACCCTTCGGCCTCGAGCGTCATGGATACGGACGTCAGAATGTTCCGATCGTCATCCACCAGTGCAATCTTAGACATAGGGCTGCCCCTTTACCTGCTCACTCACGATGTATTTTTGCTTTTTGTAGGGCATTCTTGGCTTTTTTAAGGCCGCGAATCAATCCGGATGTACGAATCGCGCCACATTGTTCACGATCCTGCGACAAAAAGGTCGTCCTGCGCTTCCGAAAGTGCCCGGGTTTTCCGACCGGAAAATCTTGGTTGCGCTAAACCCGGCCTTGGTTGCGCTAACTGTGCCAAACCGTCCTGTTCATGCCCTAAACGGCCGTGATATGAGGCCCTTATCCGCCGGACTAACCGGCACTACGCCTCATGAGCGCAGACGGCCCCAACCGCCGCAGCGCCGCCACAGGAGAAGACACGAATGACATTTGGACGGGTAAACCCGCAGTTCCGCCTCGAAGATCAAGGCATCGAGGGGCTGGGCAATGTCTATTACAACTTGATGGAGCCGGCGCTGATTCAGAAGGCGCTCAAGCGGAATGAAGGCACGCTGGGCAATGGCGGAGCGTTTCTGGTGTCCACCGGCAAGTTCACGGGCCGGTCACCCAAGGACAAGCACGTCGTCCGGACCGAAAGCGTGGCGGACAGCATCTGGTGGGAAAACAACGCGGAAATGAGCCCCGATGGCTTTGACGCGCTGTACGCCGACATGCTGGCCCATATGAAAGGCAAGGACTACTTCGTTCAGGATCTGGTTGGCGGCGCTGATCCTGCCTATGCGATCAATGTGCGCATGGTTACGGAACTGGCCTGGCACAACCTGTTCATCCGGCACCTGCTGCGTCGCCCGGACCGCGAGGACCTGGACGAATTCATCGCAGATTACACCATCATCAACTGCCCCAGCTTCCAGGCGGACCCGAAAAAGCACGATTGCCGCAGCGAAACGGTGATCGCGCTGAACTTTGACCGCAAACTGATTCTCATCGGCGGCACCGAATACGCGGGCGAGAACAAGAAGTCCGTGTTTACGCTTCTGAACTACCTGCTGCCCGAAAAAGGCGTGATGCCGATGCACTGTTCGGCCAACCATGCTGTGGGCAACCCCGTCGACACCGCCGTTTTCTTCGGCCTGTCCGGCACCGGCAAGACCACGCTTTCGGCTGATCCGGCACGTGTTCTGATCGGCGACGACGAGCACGGCTGGTCGGATCGCGGGACCTTCAACTTCGAAGGCGGATGCTATGCCAAGACAATCAATCTGAGCGCCGAAGCGGAACCCGAGATCTACGCGACCACGTCGAAGTTCGGCACGGTGATCGAGAACATGGTCTTCGATCCCGAAACCCTGAAACTGGATTTCAACGATGACAGCCTGACCGCGAACATGCGGTGCGCCTACCCGCTGGAATACATTTCGAACGCCTCCAAGACGGCTCTGGGCGGGCACCCGAAAAACATCATCATGCTGACCTGTGATGCCTTTGGCGTCCTGCCGCCGATCGCACGGCTGACCCCGGCGCAGGCGATGTACCATTTCCTGTCGGGCTTCACCTCGAAGGTTGCCGGAACCGAACGCGGCGTGACCGAGCCGCAGCCCACCTTCTCGACCTGCTTCGGCGCCCCGTTCATGCCGCGCCGCCCCGAGGAATACGGCAAGCTGCTGCGCGACAAGATCGCCCAGCACGGCGCAACCTGCTGGCTGGTCAATACCGGCTGGACCGGCGGCGCATACGGCGTTGGCAGCCGGATGCCGATCAAAGCCACGCGTGCCCTGCTGACGGCCGCATTGGACGGGTCGCTGGCCGATGCCGAGTATCGCAAGGACGCCAATTTCGGCTTCGACGTTCCGGTGACGGTCCCTGGTGTGCCCGAAGTTCTGCTGGATCCGCGCCGCACATGGGACGATCAGGCCGCATTCGACCGGCAAGCCGAAAAGCTGGTGCAGATGTTCGCCGAGAACTTTGAACAGTATTTGCCGTTCATCGACGAAGACATCAAAGCCGTCGCAATCGGCTGAACCGACATGCAGGGGCGAGGTTGCGGGCCCCTGCGCGCACAATAACGGGTCCTTGCAGTTATTTGTTCTTCCTGCAGTTGCAATGTGACATTGGCATGAACAAATTCGTTGCCCGCCTAAAAATCATGCAGTAAGTCAAGGACCCATTACAAGGAAATAGCCCGGCGCAAATTGCACCGGGCCAAGACTGAAAAAACCTTTGGGCAGCTCGCGCGCGGACACTCACACTCGCAAGATGAGCAGCCTAATCAAGGCGGTAGTGTATTATCAAGGGGATGAGTGTCAACATGAGATATGCCGCGTGATAGGCGACTATCATGGGTCATTTGACCAAGCGGATATCAATTCGTGGCACTGGTAAAATCAGGAATGGAAATGACCGAGATCTCGAAACTGGCGGAACTGCGCAAGTTGATGCAGAGCATGGAACGCACGTTGGGGCTCGAAGAGCTTTCTCCGGTAGAGCGTGACATTTATTACGCGGCCGAAGAGCTGTCGAAAGACACGCGCGAAGTCCGGACCTATGGCCTGATCGAGCACACTTTGGTGCAAAGCGTTTCGCGCCCGACCTTCTTCCGCGCCCTCAAGTCGCTGGTTCAGAAGGGCTACTTGTCTCAAAGCGGAAACGCCAATCGGGGACGGTATGTCGTCAACGCCCCGCGTTGACCGCTGAGCAGACCTAAAAGAAGCATTGCATTATGCGATCGTGGGCCTCTGACACGTTTTTTGCTTCGTTGGCCTATATCGGCGCCTCGTTTCTGACCTTTTGGGTTCTGATGCCCATGCAGAACGTGTTCTTTCCAGAGTACCCAAGCCGCGCCAGCCTGTTATTTCTTCCGCACGGCGTGCGGGTCCTTGCGGCGTGGCTCTTGGGGTGGCGTGCGATACTTGCCATGCTGCCCGGTGTCTTTCTGGTTTTCGCGACACTCGGTGGCTCGGACGTTTTTCTGACCAGCCGCCTGCTGGCCATCTTGATTGCGGTCACGACGGCGCCGGCCGTATTCTATTTGTTGAAATGGCTAGGATGGGATCTGTTTCCCGCCGCTGATCGGGCGCCCTGCTGGGCCTGCATCATGGGGGTCGGAGTCATCACGTCAATCCTGGTGTCCGGCCTGACCAACCTGGCTTTTGGCAGCGCGACGGCCGAGTATTTTGCCTTTTTGATCGGCGATCTTTCGGGACTGCTGTTCCTGATGTTCGGACTGTTTTTTGCCTTCCGCTATTTTGAACGTAAGGGTTGAGCGTTCAACCGAACACCCCCCTGCGCAGCAAGTTCGCACCTGCGATCATCAGAACCAACAAAGTCGCCTTGCGGAACGTGGCCTGATCAATCCGATCATGCATCTGCAATCCCAGCCACATGCCGGCCAAAGCCGGAAGGGTCAGCGCAGCCGAGAACGGCACGGTTTCAGCCCGCAACACGCCTGATCCAATATGCGCCACGACCAGAGCCAAGGCTCCCAAGCCATAGATTACGCCCTGAATGCGCAATTGTTCGGATTTGGGGGTATTCAGCGCAGTCAGATAGGCAACGGTCGGAGGTCCCCAAACGCCTGATATGCCGCCAATGAACCCGGTAACCGCACCGACTGCGGCCTCGATCTTCGGCGATTGTTCAGACAGGCTCAGTTTCACGCCCAGCAGTTGGATCGTGGCAAAGAACGTGACGGGAATTCCGATCATCAGAAGGAAAGCCTGCGATGGAACCAGGCTGATCAGCTGAGCGCTCGCCAACAAAAAAACCAGCCCGACGGAAAGAAAGACCCGGAACTGCCGGATCGAAGACATCGCTGCCGCGCGTCCTTCTCTCAAGGCCTGGATCCCGTTCGTCACAACCGTTGGCAGGATCAGCCCGGCCAGCGCAAGCTGAGGCGGCAGCATCATGCTGAGCCCCGAAATCAGGACCATCGGCATGGCGAAACCGACCATGCCTTTCACCGCTCCGGCCAGAAAGGCGACCGCGAACGCAAGGTAGAGTTCGGGCAGGGACATCAAAGAAAACAGATCCATTGCCCCTACATACCACCGCAGATTTTCTCTGCACCGCAAAATTCGTTACGTAATTTTTGGACCTTTTCGACGCATTTTGTGAATTTTTGTTGCGCTGCAGTTGCAGCATGATATGACCAGATAACCCAGCAAAGGACGTGATTCATGGCCCATGACGGACAAGATATGACGAACATGACTTCTCAGCCGGTTCTGCCTGATCTTCTGACCCTGACGGGGGCCGCGCTGCCGGCGGTTCAGTCCGTCTTTGACCGGGCGCGCGATGCCGTGCGCGCGATGGTCTCGGCCGAGGGTCGCGTCTCGGGCGCTTTGGTCGAGGCGAACCAGACCGCCGCGCATGGGCTGGCCTGGTTGGCGACCTACAACCAGTCGCTGCAGCAGATGCAGAAATGGGCCGAGGCGCTGGACGCCCAGGGCAAGTTCGGCGAGATGGAGCAGTTGCTGCACCAGATCGCCTTTGGCGAATATCTGCACCAGGTCGCCGGCGGCATCCCGATGAACCAGGGCGAGGTCGTGCGCCTGCAGGATCTGGGGCTGGGCTGGGATGCGCTGTCGGGCTTCCAATGCGCCGAGGTACAGACTCTGATGGCACAGGCCAACAGCCAGGCCGCGCGCAGCCGTCTGGTTCAGCTGATGCAAGACCAATCCGGGGCCACCATGTTCGGCGCCTCGGGCCTGGATGAAGAGCTTGAGATGATCCGCGAGCAGTTCCGCCGCTATGCGCTGGATCGTGTCGAGCCAAACGCCCATGAATGGCACCTCAAGGACGAGCTGATCCCGATGGAAATCATCGAGGAACTGGCCGAGATGGGCGTATTCGGCCTGACCATCCCCGAGGAATACGGCGGGTTCGGCCTGTCCAAGGCGTCGATGTGCGTGGTCTCCGAAGAACTGTCGCGCGGGTATATCGGCGTCGGCAGCCTTGGCACCCGGTCCGAGATCGCGGCCGAGTTGATCATCGCGGGCGGCACCGACGACCAAAAGGCCCAATGGCTGCCCAAGATCGCCAGCGCCGAGATCCTGCCGACGGCCGTGTTCACCGAACCCAACACCGGCTCGGACCTCGGCAGCTTGCGCACCCGCGCGGTCAAGGACGAAAACGGTGACTACAAGATCACCGGCAACAAGACCTGGATCACCCATGCCGCGCGCACCCATGTGATGACGCTGCTGGCGCGCACCGATCCCGAAACCACCGATCACCGGGGCTTGTCGATGTTCTTGGCTGAAAAAACGCCCGGCACCGACGACGACCCCTTCCCGACCCCCGGCATGACCGGCGGCGAGATCGAGGTGCTGGGCTATCGCGGCATGAAGGAATACGAGCTGGCCTTCGACGGCTTCCACGTCAAGGGCGAGAACCTGCTGGGCGGCGAGGAAGGCAAGGGCTTCAAGCAGCTCATGGAAACCTTCGAATCCGCGCGTATCCAGACCGCCGCCCGCGCCATCGGCGTGGCCCAAAGCGCGCTGGACATCGCCATGCAATACGCGCAGGAGCGCAAGCAGTTCGGCAAGGCCCTGATCAACTTCCCGCGCGTGTCCGGCAAGCTGGCCATGATGGCGGTCGAAATCATGATCGCCCGTCAGCTGACCTATTTCAGCGCCTGGGAAAAGGACAACGGCCACCGCTGCGATCTCGAGGCCGGGATGGCCAAGCTGCTGGGCGCGCGCGTCGCCTGGGCGGCGGCCGACAACGGGTTGCAGATTCACGGCGGCAACGGCTTTGCCCTCGAATACAAGATCAGCCGGGTGCTGTGCGACGCCCGCATCCTGAACATCTTTGAAGGTGCTGCCGAGATTCAGGCGCAAGTCATCGCGCGGCGTCTGCTGGCCTGAGCGCCCGGCCGTCGCGGTTTCCCCAACTTGACCCGGCCCAGCGCCGGGTCTTTTCTTTTGTACAAATCAAACAGGTTCTCGGGCCCCGATCTTCCGGATTGTACATCCCTGATCTGGACCGTACGCTCCGGCGGAGAACAAAATATGCCTTGGGTTCAGGCACCGGTTTCGGCTAAGTAGCCTGCGAACCGCATCATGCTGCGCCGCCGCAATGCAGATGCCCGAACAAGCCTTGCGGAGAAACCATGGCGCGCCTTCTGATCCTTGTTCTTGGCCTCTTGTTTGCAGGATGCAGCACGCCGTCCGGCACGACCTCGGGCGATGTTGCCGGTCTGACCCGCGCCATTCAGAACCTCAGCCCTGATGTCGATCCGCAGGAAGCCGCCCGCGCGGCGCAGATCGCCCATGACTATGCGCTGCAGCTGAGGGCCGAGTACCGGGTCACCGATCCGGCGATCATCCACAACGCCAAGGTCATCAACGGTTTTCGCGAACGCGGGCTGTGCAATGACTGGGCCGAGGACATCCTCAAGCGCCTGCGGAAAGAGAACTTCCGCACGCTGGACCTGCACTGGATCACTTCGCCGCCGACCCCGTTCCGGATCATCCACCACTCGGCCGCGATTAGTGCCAAGGGCGACGGGCCATATGACGCGATCGTTCTGGACGGCTGGCGCAACGGGGGTCACCTGTTCTGGGCCCCGGTGCGCGAGGACACACGCTACAACTGGCGCCCCCGGATGGAGGTGCGCGCCGAACTGCTGGCGCAATGACGCCAAGTCGGGATAGAAAGCCCTTATGCTGCGCCTGAGCCTGATCCTGCCCGCCCTTGCCCTGCTGCAATGTGACCGCGACGAAAGCGTCGCCGCCTATGGCGCAGCCGACCGCACCTGGGTGCTGCAGGAGGTGAACGGCCAACCCTATGACGCCAGCGCCCTGCTGCGCTTTCCCGAAGACGGCAAGATTGCCGGAAACGCGCCCTGCAACAGCTACTCGGGCACATTGAACGCGCCCTATCCGTGGTTCGAAATCACCGACCTGTCCGCCACCCGCGCCGCCTGCGCCGGGATTGAGGCCGAAGGGTTCTATTTCGCCGCGCTGCTGGCGATGACGCAGTCCGAGGTGTCGGGCGACGTGCTGATCCTGCGCAACGAGGACGGGCACGAGATGGTGTTCAAAGCCGCCGAGTGAACTGATCGACAAAGCGGGCACGAGCCTCGGGCAGCGGCGTGTGACCCAGCGATGGCGCCACGCGATGCGCCAGAAAATAGCCGGTCGTCCGCAGCCCGGCGGCGATCTCGTCATCCGGGGCGGCCCCCTGCCCGCGCAGCACCGGCGGCAGAGGCAACAGCCTGTCGGCCCAATCCCCGGCGCCTTCGGCGCTGACCGCCCGGCCGGTCTTGGGCGAGACATAGGCCAACCCCTCGTTCGTGCCGTTCACGGCGCAGCGGGTCAGGTCCAGCCCAAAACCCAGCTCTTCAAGCAGGGCCAGCTCCCAGCGCAGGTAAGCCAGCGGCCAGATCTCGTCCTGGCCCAGCAGATCCATCAGCTGTTCCGTCTGTCGATAGATGCCGGGGTGCGGTTCGCGTTCGGGCAGGCAGAAGGATAGCAGCGCCACGACCGCGTTCAGCCCCGACAGCGCCAGCCGCCCCGAAAACGCCGCTGCCGCGCGCGAGCGCAGCGGTTCCACCTGGAAGGTGCCGATATGTTCCTGCAGCCGCGCCCGCCACAGCACGTCCAACTGCGCGCCAGGTTGCAGAATGGGCGCGATCTTGCGGCTGGCACCCCCGCGCACCACGCCCGCGTGTCGGCCATGGGTTTCGGTGAACACCTCGATGATGGCCGCGGTTTCGCCGTGGCGGCGGGCGGTCAGAAGAATGCCATGGTCGCGCCAGTCCATGCGGGGCCCTTGGGTTGCCTTGAGGTCGCGTCGGACCGCGACGGTAGAGCGCGACGCGGAAAGAAGCAAATTCAATCGGAAGACACCGGCTGACGTGCCGGAATTGTGGACTTGGACCCGGGGCGATATTACCCAGAACAGGCAGCCACGAGACCAGACATGACCGACGCAACCTTTCCCAGTTTCAACCCTGCCTTCCGCCGCGCGGACATGACGGTGCATGCCGTGGGCCTGGCTTTGATCTTGATTGCGGGCGGCTTGCTGGTGGCTAAGGCGGCAACCCATCTGCAAGCCGCGCTGGTCGCCGCCGTCGTGGTTTACGTCTTGTGTGCGCTGGCGTCGAACCTGGCGTCCTGGGCCTATCACTTTCTACCGCTGCACGAGCGGCGCACACTGCTGCGGCGCATCGACCACGCGGCGATCTACCCCAGCATAACAGGCACCTTCACGCCGTTCTTCGTTCTGGCTGGCACGCCCTGGACTTTGGGCCTGTTGGTGGTGTGTTGGGCGCTGACGGCGGTGGCGGTCTGGAACAAGATCACCAACGAGACAGTGAAATCGCGCTGGTCGACGGCATCCTACCTGGGGTTGGGCGCGCTGGGGCTGCTGGCCCTGCCCGACCTGCGGGGCGTACCAGTGGCAACGTTGTGGTGCATTCTGGCCGGGTCGGGTTGCTATGTGATCGGAACCGCGTTCTACGCCTGCAAGACGCTGCCCTACCGCTATGCGATCTGGCACATCTGGGTGAACCTGGGCGGGATTGCCATGTTTGCGGGCGTCTGGCTGGCGCTGTCACCTCTGTGGGTGCCCGGAGCATCCTGACTGGCGCGGAACGGCCCGATCAGGAATAAGGGTTCTTCAGCGCAGATCCCGCTGATAGAAAGCACCCGGAACGGGGAACTAAAACGGGATCCAATGCCATGGACTGGCCGAATGACCTTCTGCGCCACATCTTCAATGACCCGGACACCCCCAACAGGATCAGGAAACGCATCCGCCGCGAATTGAAACCCACCGAGGTCGACTATCGCGGGTGCCGCATGCGCATTCATCCCGCCGACAACAACACGGAATTCCAGATCTGGCGCATGGGACGCACCCAGGAAGAACGTGCTTTGCGGCATATTCTGAAAGACCTCCCCAAGGACCGCCCGATCGTGGCCTATGATGTTGGCGCCAATGCCGGGGCTCACACCCTGCGCCTGGCAGCGGTCGCTGCGCCCGGATCGGTGATCCACGCATTCGAACCCAACCCTGTCATGCGGGCGCGGCTGGAAGAAAACATCCGCCTGAACGCATTTGACTGTATCCAGGTCCATGATTGCGCGATTTCGGACAATGGCGGCGAGATGGAGCTGTTCGTGCCCGCGCAGGGAAACCTGGGGCTGGCCAGACTGGGCGAACCGATGCGCGGCGCCAACGGCATATCGGTTCAGGTGCGGACGCTGACCGAGTTTCTGCCATCCGACCTGGATACGCCGATCGACCTGGTCAAGGTGGATGTCGAGGGCCAGGAAGACCGAGTGCTTGCCCCGCTGATCACCGAAGCCTCGGCCACCCGCAAACCCAAGGCGATCTTTTTCGAACTCCAGCACGAACGGTTCTGGTCGGTCGATATTGCGGGCATGCTGGAGCAAAACGGCTATGAATTGCGCGGCAAATTCGGACGCAACGCGCTTTATCGGCTGACCTGAAAGGTCCAGGCCTAGTCCAGCCCCTCTTCGTTCAGCAGATGCCGGCCTTGCCGGTCTTCGACCTCGATCACCCAAAGATCGGGGTCAAAGCTGCGCTGGCGGGCGATGGCCTCGTCCACCTCGGCCTCGGGACCTTTGGCCAGTTCGATCCATTTGCGCGCGCCGCTGAGCAGGTCGAAGCTGCGCTGAAAGGCGGTGGCATTGCCGTCAAGCGTGTTGAGCTTGACCAGAACCGCGCCGGCTGTGTCGTCGCCGTGGGCTACGACAAAGGCGGGGATCTCGTGCAGGCGCAGCCGGGCCAGATAGGCGTGGACCCAGAACTCGGCCGTCAGACGGGTCATGCGTTGCCGTCTTTGAAATCCAGCCCCATTTCCGAGTAGCGCTCGGCCTCTTCCAGCCAGTTGGGCCGGACCTTCACCTGCAGGAAAAGGTGGACCTTGCGATCAAGGAATTCCTCCAACTCGGCCCGAGCGGCCTGGCTGACGGCCTTGATTGTCTCGCCGCGCTTGCCCAGCACGATGCCCTTGTGGCCGTCGCGCATGACATAGATGACCTGGTCGATCTTGGCCGAACCATCCTTGCGCTCCTCCCAGTTCTCGGTCTCGACCGTCAGCTGATAGGGCAGTTCCTGATGCAGGCGCAGGGTCAGCTTTTCGCGCGTGATCTCGGCCGCGATCATGCGCAGCGGCAGATCGGCGATCTGGTCTTCGGGATAAAGCCAGGGGCCTTCGGGTAGATGCTGTGCCAGCCAGGCACGCAAGTCTTCGACGCCGTGGCCCTTTTCGGCCGAGATCATGAAGGTTTCGGCAAAGGGGAAGCGGTCATTCAGGTCGCGGGTCAGAGACAGCAGCGCGGGGGCCTCGACACGGTCGATCTTGTTGATCGCCAGCGCCACCTTGCGGCCCTGCGCGATCTCGGACAGGCCATCCAGGATGCGCTCGACGCCTTCGGTGATACCGCGATGCGCCTCGACCATCAGTACGATGATGTCGGCATCGGCCGCCCCGCCCCAGGCCGCCGCGACCATCGCGCGGTCAAGCCGGCGGCGGGGTTTGAACAGACCCGGCGTATCGACGAAGACCAGTTGCGCATCACCCTCCATCGCGACGCCGCGGATCCGGGCACGCGTTGTCTGCACCTTGTGCGTCACGATCGAGACCTTGGCCCCGACCATGCGGTTCAGAAGGGTGGATTTGCCTGCGTTGGGCTCTCCGATCAGGGCGATGAATCCGGCGCGTGTCGTCATTGTGTGGTGATCCTGTTTTCAAGTGCGCATCCCTATCGCAGAAAGGCACAGCGGGCCAGAGGCATTTGTCGCATTGCCGGGCCGGTACGGGAATGGCAGGACAGGCGCACAGGCCAAGCCGATCCCAGCCAGGCCGCAGACCCGCATCTTGAGGATCAGGCATGAAACGACGGGAGCTTCTTTTATCCGGCGGCGCTGCGATTGGAGCCGTCGGCTTGGGTGGACTTGCAATCGCGTCCAATAGCTCCGATCAGGAACTGGTGGTTCAAAGCGCCAGCTACATGTTTCGGGACCAGCCTACGCAAGGAATGGTCAGCCTGAGCCCCGACGCTCCGCCGCCCGTCCTTTTTGGACGTCAGGGTGAAGCGATGAGACTGACGGTCAAAAACACTCTGTCCGACTATACCTCGATGCACTGGCACGGGATGCGCATCCGCAATGATATGGATGGCGTGCCTTATCTGACCCAGATGCCGCTGGGACAGAACGAAAGCTTCACCTACGAGTTCACACCCCCAGACGCCGGAACCTACTGGTATCACCCGCACTGCATGACGATGGAGCAGATGGCGCACGGCCTGACCGGAGTGATGGTCATCGCTGAGCCTGAAGACGTCGGGTTCGACAGCGAGCAAGTGATCAACCTGCGGGACTTTCGCCTGGACGAGACGGGGGCATTTCTGCCCGCCTACACCCAGCGGGGCGCGGCCAGAGCCGGAACTTTCGGCAATGTGCAAACCGCGAACTGGCACCAGCATCCAGTCTATGACCACGCCGCCGGCAGCCTCGTGAGGTTGCGACTGCTCAATTCGGATACGACCCGGATCTACAAGTTGCACCTGACGGGCGGAAACGCGCAGATCATCGCGTGGGACGGTCACCCGGTCACCGTCGAACTGCCGATGCCGAGTGCCGACGATCCCTTGCTGGTGGGCCCCGGTCAGCGCGCGGATTTTGCCGTTGCAATGCCAGACGGCGAAGGGGCACAGGTCGATCTTGTGGCCAAACTGCCCGGTCAGCCCTTGAGGACGATGGCCGGCCTGCGATCGGTCGGGCGATCCGCGAGTCGAGACCTGAGAGAACTGAAGCCTTTGCCGAAGAACCCGGTCGCCCTGCCCGATCTCGGCAAAGCTCAGGTGCACGAATTCGTCTTCGGATGGACGCCAGAAGGTGAACTGCCGGACAATGGGTTCTGCGGGTCTCTTGGATACAATTTCTGGTCCATCAACCGGGTTCCCTGGTCCGGAGATGCTTCCTCGGATGTCGCGCCATTGGCGACGCTGGAACTGGGCAAAAGCTATGTCTTGAGGCTGCGCAATGAATCTCCGAACCTGCATCCGATCCATCTGCACGGGCTGGTCTTTGTGCCGTTGCGATCAAACCTGCGAGAGTTGCCGCCGCTGGTGACCGACACCATGCTGTTGTTGAAGGACGAGGTCGTTGAAATCGGGCTGGTCGCAGACAATCCGGGCGACTGGGCCTTTCACTGCCATGTGATCGAACATCAGAAGACCGGGCTGACCGGGTTCCTGCGGGTCGTTTGAGTCGCAAGGTCTAGCGGTTGCTGACGCGGTTCGTGATAGGTGGCCAGCCATTGCGGACATTCCCGGACAGATGAAGAGCAGGCAACGCCGCGATCGAAGAGATCAGCTTGTCAGACGATCCAGCAGAGCTTGCGCGGCCGCCTGTTCCGCCTGACGTTTGGAGCCGGCGGTTGCTTGGGCCTCGGATCCGTCCTGCAGCCGGGCCGCGATAGTGAAAACGGGGGCGTGATCCGGACCGCTTCGTGAAATCTCGACATAGGCGGGCGGTTTCTGCCCGCGCGCCTGCGCCCATTCCTGAAGCGATGTCTTGGCATCGCGCGCATCCGCTTCGACCGTGTGGATCCGGTCACCCCACAGCGACAGGATCACTTTCTGCGCGGCCTCAAAACCGGCATCGCGATAGACCGCGGCGATAACTGCCTCCATCGCGTCGCCCAACAGCGCCTGCTTGCGGCGCCCGCCCGACAGCATCTCTGACCTACCCAGCTTCAGAACCGCGCCGATATCGATCTGGCGGGCAACGTCGGCACAGGTTTCCTTGCGCACCAATGCGTTGAAACGGGGGGCCAGTTGGCCTTCAGTGGCCTTCTGGTCCGCTTCGAGCAATGCGGTGGCCATCACAAGACCCAGCACACGGTCACCCAGAAACTCGAGCCGCTGGTTGTCTGGACGTGTCGAAGACGAGACCGAACCATGGGTCAGTGCCCGAACCAGTAGTTCAGGGTTGGAGAACCTGTGTCCAAGACGTTTTTCGAACGCCTTCATGTCGGCCGAAAGCTTCAATTGACCGCCTTGAAGAACCGGTCACCGCGCCAGGTCCAGAAGAACAGCATCGAACGCCCGGCGGACGAGAACATGATGCGGTCGGCTCGACCGATCAGGTTTTCATAAGGAACGTAGCCGACGCCGCCTGCGACCTGTGGCACGCGGCTGTCACTGGAATTGTCACGGTTGTCGCCCATGAAGAAGTAGTGCCCTTCCGGCACGGTGTAGACACCCGTGTTGTCGGTACTCTGATTGCCGATATTCAGGATTTCATGCGACACGCCGCCCGGCAGCGTTTCGATCATCCGGGTCTTTTCACAGGTACCGCCGACGCCGACCGGGCCATTTTCACAGCGCGGCCGAAGGCGCTGAGGCCCTTGAGGCTCGGCGATTTCGGTAAAAGTGCCATCCGGGGTCTGCTTGGCTTCGGTGCCGTTGATGTAGACCACGCCATCCTTGATCTGAATTTTGTCTCCGGGCAGGCCGATCAGGCGCTTGATGTAGTCGCGCCCCGAAACCGGATGGCGGAACACGATGACGTCGCCACGCTCAGGCTCGCCGCCCAGCAGTCGGGTATTGTCGCCCCCCATCCAGCCGCAGATGTCCTCGGCATCGACATCGAGCCCGACGCTGGGGATGATCAGGCTGGGGCAGGACGCGTAGGAATAGCCGTAGGCCATCTTGTTGACGAACAGGAAATCACCGATCAGCAGCGTGGGTTTCATCGACCCCGACGGAATCCAGAACGGCTGAAAGAACAGAGTGCGGAAAACGCCCGCGATCAGCAGGGCATAGACGATTGTCTTGATCGTCTCCCAGATGGCGTTTCCGGATTTGGCTTGCTCGGCCATACTGCTCTCCAGTCCTTGCTCGGCTCGGGGGGTTACATGCGGCGCGGTCGCGGGGGTGTCAAGGCCGCTGCGTCGGGATCACCAAGCGGGCGCGCTTCGATCACCACGAAGGCCTGCGCCCATGGATGATCGTCGGTCAAGGTGACGTGGATGATCGCCTCGTGTCCTTCGGGCGTCATTTCCTTCAACCGTTCCGCGGCCCAGCCGGTCACATGCATGACGGGCTGACCGGTGCGCAGATTGGTGACAGCCATGTCCTTCCAAGCGATGCCCATGCGCAGCCCCGTGCCCAGCGCCTTGGAGCACGCCTCTTTCGCGGCCCAGCGCTTGGCGTAGGTTCCGGCCGTATCCCGCCGGCGCTCGGCCTTGCGCTGCTCGGTCTCGGTGAAGACACGGTTGCGGAACCGGTCACCGAACCGATCGAGCGTGCCCTGAATGCGCTCGATATTCGCAAGATCCGTACCGATGCCGAGTATCATGAGTTCGACTCTTTCTTTGCCCGTTCAAGAGCCTTGAACGCCGACCGGGCGCCCACCCACAGGAATAGCCGCGAAATGAGAAACGCCACGACAAAGGTGATCGTGAAACCGATCACCAAAAAGTTCACCGGGATACCGGCCAATCCCTCGGACATGCCCGGAACGACAAGAAAGAACAGCCCAGCCATGACAAGGTTGGTCAACATGCCGACGATGCCCATCCATAGTGCGGCGCTCCACATGTCGCCGCTGCCCGGCATGGTCTTGTGCGTCTGAACCTGTCGGTGTCCTTCGAATGTCGCAGCGGCCAAAAAGGGGATGAACGGCAGGAAACTGCTGGACAAGTCGATTCCGAACACCGCCGAAACGCCAAACAAAACAGCCGGGACCGCAATCGATGTGATTACGAAGACGACAAGAAACCTGGGAATGTTCAAGCGCATCGGGAGATCCAGAAGAAGGAGGCTTCAAGGCAGCGGATCATTGGCGCGCCTCATCCATCAGGCGGCGCATTTCCTGAATCGCTGGGGTGAGACCCCGGAAGATGGACTCGCCGATCAGGAAATGACCAATGTTCAACTCGCGCACTTCGGGGAAGGCGGCAACGGGCTGGACCGTGTCATAGGACAGGCCATGGCCGGCATGCACTTCGAGGCCCAGCGAATGGGCAAAGGCCGACATCTTGCGCAGCGCCTCCAGTTCGCGTTGCGCGTCGTCCACCCGACCCTCGGCATGGGCGTCGCAATAGGCACCAGTGTGCAGCTCGATCACTTCGGCGCCGATGCGGTGGGCGGCCTCGATCTGCTTGGGGTCTGCGGCGATGAAGATCGACACCCGGCAACCGACGTCACGAAGGGGCGCGATGAAATGCGCCAGACGGTTTTCCTCGCGCGCGACTTCCAGGCCACCTTCGGTGGTACGTTCCTCGCGCTTTTCGGGGACGATGCAGACCGCGTGCGGCTTGTGGCACAGAGCGATCTTCTGCATCTCATCCGTAGCCGCCATTTCAAAGTTCAGCGGAACCGACAGAACCTCCATCAGCCCGTCGATATCGGCATCCGAGATATGCCGCCTGTCTTCGCGCAGGTGCGCGGTGATGCCGTCGGCCCCGGCCTCTTCGGCAAGCTTTGCGGCGCGAAGCGGGTCGGGATAGGCGCCGCCACGGGCGTTGCGCACGGTGGCGACATGGTCGATATTCACGCCCAGGCGCAGAGGGGTGTCAGACATCCTTCGAATCCTTTTTTCTCGCGTCGCCCGAGCCTATCGGGTTTGGTCGGGGAACGGCAGAGCTTGCTTCGGCCAAGCGTTTGATTTCTTCGAACTTCGCCTTGATCTTTGCGCGGCGCCGCATCTGATAGGTTCGGATCACCGGCAGGCTGATATAGGTGCAGATCACGCCGGCCACGATGCCGGGAATGATGCCGCCAATCATGTAGGGAAAGAACACGTGGTCATAAAATTGGGACAGCCCGTGCCAATCAGCGACCCGATCGGAAAACATCGCCAGGAAGTTATCCTTGAGGTCCCCCATCGCGCTGGCAAATTTGCCCATCAGTCCCTTGGTGTCACCCTCTTCGTATTCGGTGCCCAGCAGGAAATGCCCAGTTTGCAGGCAGACCACGCCGATCGGAACGTAGGTCAGCGGGTTGCCGAAGAACGTGCCGCTCAACGCGGCAAGGATGTTGCCGTTCAGCAGCCGGGCCAAGACCGCGGCAACCAGAAAATGAAGGCCGTAGAAAGGAGTGAAGGACGCGAACACCCCGGCCCCGACCCCACGGGCAATGCGCTCGGGCGAATCCGGGAGACGACGGACACGGTGTTTGACATAGTGGAAGGCGCGGGTCCAACCGCCGCGAGGATACACCAACTCGGACAGGACCTGGAGTACCGAGCGGCGATCACGGCGCTTGAAAACCACTCCTGATCACCCCTTCTCAGCCAGCTGCGACCGCAGCGCTTGTCATGTCCCGGTACCGTTCGACTGCAGCCACGTCACTTTCCGCCTCGAGCATCAGCATCAGCGAATGCAGCTGTTCAAGATCCCGCACCTCGATACTGATCAGCAGACGATAGAAATCGGGCTTCCGGTCCACGAATTCCAGGTTCGAGATATTGGCCTTTTTCTCGCCGATCAATGTGCAAATACGTCCCAGCACGCCGGCGTCATTACCGATGGTCAGTTCCAACGTGGCGCCGTAAGCGGCCGGATGCGTGCCGGTATGCCAGTGAAGATTCACCCACCGTTGCGGCTGATCCTCGAATTCGGCAAGGCGATCGCAATCGATGGAATGCACCACCACGCCCTTGCCCCGAGACGTGATACCCACGATGCGTTCGCCCGGCAAAGGCTGGCAGCACGGCGCGCGTTCAAACCCCTGCCCCGGCTCAAGCCCGATCACGGCGCGACGCAAGGGGATTGCTTCGCCCTCGTCGCGGGTCAGGTCGGGATAGACCGCGGCCACCACATCATGGGCGGTCAGTTCGGCACTGCCGACGCGGGCCAGCAACTCATCGCTGTTCTTGATGCGCAGGTGTTTGGCGGCGGTTTCCAATGCCTTGTCGGTCGCCTTGCGGCCGACATGCTCGAACCCCGCGCGGACCAGTTCGCGCCCCAGTTTGATGAACCGTTCACGGTCAACCTCGCGCAGGGCGCGGCGGATGGCGGTGCGGGCCTTGCCAGTCACCGCAATCTCGAGCCACGTAACCTGCGGTGTCTGGCCGTCGGCGGTGATGATGTCGACCGATTGGCCATTCTTGAGCCGCGTCCACAGCGGCACGCGAATACCGTCCACCTTGGCCCCGACACAGGCATGGCCGATGCGCGTATGGATCGCGTAGGCGAAATCGATCGGGGTCGCACCACGCGGCAGTTTCACCACATCGCCTTTGGGGGTGAAGCAGAAGACCTGGTCCGAATACATCTCGAGCTTGACCGCCTCGAGGAAATCTTCGTGGTCTTCCTCGGTATCGAACTGCTCGGTCAGGTTGGCGATCCACTTCGCCGGATCGACCGCAAAGGGGTTTTCCGTCCGCACACCGTCACGATAGGACCAGTGCGCGGCAACACCGGTCTCGGCGACGTCATGCATCTGACGGGTACGGATCTGCACCTCGACCCGCTTGCCGTCACGGCCCGAGACCGTCGTATGGATCGACCGGTAGCCGTTCGATTTCGGCTGGCTGATATAGTCCTTGAACCGTCCCGGCACCGCGCGCCAGCGCTGGTGGATGGCCCCAAGGGTGCGATAGCAGTCTTCTTCGGTCTGGGTGATGATGCGGAAGCCATAGATGTCGGACAAGCGAGAGAAGCCCTGATCTTTTTCCTGCATCTTGCGCCAGATCGAATAGGGTTTCTTGGCGCGACCAAAGACTTCGGCCTCGATCCCCGCTTTCTCAAGCTCGTGCCGCATGTCGCCGGTGATCCGGTGAATCACGTCACCGGTTTCGCGCTGCAGCGTGATGAAGCGGCGGATGATCGACTGGCGGCCTTCGGGATTGAGGACGCGGAACGCCAGGTCCTCAAGCTCTTCGCGCATCCACTGCATGCCCATCCGACCGGCCAGCGGCGCGTAGATGTCCATCGTTTCGCGCGCTTTCTGCACCTGCTTTTCGGGGCGCATCGCCTTGATCGTGCGCATGTTGTGCAGCCGGTCGGCCAGCTTGACCAGGATCACCCGCAAGTCCTTGGACATGGCCATGAACAGTTTGCGGAAGTTTTCCGCCTGCTTGGTTTCGCGACTGGAGAGCTGCAGGTTGGTCAGCTTGGTGACGCCGTCCACAAGCATCGCCACCTCGTCGCCGAACAGCTCGGCGATCTTCGAGTAGCTGGCCTTGGTGTCCTCGATCGTGTCGTGCAGCAGTGCGGTGATGATCGTGGCATCGTCCAGACGCTGCTCGGTCAGAATGGCGGCGACTGCGACGGGATGCGAAAAATAGGGCTCGCCCGAATGCCGGAACTGCCCTTCATGCATCTGCAGTCCGAACTCATAGGCCCGGGCGATGCGATCTGCATTTGTCTTGGGGTTGTAGTTGCGGACCAGCGCAATCAGGTCGTCAACAGAAATCATCCGGTCCGCACCTTCGCTTGCAGGGCTTACCCCTGCCCCTGGGCCTCCATCAGGGCACGCAGGAGTTTCTCTTCGGACATGTCGTCATCTGCCGGCTTGTCCGACTCTGCACCCATCAACAGCGCCATCTGATCTTCTTCGGGCTCGTCGACCTCGATCTGGGTCTGGTTGGCCTCGATCAGACGTTCACGCAGCTCGTCCGCCGTCTGGGTTTCTTCTGCAATCTCGCGCAGAGACACGACGGGGTTCTTGTCGTTGTCGCGGTCAACGGTGATCGATCCGCCAGTGGAAATCTCGCGCGCACGATGGGCGGCAAGCATCACCAGTTCGAACCGGTTCGGTACCTTGTCTACGCAGTCTTCGACCGTCACGCGGGCCATGAGGCGCTCTCCACAAATGAATCCGTGTCAGGAAGGGGTTTATCTAAGCGCGAATCTCTGCCTTGACAAGCGGGAAATGCCCAGCATTGGCGGCTCAGAGAGGGGTTACGGCGGCAACCTCGTCCGCAGGCAGCTGTCCGATCATTTCCCGGACGGTCAAATCCAGCACCGGATGGCGCCAATCGGGCGCGACATCAGCCATCGGAACCAGCACGAATGCCCGGTCCTGCAGGCGCGGGTGCGGCACGATCAGTTGTTCGGGCGCGGATTGCACCTGCTGCTCCATCGGCAAATCCAGCCAGCGGCGGTATCCGTCCAGGTCCGGCAGAACGCGGTCGTCCCAGCAGACAAGATCAAGATCAAGTGTGCGCATACCCCAACGCTGAACCCTGGCGCGGCCGAACTCGGCCTCGACCTCGTGCAGCAGGCCCAGAACACCGCGCGGATCCAGTTCCGTCTCGATCACAGCGGCTGCGTTCACATAGTCCGGGCCGGCGCCCGCAGGGAAGCAGGGGGTCGAAAACAGCCGGCTTTTGGCCCGAATCACCAGCCCCTTGGCCTCCATCACCTCGAGAGCCTGCGCGAGTGTCACCTTGGGCCCGTTTCCTCTCAAGGTGAGATTTGCCCCCAACGCCACGACCACTTTTGACATGGATTTGACCACTTTTATCCCCGTATTCCGTTCAGAGAATACTTGCGATACAGGTCAAATAGCCTATTTTAAAGGCATCAATGCGCGAATTTATTTTTTTCACTCACAGACACCTCCGCGCGTTGAGCGATACCGGAAGGACAAATTAATGTTTTACAAGGACGAACGGCTTGCGCTGTTCATCGACGGCTCGAATCTGTACGCCGCCGCAAAAGCACTGGGGTTTGACATCGATTACAAGTTGCTTCGCCAGGAATTCATGCGTCGAGGCAAGCTTCTCAGAGCCTTCTACTACACAGCGCTGCTAGAAAACGACGAATACTCACCGATCCGTCCGCTTGTCGATTGGCTGCACTACAACGGCTTCACCATGGTGACCAAGCCGGCCAAGGAATACACCGACAGCATAGGGCGACGTAAGGTCAAGGGGAACATGGACATCGAACTGACTGTCGATGCCATGGAGCTTGCGCCGCGCGTGGATCATATCGTGCTATTTTCGGGTGATGGGGATTTCCGCCCGCTGATTGCCAGCCTGCAACGTCAGGGCGTGCGCGTGTCGGTCGTCTCGACCATCCGCAGCCAGCCGCCGATGATTTCGGACGAGCTGCGTCGTCAGGCCGACAATTTCATCGAGCTTGACGACCTGCGCGACGTGATCGGACGCCCTCCACGGGACGTGTCCGATGAACCGCGCACGGTAGCCGTCGCAGGAAAATAAGAACTCCGCCATCCACCACTCACACATGTGGAGCAATCGCGCGGTCAGGACTTCGTGTCCTGGCCGCGCTTCTTTAATCAAGAACCCGTGCTCAAACGGGTATTGGCTAACAGGACTTCGTGTCAGCATGATGACAAGGCTGTCGTGACTGGACCAACAGGTGGAAAAGCCTTACCTGTCCCTTTCAAGGAGACAGACGCATGACCAAGCCCCCCCTGACCCTGTATCTGGCAGCCCCGCGCGGGTTCTGCGCTGGCGTGGACCGCGCGATCAAGATCGTGGAAATGGCCCTGCAGAAATGGGGCGCCCCGGTCTATGTCCGGCACGAGATCGTGCACAACAAGTTTGTCGTGGACGGGCTGCGCGCCAAGGGTGCCGTCTTTGTCGAAGAGCTGGACGAATGCCCCGATGACCGGCCGGTAATCTTTTCCGCCCACGGCGTACCCAAATCGGTGCCCGCCGCAGCAGCCGCGCGCGAGATGATCTACGTCGACGCCACCTGTCCGCTGGTCTCCAAGGTCCATATCGAGGCCCAGCGCCACGCCGAGGCCGGGTTGCAGATGATCATGATCGGCCACAAGGGCCACCCCGAAACCGTCGGCACCATGGGCCAGCTGCCCGAGGGCGAGGTTCTGCTGGTGGAAACGGTTGACGATGTGGCCGGGGTGCAGGTCCGCGACCCCAAAAAACTTGCCTTCGTCACCCAGACCACCCTGTCGGTGGACGACACGCGCGATATCGTGGCCGCGCTGCAGGACCGGTTCCCGGCCATCGTCGGCCCGCACAAGGAAGACATCTGCTATGCCACCACCAACCGGCAGGAGGCAGTGAAGACCGTTGCGCCCAGGTCGGATGCGCTGCTGGTGGTGGGTGCGCCCAACTCCTCGAATTCGCGCCGCCTGGTCGAGGTGGCGTCCAAGGCGGGCTGCACCTATGCCCAGCTGGTGCAGCGCGCCACCGACATCGACTGGCGCGCGCTCGAAGGGATTTCCAGCATCGCCATCACCGCCGGTGCCTCGGCCCCCGAAGTTCTGGTAAACGAGGTGATCGACGCCTTCCGCGACCGCTATGACGTGACCGTCGAAACCGTCGAAACCGCCACCGAGAATGTCGAGTTCAAGGTGCCCCGCATTCTGCGCGTGCCCGCATGAGCGGCATCCCCCGCGCACCATTGGTTCTGGGCCTGGCCGGTCTGATCCCCTTCGTCTGGGGCGCGCTGACCTACCTGAGCGGAGACCTAAATGATTGGGGCAGCCGCGCGCTGGGCCCCCGGTTCGTGGGGCCCTATGTGCAGCTGTTTTATGGCGCTGTGATCCTCAGCTTCATGTCCGGCGTTCTGTGGGGCTTTGCCACCAAGACCTCGGGCAACCGGGCGGCGCTGTGTTATGTGCTGTCGGTCCTGCCGGCGCTGTGGGCGTTCTTCACCACCGGCGGCGGGCCGGTCGACGCGGGCACCAACCTGATGATCGGCTTTGCCGGGCTGCTGGTGTTGGACGCGCTGTTCTGGTCCTGGGGCCTGACACCGTGCTGGTGGATGAAACTGCGGCTGCTGCTGAGCGCCGTCGTGCTGGCCTGCCTGGCCGTTGGAGTAGTCCTGTGAGCGACAAACGAACCATCGACGCCTACACAACCCGTGTGGACGACTATCTGAAAGTGCCGCTGCCGCCCGAACAGATCGAAGCGCGCGCAGCCTTTGCGCAGGCGGTCGGCGACGGGCTGGTGCTGGATCTGGGGTCGGGTCCGGGTGCGGACAGCGGTTTCTTTCTGCGCCAGGGGCTGCGGGTTCGGGCGCTGGACGCCACACCGGCCTTTGTCGAACACGCCCGCGCAAATGGCGTGGACGCGCATCTGGGCACGTTCGACGACGTGACCGAAACGGCCGAATACGATGGGGTCTATGCCAGCTTTTCCCTGCTGCACGCCACGCGCGCCGAATTCCCGCGACACCTGGCCGCCATCCACCGGACCCTGAAGCCGGGCGGCGTGTTTTTTCTGGGCCTAAAACTCGGCACCGGAGAGCATCGCGACGAACTGGACCGCTACTACACCTATTTCACGCGCCCCGAGATCGAGACCGCAATGATCGAGGCCGGGTTCGTCATTGACCGTGTCACCACCGGTATGGGAAAGGGGCTGTCCGGATCTTATGACGGTTTCATTCTGGTGCTGGCCCATGCCTGATCTGTTTGCCTATACCGATGGTGCCTGTTCGGGCAATCCCGGCCCGGGGGGCTGGGGCGTGCTGCTACGAGCGATGGATGGAGAAACCGTCCTGAAAGAGCGCGAGTTGAACGGCGGTGAGGCCGAGACCACCAACAACCGGATGGAGCTGCTGGCCGCGATCAGCGCGCTCGAAACATTGGAACGGCCCTCGAAAATCACCATCGTGACCGACAGCGCCTATGTGAAAAACGGGGTGACGGGCTGGATCCACGGGTGGAAGCGCAACGGCTGGAAGACAGCAAGCAAGAAGCCCGTCAAGAACGTGGACCTGTGGCAGCGGTTGGACGAAGTCCAACAGCGCCATGACGTGACCTGGGAATGGGTCAAGGGCCATGCCGGCCACCCCGAAAACGAACGCGCAGATGAGTTGGCACGCGCGGGCATGGCCCCGTTCAAGCCGAAAAAGGCCCGCACATGAGCGGTCTGGCCCTGCTGGACTATGCCTCGGTTCTGGTCTTTGCGCTGACCGGGGCGCTGGTGGCCAGCCGGGCGCAGCTGGACCTTGTGGGATTTGCCTTCATCGCCTGTCTGACGGCGGTGGGCGGTGGCACGGTGCGTGATCTGCTGCTGGATCGGCACCCGGTCTTCTGGGTGGGCCAACCTGACTATATCCTGATCGCGGTGGCGGCGGCGGTGGTCGTGTTTTTCACCGCGCACCTGGTCGAAAGCCGCTACAACTGGTTGGTCTGGCTGGACAGTTTCGCGCTGTCGATCGCCGCGGCCGCGGGAACGGGCGCGGCGCTGGCGCTGGGTCAGTCGGGCGTGATCGTGGTGCTGATGGGAGTGACCACCGGCTGCCTGGGCGGGCTGATGCGCGACGTGGTCTGCAACGAGGTACCGCTAGTGCTGAAACAGGGCGAGCTCTATGTCTCGTGCGCCTTCACCGGGGCGCTGGTGGCCGTGGTGGCCACACGTCTGGGGCTGGAGACGCTGCTGGCACTGGGCCTGTGCGCGCTGTCCTGCTGGGCGCTGCGGGCCGGATCGCTGCTGTTCGGCTGGCAGTTGCCGGTCTACAAGGCACGCCCGCCGCGGAGCTAGAGGCCGCGCCAGACCTCTTCCTCGGTCAGGTTCAGAGATGTGAAATCTTCGGCCCGCAACGATCTGTCAGCCTCCCACTCCATGAAGAACTCATCCAATTGCGGCGGAGCGATCATCGTGTCCGAAAGCATCGAATGCACTTGTCCCCGATGGTGAATCTGGTGCTGCAGCAAGTGCAGGATCGTGCGGTCGTACCGCTCGACTTGCACCAATTCCCCACGTGGAATCCTGACGCGTGCAGTTTCATCCAAAACCTTCTCATCGCGGCAAACATCCACGAAACGTCGGTCGATGGCGCGTTGGTGCGCCGAAAGCTCGGGCAAGTCGGGATAGGGAGTTTCCGGGTCGAAGGCGTCCAATCCCATTGGCCGGCCTTCCAGAGCGGTGACGTAGAAAAGATCAACCGTAAAAATGTGATTGAGAGTCTCGATGATGGACGGGAAGAAACCAGTACGGTGCTTCGCCAGTTCTTCGGGGGGCAATTGCGCGCAAGCCTCCAGAATTCGGTGGTTGGCCCATGCGTTGTTATAAGCTTGTGGGAAAAAATAGTTTTTCATTGCCGATGCCTAGTTGATTGCCAAAGCACTGTCTAGCGTGGCCTGCGGCCTGCCGCATCAACGCCGGAAATAGGTCTTCCAGATCCAGATCAGCAGCAGCGCGCCCAGCACCGCGCCGACGAATCCGGGCATCCAGCCCATGACCGTCAGCAAGGCGCGCATGATCAGCCCGCCCACCACGGCCCCGGCGATACCGATCAGCAGGGTGGTGGGGATGTCCGCCTCGATCCGCATCAGGCGGGTGGCCAGAAATCCGGCCGCGGCGCCGATGACGATCAAGGCAAGGACGGGCATCTCATTTCCTCCAGTGCGTGGGCACGATGATCAAGGCCCCCACCGACGAGATCACCGCATCCAGCCCCGGCGGTCCAAAGCTGATGCCGAACATGATGCGGATGAAATAGAACAGGAACGCCCCGCCCACGCAGATGATGATGGATTGCAGATAACCGTTGTGGGTAAAGCCCGTCACCTCGGACAGATAGCCGACGATGCCGGCAATCACGACGGTACCCATCATCACCATGAACATCAGGACGTCTCCGAGCCGAGGCGGGTTCCGGCCGGGATCGGCCAGCCCCGCAGGAAGGTTTCCCTATCCTGCGCCGCCTTGCCCGCCCGTTGCAAGCGCAGCAGTTCGACTGCGCCGGTGCCGCAGGCCACGCGCAGCGCGTCGTCCAGCACCTCGCCCGGCACGCCCTGCCCGTCCGACAGGCGCGAGGCGAGCAGCTTGACGCGCTCGCCCTCGATCTGAGTCCAGGCGCCGGGAAAGGGCGACAGGCCGCGGATCTGGCGATCGACCTCGACGGCGGGGCGCGACCAGTCCACGCGGGCCTCGGCCTTGTCGATCTTGGCGGCATAGGTCACGCCGACCTCGGGCTGCGGCTCGGGGGTCAGCTCGGGCAGGCGGTCCAGAGCCTGCACGATCAGATCGGCGCCCATCGCCGACAGGCGGTCATTCAGCTGGGCGGTGGTTTCCTCGGCTCCGATCGGGGTGGCCTGACGCAGCAGGACGGGGCCGGTGTCCAGACCGGCCTCCATCTGCATGACGCAGATCCCGGTCTCGGCATCGCCCGCCATGATCGCGCGGTGGATCGGCGCGGCCCCGCGCCAGCGCGGTAGCAGGCTGGCGTGGATGTTCAGGCAGCCATGCCGGGGTGCGTCCAGAATCGGCTGCGGCAGGATCAGCCCATAGGCCACGACCACCGCCACATCGGCCTTCAGCGCGGCAAAGGCGGCCTGTTCCTGGGGCGATTTCAGCGTGGTGGGATGACGCACCGGCAGGCCCAGCGCCTCGGCGCGGGCATGCACCGGCGTGGGCCGGTCCTTCTTGCCGCGACCGGCCGGGCGCGGGGGCTGGCAATAGACGGCGGCGATCTCGTGCCCGGACTGCACCAGCGCATCCAGCACCGGTACCGAGAACTCGGGTGTTCCCATGAAGATGACACGCATGCCGCTCTACCCCGCCTTTTTCGCCTTGCGCAGCAGCATGTCGCGTTTGACCTTGCTGAGACGGTCGAAATACATCCGGCCGTTCAGATGGTCGATCTGGTGCTGCACGCTGGTGGCTTCGATGCCGACGAAATCGCGCCGGTCGATCTCGCCTTTTTCATTGAGAAATCGGACCGTCACCGCACGCGGACGTTTGATCTTGGCCGACACGCCCGGCAGGTTCGGGCTGGCCTCGTCATGCTCGCGCAGCTCGATCGAGCTGTGCAGGATTTCGGGGTTGGCCAGGCGCACCGCGCGGCCGCGCTCAGCCGAGCCGTCCACGACCGCCAGCCGCAGCATCACTCCGATCTGGGGCGCGGCCAGGCCGACGCCGGGCATCGCCTCCATCGTGTCGATCATGTCGTCCCAGATGGCGCGGATCTCATCGGTGATCTCGGTCACCGGCTCGGCCTTGGTGCGCAGGCGCTTGTCGGGCCATGGCAGGCAGGGACGGACGGTCATGCGCGGGCAAGCTCGCGCTTGAGCTTGACCATCTTGCGCGTGATCATCTGGCGTTTCAGCGGCTTGAGATAGTCGATGAACAGCTTGCCGTTCAGGTGGTCGATCTCGTGCTGCACACAAGTGGCCCAGAGCCCGTCGAAGGTTTCGCGCTGCGCCTTGCCGTTCTGGTCCATCCAGACGACCTCGACCTCGGCCGGGCGGGTGACCTCGGCGAACTGATCGGGGATCGACAGGCAGCCTTCCTCGTAGACGCTGGTTTCGTCCGAGGCCGAGATGATCTCGGGGTTGAACATCACCAACGGGCGGGGGGTGGCGCCTTCCTCTTTGACGCAATCCAGCACGATCAGCCGTTCCAGCACGCCGATCTGGGGCGCGGCCAGCCCGATGCCCGGCGCGTCATACATGGTTTCCAGCATGTCGTCGGCCAGCGTGCGCAGCTCGTCTGACAGGTCGTCCACGGGCGCACAGACCTTTTTCAGGCGGGGATCAGGATGGATCAGGATGTTGCGTTTCATGGGGCTGATTTAGGTCATCGCGCGCGTGGCCGCAACGCCCCCCTTGCGCCGGGCGAATTTCCCGATAGCTTTCGGGCCAACGAATGGAGCAGACATGACTTTCAACGACCTGATCGACCGCCGGGGCACCTTCAGCTCGAAATGGGACAAGATGGAGAAACTCTATGGTGTCTCGCCCGAGGACGGGCTCGCCATGTGGACCGCCGATTCCGACTATGCCACCGCGCCCTGCGTGATTGAGGCGGTGCGCCGCGCGGCGGATCACGGGGTGTTCGGCTATTCCTGGCAGCACCCGGCCTATCTGCAGGCGGTGCAGTGGTGGATGCAGAACCGCCACGACTGGGCGATCGACACCGATTGGGTTCTGACCACACAGGGTCTGGGCAACGCCATCGCGCTGAGCCTCGATGTGTGGAGCGAACCGGGTGACGGGGTTGTGATCTTCACGCCGGTCTATCACGAGTTTGCGCACAAGGTGAACAAGACCGGCCGCCGGGTGGTGGAATGCCCGCTTGTGCGGGCCGGCGACACCTATGAGATCGACCTGGATGACGCTCAGTCGCGGCTGGACGGGTCGGAAAAGCTGTTGCTGTGGTGCTCACCACAGAACCCGTCCGGGCGGGTCTGGACACCGGACGAGCTGCGCGCGGTGGCGGCTTTTGCCGAACGCAATGGGTTGATCCTGATCTCGGACGAAGTGCATCACGATCTGGTCTATCCCGGGCATACATTCGTGCCGATGGACGTTGCCGCGCCGGATGCACGGCCCTGGACGGTGACGCTGACCGCACCGTCCAAGACCTTCAACATCGCCGGCCAGCGCACGGGCAACATGATCATTCCCGACGACAAGCTGCGGGCGCAAATGCGCCACCGGCTGAACACGCTGGACTACGACCCCAGCGCATTGGGCGTGGCGATGATCACCGCAGCCTACTCACCCGAGGGCGCCGAATGGGTGGATGCCCAGATCGACCACCTGAACGGCAATCGCGCGCTGTTCGATGCCGCGATTTCCGAGATCCCCGGCCTGTGGTCGATGCCCCTGCAGGCGACCTACTTGGCCTGGGTCGATTTCTCGGGCACCGGAATGGACCACGCCGAATTCGTGCGCCGTCTGCGCGATGATGCGCGGATCGCAACGTCATCCGGTCCGGGGTTTGGAACGGGAGGCGAGACCTTCGAACGGTTCAATCTCGCCACTCAGCGGGCGCGGGTCGAGGACGCGTGCGCCCGTTTGAAACTTGCTTTTTCCGACCTTCAATAAGGCCGCGCGAACGGTCTGCCCTAGTCGTCTTTGCCGAGAAGGGCGATTGGGGCATCCGGCGCGCGATAGAAATCCAGTGGCGCCTTGTCCGCCGCGACGGTGCTGCGCTTGAACTCATATCGCATCTGGCCGCCGTCTTCCTCGTCAGCGACGATCAGGCATTGATACAGGTGGTTGGCGCCGTCAAAAATATCGACCAGTCCACGTAGACGCGGTGTTGTCTCGGCCTCGACGGCGAAACCATCCTTCCACAATTTGAGGATTCTGTAGGTATTGTCGCCCATTTCCACCCGCAGACGGCTGGACTTCTTGAGCGATGCGATTCGGGCCGCATCCAATTCGGCGCTAATTTCCTTGGAAACATAAGTACTCATCAAAATTCCCCCCAAGCTATGCCATCTATTGTGGGGGTATCTTCGTAAAAATCCAGTGAAGCCCGACCGTTGACGCGGATCTGTGGGCGATTTGTTGCACAGACATCCCGGGTGGCACTGTGCGACTGCGCAGAGATGCTGCGCGCCTTCGGCGATGTGAACTGCGGCGCTGTCGCACTAAGCTTTGTCCGGAGACGGAAACGGAGGATCCAAGATGGGCCTGTTGGTCGACGGCACCTGGCACGACACCTGGTATGACACGAAATCCACCGGCGGAGCGTTCAAACGTTCGGCTGCCCAGTTTCGAAACTGGATAACGACCGATGGCAGTGCGGGTCCCTCGGGCAAGGATGGTTTCAAGGCTGAAGCCGGGCGATATCACCTGTATGTCAGCCTGGCCTGTCCATGGGCGCACCGGACGTTGATCTTCCGCCAACTCAAGGAACTTCAGGACCTGATCACCGTATCGGTGGTTCATCCGGACATGCTGGACCGCGGATGGACTTTCCAGACCGACGATCACGGCGCCACCGGCGATGCTTTGTATGGGCTGGACTATGCCTATCAGGTCTACACACGCGCCGACCCGAACTACTCGGGCCGAGTGACGGTGCCGATCCTGTGGGACAAGGTGCAAGAGACCATCGTGTCGAATGAAAGCTCGGAAATCATCCGCATGTTCAATTCGGCCTTCGACCAAATCACTGGCAACACCGACGACTACTGGCCCGCCGAGATGCGCGACGCGATCGAAGAGGTCAATGCGAGGGTCTACTCAAACGTGAACAACGGCGTCTACAAATCCGGCTTTGCCACCTCGCAGGAGGCCTATGACGCGGCCGTGCACCCCCTGTTCGACACGCTGGATTGGCTGGAAGATCGGCTGTCCACGCACCGATACCTGATGGGGGATCGCCTGACCGAGGCCGACTGGCGCCTATTCACGACCCTGATCCGGTTCGACCCGGTCTATCACCTGCATTTCAAGTGCAACCGCAGGCGGCTGATCGACTATCCCAACCTGTGGGCCTACACGCGCGAACTGTATCAATGGCCGGGCGTGGCGGGCACGGTAAACATGCACCATATCGTGCGGCACTATCACTACAGTCACGACAGCATCAATCCGCACCGGATCATCCCGATCAACCCCACCCTGGACTATTGGGAGCCGCACGGACGCGATCAACGCCCCGCGGCGTAGTGTTCGACCATCGCCGCCAGATCCTCGGGCGGCGTTCCGCTCTGGACATAGGCGCAGGCGTTGGGGCTGTGCGCAAAGATCGATCCGTCGGAAAAGAACGTTGTGTTGGTGACGAAGATCACCCGGGCATCCGGGCGGCGATAGCTGGCGAAATCCGCGACCGCCAACGCGCTGCCTGAATCCAGAACCAAGTCCAGGATTATGATGTCGAAGGGCGTGCCGTAAAGTGCAAGGATCGCTGCCTCCTGGCTTTCGACCAGAGAAACCTCAGCCCCCTGCCGTTCCAGGTGCCGCTGCCAGACCCGACCCAGGTCGGGGTTACTCTCAACAATCAGAACTTTCATTTGCAACAACCTCGGCACTTGATAAGGTGAGTGGTGCCGACCCCCATAAGCTGTGATCACGTTATTTCGTTAACAAAGGGTTAACGGTCGCTCCAGCCCTCCTCTATGAACCGGATTTGCTTGTAAAAACGGCGTAAATCCGCTTGAAGCGGGGTAAATTCGGCGTTTTGGACGATTCCGGCATGACTGACCGCACTGACGACTTGAACCCACGCGGCAAGCGTGACCACGGCGGTGGGTTGGACGACGCCATTGCCCGCCACCGCGGCGCGCGAGCGGAATGGATCGACCTGTCGACCGGGATCAACCCGCACCCCTACCCGGTGGCGGACCTCACGTCCGAAGACTGGACCGCCCTGCCCGACCACGGGGCCTTTGCCCGGCTGAGCGATGCGGCCCGCCGGTTCTGGGGTGTGCCGGACGGCGCGGCGATTCTTCCCGCGCCGGGCGCTTCGGCCCTGATCGCGCGGATCCCGGCGCTGGCCCCCGTTGGTGCGGTCCAGATCACCACGCCCACCTACAACGAACATGCCGCCGCCTTTGCCGCGCAGGGCTGGACGGTGCAGCCCGGCGGCCCGACGCAGGCGCGGGTGATCGTGCATCCCAACAATCCCGACGGCCGGATCTGGCAGGCCGAGGACGCCGATGCGCCGCTGACCGTGATCGACGAAAGCTTTTGCGACGTGACGCCCCAAGCATCATTGATCCGCCTGTCCGAGCGCTCCGGCGTGATCGTTCTGAAAAGCTTTGGCAAGTTCTGGGGACTTGCAGGTCTGCGGCTGGGCTTTGCCATCGGGCATCCCGACCTGATCGCGCGACTGAACGATCTGACCGGCCCCTGGGCGGTGTCCGGGCCGGCCTTGCGCATCGGCGCGCAGGCCCTGAATGACACGGCCTGGGCCGAGGCCACACGCGCCCGACTGGCCCGTGATACGGAACGGCTGGATACGCTGATGACCGGCAAGGGCGCGCATTTGGTCGGCGGAACCACGCTGTTCCGCCTGTATGACGTGGACGATGCCGCCGCCTGGCAGGACCGGCTGGCACAGGCCCATATCTGGAGCCGCATCTTCCCCTATTCCGACCGGTTCCTGCGGCTGGGCCTACCGCCCGAGCATGGCTGGGCACGCCTCGAGGCGGCGCTGTGAGCACCGCCCTGACGCTGACCCTGGCGATGCTGCTGGACGCCGCATTGGGCGAGCCCGACTGGCTGTGGTCGCGTCTGCGCCACCCGGCGGTGCTGATGGGCAACGCCATCGGCTGGCTGGACCGCCGCCTGAACCACGGCACGCATCGACGGGCCAAGGGCGTGCTCGTCGCCATTCTGCTGGTCCTGGGCGGCTGGGTGGTCGGTGCCGCGCTTGCGTGGCTTGGCTGGGCGGTCGAGGTCGTGGTCTGCGCGATCCTGTTGGCACAGAACTCTCTGGTGGCGCATGTCCGCGCCGTGGGCGTCGCGCTGCGGCGGTCCCTGCCCGAGGGACGCGCGGCGGTGGCGATGATCGTGTCGCGCGACACCTCGCAGATGACCGAGGCACAGGTGGCGCGCTCGGCCATCGAGAGCGCCGCCGAGAACCTCAGCGACGGGGTGATCGCCCCGGCTTTCTGGTTCCTGCTGGGCGGCCTGCCGGGGCTGCTGGTCTACAAGGCGGTGAACACCGCCGACAGCATGATCGGCTACCGCAATGACACGTACCGAGACTTCGGCTGGGCCGCCGCCCGGCTGGACGATCTGCTGAACCTGATCCCGGCGCGGCTGACTTGCCTGATGATCGTGGCCCTGTCGGGACAGTGGCGCCAATGGCGGGCCATCTTCGCGGACGCGCAGCGCCACATTTCGCCCAATGCCGGCTGGCCCGAGGCCGCCATGGCCCACGCGCTGGACGTGGCACTGGCCGGGCCGCGCAGCTATGACGGGCAGATGCGCGATCTGGCCTGGGTCAACGGCGAGGCCCGGCGCACGATCGGCGCAACGGAGGTTTTCCGCGCATGCGGGATCCTTTGGCAGGTTTGGGGGCTTGCGTTGGCCGGGCTGACGGTGTGGGTTGTTCTGAACACGGTTTTCTGAGGATGGTTTTCGTCATGCGCTTTGTCTCGGGCCTTGTGGCCGCTTGCCTGTTCGCCGCCCCGGCCCTTGCCCAATGCGGCGGCGGCTTCAACGCCTTCGTTCGCGGACTGAAGACCGAAGCGGCACAGCAGGGGTTCGACACGGCCACGGTCGATGCGTTCTTCAACGGTGTGCAGCAGGACCCCAAGGTGCTGAAGGCCGACCGCGCGCAGGGCGTATTCCAGAAACCGTTCATCGAATTCTCGCGTCGCCTGATCTCGCAGGATCGGATCAGGCGCGGCCAGGCGATGGCACAGAAATACGACGCCGTGTTCGACCGGATCGAGGCCGAATACGGCGTGTCGCGCGGGGTCCTGTTGGCCTTCTGGGCGTTCGAGACGGATTACGGCGCGTTCCAGGGCGATTTCAACACCCGCAATGCGTTAGTGACGCTGGCCCATGATTGCCGCCGCCCCGAGCTGTTCCGGCCGCAGATCTTCGCCGCGATCGAGCTGTTCCGGAACGGCGATTTCGACCCGAACCGCACCACGGGCGCATGGGCGGGCGAGATCGGCATGGTGCAGATGCTGCCCCGCGACATTCTGGAAAACGGCGTGGACGGTGATGGCGACGGGCATGTGCGGCTGAAAACCTCGCCCCCCGATGCGCTGATGTCGGGTGGCAAGATGCTGTCTCATCTGGGCTGGCAGCCCGGTCAGCCCTGGCTGCAGGAGGTCACCGTGCCCGCACAGATGGACTGGTCGCTGAGCGGGCCGGGCAAACCGCGCCCGGTGTCAGACTGGCAGGCGATGGGCGTGCAGGCGCGCAGCGGGACATTGGCCAACCTGCCGGCTTCGCTGATCCTGCCGCAGGGGCGCAAGGGGCCAGCCTTTCTGGCCTATCCGAATTTCGATGTCTATTTCGAGTGGAACCAAAGCTTTGTCTATGTCCTGACCGCTGCCTATTTCGGAACGCGTCTCGAAGGCGCACAAGTCTATTCTGCGGGCAACCCCGATCCAGGCCTGACCGGTGCCCAGATGAAACAGCTGCAGGCGAAACTGCAGGCGCGCGGCCACGACGTGGGCAAGATCGACGGCATCTTGGGGGCCGGAACGCGCGCTGCAGTACAGGCTGAACAGGCCCGGCTGGGACTGCCTGCGGACGCATGGCCGACGGTTGACTTGCTGAACCGGCTCTAGCCGCTCAATCCGTTGGGTCGTGGAACACCAGCGTGAATCCCTCCTCAGGCGTCGGTTCGGCGTAATGCCTGGAAAACCGGCGGAACTGTTCTTCGGTCGCGGCAAAGGCGTGGTCGCCCGCTGCGTTTCGTGCTTGCAGTCGGGCCAGACAAACGGCGTCGGGCGTGGTCAGCACATGCATCTGATGCGCGGCATCGGTCTGATCCAGAATTTCGCGCATCCAAGCACGGGTTTCGACCGTGTTGGCCGGGAAATCCAGAACAACCGACATGCCCGCCTCAAGCAGAGTCGTGACATGCGGACCCATCGCCGCGCGCAGACGCGTGGAACAGCGCAGATAATCGGCACCTGTCACCATCTGATCGGCAAAAAGCGGCTTCAGCCAGGCGTCCTCGGAAATCAGAACCGTGCCGGGCTGCCTCACGAGCTGGGCGGCAAGCGTCGATTTTCCCGCGGCGATCTTGCCGCAAAGCATGTGCAGGGTCGGAGCGGGTCGGGTCATCGGTCGATTCCTGGTTGGGCACGGCGGGTGAAGGAGAGGCCCCGATCACTCGGGTCGCACCGGGTAACGTTCACCTTTTTCGGTGATCAGGATCAACCGGCCATTGTTGCGCACGTACAGATCGCAGCGGTCGAACCCGTTGCGGTACTGCACACAGATGCTGCCATCAGCGGCGATGCTGTAGGTTCCGAAGGCCGTTCCGCCGCCATTGACCGTCGAATAAGTATAGGAATAGGCCCCACCGGCCGAGTATTTCGACTGCCCGTCGTCATAGAAAGTCAGCGTTCGCCCGGCCAGCGCGTTCAGTTCAGCGGGGCTCAGGGGGATATCACCGGGGCGTACAGCCCATTCGGCAGCCCAGAGCGGCGAGGCGGCGCAGGCCGCGGCGATCAGCAACACGTGTTTCATGCAGCCAGCCTAGCCCGGCCCGGCCCGATCGCGGAATAACGTTGCAGTGAGCGGTCAGGCGACCATCTGCTCGGCCTTCTTCAGATCGACCGAGACCAGTTGGCTGACGCCCTGTTCCTGCATGGTCACGCCGAACAGACGGTCCATCCGCGCCATGGTCACCGCGTGGTGGGTGATGATCAGGAACCGCGTGTCGGTCTGGCGGCACATCTCGTCCAGCAGATCGCAGAACCGGGTCACGTTGGCATCGTCCAGCGGCGCATCAACCTCGTCCAGCACGCAGATCGGCGCGGGGTTGGCCAGGAACACGCCGAAGATCAGCGCGGTGGCAGTCAGGGTTTGCTCCCCGCCCGACAACAGACTGAGGGTCGACAGCTTCTTGCCCGGCGGCTGGCACATGATCTCGAGCCCCGCATCCAGCGGGTCGTCGCTCTCGACCATCACCAGGTTGGCCTCGCCACCGCCGAACAGATGCTTGAACAGCATGGCGAAGTTCGCATTGACCTGTTCGAAAGCGGTCAGCAGGCGCTCGCGGCCCTCACGGTTGAGGCTGGCGATGCCGCTGCGCAGCGCCTTGATCGCCTCTTCCAGATCGGATTTCTCGCTGTTGAGCGTGTCGAACTCCTCCTGAACCTCCTTGGCGTCCTCCTCGGCGCGCAGGTTCACCGCACCCATCGCGTCGCGCTGGCGCTTGTGGCGGTTCACCTCAGCTTCCAGGGCATCGGCGGCGGGCATGTCATCGGGGTTCACGTCCAGCTGGTTCAACAGCTGGTTCGGGGTCAGTTGCTGATCCTCGGCGATGCGCTCAGCAGCAGCGGCAACACTTTCCTTAGCCGCCTCGAACCGCGCCTCGGCCGCGGCGCGGGCTTCGCGCGCCTCCGAGGCCTTGCGCTCGGCCCCGCGCTCGGCCAGCACGGCCTCGCGTTGCAGCGCTTCGGCCTGGGCTAGCTTGTCGGCGGCCTCGGCGCGGCGGGCCTCGGCGGCCTCGATCATCTCGTTCAGCTCTTCGCGCGCCTCGGCGATCTCGGCGGGCGCGGCCATCGCCTCGGTCAGCTCTTCCTCGGAACTGGCTTTGCGCTCGGCCAGCTCGGCGATGCGCTTCTCGGCGGTTTCCAGACGGTGTTTCCAGCCGCTCAGGTCCTTGGCCACCTCCTGCGTGCGGCGGGTGCGGGCCTCGCCCTCGCGGCGCAGCTCGTCATGGGTCGAGCGATGCGTCAGCATGGTGATCCGCGCGGCCTCGACCGTCTGCTTGATGTCCTCGACCCGGGCGCGGGCGGTGTCCAGATCGCCCAACTCGGCCACCGCGGCCTCAGCCTCGCGCAGCTGGGCGCGGGCCGCCATCGCATCCTGCTTGTGACGGTCGACCGCAAGCGTCAGGTTCTCCAGCTTGCCCTGCGCCAGGTTGCGGTCGGCCTCAGCCCGGCTGAGCGCGCGGGCGGCCTCGGCCATGCGTTGGTCGGCGGCGCGGCGGGCCTCGCGGGCGCGGCGGTCGGCCTCGGTCACCTCGGTCAGTTGCCGCGACAGAGCCTCATGCGCGGCGCGGGCGCCGTCGGCCTGCGCCTCGACCTGCGCCAGCTGCTGTTTCAGCGCCTCAAGCTTGTTGAGCTGCTCGAGCCGCAGCGCCGCGGCGCTGGGGGCATCCTCGGCCCAAGCGCGGAACCCGTCCCAGCGCCACAGATCGCCCGAGCGCGACACCAACCGTTGGCCGGGTTTCAGCAAGGGTTGCAGCCGCGCACCCTGATCCGCGTCGATCAGGCCGATCTGCGCGATGCGACGGCTGAGGCGGTCCGGCCCCGAGACGTGCAGCGCCAGCGGCTCGGCCCCGTCCGGCAACGGTTGATCGGCGTCATAGCCCGGCACCTGCACCCAGCCCGACGGGCCATCGCCCTCGACCAGCGGGGCGCGGAGGTCATCCGCCAGCGCGGCCCCCAGCGCCTTTTCAAAGCCCGGCTCGACCCGCAGCAGGTCCAGCACCTGCCCGCCCTCGGCGGTGTCGCGCTCGACCAGCTTGGCCAGCGCGGTGGTCTCGGCCCGGATCGCGCCCAACTCGCCCTCAGCCTCGGAGCGTTGGGCGCGGGCCTCGGCCTCGCGCGCCTGCGTTTCACCGCGCAGCTCGTCGGCGGCGGCCAGCGCTTCTTCGGCGGCTTCGGCGGCCTCGCGCGCCTCTTCCTCGGCGGCTTGCGCGGCCTCGAACGCTTCGTCGGCGCGGGTCAGCGCGGCGCGCGCCTCGGCAACGGCCGCGCGGGCCTTTTCCTCTTCGGCCTCGGAGCGTGCCAGCGTCTTGCGGCTGTCCTCGACCAGGCGCTGCGCCGATTGGTGACGCGCGACTAGGCGGGCGGTGTCCTCGGTTTCCTGCGCCAGCAGATCCTCGCGCTCCTGCAGAACCGCGGCGGCTTCGCGGGCGATTTCGGCGGCTTCGGCCAGCTTGTCGTCATGGCCCTCGGCGGCCTTGGCCAGTTCGCGGGCCTCCCATTCCAGCCGTTCGATCATCTCGCCGGCGTCGCGGTTCAAACCGGTTTCACGCTCGATGTCGCGGCCCAGTTGCTGGATACGGGCGGTTAGGGTTTCGATGGTCTGGCGCGCGCGGGTTTCCTGATCGGACAGCTGATCGCGCTGCACCTGCTGGCGCTGCAGGACGGCGGCGGCGATGGCCTCTTCTTCGCGTAGCGGCGGCAGGGTTTCTTCGATCTCGGCGCGTTTCGCGCTTGCGGCGCGGGCCTCGGCCTCGGCGCGCGCGGCTTCGGTGGTGCGGTCGCGCAGACGCTCTTCGGCCTGCTGGCGGGCCATGTCGGCCTCTTTCCAGCGGCGATACAGCAACATGCCCTCGGCCTGGCGCAATTGCTCGCCGATTTCGCGATACCGCGCGGCCTGACGGGCCTGGCGCGCCAGCTGCGCCAACTGCGTGCCCAACTGTTCCAGCACGTCATCGACGCGGGTCAGGTTGGCCTCGGTGCCCTTGAGCTTCAGTTCGGCCTCATGCCGGCGCTGGTACAGACCCGAGATGCCGGCGGCCTCTTCCAGAATGCGGCGGCGGGCGCGGGGTTTGGCGTTGATCAGCTCGGCGATCCGGTTCTGCCCCACCAGCGCGGGTGAATGTGCGCCAGTCGAGGCGTCGGCGAACAGCATCTGCACGTCGCGGGCACGCACGTCCTTGCCGTTGGCCTTGTAGGCGCTGCCCACGTCGCGGGTGATGCGGCGCACGATCTCGATCTGGTCGCTGTCATTGAACCCGGCCGGGGCCAGACGTTCCGAGTTGTCCATGGTCAGGACGACCTCGGCGAAGTTGCGCGCTGGACGGGTGGCAGCACCGGCAAAGATCACGTCCTCCATCGCGCCGCCGCGCATCGATTTGGGACGGTTCTCGCCCATCACCCAGCGCAGCGCCTCGAGCAGGTTGGACTTGCCGCAGCCGTTGGGCCCCACAACACCGGTCAACCCGTCTGCGATGATCAGATCGGTCGGATCGACGAAGCTTTTGAAGCCGGTGAGTTTGAGTTTGGTGAAGCGCAAAGGCCGATTTCCATGATTCCCGTTCCCTGAAAGTCTGGACAAGGGAATGCCCGCGAGTCAACGAAGTTGCGCAGGATATGGGATATTGGGCCGAGTTATCCACAATATCTTGCTGATTTGGGCGGAATTGCGCGGAGTCAATAAGGCGAACACTCGAACACCTGGTATCCGGTGTCCGCCCCGCTTTCATAGGTTCCGAAGTCGATGCATTCATAGTTGGTCGGCGTGACCGCAGCCAGCAACAGCCGGTCCGACGCCCTGCGGTCGCAGGCGAGGATGCCCACGGTCACCGCCGCGTCGCCCAGCACATCGGCGACCGGACAGCCCGCGACCTGAGCCATGGCCAAGGCGGCCCGATCTCGGACCGGCCCCAGCCGCGGGGCATATTGGCTGTTGATGCGGACCGCCTCGGCCAGGTCACCGCGCAGGCGCACGTCGAACACGCTGCCGTTCACGGCCACGCGGGTCGCTGGCACGTCGCGGAAATGGGGCGTGCCGGCCGAGCAACCGGCCAGCAACAGCAAGGCGAGGAACCGGATCATGCCGCAGCTTTGCGGCAAAATGGTTAACGAAAGCTTTCCCGCGCTCAGCCGCGCAGGAGCGTGCCCAGCCGTTCAATGCCCTCGGCAATCGTGGCCTCGTCCGAGTTGGAGAAACTCAGCCGGATCGTGTTGGCGCCGCTGCCATCGGGGTGAAAGGCCTGGCCGGGCACAAAGGCGACCTTGACCGTCTCAAGCGCGCGGGCCAGCAGCTGCGCGCCATCCGAGCCGGGCGGCAGGGTCAGCCAGATGAACATGCCACCCTCGGGCCGGGTCCATTGCACGCCTTCGGGCATGTGCCGATCCAGCGCCGCCAGCATCGCGTCGCGGCGCGCACCGTAGGTTGCGCGCACTTTCAGGATGTGGCTGTCGAAACAGGTTTGGGCCACTTGGTGCACGGCCATCTGGTTGATGGTGGCCGAATGCAGGTCAGCGGCCTGTTTCATCAGCACAAGCTGCGCGATGACGGGCCGCGCCGCCACGACCCAACCCACCCGCAATCCGGGCGACAGGGTCTTGGAAAAACTGCCGCAATAGATCGTCCGGCAGGCTTGCAGATCGCCCTTCCGCGCCAGTTCCAGCGCAAGGATCGGCGGGATCGCCTGCCCGTCATAGCGCAGGGCCTGATAGGCGCCGTCCTCGATCAGGGCGCAGTCCAACTCCTCGGCCAGATCCAGAAGGGCCTCGCGCCCCTGCCGATCGACGGTCTCACCGGTCGGGTTTGCAAAATCGGGAGACAGATAGCCGTATTTGACGGTCCCCGGCCCCGCCGCGGCCCGGTATTGCGCCGCGCCCGCATTGCCGCCTTCGCGCAACCGGTCAAAGCGTGGTTCATAGGCGTTGAAGGCCGCCAAGGCGCCCAGGTAGGTCGGCCACCCGACCAGCGCCGTGTCGCCGGGCGACAGAAACAGTTTGCCCAGATAGTCGAGCGCCTGCTGCGAGCCCGAGGTGATCAGTACGTCGTCGGGGCCGCAGTCGATGCCGATCTTGCGCATGTGGCCGGCGATGCATTCCCGCAACGGCATGTACCCTTCGGACACGGAATACTGCAGCGCCTGCGCGCCGCCGCCAGCACCAAGTGCCTGTTGGAATGCCTGAGAAAACGCCTCGGTCGGAAAAAGCGCCGGGTCGGGGATACCGCCGGCAAAGGAAATGATGCCGGGTTGATCCAGCAGCTTCAGCAGCTCTCGGATTTCAGACGCCTTCATTCGCGCGGCGCGCGTTGCAAATAGCTGGTGCATGTGCCGAGCCTCCTCCGCTGGGTCGGACCGACGCTATGACCTCTGCGTTTAAAGTCAATAATACTGACCTAGTGTTTCAGCCAATGTGATCGCGGCCCGTTCTTGCACGGGCCGGGCATATGTGGTCATATGATTTGACCAATTTTCAGCGATGATCCGATGCCCTTTCAGAAAGTCCAGACCGAGAAACTGTCCCTGGCCGTCGTCAAACAGATCGAACTGCTGATCCTGCGCGGGATCCTGCGCCCCGGTGAGCGCCTGCCGTCCGAGCGCGAGCTGGCCGACCGGCTGGGTGTGTCGCGCCCGTCGCTGCGCGAGGCGATCTCGCAACTGCAGGAGCAGGGCCTGCTGACCGCCAAGGCAGGGTCAGGCATTTATGTGGCCGAGGTTCTGGGCTCGGCCTTTTCGCCCGCACTGATCCGTCTTTTCGGCAGCCATGACGAGGCCGTATTCGATTACCTGTCGTTCCGGCGCGACATGGAAGGGCTGGCGGCCGAACGCGCCGCGCGTCTGGGCTCGGGCAGCGACCTGAAGGTGATCCAGACGATTTTCGACAAGATGGAGGCCGCCCATGCCCGCAACGCGGCCGATGACGAGGCCCATCTGGACGCGCAGTTCCACATGGCCATCATCGAGGCCAGCCACAACGTGGTGATGCTGCACATGATGCGGTCGATGTTCGATCTGCTGCGGCAGGGCGTGTTCTACAACCGCCAGATCATGTTCCACCAGCGCACCACACGCGACGCTATCCTGAACCAGCACAGGGCAATCAACGCAGCCCTTCAGGCCCGCGACCCCGAAACCGCCCGGCAGGCAGTGGAACAGCATCTGAGCTTTGTCGAACGCTGCATGGAAGACCAGCAGAAGGCCCGGCGCAACGAACTGATCGCGCGCCAGCGGCTGGAACATGAGGTTGGCAACTTGGGCGGTTGAGGCCCTCTGCCTCTCACTGCGCCTTCAACCCCAGCGTTTCATAAAGGCGCCTGTATTGCTCGGCCACGATTGGCATCGCATAGCTCTGCAGGGCATGTTTGCGCGCAGCATTCCCGTCGCGCTTCTGCCCTTGAGCCTCGCAGGAACGCTGATCATCAATCACCCCCTTTAGGCAATCCGCCAAGTCCCGCGCATCAAACGGCTTGGCCAGCCGCCCGCACCCGGGGTTCGGGACCAGATCGGGCAATCCACCGATCTTGAACCCGACGATCGGAATACCGCAAGAAAGCGCCTCGACGCCGGTGTTGGGCAGGTTGTCTTGTCGGGACGGCAACGCAAAAACGTCCGCGCACGCATAAACAGACCGCAGTTCCTCGGGCACTGAATGTTGTCCAGTGAAATGAGCCGGAAAGGGCAGATCGACCTCATGCGCATCCGCGCCGAATATCAGAACCCGGATATCAGATCTTTCCTGTTTCAGGATCGACAGAGCTTCCTTGAGGTGCCTAAATCCTTTGCGCGGATCGCTGTCGCCCCCCATGGCCCCAAAACCGATGACAGCAGAGTCGCGTGGCAGACCCAATCGATCTCTTGCCGCGTCTCGGTCGGTGGGGCGCCAGACATCGGTATCGATTGCGTTGGGAATGACTGAAACGGGCCAGTCCTGCGTCAAGGTGCTTTGCCGGGCGCAATCCGCCAGCCAGCGGCTGGGTGCAACAAGATGGAACGGCCGCGTCCAAAACCGCTGTTTTCTCTTCCAGACACGGCGGTTCAGCCTGCTCGCTCGGCTATCCTGCTCGGTCGCGTAACCGTTTTTCCAGGCATCGCCCTCAGAGTAGTGCTCCACCCCACAGAACGGCCACATGTCATGCATGGTCCATACAACCGGATGACACAGGTTTCCGATCTCGCGGATTGACATCAGATCCGAGTTGACCCAGTGCAGGTTCAGAATTTGTGAGGGCTGCTGGTTCAGGTACTTCGCCAAGCCCGAACGGACCTGACCCAGCGAAATCAAACCCGAGAAATCCGCTTCATGCCGGCGCCGGATACTGCGCGCCATTTCCCGTTGAATCATTCGTCCCAGACCCTTGGCCGGCTTGAACGTGGTGATGCCTGGCCCTTCCTGACCTCGCGCAACGGTCATGGTTGAGTTCACGCCGCTGGCGTTTAGGGCCATATGCAGCCGGTGCGCCGCAATCGCCGCGCCCCCCTCAGAACTACTGAAACTGATGTGGTTTACCTTGAGCACCGCGACTCCATTTGTCCGGCGTAGAATCTGGTCACGAGCCCCAGAGTCACGACGCTTGGTTCCGCCCGTTTTCTAGCGCATGAAATACTCGAAAGAAGCACGTCAGGGCTGTTTCTCGTGCAGGTACAAATAGTCGGTACTGCCATTTCCATAGACGCAGACATACCCTGCTGCCCTCAGCGCCTTGTCTGCGGCATCAACCCGCTGAAAGGCTTTCTTTCCGGGCCGGTTGAGTTCGTCGTATTCGACGCAGATCTGCTGGGGCCGCAGCCCGTCTGCCAGAATCTGCTCAAGAACTTCGACTTCCGCACCTTCTATGTCGAGCTTCAACAGCTGGACTTCCTCGATTGGAATTGCGTGATCGTCCAGTACTTCCTGCAATGTATCGGCCTGAACCATCAGGTGATCGGTATCCTGACGATAATCGTTCTGGAAATTCACGATCGAGTGCGACACATGCTCGGGGTTCTTGGGAAGAAAAAAACGCAGTGTCTCGTTGCGGCACCAAAGGGCGCGATCGACCATTATCAGGTTGTCTTCACTGCAGGTGCTCAGGTCGTAGGCTTCAACGGGCTGTGAACCACCTGAAACGTAGCCCGTTTCACCCACTTGGCCGAAACGCTTTTTCATCGCGCCAAAATGGGCCACGGCCCGAGGTGTCGGATCGATGATCACGACCCTAGCGCTGTAGCGGTTCGCAAACTCGACGTCGAAAGACGCGTCCTCTCCAAGACCAGCGCTGACGATCGTGCAGCCCTGCAGACTCTCGTCCTCGAGGAAAGTCCAGCCACCATAGTCAGAGCCGAGTGTGACCAGGCGCAAACCGTGCCTGGCCCGAACCGTTTGCAGCCTGTGGCGCTTGTAGCGCTTTTCGCGAAGCCAGTTTCCTATGCGCTCTATCATCTTTCCCTCTTGGACATGAGCCTGCCGACAAACCTGTTGAGCTTGCGCCTGATCTTTTCCAGTTTGCCGGGTTTGGTCAGGTAATACAGTTTCACCTGCTCCACCGCATCGGTATTTTCCGAGATCTGGTCAGGTAAGCCCGGCGAAAGGTTGGAGTTCAGGCGGCTGCGCGTGTAGGATTTGTTCACCACACCATGACTGCCGGATCCATCAAAACCGATGTTCTCGACATAGGAAAAATATGGGGACAGGCACAATCCGCGATTCCGGAAAATGGTCGCGTACCAGAAAACCGCCCATGTCTTCAACTCGCCGGTCTGGTTCGCCAGAACCTGCGACCAATAGTCCTGTGCCCCGTCGAGGTTGAAGCGGGCGATGTCTGCGTCTGAAAACTCATCCACCAACGCGTCAGGGTCGCGGCTGTAATGCGCCCAACGGTCCGCCCAGGTTGCCCATCCCCAGCAGCTCATGAAACGCCACAGATATGCGCCCTGCGCTCGGCGAAAGGCAGGCACGTCCTCATTGTACCCGGCTATGTGCCAGACATCCGGAGTATCCCTGTAGCGCTCCAGGGCAAGGTTCATATAATGCAGAAAGGCTGGCGACGTGAGGATATCATCTTCGAGAATGATCGCACGGCCATGCTCGGCCATCATCTGCGAAACACCCTCCTCGATCGATACGGCCAGCCCTGCATTCTGGTCACGTCGGCGCAGCTCGATACTGGCGAACCCCTGCTGCGTTTCGGCGACCTGCGCAACAGCGTCGACAATCGGCTTCTCGGCATCATTGCGAGGGCCGTCGATGAATACGGTCAAGGATGTCGACGCGGCCAAGGGCGATTGCGCCAGGGCATCCAACGTCCGCCGCGTATGTTCGGGTCGGTTGAACGCGAACACGCACACAGGTGCGGGATCAACAATCTTGGTATGTCCGGATGTCATCGTACCTCACCGAAACGCCACAAGCTGACTGCTCTGAATCAACAGACAATGACGCGGGCTACAAGCAAAAAACCCGAAAGCGGACAGCTTTCGGGTTTTGGAGATTGCGATTGGCTCGTGCCGAACAGCTCAGTGCAGCTTGTCACCGACCTCGGAGATCGCCGAGTCAATCAGCTTGTTGGCTTGCGCCGCAGTCATCTGCTTGGCCAACACGGACTTGGCAGCCGCAACGGCCGCAGTAACAGCCTGGTCGCGCACTTCCTTCACCGCCGAAGCCTCGGCCGATGCGATTTGATCCTGTGCGGCAGCCAAACGACGCGCGATGGATTTCTCCAAGTCCGCCTTTGCCTGTTCGGCAGCCAGAACCGAATCTTCCTTCGCCGCGGCCACGATGGCTTCGGCCTGAGTCTGCACTTCGCGCTGCTTGCGTTCGTATGAGGCCAGCAGGCTGCGCGCTTCTTCATGCAGGGCACGGGCCTCGTCCAGCTCGGCCTTAATGCCTTCGGCGCGGTTGTCCAGCGCCCCGCCAATCATCGAGGGGACCTTGAAATAGAACAGGACCGCGATAAAGACGATGAAGCCCAGCGTCACGACGAAATCGGTGTTCGCCAGCGAGAAGAACGGACCGCTTGCGGCCAGCGCCGGGCTGGCGAAGCCTGCGGTCAGGATAAGAGCAAGTGTATTCCGCATGTCACTTATCCTTTCATCTGCGCGCTGATGGCACTGCTGATGGCTTTGGCGTCCGCCTCGCCGCCCAGCGCAGTCACCAGTTCGGCCGCCGTATCGTTGGCAACCAGTTGAATGCTTTCCAGCGCTCCGGCACGGATTTCGGCAATTGCCTTCTCCGATTCTGCCGCCTTGGCCGCGATTTCCGCGTCTGCCTTGGCAATCGCGTCATCCAGGTCCGCCTGGATTTCGGCACGCGCTTCGGCTGCGATCCGCTGAGCCTCGGCACGGGCATCGGCCAGCGCCTTGTTATAGGCCTCTTCGGCCTCGACCGCCTTGGCCTTCAGATCTTCGGCCGCAGCCAGGTCATTTGTAATGGTCCCCTGACGCTCGGCCAGGATCGCCGCGATGCGCGGCAGGGCCACGCGGGACAGGACCAGAAAGATGACGACCAGCGTAATGACCAGCCAGAAGATCTGGTTGGGGAACCAATCGAAGCAGAGCTGCGGCATCCCGATGGCCGAGCCATGGGAATCGACGCATTTGCCGACTGCTTCTGCAGCTATGGGTTCTGTCGCCATGATGTCCTCCGTCGGAACGTTGTCTTTACAACAGGTGGGCCGCTATGGCTTGGGCCCACCTGCGCGTAAGGATCAGGTTCCGCAGATTAAACGGCGAACATCAGCAGCAGCGAGACCAGGAATGCGAAGATCCCCAGGGCTTCTGCGAATGCGATACCGATGAACAGGGTTGCGGTCTGCGAAGCAGCCGCCGAAGGGTTGCGCAGAGCGCCGGCCAGGAAGTTGCCGGCCACGTTGCCCACCCCGATTGCGGCCGCGCCGGAACCGATTGCTGCCAGGCCTGCGCCGATGTGTGCGAGATCGCCTTCCATGATGTATCTCCTTACGAATTGGAAGTTTCGATTTTGGGTTATCGTTCCTGTGCCAGGGTCGCCCCTGATCAGTGATGCGGATGCAGAGCGTCCTTCAGATAAACACAGGTCAGAATGGTGAATACGTAGGCCTGGATGAAGGCCACCAGGACCTCGAGGCCGTACATCGCGGTGATCGCCAGAACCGATACGGGCGAGATCACGGCGACCGCGGCGAAGCCGGCGAAAACCTTGATCACGGCGTGGCCGGCCATGACGTTACCCGCAAGACGAATGGAGTGACTGACCGGGCGCACGAAGTACGAGATCAGCTCGATGATCGCCAGGATCGGGCGCAGCGCCAGCGGTGCGCTGGACACCCAGAACAGGCTCAGGAAGCCGGCGCCGTTCTTGACAAAGCCCAGAACGGTCACTGTCAGGAACACGGCCAGCGCCAGCGGAATTGTGACCGCGAAATGCGATGTCGTGGTAAACGAGGTCGGGATCAGGCCGAGGAAGTTCGCGGTGACGATGAACATGAACAGGGTCATGACATACGGGAAGTACTTGACGCCTTCCTTGCCACAGATGTCTTCCAGCATCTTGTAGATGAAGCCGTAGGCCAGCTCGGCGATCGACTGCATGCGGGTCGGGACGATGGCGCGCTTCGAGGTGCTCAGCACCAGCAGGCCGATGATGGCCAGAACCGCGAAGAACAGCCACAGGGTCACGTTAGTGGGCGTGTACCAAGCCATCTCACCGCCGAAAAGCGGCTTGACGATGAACTGGTCCATCGGATGGAAAACCAGGCTGCTGCCTTCTGCTGCGGTGGTCTCGGTCGCCACGTTCAGTCCCTCTCGTCCTTCTCGGCCTGTGTCGAGGCCGCTTGTTTCTCTTGAGCTTCTTGCGCGCTGCGGAGCATGACCTTCACGCCCGCGACAAGGCCCAGCAATGTGAACAGCACCAGGAAGATCGGGATCGTCCCGAACAGGCTGTCCAGCCCGTACCCGATGCCAAATCCGATCCCCAGACCGGAAACCATCTCGATGACCATCCGCCAGGCCAGCTCGCCCCCGGATATGTCAGCGTCCGCACGAGGTTTCGGCGCTTTGGCCTTTTTTGCCGCGTCGATCTTGGCCTCAAGCTGCGTCAGGCGCTGCTTTGGGTCGTCATCGGTCACGGGCGTTTCCCTCGCACAGTCTTGGCGCAGTTGCTAAGCGGCCTCGCGCGCAGAGTCAACGCTGTTGATGGCTCCAATTGACGCAGCTTAAGCCTATGTTTTCAAATGATTTTTATGGACACGCTCTGACTGACGATCGGGCCGCGAACAAACCATGCCGCTGGAAACATCGGATTCCGCATATTCAACCAAATGGTTGACCAAACTTTCCCGCTGTGGTTCAGCGGGATCATGTCCGATGACCTCGATACCGTCTTTGCGGCCCTGGCCGACCCCACGCGGCGCGCGATATTGGCGATGCTGCTCGAGGATGACATGGCCGTCACCGACGTGGCCCAGCCGTTCGAGATGTCGCTGGCGGCGATCTCGAAGCACCTTACGATCCTGACCCGAGCCGGGCTGATCAGTCAGGAAAAGCGTGGCCGGGTGAAATGGTGCAAGCTGGAACCCGACGCCCTGCGCGCGGCCTCGGTCTGGATGCAGGGGTTCGGGCAGTTCGAACCCGTGAATCTGGACGCGTTCGAGCGGTTTCTGGAAAACCAGCTTTCCGCGGGGGACGAGGCCTAGCGCACCACGAAGACCGACATGCTGGCATGTTTGGCCAGATATCCGGCATGGCTGGACAGGATGAAGTCGGTAATCCGTGGCGCATGGGTGCCCACCACGATCAGGTCGGCACCGATCTCTTCAGCGGTGCGGGCCAGATCACCATCCACTTCGACCGCCACATCCACCGAATGAATGTTGCGGAAATCAACTTGCGCTCCGCTGGCCTGGGACAACTCGTCCGCCAGATCGGAAAGGTGGTCCTTGATCGCGGATTCGGTTTGCGTGGGGTCGCCGGGCTGGTTGCTTGTCACGCTGACGATGGTGATCCGCGCGCCCTGCCACCGGGCGATCTGTGCCGCAACTTCGGCCGCTTTGCGCACTTCGGGTGGCAGATGCAGATCGACGGGAAACATTATGTGTTGGAACATCAGTCCCTCCTTTCACGCCGACAGCTTAGCGGGTTTGACATAACCGGCCCTTGATGTGGCTCAATCCAAGAGGATCAGCCTTGCTGGCTGTACTCGACCCCTGTGACCACACCGCTGGGATCGGCGCGGCACAGCCACGGGGCCTGAGCGCCGGCCACTGTGACTTGTGTGACGGTTCCCGCCGGTTCGGCAGTTGTCGACAGAGCCTGGACATCCGCGGGGCTCCGGTTGGCCTCAGCAGCCACCAATGCCTCGCAGCTGGCTTGAAGGGTTGAATTGTCGGTGGTGTCCTGCGTACACCCAAAAACCAGCATTAGCGTGGCCGAGGCAATCAATCTGTGCATGTTCCGGTCCTTTCGGAGTTTGCCCCACCCTGCCACGAACGGGCGCTTTGGCAAAGGTCAGTCCGGCGCGGTTTGTCGCCGAGCCATCCCCAGGTCATCCCCTTTCAGCAACAGCACCAGGGCAAGGATCGTCAGCCCTATCCCCACAAGAACAAGAAGGCCAGGCGCCGGCTGGCCCAGCGCGATCTGCCAGATGATCACCCAGCTGGGCGTCAGGTAGGTATAGGCCATGACCTTGGCCGATGGCAGCAGTAGCGTGGCATATTGCAACAGAACGAAGGTGGCCGCGCTGGCGCAGACGGCCACATAGAACAGACCGATCCAGACGATCGCCGGCAGGTTGGCCCAGTCGGTCGCGCGGATGTCGGACCAGCCGAACACCGTCAGCACCGCGCATCCGGCCACAAGCGTGCCGAAGGTGAACACGACCGGCGGCTCGCCCCGGTTCAGCTTGCGCACCATGGGCGTATAGATCGCATGGGCCACGCAGCCCCAGAAATAGATGATCTCGCCCTGCCCGATCTCAAAGGCGCGAAAGGCCAGCCAATCGGCGCGGAACACCACCCAAAGCGCGCCAACCGCGCCCACGCTCAATGCAAGGGCCATGTGCGGGGTGGTGATCTGGCGCAGCAGGACCCAACCCGCCACCGCCGACAGGATCGGCGTCAGGGTAAACACCGCCGCCGCGCTGACCGGCGGCGCGGTCTTCAGCCCGTAGAACATCAACACGAAATAGGCCGAGAACAGCCCGCCCAGCACCAGATACCGCCACGGCGCGCGCGCCGCGCTGCGCGGCAGGCCGGTCGTCATCAGCGCCGCGATGCCGATCACCACGCCGGCAATTGCGAACCGCGCGGCGTTCAACGCCGCCGGCGCGATCTCGTTGGCGATCATCGAGCCCAGCGAGAAACTGCCCGCCACCAGCGCCGAGAACACCAGCATGGCCAGATGGCCACGCGCCTGCGGGCTCATGGCAGCCAGTCCTTTGCCTGCTCCTTGAGGAATTTCAGAAAGGTCTGCACCTTGTTGGTGCGGTGCAGATCCACATGGGTCACCAGCCACAGGTTGCCGGCCCATTCCGGCAGCGGCTCCATCACCTCCTGCAACTGCGGATGGCGGGCGGCCTCCCACCGGGCCATGAAGCCGATCCCTGCCCCGGCCAGAACCGCTTCGGCCACGGTGAAGTTGTTGGAGCAGCGGAAGGTGATCGCCTCGGCCGGGACATTGGCGCGCAGCCAGCGCGAAAAAGGCGCGCGGCTGTTTTCGTCATCCGCCCCGACGAAGGCGTGGTTGGGGAAATTCTCGACGCCCGCGGGCAGGCCGCGCCGCGCGATATAGTCCTGACTGGCATAAAGCCCCACTTCTTGCGTCATGAAGGGCTGCACCACGTTGTCCGGCTGATCTGGGGCCGCACCGGCACGGATGGCCACATGCGCCTCGCCATATTCCAGGCGGAACAGGCGGTCGCCGGTCAGATAGCGCACGATCAGATCGGGATGGTCCTGCTGGAACGCGGTCAGCGTGGGCACCACCAGCGGTGCCAGCGAGGCCAGCGAAGTCACCACCAGCTCGCCCGAGACATCGTCTCCGCGCCCCTTCAGCCGCCCGACCAGCTGGTTGAACTGATCCTCGGTGGCCTGGGCCACGCGCAGCAGATCCTCGCCCGCCTCGGTCGGGGTGTAGCCGCGCGCGTGGCGCTGGAACAGCTTGACCTTCAGCCGGGCCTCGATCGCATCGATATGGCGGATCACCGTGGCGTGGTGCACCCCCAGAACCTCGGCCGCGCCGCTGACCGTGCCCATACGCGCTACCTGATAGGCGGTGCGGACCTCGTCCCAATTGTCCATGACAATACCAATTCTGTGCAATTTCCAACAATGACTGTTGATTTATCCCAGTTTCGTTCGCTCACGCAATACTCATATTGGGCTCAGACACAAAATCCGAACCCTGAGAAGGACCCACGCTATGACAAAGACCATCCTGCATATCGACGCCTCGGCCCGCCGCACCGGCTCGGCCACCCGCGACCTGTCGGCCCGCATCGTCCAGCACCTGGGCGCCGGCCGCATCATCCGCCGCGACCTGGCCACGCCCCTGCCCCTGCTGACCGAGGACTGGATCACCGCCAACTTCACCCCCGCCGATCAACGCGACGCCACCCAGCGCGACCTGCTGGCCCTGTCGGACGAGTTGGTCAAGGAACTGCAGCAGGCCGACACGGTGGTGATCGGGCTGCCGATCTACAATTTCTCGGTCCCCGCTGCCTTCAAGGCCTGGATCGACCTGGTCGCCCGCGCGGGACTGACATTCTCGTATACCGAAAACGGCCCCAAGGGCCTGCTGGAAGGCAAGCGCGCCATCCTCGCCATCGCTTCGGGCGGCACTGCCGTGGGGTCCGAGATCGACTTCGCCACCGGATACGCCCGCCATGTGCTGGGCTTCATCGGCATCCACGACGTGGATGTGGTGGCCGCCGACCGCATGGCGCTGGATCCGGAAGCCGCGCTGAGCAACGCGCAGAAAGCCGTGGCCGAACTGGCCGCCTGATCCGGCCACTGGCCATCCTTGGTCAAACCGTCCAATCTGCACCCGAACTGGATCGGCAGATTGGACGGTTGTCATGAAGAAGATCGGAATTCTGGGCGGGGTCGGCTGGGCGTCGACAATAGACTATTACCGCGCCATCGCCGAGGGCGCCGGGCGCCATTTTGCAGACCGTGGGCACGGATCACCGCTGCCTGTTCCTCCGATGACCATCGAATCCGTCACCCAGGCCAGAACCCGCGCGCTGCGCGGAACTGCCGGCGACGAAGCAAGCTGGTCCGCGTTCGATGCCCTTTTCCGCGATGCACTGCTGACGCTTGAGCAGGCGGGATGTGATTTCGGCATCATTGCCTCGAACACACCTCACGCCCGTTTGCATGCGATCCGGCAGGGCGTGACCATGCCGATCCTGAGTATCTTTGATGCAACCGCCGTGGCCACCAAAACGACACGCGCCAAATGCGCGCTGGTGCTGGGAACCTCGGTCACGATGCAAGCGCGCCACTATGCGGAAAGGCTGGCGGTTGAAGGCATCACAGCCAATGACCGACTTCCCGAGGACCAGATCGCGGAAATGCAGGCCATGATCGACACCGAGTTCTATGGCGGTGCCTCGGCCAATGCCCGCCACCGTCTGCTGGCGTTCTGCAACCGGCACGCCGCCCCCGGAACCGCGATCCTGCTGGCCTGCACCGAATTGCCGCTGGCCTTTCCCCAACATCTTGATGACCCGGTTTTCGAGACCGACGGGCACCTGTTCGTCAATCCCTCGGCCGCCCATGTCGCCGCCGCGTTGAAAGAGGCGCTGAGCGATTGATCAGGGATGCCAGGTAACCTCGCACCCGATCCGGTCGAAGAAGGCCATCAGGTCGTCGCGCGCCATGGCCACCGTCCGGTCGTTGACAAGCGGATGCATATAAATCACGTCCGCATGCTGCGCCGCGTCGTCCATGAAAAACCGCACATCGTTGCCGACGCCGTTGATCATCGCCAGCGGGCTGACCGCGCCGGGACGGATGCCAAGGTTCTGCATCAGCCGATCCGCCGACCCGAAGGACAGGTTGCCCACCCCCAGTTCGGCGCCCAGCGCCTTGAGGTCGATCTCGCGGCTCTGCTCCAGCGTCACCAGGTAGTTCCGCTTTTTCTTGTCGCGCAGATACAGGTTCTTGAGCCGCAACGCGTTTTCGCCCGGCACCATGAACTGATCCTCGACCGCCTTCGACTCTTCGACCGTCCGCAGCGGGACGTGGCTGTGCAGGCGATAGGGCAGCCCCCAATCGTCCAGCTGCGCCAGCAGTGCATCGGAACTAAGCGGCAATGTGTCCTGAAAGGCGGATGAGGCGTCCATGGTCTTCTCCCGAATAGCGCAGCAGTCATGGCCGACGGGGCAAGACGATGCAACCCGGCAAGCGCGGATGGTTGACTCAGGCAGCCAATGGGCCTAAACGCCAACGCAACATCCGGAAGCGTCTGTTCTTCCGGTCCCTTGAGTCGTTCAGGGATCGCCCCCCACCAGCGAGTTTCGCCCGTGGGGGCGTTTGTGCATTGACCCGTCTGCCCCTATCTATGGGGCGCCAACCGACAACCGGCGAAGGAGGCCGAAGGCATGTTTGAAAATCTATCCGAACGCCTCTCTGGCGTCTTTGACCGGCTGACCAAACAGGGCGCCCTGTCCGAGGAAGACGTCAAGACCGCCCTGCGCGAAGTTCGCGTGGCGCTGCTTGAGGCTGACGTGTCGCTGCCGGTGGCGCGTGCGTTCGTCAAGAAGGTGCAGGAACAGGCGACCGGCCAGGCGGTGACCAAGTCGATCACGCCGGGCCAGCAGGTCGTCAAGATCGTGCACGACGCGCTGGTCGATACCCTGCGCGGCGAGGAAGACCCCGGCAAGCTCAAGATCGACAACCCGCCCGCGCCGATCCTGATGGTCGGCCTGCAGGGCTCGGGCAAGACGACGACCACCGGCAAGCTGGCGAAACGTCTGAGAGAGAAAGAGGGCAAGAAGGTCCTTATGGCCTCGCTGGACGTCTACCGCCCGGCGGCAATGGACCAGTTGGCGGTTCTGGGCACCCAGATCGGGGTGGACACCCTGCCGATCGTGCCGGGCCAGAAACCGGTGGACATCGCCAAGCGCGCCAAGCAGCAGGCCACGCTGGGCGGCTATGACGTCTACATGCTGGATACCGCGGGCCGTCTGCATATCGACGAAGTGCTGATGGACGAAGTCGAGCAGGTCCGCAACGTGGTCGACCCGCGCGAGACCCTGCTGGTGGTCGACGGCCTGACCGGTCAGGTCGCCGTCGAGGTGGCCGAGGAGTTCGACGCCAAGGTCGGCATCTCGGGCGTGGTCCTGACTCGGATGGACGGCGACGGGCGCGGCGGCGCGGCACTGTCGATGCGCGCGGTCACCGGCAAGCCCATCCGCTTCGTGGGTCTGGGCGAGAAGATGGATGCGCTGGAAACCTTCGAGCCCGACCGCATCGCGGGCCGAATCCTGGGTATGGGCGACATCGTGGCCCTGGTCGAAAAGGCCCAGGAGACCATGGAGCTCGAGCAGACCGAGCGCATGATGAAGCGCATGATGAAGGGTCAGTTCAACATGAACGACCTGAAGATGCAGCTGGAGCAGATGATCCAGATGGGCGGCATGCAGGGCATGATGGGCATGATGCCGGGCATGGGCAAGATGGCCAAGCAGATGGATCAGGCCGGACTGGACGACCGGATCCTGCGCCAGCAGATCGCCATGATCCAGTCGATGACCAAGAAGGAACGCGCCAACCCCGCGCTGCTGCAGGCCAGCCGCAAGAAACGCATCGCGGCCGGTTCGGGCATGGAAGTCAGCGACATCAACAAGCTGCTCAAGATGCACCGGCAGATGTCGGACATGATGAAGAAGATGGGCAAGATGGGCAAAGGCAAGATGCTGAAACAGGCCATGAAAGGCATGTTCGGCAAAGGCGGGCCCAGCCCCGAGGACATGGCTGCGGGCATGGACCCCAAGGCGCTGGAAGCCGCAGCCAAGGCGATGGGCGGCAAGATGCCCGGCGGCATGCCCGGCATGGGCGGCGGCATGGCCCTGCCCCCCGGCCTGAGCGGGTTCGGAAAGAAGAAGTAAATGACCGCGCCCGTCGCATATCCTTGGGAGGCTCCGGCCACCGGCCCCGCTGCCGCTCTGTCGGCGCGGCTGGCTGCGGACTTGCCGCGGCTGGAGACTGCGCGGCTGGTGCTGCGCGCGCCGCGGATCGGGGATTTCGACACCTATGCCGACATCCTGATGTCGGACCGCGCCAAACACATGGACGGCCCGTTTGACCGGCAGGCGGCTTGGCTAGATTTCTCGCAAAACGTCGCGGGCTGGCTGCTGCGCGGCGCGGGAATGTGGGCCATCGAGGACCGCTCGGGCGGTCAGGTTCTGGGGTTCGTGTCGGTCGGCATGGAATTCGGCGACCGCGAACACGAGCTGGGCTATCTGCTGACCGAAGCCGCCGAGGGGCGTGGCTTTGCAACCGAGGCGGCCGAAGCCGCCCGCGACTTTGCGCTGGGTCCGCAGGCCCTGCCGACACTGGTCAGCTATGTAGACCTCGACAACGCGGCCTCGGTCCGCGTGGCCGAGCGCCTGGGCGCCCAGCGCGACCTACAGGCCGAGGCCGGGTTCGACGAGCCGGTTCTGGTCTATCGCCACCTGCCCGGCGACGAAGATGGCGGGATGGAGGCCTACGCATGACGACCTTCGCCATCCCGACCCTTGAGACCGAGCGCCTGATCCTGCGGGCGCCGCATCTGGACGATCTGCCGGCGATGACAGCCTTCTACGCGACCGAGCGCAGCCACATGGTGGGCGGGCCAAGGGATGCGGCGGGCTGCTGGAACGGACTGGCGAACCGGCTTGGCCACTGGGCGCTGCGTGGCTATGGCCTGTGGCACCTGACCGAAAAGTCCAGCGGTTCTTTCGTGGGCTGGACCGGCATGATCTATGTGCCGGGCTGGGACGAACCCGAACTGGGCTGGACCCTGATGGAACAGGCCGAGGGCAAGGGCCTGGGCTTCGAGGCCGCGCAGGCCGCCCGCGACCACGCGGCGCGCCATCAGGGGCTGAACGGCGTCATCAGCTATATCGCCCACGCCAATGACCGCTCGCGCGCTCTGGCGGAGCGCCTCGGTGCGACCTACGAGCGCGAGGGCGAAGTGCTGGGCAAGTCCGCGCAGATCTGGCGGCACCCGAAACTCGACACGTCAACGACCGATCTGACCACCGAAAGGACCGGCCAATGAACAATCCCGTGACGCGGGCCGCGGCCTTGCTGAAAGACCACCGCGAAAGCATCGACCGCTTGGACGCGATCCTGGTCTATACGCTGGCCGAGCGGTTCAAGCACACGCAGGCCGTTGGCAAGCTCAAGGCCGAACACGAACTTCCCCCGTCCGATCCCTCGCGCGAGGCCGCGCAGATCGCACGGCTTGAAGACCTGGCGAAAGAGGCGGATCTGGACCCCGATTTTGCCAAGGCTTTCCTGAATTTCATCATTCAGGAAGTCATCCGACACCACAAGAAACACCAGAAATAGCCGGAACATTCCGGCCAACGCCATCCAAAGGAGATACCACAATGGCAATGAAAATTCGTCTGGCCCGTGGCGGCTCGAAAAAGCGCCCCTTCTACCGCATCGTTGCAGCTGACAGCCGCATGCCTCGCGATGGCCGTTTCATCGAGAAGCTGGGCACCTACAACCCGCTGCTGCCGAAGGACAGCGAAGAGCGCGTAAAAATGAACATGGAGCGCATCCAGTACTGGCTGGACCAGGGCGCGCAGCCGACCGACCGGATCGCCCGCATGCTGGAAGCCGCCGGCGCCAAGGAAAAAGCCGAGCGCAACAACCCTCAGAAGGGCACCCCGGGCAAGAAGGCCCAGGAGCGCGCCGAAGAGAAAGCCGCCAAGGCTGCTGAAGCCGCAGAGGCTGCTGCCGCTCCGGCCGAAGAAGAAGCTGCTGCTGCAGAAGAGTAAACAGGCGGGCGCGTGCAGGATCAGGCTTTCACCGAAGACTTCCGCACGCAGTTCGATCTGTTGATGCGGCTCCGGCGCGATGTACGCCGGTTCCGCACCGACGCGGTGGACGAGGCAGTGCTGACGCGCTGCCTCGACGCGTTTCAGCTGGCCCCTTCGGTGGGGCTGAGCGAACCGTGGCGCGTGATCCGCGTCGAGAGCCCAGCGGCCCGGACCGCGGCGCTGGAGAATTTCAAGGCGGCCAATGACGCCGCGCTGTCGGGTTATTCCGGTGACCGGGCGCAGCTGTACAGCCAGCTGAAACTGTCGGGCATGCAGGAGGCGCCGGTGCAGCTAGCGGTGTTCTGCGATGACTCCACCGACAAGGGCCAGGGGCTGGGCGCAGGCACCATGCCCGAGATGCGCCGTTATTCGGTGGTCTCGGCCGTCACTTTGTTCTGGCTGGCGCTGCGCGCGCATGGCCTGGGGCTGGGCTGGGTCTCGATCCTCGATCCCGACCGGCTAGCCCGCGACCTGTCGGTGCCCGAAGGCTGGCGGCTGATCGGTTATTTCTGCGTGGGCTGGCCCGAGGACTGCTCGGACACGCCCGACCTGGAAACCCATGGCTGGGAGTGCCGCCGCGGCAGCCTGCCGGTGGAAACGCGGTAGGGTGGCATGTTTGGATTGATACGCCTTCCCATCCTGCTGCTGATCGCCTTTATTGTGGGCGTGTTCTTTGAACGCAACAATCAACGCGAAGCCTGCGGCGAAATCGGTGTCTGGGAAAGTGGAATATGCGTGACAACGGAAATGCCCAATGACTGATCTGATCTGTGTCGGCAGCATCGCCGGGTCCTTTGGCGTACGCGGCGAGGTCCGCCTGAAAAGCTATTGTGCGGTACCCGAGGATATCGAGACCTACTCCCCCCTGACCGACGAGAGTGGCGCCCAGCGCTATCCACTGATCATCACCCGCGCAATCAAGAACGGGTTTGCCGCGCGTCTGGGCGGGGTCGAAACCAAGGAACAGGCGGACGCCCTGAAGGGGCTGCGCCTTTATGCCCGGCGCGAGCAGTTGCCATCGCTTCCGGATGACGAATTCTATCACGCCGACCTTTTGGGGCTTGAGGTTTATGACACCGGCGGAACCCTGTTGGGGCGGGTCAAATCGGTGCAAAACCACGGCGCCGACGACCTGCTCGAACTGCACGGGCCGGGGCTAAAATCGACTGTATTCCTGCCATTCACCAAGGCCGCCGTACCCACAGTTGACCTTGAGGCTGGGCGTATCGTCGCCGACCCTCCCGAGGGTCTGCTGTGACGCGGCGCATCTTGCTGCATCTGGGCCTTCACAAGACCGGCACGACTGCCGCGCAATCCTTTCTGTTCGAGAACCGAGCGCTTATCTGGCCGCGCCACGCATTGGTTCTGCCATATGTCACCCGCAAATCCGGGTTATCCGAAGCCGCCACGCGCCATTCGCTGTATGGGACATTCGGTACGCTGTCCGAATTCGGCAATCGCTGGCGCGAAATTCTGGCGAAGCTGGATTTCGGGGAAAAGCGCGGGCTGATCCTGAGCGAGGAGAACTTCTCGGGGCTTCGCCCCAGCCGCAATCTGGTTGTGGGATACGCCGAAGCCCCTGATCTGGCCGCCTGCGTGGTCGATACGCTGCGCAACCGGCTTGTCGGGTCGGAACTGGACATCACCGTCTATCTCTCGTTGCGCCAGCGCGGCAGTTGGATCCGCAGCCTCTGGGCCCATGATCTTCAGCGCACGCGGCTTGTGCAGGATTTTGACACGTTCCGCGAGAAGCTCGAAGAGCTCCCGTCGCTGCAGCAGACTGCGGACGCCGTTCGTGATCGGCTGCCCTCGGTTCGAGTGCAGACCGAATGGCTGGAAGACCTACGTGAGCGCAGCTTTGGCCCCGGCACACCTTTTGCCGAGTTCCTGGATCTTCCGCCCGAGAAAGCCGCCCTGCTGGTCAAGCCCACTCGGTCAAACCCGGCATTGCCGCGAGAAGCGCTGTCCGAAATGCTCGAGTTGAACCGATCGGGGCTGGACGAGGCGGCGCTGGTCCGACAGAAAGCCCGCATCGTCGAACGCGCCCAAAACAGCCTGACCACGAACACATGACGGACAAACCTGCAAAGTCATATGGCCGCAAGGCTATTCGCCCCACGCTGAAACCGCGTGAGCTGCTGACGCCCACGCCGGACCTGCATGGCGTGTGGAAGGCCAAGGTGATCACGCTGTTCCCATCTGCCTTTCCCGGCGTCTTGGGCGAAAGCCTGACCGGCAAGGCGCTGCAAGAGGGGCTGTGGCAACTGGAAACGGTCGATCTGCGGCAGTTCGGAGTCGGCAAGCATCGCAATGTCGACGACACGCCCGCAGGCGGCGGTGCCGGCATGGTGTTGCGGCCGGATGTACTGGGGGCCGCCATTGATCACACGATGGATGGGGTACAGGGCAACTGGCCGCTGATCTACCTCAGCCCGCGCGGGCGCCGGATGGATCAGCGCATGATGCAGAATTTGGCCCGGTGCGATGGCATAACCCTGTTGTGTGGCCGCTTTGAAGGCGTTGATGAACGGGTTTTGGAGCACTACGGCATCCGGGAAGTCTCGCTGGGCGATTTCGTCATGACCGGAGGCGAGATTGCCGCCCAGGCGCTGATCGATGCCACCGTGCGACTGCTGCCCGGCGTTCTGGGCAATCAGGCCTCGACCGAGGAAGAGAGCTTTTCGTCCGGCTTGCTGGAACATCCACAATACACTCGGCCGGCCGAGTGGAACGGGCGCGAGATCCCTCCGATCCTGATGTCCGGACATCATGGGCGCATCGCCGAATGGCGTCACCAGATGGCGGAAGAGATTACCCGCACGCGCCGCCCGGACCTGTGGGATGCCTACCTGAAGGCGCGCGGGGAAGTCGACGACTAGGGTGCGCCCGCCTTCCATCGCGCCCAGATATCAGGCGAGCCATTGAAGGCGTTGATGTCCACCCGCCCCTGCACGCCGGGAACCAAACCGGTACCCGTATACTGCCAGAACCGCCAGACTGCCTTGGGATAGACATTGCGCGGATGCCCCGCGACCGAGCGCAGCCAGAACTCGGTCTTTGGCAGCCGTCCGATCCCTGTGTCCTCGTAGAAATCGACCGTGGTGTAGACGATCGGCCGGCGGCCGTAATGTCGCTCCAGTATGTCGAGGAACCTTTCCGCCTCGGCCCGCACCGTCTTGCCATCGGGGCGCAGGGTGCAGGTTTTGGAATGGGGGGTCCATTCCATGTCCAGCACATGCGGCAGGTCGGCCCCACGTGGAACGTTTCGAATGAACCAGCGGGCCTGCTCGGCCGCGGGGCGGCAGAAGTAGTAATAGTGATATGCCCCCCACGGAACCCCTGCCGCACGAGCGCCCTGACTGTGATCCTGGAACATCGGATCGGCCACGTCGCCCCCTTCGGTCGCCTTAATGAACACGAAACTGACCCCCGAGGCCTTGGCCTGGCGCCAGTCGATCGGTCCCTGCCAGCGCGAGACGTCGAGCCCATGCACGGGATAGTGCTCGGGCCGCCGCCGCTCCCAGTCATGCGGGTCGGCATCCGCAAAGGCTGGGTACAAAACCGAAGGTCCGGAAAGGCCCGCGACCATCGGTTGGTCTACGATTTGGGGCGCCGGCGCACGACGCCCGCAAGACATCAGTGTCAGCGCTAGAACCACGCATAAAATCGCTTTGCTCATCCTGTTGCTCTGCCTCTAAACCTGCCCTCAAATTATGACCCAGAATGCCCGATCCCCGGCACAAGGCAACGTCGCGGTACAGGTGACGGCGGATTCCCACCAAATCCACCGCGATTTGGCCTGAAAACCGGCGATTTGGGCTTGATATACACGTCCGACTTCCCTAAACGGGCGCAATCTGGTGCCGCCTTTCGGGCGACTCCGGTGTTTTGGGTTGATCGCAGGAACGCACCTGCCCTTCTTCGGATCAGGGAAGCTGTGGAATAACCCGGACCAAAAGGAACATTCGACCTGACCTCTGGCGGGCTGCAGATCGCGGGACCCGGAGAAGACCAAGAGCTCTCAGATCGTGCCCAACTTCGTGGACCAACCACGAGCAGATAGGAGTAACTGCGATGGACCTGATCGCACAGCTTGAGGCGGAACAGATTGCCGCCCTGGGGAAAGACATCCCCGACTTCAAAGCCGGTGACACCATCCGTGTCGGCTACAAGGTGACCGAAGGCTCGCGCACCCGTGTGCAGAACTACGAAGGCGTCTGCATCGCGCGCAAAAACGGCGACGGCATCGCCGGATCGTTCACCGTTCGCAAGATCTCGTTTGGCGAAGGCGTGGAGCGTGTGTTCCCGCTGTATTCGACCAACATCGACAGCATCACCGTTGTCCGTCGTGGCCGCGTCCGTCGCGCCAAACTGTACTATCTGCGTACCCGTCGCGGTAAATCCGCTCGTATCGCAGAAGTCACCAACTACAAGCCCAAGGCTGGCGCCGAGGCGTAAGGAGCGGAAAGATGAAAAAAGACATCCATCCCGACTACCACATGATCGACGTCAAACTGACCGACGGCACCGTGATCCAGATGAAATCGACCTGGGGCGCCGAAGGCGATCAGCTGGCCCTGGAAATCGACCCCTCCTCGCACCCCGCGTGGACCGGTGGCTCGTCGCGTCTGATGGACGCCGGCGGTCGCGTGTCGAAGTTCAAGAAGAAATACGAAGGCCTGGGTTTCTGAACCCACGCCTTTTCGGAATTTCCAAGGCCGTCCCCATGGGGGCGGCCTTTTTCGTTGGCCGCTTCTATTGCGCGTCCGGCACGTCGAGATCAAAGACGATGATCCCGTCAGCACCATTCTGACACAGATCACACAGCTGACCGCCCAACCGGCGGTGTTTCGGGTGTTCGGCATAAGCCTGCACGGCGGTTCGATCCGCAAAGCGGATCACGAACCCATCGCGATAGTCCTGCGACTTTCCTTCAAAATCGAGATTGGGGCCGCTTTCAAAGGTCAAGACCCCCTCCAGGTCGGCGCATAGCTCGGCCAAGCCGGTCAGAACGGCACGGCGCGCGTCCTGCGGTGCATCTGATCGGAAAGTGAAGAACACGCAGTGCAATATCATGATTTCGGTTCCTGGTTGGGCAAAGTCAGATCCAGTAGGCCAAGGCGAGTGGCAGCACCAGGATCGTCGTCAGGGTTGAGACCATGATGTATCCGGCCACTTCCGGGCCATATTCCGGAACATGCTGGTCGATGAACAGGTATGTCGCAACCGAGGACGGCATCAGGCAGCAGAGGATCAGCGCTCCGCGTTCGACCCCGGTAAAGCCGAACAGCCAGACAAGCGTGGTGGCGATCCCGACGGCCAGAACGAGATGCAGACCTGTCAGAACGACCGCCCGGCCAAGGCTGCCCGTCCGACGCGTGGCCAGCGTGTGACCCAGTGTCAGCAACATCAGCGGGATCGACAGCCCGCCCAGAATGTCAAAGGATTTGGCGATCGGTTGCGGCAGGGTAGACCCCGTAGCCATCAGCGTCAGCGCGATGATAACCGCATAGATGATCGGAGATGTTGCAAGCTTGCGCGCCGAGAACTCTCCGGCCGGGATCCACATGCCGACCGTGAAAATACTCACCAATACCACGACGACAAAAGCCATCGTATAGGCCATGCCCGCATCGCCCAGTGCCAGCAAAGTGATCGGCAATCCGATATTGCCCACATTGCCATGCATCAGCGGGGTCAGAAACGCCCGCACCGGCCAACGCAACAGCCGCAACGCCAGAAATCCGAGCACGCCGAACGCCGCAATGGCGAGGGCAGCAGCAGCCATCATGTCCAGAAACGTGGCAATCTGGATCTTGGTGGCGGACAGATGGGAGATGATCAGTGTCGGATATCCCACCTTCGAGACAATCCCGCCGATCACCTTGTTGTCGAACGGTGCGCGCGCGACCGCCAGCCCGTACCCCACACCGGCACAGATCAGCACCGGCAGAACGATGTTCAATACGTTCAGGAATACGTGCTCCAAACCGGGTCCTTGCGTCCAAGTCAGTTTGCAGACTGTGGCGACGGACGCCCCGTTTGGCAACATCCAAGCGTCAAGCGGCGGGTATCGCGAAAAAATCCAATTTAGACACTGATATTGTCCCGCAGACCCTACAGGACCGCTTTTCTTCGCGGATCACACAACATATAGTGGGTTCAAACAACGTGTAGGCAATCACGGCGCGACTTGGGAATACAGGTATGGCACATATCATCGTTGTGGGGAACGAAAAGGGCGGCGCAGGCAAGTCGACGGTTTCCATGCATGTTGCAACCGCGCTTGCGCGTTTTGGAAACAAGGTCAGCACCCTGGATCTGGACCTGCGGCAGCGCAGCCTGGGCCGCTACTTCGAGAACCGCCGCAATTTCCTGTCCACGGAAAAGCTGGAACTGCCCAGCCCGCGCCACCATGACCTGCCCGAGATCGACGCAAGCAAGCTCAAACCCGGAGAGAACATCTATGACCACCGCCTGTCCGCCGCCGTGGCCGAGTTGGAGAGCGACAGCGATTTCATCCTGATCGACTGCCCCGGCTCCCACACAAGGCTGAGCCAGGTGGCCCATTCGCTGGCCGACACGCTGATCACGCCGCTGAACGACAGTTTCATCGATTTCGACCTGCTGGCCCGGATCGACTCGAAGGGCGAAAAGATTCTCGGCCCCTCGGTCTATTCCGAGATGGTCTGGAACGCGCGGCAATTGCGGGCGCAGGCCGGGCTGAAACCGATCGACTGGGTCGTGGTGCGCAACCGCGTGGGCACCCAACGCATGGTCAACAAGGAAAAGATGCAGCGCGCCATCGAAATGCTGTCGCAGCGCATCGGCTTCCGCGTTGCCTCGGGCTTTTCCGAGCGTGTGATCTTTCGCGAACTGTTTCCGCGCGGGCTGACTCTGCTGGACCTCAAGGATATCGGGGTGAAACAGCTCAACATTTCGAACATCGCCGCGCGGCAGGAGCTGCGCGACATGATGCGTGAACTGAACCTGCCCGGGGTCGAGATCGACTTCTAAGCCGTCGGCGCGAAGATCGTGAACAGCTCTTTGGGTTCGGGTACGCCGCGCAGCATGTAGCGCCCGACCGAGATCAGTTCCTGTTCGCAGGGCTGAGCGGCGCGGGCCACGTCATCCGAGATCAAGATACGTCGATCCAGCGATCGGTGCATGCCTGCAATACGCGCAGCCTGGTTCACCGCCGGTCCGATCACAGTGAAATCCAGCCGGCTTTCAGCACCGATATTGCCGTAAAGGATTTCGCCCGAATGCAGAGCAAGGGTGAAATTGGCAACCGGCAAGCCGGCGGCAGCCCGTTCCGCGTTGAGCACTGCAATGCGCTCTTGCAGAACAGTCACAGCGGCCAGCGCGGCGCGGGCGTCCTCGTCGATCTCGCCCACGTCGAACATGGCCATCAAGCCGTCGCCCATGAATTTCAGGATATTGCCGCCACAACCCTGAACGACCTCGACCGCCACGGCCAGATAGTCGTTCAGCATCGCGATGATGTCCGACCCCGGAAGGCGTTCGGCCAGGCCGGTAAAGCCCTCGAGGTCGAAATTCCAGATCACAGCGTCGATCTGCTGTAGCGACCCGCGCCGGATTTCACCCGACAGTACACGGTGGCCAGCATCCCCGCCCAGATAGACACGCAACAGATCCTGCGCCATCTTCCGGTTCGCGGCCGATTTCAAGGCGAGGCCCAGATGCGGCAGGGCATATCGGATAAGATCCAGATGCGTTTCGTCGAACCCCTCGGCGTGATCCGTCGCCCAAGACATCAGAACCCCCTCGGGCATCTGGTCCAGCGCGATCCGGCGCTCGGGTTCGACCTTCTGCAAAACCAGCCCGGATGCGAAATAGTCGGTGGCGCCCCTCTGGTGCAGTTCGTTGAGAAACGGAAACCGGCTGGGTTCGTTCTGGTCCTTCAACCTCTCGCGCAGTTCCTTCGCGCCGGTCTGCAGCATCTCGTAAAGCGGGCTGTTCACCCATTGTGCGGGCGGTACCTCGGTGTGTTCGTAATTCTCGACGCTGCCCCCTTCGTCACGGTACCAGTTGAAGCCGGTACCGCCATAAGTGGGGTGATAGGCGCTCTGGGCGGCGTGAAACCGCATCAGGGGAACGCCCGCATCCACAAGCCGCAGGCAATAGCCTTCCAGTATTTCCGACTGTTCGGCCCCCTCCAGCCCCCGGTCCAGCAACCATCCGATCAGGTTTTCGGCGTAGGCTTTGGGGTCGGTGGATGGCATCTTGGGGCTCCGTCTGGTCTGCACCCCACTTGGGGGTTGCGGGGCCAGATTACCAGAGGTCAGTCCATCCCGGCCAGCCGCCGCAGCATCATCCGCAACAGGGCCGCCTCGCCTGTGGTGAACATGCCCGCCAGCCGGGCGTCATAGTCGCGGGCGATGTCGCGCAATTCGCGGTACACCGTCAGACCGGCGGGGGTCAGGGTCAGCCGCTCCATCCGGCGGTCGTTTTCGTCGCGGGTGCGCCGCAGGTATCGGCGCTGTTCCAGCTTGTGCACCGCGCGGCTGATCTTGGTCTTGTGCATCTTGGCACGTTCCCCGATCTGCTTGGCGGTCATCTCTCCGTAATTGCCCAGATGGAACAACACGCGCCATTCGGTGCGCAGCATCCCATAGCGGTTCTTGTAGACCTTTTGAAAATCCAACGAGCTTTCCTCGGCTGCCTGGTTGAGCAGGAAAGGCAGGAAATTTCGCAGGTCGAAGTCATCTTTTTCGGCGGAATCTGGCTGTGTCATGGTTGTTAGTTACAAAATCAACTATTATCCGACAAGCAGCAAACGGAGGAACCCCGATGAATCGTCCGACTGACCCGCACGCTCTGACCCAAGCCAGCACGCCCGTTGGCACCCACGCAGGCTATATGCCCGGCTTTGGAAACGACTTTGAGACCGAGGCGCTGCCCGGCGCGCTGCCGCAGGGCATGAACAGCCCGCAGAAATGCAACTATGGCCTTTACGGCGAACAGCTCAGCGGCACCGCCTTCACCGCCAACCCGCCCGAGCGCACCTGGTGCTATCGCATCCGGCCGTCGGTCAAGCATTCCCACCGCTATGAAAAGATCGACCTGCCCTATTGGAAAAGCGCCCCGAATGTCGATCCAGACGTGATCAGCCTGGGCCAGTACCGCTGGGACGCGGTGCCTCATTCCGACCAGCCGCTGACCTGGCTGACCGGCATGCGCACCATGACCACCGCCGGGGACGTGAACACCCAGGTCGGCATGGCCAGCCACATCTATCTGGTCACTGAATCGATGGTCGACGACTATTTCTTCTCGGCCGATTCCGAGCTGCTGGTGGTGCCGCAGGAAGGCCGGCTGCGCTTTGCGACCGAGCTGGGCATCATCGACCTGGAACCCAAGGAGATCGCCATCATCCCGCGCGGCCTGGTTTACCGTGTCGAGGTGCTGGAAGGTCCCTGCCGCGGTTTCGTCTGCGAAAACTACGGCCAGAAATTCGAGCTGCCGGGCCGCGGCCCGATCGGCGCCAACTGCATGGCCAACCCGCGTGACTTCAAGGCGCCTGTCGCGGCGTTCGAAGATCGCGAGGTGGCCTCGACCGTGACGATCAAGTGGTGCGGCCAGTTCCACACCACCAAGATCGGCCACAGCCCGCTGGACGTGGTGGCCTGGCATGGCAACTACGCGCCCTACAAATACGACCTGCGCACCTACTGCCCGGTCGGGGCCATCCTGTTCGACCACCCCGATCCGTCGATCTTTACCGTGCTGACCGCGCCTTCGGGCGTGCCGGGCACCGCGAATATCGATTTCGTCCTGTTCCGCGAACGCTGGATGGTGATGGAGGACACGTTCCGCCCGCCGTGGTACCACAAGAACATCATGTCCGAGCTGATGGGCAATATCTACGGCCAGTATGACGCCAAGCCGCAGGGCTTCGTGCCGGGCGGCATGAGCCTGCACAACATGATGATCCCGCATGGCCCCGACAAGGAAGCCTTTGAAAAGGCATCCAACGCCAATCTGGGGCCGGACAAGCTGGACAACACCATGTCCTTCATGTTCGAGACCCGCTTCCCGCAGCACCTGACCGCCTTTGCCGCGAACGAGGCGCCGCTGCAGGATGACTACATCGATTGCTGGACGGATCTGGAAAAGAAATTCGACGGCACGCCCGGCAAGAAATGACACCGGTGGCCCACGGCCACCGCACTGCACAAGGAAACGCAATGCCATTGATGAAATCCTGGGTGGCCTCGGCCAATGACGCGAACCACCCGTTTCCGCTGAACAACCTGCCCTATGGCGTCTTTTCGACTGCAGGTTCCGAGCCGCGCTGCGGCGTGGCCATCGGGGACATGATCCTCGACGTGTCCGCCGCCGAGGCCGAGGGGCTGATCACTTTGGGCGACGAGCCGCTGTTCGATCTGCCCTTCTGGAACCCGCTGATGGAACAGGGTCCGGCTGTCTGGGCCGCGCTGCGCGAGCGGCTGACCGCCCTGCTGGCGAAAGGGTCGAAAGAACAGGACAAGGTCGAACCGCTGCTGGTTCCGCAGGCCGAGGCCCAACTGCACATGCCTTTCGCCGTCAGCGAATACACCGATTTCTACGCCGGCAAGCACCACGCCACCAACGTCGGCACCATGTTCCGCGGCCCGGAAAACGCGCTGCCGCCCAACTGGTTGCACATCCCCATTGGCTACAACGGACGGGCCTCGTCTGTGGTAGTCTCGGGCACCGATATCCGCCGCCCGTGGGGGCAGTTGAAGTCGCCCGACCATGACCGCCCCGCCTTCCTGCCCAGCCGCCGTTTCGACATCGAGCTGGAGATGGGCGCCATCGTCGGCACCCCGTCCGACGGCCCGATCACCGTGCAGGAGGCCGACGATCATATCTTTGGCTATGTCCTGCTGAACGACTGGTCTGCGCGCGACATCCAGGCCTGGGAATACCAGCCGCTGGGCCCGTTCCAGGCCAAGGCGACCGCTACCTCGATTTCGCCGTGGATCGTAACCAAGGCCGCGCTGGACCCTTTCCGCTGCGACACGCCCCCGCGTGAGGTCGAACTGCTGGACCACCTCAAGGACTGCGGCCCAATGCTCTATGACATCGAGCTTGAGGTGACGATGGCGCCCGAGGGCAAACCGGCATCCACCATCGCCCGCACCAATTACAAGGAAATGTATTATTCCTCGGCGCAGCAACTGGCGCATCATACCACCTCGGGTTGCCCGATGAACGTGGGCGACCTGCTTGGCTCGGGCACGATTTCGGGGCCGACGAAGGACAGCCGCGGCTCGCTTCTGGAACTCAGCTGGGGCGGCAAGGAACCCATCACGCTGGAGACCGGCGAAACGCGCAGCTTCATCGAGGACGGCGACACGCTGACCCTGAAGGGCGCTGCCCTGGGCGACGGCTACACGATCGGCTTCGGCGATTGCACCGGCACGGTGCTGCCCGCCCTTGAAGACCCATACGCACGATAAGGAGCGCCAAATGGCCAAGGCATTCGCGTCCCAAGGGGACATGACCGAAAAGAAGATCTCGTTCACCGAGGTGGGCGAAGGGCTGTATGCCTTCACCGCCGAGGGCGATCCCAACTCGGGCGTCATCATCGGCGATGACAGCGTGATGGTGGTCGAGGCGCAAGCCACACCGCGCCTGGCGCAAAAGGTGATCGACTGCATCCGGTCCGTAACTGACAAGCCGATCACTCATGTGGCGCTGACCCACTACCACGCGGTCCGCGTGCTGGGCGCCAGCGCCTTCGGTGCGCAACAGATCATCATGTCGGACATGGCCCGCGCCATGGTCGTCGCGCGCGGGCAAGAGGACTGGGACAGCGAGTTCCAGCGTTTCCCGCGCCTGTTCGAAGGCCACGAAAGCATCCCCGGCCTGACCTGGCCCACCACCACCTTCAACGACACGATGACGGTCTATCTGGGCAACCGCCGGGTCGACCTGATGCATCTGGGGCGGGCGCATACCGCCGGTGACATCGTCATCCACGTGCCCGACCAGAACGTGATGTTCACCGGCGACATCGTCGAATATCACTCGGCCTGCTATTGCGGTGACGGGCATTTCAGCGACTGGGGCGATACGCTGGATCAGATCCAGTGGTTCGACGTGGACGCCATCGCCCCGGGGCGCGGCGATGCGCTTGTCGGCAAGGAAATGGTGAACGCCGCCATCGAGAACACCCGCGATTTCGTCGAAAGCACCTATCGCCCGGCCGCCAAGGTGGCGGCGCGCGGCGGCAGTCTGAAAGAGGCCTGGGACGCAGTGCGTGCGGAATGCGATCCGAAATTCTCGGACTACGCCATCTATGAACACTGTCTGCCCTTCAACGTGGCCCGTGCCTATGATGAAGCGCGCGGCATCGACACCCCGCGCATCTGGACCGCCCAGCGCGATCTGGAGATGTGGGAGGCCCTGCAAGGCTGAGAAATGGCCCGGCGACTTGATCCAGATCGTGTTGCCGGCCTGAAAACGATGCGACCATGGAGGAGAGCCATCGGCGCCACGCGCCGGTGGGCAGGGATTGTGCGCCACGCGCACAGAACTTGGGGAGAGAGCCCATGAACAAGATTTTTGAACAGCCGCTCTATGCCTATGCCCGCAGCCCCGATCAGGATGCCCCCGCCCCGGTGCGGCATCAGGTGATCGTGATTGGCGCGGGTCCGGTCGGGCTGGCCGCCGCCATCGATCTAGCCCAACAGGGCGTCGAGGTGGTGGTGCTGGACGACAACGACAAGGTCAGTTTCGGCAGCCGCGCCATCTGTTTCGCCCAGCGCACGCTGGAAATCTCCGACCGACTGGGTTGCGCCCGGCCGATGGTGGACAAGGGCGTGCTGTGGAACACCGGCAAGGTGTTTTTCGACGACCGAAAGGTCTATGAATTCAACCTGCAGCCCGATGAGGGGTACGCCCATCCGGCCTTCATCAACCTTCAGCAATACTACTTTGAGCAGTTCATGGTCGAACGGGTCCGCGCGTTGCAGGCCCAGGGCGCACCGCTCGAGATCCGTGGCCGCAACAAGGTCGAGGCGATCGGCACCCATGACGACCACGTCAAGCTCGAGGTGGAAACGCCCGAGGGGTCGTACACCGTCGAGGCCGACTGGCTGATCGCCTGCGACGGGGCCAACTCGCCCACCCGCCGGATGCTGGGACTGGATTTCGTGGGCCGCGTGTTCGAGGACAACTTCCTGATCGCCGACGTGATCATGGAGGCCGATTTCCCGACCGAGCGCTGGTTCTGGTTCGACCCGCCCTTCAACCGTGGCCAGTCGGCGCTGTTGCACAAACAGCCCGACAATGTCTGGCGCATCGACCTGCAACTGGGCTGGGACATCGACAAGGAACGGGAAAAGCGCCCCGAAAACGTGATCCCGCGCCTCAAGGCGATGCTGGGCGAGGATGTCCAGTTCGAGTTGGAATGGGTCAGCATCTATACCTTCCAGTGCCGCCGGATGGAGAAGTTCCGCCACGGCCGCGTCCTGTTTGCCGGCGACAGCGCGCATCAGGTCAGCCCCTTCGGCGCGCGCGGGGCCAATTCGGGCCTGCAGGACACCGACAACCTGTGCTGGAAAATGAAGATGGTCCTTGACGGCACCGCCCCCGACAGCCTGCTGGACAGCTATGATGTCGAGCGCATCCACGGCGCGGACGAAAACATCCTGAACTCCACCCGCTCGACTGATTTCATCACGCCGAAATCGGAAATGTCACGCATCCTGCGCGACGCGGTGCTGGACCTGAGCGAACATTATGAGTTCGCCCGCCCGCTGGTGAATTCCGGGCGGTTGAGCGTGCCCTGCACCTATGACGGCTCGCTGCTGAATTCGGCCGATGCGCTGAATGGTCCGGCCGAAACGCGCCCCGGATCGCCCTGCCCCGATGCGCCGCTGGGGGATGCGTTCCTGTTGCCCAAGCTGGCGGGCAAGTTCACCCTGCTGACCATCGACGCCGACGCCCCAGACAGGATCGAGGAAGAGGGCGTGACGGTCGAGCGGCTGGCGCTGTCGGTCAAGGACGACCGGACGCTGGCGCTAAAGCGGCGGTATCTGGGCGACGCGGAAGGTGCGGTCTATCTGATCCGGCCCGACCAGCATGTGGCGGCGCGGCGCGACAGCTATGAAGACAACGCGTTCCGGCATGCGATCCGCCGGGCCATCGGCAAGGAGTAGGCACAATGGATGAACTGATCCTCACCCCGAATATCGACGGCGCGGATGATTTCTATGCCGATCTGCTGGCCGCGCACGACGGTCTGGACAAGGCCGAAAGCGATGCGCTGAATGCGCGGCTGGTGCTGGTGCTGGCCAACCATATCGGCGACCGGGCCATCCTGAAACAGGCGATCGACGCGGCCAAAGCCCGATGAGCGACGTCGTCCTGTATGACTACTGGCGGTCCTCGGCCAGCTACCGGGTGCGCATCGCGCTGAACCTGGCCGGGATCGCCTATCGCGCGCAGACCGTCGATCTGGTCAAGGGCGAGCAGACCGCGACCGCGCATCTGGCACGCAACCCGCAGGGCTTTGTGCCGGTGCTCGAGATCGACGGCGTGCAACTGACCCAGTCGCTGGCCATTCTGGACTATCTCGACCGGACGCGGGGCCTGAACCTACTGCCGGACGAGCCGGTTGCGCGGGCCAGGGCGCAGGCGCTGGCCCATGCCATCGCGGTCGATCTGCACCCGGTCTGCAACCTGAAGGTCGCCCGCCACGCCACGCAGCTGAGCGGCAGACGGGGCGACATGCCCGGCGACTGGATGCGCCATTTCATCCGCCCCGGTCTGTTGGCCTTCGAGGCGATGCTGGAAGGGTTCGAACAAGCCCCCTATTGCACGGGATCAACGCCCGGGCTGGCCGATCTGTGCCTGATCCCGCAGATGTACAACGCCCGGCGCTGGCAGGTCGATCTGTCGGACATGCCGCGCATTCTGGCGGTCGAGGCGGCCTGTGCCGACCACCCCGCCTTTGCAGCGGCCCACCCGGACGCCCACGCGCCGGGCTGAGCCGCGCACAGGGTCTGTTTGCCGATGCGTCTGTGCACCGGCGCCGATCGGGCCTAGCCTTGTGCCGGAAACCACCGCACGAGGCCCCCGATGCCACAGATCACCGGCTATCACGCCCATGTCTATTTCGACGCCGAAACGCAGGACACCGCCCGCCGTGTCTGCGGGGAGGCTGCACGCCTGCTCCCTGTCCAGATGGGCCACATGCACAGCCGCAATGTCGGCCCTCACCCCCGCTGGAGCTGCCAGCTGAGCTTTGCCGCCGATGCCTTCGACAAGGTGATACCGTGGCTGATGCTGAACCGGCAGGGGCTGACCGTGTTCACCCACCCCGAAACCGGCCAGCACCTGCCCGACCACCGCGACCGGGCGATCTGGATGGGCGAGATGCTGGATCTGGACCTGTCGATCTTTGACCGGCAGGGCGCCTAGCCCAGCGCCCGCGCCTGTTCCCTGAGCTTGAATTTCTGGATCTTGCCCGTCGATGTCTTGGGCAGCGGCCCGAACACCACCGTCTTGGGTGCCTTGAAATGGGCCATCTGATCGCGGCAGAACGCGATCAAATCGGCCTCGGTCGCTTCGGCGCCCGGCTTCAGCTCGACAAAGGCGCAAGGCGTCTCGCCCCATTTCTCGTCCGGTTTGGCGACCACGGCGGCCTCCATCACGGCGGGGTGCTTGTAGAGGACATCCTCGACCTCGACCGACGAGATGTTCTCGCCCCCCGAAATGATGATGTCCTTTGACCGGTCCTTCAGCGCGATATAGCCGTCGGGATGCATCACCCCCAGATCGCCCGAGGCAAACCAGCCGCCGCGGAACGCTTTCTGCGTGGCCTCGGGGTTCTTCAGATACCCTTTCATCACGATGTTGCCCTGCATGAAGATCTCGCCCATGGTCTCGCCATCGGCCGGCACCGGCTCGAGCGTTTCGGGATCAGCCACCATCAGCCCCGACAGGGCAACGTATTTCACCCCCTGCCGCACCTTGAGCGCGGCGCGCTCCTCGGCGGGCTTGTCGTTCCATTCGTCCTTCCAGGCGCACACGACCGACGGCCCGTAGGTCTCGGTCAGGCCATAGACATGAGTGACTTCGATGCCCATCCCCTCCATCGCCGCGATCACCGCGGCGGGCGGCGGGGCACCTGCGGTCATCACCTTGATCTCATGATCGAAATCCTTGAGATGATCGGGCGCGTTGGCCAGCATGTTCAGAACGATGGGCGCGCCGCAGAAATGGGTCACGCGCTCGTCGCGAAAGGCGCGGTAGATCGGCTCGTCCCGCACCGCGCGCAGGCAGATGGACGTGCCCGCGTTCGCGGCCATGGTCCAGGGGAAACACCAGCCGTTGCAGTGGAACATCGGCAGCGTCCACAGATAGACCGAATGCTGCGGCATGCCCCATGTCAGGATGTTCGACGTGGCATTCAGCGCCGCGCCACGGTGGTGATAGACGACACCCTTGGGGTTGCCCGTGGTGCCAGAGGTGTAGTTCAGCGTGATCGCGTCCCATTCATCGGCGGGCAAAGACCAGTCGAATTCCGGGTCGCCCTCGGCCAGCAGGTCGTCATAGGTCTGCGCGCCCAGTTTCTCACCTCCGTCGAAACTCGGGTCCTCGATGTCGATCACCAGAATGTCGTGGTCCACCTGCTCCAGCGCCTGCTTCACCACGCCCGAGAATTCGGGATCGACCAGCAGCACCTTGGATTCGGCGTGGTTGAGGATGAAGGCGATGATCGGGGCATCGAGCCTTGTGTTGATCGTGTTCAACACCGCGCCTGCCATGGGCACACCGAAATGCGCCTCGTACATTTCGGGGATGTTGGCGGCGATGATCGATACCGTGTCGCCCGCGCCCACCCCACGCGCGGCCAGCGCACTGGCCAACTGGCGGCAGCGCGCATAGGTCTGCGCCCAGCTATGGCGCCGGTCACCATAGACCACGGCGGGATAGTCAGGGTAAACGGCCGCGGTCCTCTCGATATAGCTGAGCGGGGACAGGGCCGTAAAATTTGCCGGGCCTTTGTCCAGATCGCGCTGATAAATGCTGTGGGTCGCCATCCGCCTCTCCTCCCCAAGTCGTCGGATTTTTCGTATTGAGCACAAAGGTTGCCGCAAAACAAACCCGTAAAAATACGCGAGGCGAATATACTGGAGCTACGTGATCGGGTAATCTGGCCCTACTGCGTACCGGGCTTTCGGGCTGATCTGCGGTATCTGGTTCATCCGCGCCCGCCGGGCATCGTGATTCCCGCGCGTCGCGTCTTACTGAAAGGACATGTCATGGACGGCACGTTCAACGAAAACGATCTTTCCCGCGTGGTCGAGGCCGACCGCGCCCATATCTGGCACCATCTGATCCAGCACAAGCCGTTTGAGACGAACGATCCGCGCATCATCGTCGAAGGCAAGGGCATGCGCGTCTGGGATCAAAAGGGCAAGGAACACCTGGATGCCGTCTCGGGCGGCGTATGGACGGTGAATGTGGGCTATGGCCGCGAATCCATCTGCAAGGCCGTCTACGACCAGTTGATGAAGCTGTGCTACTTTGCGAACTCGGCGGGCTCGATCCCCGGGGCGCTGTTTGCCGAAAAGCTGATCGAGAAGATGCCGGGCATGAGCCGGGTCTACTACACCAACTCGGGAAGCGAGGCGAACGAGAAGGCTTTCAAGATGGTCCGCCAGATCGCCCACAAGAAATACGGCGGCAAGAAGACCAAGATCCTGTATCGCGACCGCGACTATCATGGCTCGACTCTGGCGGCGATGTCGGCGGGCGGTCAGGATGAGCGCAACGCGCAATACGGCCCCTTTGCGCCGGATTTCGTGCGCGTTCCGCACTGCATGGAATACCGCAAGCACGAATTGGACGGCGCACCCGAAGAGAGCTTTGGCGAATGGGCCGCCGATCAGATCGAAGCCGTGATCCTGCGCGAAGGCCCCGACACCGTAGGCGCGCTGTGCCTTGAGCCGGTGACCGCCGGCGGCGGCGTGATCGAAGCGCCCGAGGGCTATTGGCAGCGCGTGCAGGAGATCTGCAAGAAATACGACATCCTCCTGCATATCGACGAGGTCGTCTGCGGCGTGGGTCGCACCGGTACCTGGTTCGGGTACCAGCAATACGGCGTGAAACCCGATTTCGTGACCATGGCCAAAGGCGTGGCCTCGGGCTATGCCGCGATTGCCTGCATGGTGACCACCGAGGAAGTCTTTGACATGTTCAAAGACGATGCCGCGGACCCGATGAACTATTTCCGCGACATCTCGACCTTTGGCGGCTGCACCGCTGGGCCCGCGGCGGCGATCGAGAACATGCGCATCATCGAAGACGAGAACCTGCTGGGCAATTGCGCCGCGATGGGTGATCGCATGATGGGCAACCTGCAGGCACTGATGGACAAGCACAAGGTCATCGGTGACGTGCGCGGCAAGGGCCTGTTCCTGGGTGCCGAACTAGTCGCGGATCGCGCGTCCAAAGAACCGGTGGACGAAAAGCTGGCCCAAGCGGTCGTGGCCGATTGCATGGCGCAAGGGGTAATCATCGGCGTGACCAACCGTTCAGTCCCCGGGCGCAACAACACGCTGTGCTTCTCGCCCGCTTTGATCGCCACGGCGGACGACATCGACCAAATCACCGATGCGGTTGATGGCGCACTGGGGCGTGTGTTCGGGTAAACCCAGCGCGGGATAAAAGACCAAGTGAAACCGGCGTTCTTCGCGCCGGTTTCTTTTTTGAGCCCTATTCGCTCAGGCAATAGACTTTGTTTGAGTCAATCAGCGCATCCAGACCCAAATATTAGGATTTGCGCCCGCTGATGACAAAATGGGTTAGAGAAAAGAAAAACCGGCCCTTCGCGGCCAACGATCTCTGCTCATCCGCCCATTCCCTGGCTTCCTGATCCGGAACGAGCTTGTTGGACTCGGCGAACCTTTTCATCAGGGTGATCATCATATTGGCCAGCCCATCTGGCCGGAGTTCGTTATCGCAAATCGTGATTGGCGCGACGCTTTCCACTGTGAAACCCTGGTCTCTCAAAATCGGCGGCAGTAGAGCGGGCACGTCTCTCCCGACAAAGTGCTTGTCCCAGGCTTTTATCATCCGATCCATTCTTGCCGGATCATCACTGCACCAAACCAGACTGTCGAAATGGATGTCGCCCACGACAAGCAGACCACCCGTCCTGAGACAGCGATGGGCCTCCTCCACCGCGGCGGCAATGTCGTTCAAGTACTCGTAAACCTGAACCGACACCGCCTTGTCGAGTGACGCGTCCTTGGCCGGAAGTTGGCCTGCCTCACCCTCCATGATCTGGACCCAGTCATATTCATGGCAGCGGTTTTTGGCGGAACTCCGCATCGCCTCACTTGGGTCGATGCCCAAAACACGCCCGGTCGGACCAACCGCCCGAGCAAGCTCTGCTGTCAAAAGACCATTTCCGCACCCAACGTCCGCGATGGTATCACCCGGGGCTGGTCGCAACGCGTCAAAAGACCCTCGCCGCCGTCGGGTGACATCGGCACCTTGATACACGCTATCGAGTAGGCGCGTTGTTGCTGCATCAAATTCAAGCATGGCACTCGCAAAACCAATGTTGGTCAATTCAGCACGTGCAAGCCTAGCGGTTTTTGGCCCGGATGTCTGCCTGCGCAAAAAGCCGGCACTCAGGCACCAAAAAAGCCGCCCCTAGTCGGGCGTCCTTTCTCTCACTGTTTAGCGAATGAGGATCAGGAGGCCAGAGGGGCAAGTACCCTCGCGAGGACACCACCCAACGGTTCCAGTTCGCGCGACCTGCGTTTTTGGGCGTCAGTTGGCTCTTTTGATCTCAACTTCATCAAATTCGAAACGACCAGTTCCAAAGGCTGCCAGGCCTATCCCTGCCCGAGCGCCCTGGCCGGGGTTCGAGGACGTTCGCTTTGAAAACAGCGTTTGAACGACCTTGGTTCCGTTGGCATAGAAAACCACATGCGCTCCTCGGACCTGGAAGGTCAGCTTGTTCGGGGCGCCGACGCGTATCGCGTCATGTCTGTCTGCGTGTACCAGCCTCAATTGGCGGCCGTCCTTTTGCAGTACGTGATAGCGCCCTTTGTCGTCCACAGTGAACGCCACGTATTTCCCGGACTTTCCGCTGCCAACCAGAATGCCCACACCGCTTTTGCCGCTGAACTCTCCGTCCACCACGGCAGAGATTACCATGTCCTGCGTGCTCTCCAACGAATCCGAGCCGGGAAACTTCACCCACGCCACGTCGTTGAACTGAAGGCTGCGCGCATCCTGTCTGTTCTCCATGACGAATTTTCCATCGGCCATATAGACGACCCAGGGCGGCTTGGCCGATTGAAAGTCGATCTGCCCACCCAGTATGAGCGTCGTGTCGTCGCCATCAAAGGTTTCAACCAATACGTCAGGGAGGTCAGGTTCGGTGATCGTGCCACTGTCGGGTGGCAGATCACCACTGCAGTCAAGACAAGAAGGGCTTGGGTAAGTCTTTGGCAAATAGGCATTTCAGTATTCCGCATTCAATTCATCAGTGAAACTTAACAGATGATTACATCAAATGCGTGTAGTGACCATAACGGAATCCCATACTTGGTTTACGCGAAATCCAATCTGGTCGATCCAAAGAAAAAAGCCGCCCCGAACGGGACGGCCTTTCTTTCACTGTCTCTCGAAAGAGGATCAGGCAGCCAGAGCGGCCTGTGCCTTGGCGACGATCGCGCCGAACGCTTCCGGCTCGTGCACGGCCAGGTCGGCCAGGACTTTGCGGTCCACTTCGATGCCGGCCAGGTTCAGGCCGTTGATGAAGCGGGAATAGGTCAGAGCTTCGTCATGCGAACGAACAGCGGCGTTGATGCGCTGGATCCACAGAGCACGGAAGTTGCGCTTGCGGTTCTTGCGGTCGCGGGTTGCGTACTGGTTGGCCTTGTCGACGGCCTGACGGGCAACCTTGAAGGTGTTCTTGCGGCGGCCATAGTAACCTTTGGCGGCCTTGATGACCTTCTTGTGACGGGCGTGAGTTACGGTTCCACCTTTAACGCGGGACATATCGGTATCTCCTCTTAGCGGTCGTAGGGCATGTAGCCCTTGACGATCTTGGCGTCGGGGGCGGACAGGGTGGTGGTGCCACGGGCGTCGCGGATGAACTTCTTGGTCCGCTTGATCATGCCGTGCCGTTTGCCGGCCTGGCCAGCCATGACCTTGCCGGTCGCAGTCACCTTGAAGCGCTTCTTGGCGCTCGATTTGGTCTTCATCTTGGGCATTTCCGTCTCCTTTCAGGGTTCGGTCCGAAACGCGACTCGGCATGCCACATCGGCCGGTCGCGCGATCAGATGCGCCGTTTACGCAAGTTCGGTCATGCTGGCAAGGGGTTTTTGACCCGTTCGGGTGCTTTTTGCACCGGGGTCGGGAACCGGGGCAGCAGGGCCGCCCCGGTTGGTGTCATCAGTCGGCGAACTTGCGGATTTCGCCGCTTTTCAGTCGCGCGCTGTACGAGGCCAGTTCCTGACGCACCACTTTCATCAGGAAGTAGAGCGCAAAGACGTTGACCACGGCCATGGCAAAGATCGCCGCATCCGAGAAGTCGATCACCGGGCCCAGGTTGGCCGCAGCCCCGATCACCACGAAGACGCAGAAGATGATCTTGAACACCAGTTCCTTGGTGTGGCCCTCGCCGAACAGATAGGTCCAGGCCTTGAGGCCGTAATAGGACCAGCTGATCATGGTCGAGAAGGCGAACAGGATCACCGCGATGGCCAGGATGTAGGGGAACCAGCTGAAGGCGCTGCCGAAGGCGGCCGAAGTCAGGCTGACACCGGTGTTGCCATCGACGGTTGCGATCGCGGTGCCCGCTTCGTTCAGCACGTACAGGCCGGTTGCCGGGTCGATCACCAGCTGCTGGGTGATGATGATCACCAGCGCGGTCATGGTGCAGATCACCACGGTGTCGATGAACGGCTCGAGCAGTGAAACAAAGCCCTCGGTGATCGGCTCCTTGGTGCGAACGGCCGAGTGTGCAATGGCCGCCGAACCCACGCCTGCCTCGTTCGAGAAGGCGGCGCGTTTGAAGCCCTGGATCAGAGCACCGACCATGCCGCCGGCCACGCCCAGACCGGTGAAGGCACCAGCGAAGATCTGACCGAAGGCCCAGCCGATCATGTCAGCGTTCATGATGATGATGACCAGCGCAGTTGCGACGTACAGGATGCCCATGAACGGCACGACCTTCTCGGTCACGCGGGCGATCGACTTCAGGCCGCCCACGATGACCATGAACACCACGGCCGCGAAGACCAGGCCGGTGATCCAACCGGGATAGTCACCAACGATACCCGCGATCTGCTGGTGCGCCTGGTTGGCCTGGAACATGTTGCCCCCGCCCAGCGCGCCAAGGATACAGAAGATCGAGAACAGGACCGCCAGGATCTTGCCGCCGGGCAGACCCAGCTCGGCAAAGCCCTTGGACATGTAGTACATCGGGCCGCCCGAAACGGTGCCGTCTTCGTACTCGTTGCGGTACTTCACACCCAGCGTACATTCGGTGAATTTCGACGCCATGCCCAGAAGGCCGGCGAGGATCATCCAGAAGGTCGCACCGGGTCCGCCGATGCCGACTGCCACGGCGACGCCCGCGATGTTGCCCAGGCCGACGGTGCCGGACAGCGCCGTTGCCAGCGCTTGGAAGTGACTGACCTCGCCCGCATCGTTGGGGTCGGAATAGTCACCTTTCACCAAGCTGATCGCATGGCTGAAGAACCGCATCTGCACAAAGGCGAAATACAGCGTGAACACCGTTGCGGCCACGACCAGCCACATCACGATCCAGGGAAAGCTCGTTCCCGGAAAAGGTGCGAAGATGAAGCTGACGAAGGGGCCCGTCAGATTCGCGAAGGTCTGGTTGATCTTTTCATCCAGACCGGGGGCCTCCTGCGCAAGTGCGGGGTTGGCCAGCAGGGCCGAGGCCGCACCGGACAGGCCCAGGGTTTTGATCGATTTCATGTCTGCTCCTCCCGTCAGTTCACGACTGTGACCGGAACGTCGGCGTGCATGACCAGATTCTGGGTCGAACTGCCGAAGATTCGCTTTTTGATGCCGTCAGCCGAGGATCGTCCCACGACGATCTGCGATCCGCCGTTTTCGACCGTGATCGCGTTCAGCGTTTCGGCCACATCGCCATGGCGGACAATACCGCGGGCGCTGAAGCCTGCGGCCTTCAAGGCCTCGACGGCGGGTTCCACCACGCGGCTGGTGGCAAGCGCGATCTCCTCTTCGCGCCGCTTGTGCCGCAGGGCGTTTTCCTCGGGAGTTTGGAAAGTATAGGGCGACCATTCGATGACATAGGCAACCAGCAGTTCACACGATCCAATCCGACTTGCCAGATCCTTGGCAAAGCCGACCGCGCGATCTCCGGTCTCTGTCCCGTCCAGTCCTATGACAATTTTCGTTGTCATCTCGTTCCTCCGTTTTTGTTGATTTGGCCGGGGCCCGTGCCCCCGGCAGGGCAGCCGGAACCTGGAACTCGTTTTACAAGACTGCCCTTCGGTCAAGTATCAGGAAAAATCACTAGGAAAAGGAGATTTTTTCGGTCTATTTTCAGGAAAATATGCCGCCAGACCTCAAAAACGCAGGGAAATTGCCTGATGGACAGGGATTTGGATAAGATCGATCAACGGATATTGGCCGAGCTCGAGGCCAATGGACGCCTGCCAATAGTCGAACTGGCGGCCCGAGTAAACCTGACCAACACGCCGTGTTCCGAGCGGGTGAAACGGCTGGAAAAGAGCGGGTACATCACCGGCTACAGCGCGGTGATCGACAAAGAGAGGCTGGGGCTGGGGCACTTGACGGTGGTGCAGGTTTCGCTGACGGCCACAGCCGAACACTCGCTGGACCGTTTCAACGAAGCCGTGCGACGGGTACCTGAAATCGAAACCTGCCTGATGGTCGCCGGATCATTCGACTACATGCTGACCGTTCGGACACGCGACATCGCGCATTTCCGAACAGTGTTGGGCGACAAGATCAACAAGCTTCCGGGGATACACCAGACAAGCTCGTTCACGGTGATGGAGACCGTAAAAGAGCCTGTCGGCGCCAAAGCAAGACCCGGCGGACCGGGTGGCTGATCCTATTCGGGATCCGTCGAGTAGATCAGTCGCTCGTCGCAGGGAGCGACGCGCAGGATGTTGGTCGAGCCTGGCACGTTGAACGGGACACCGGCGGTCACCACGATCTGATCCGAGGCGCCGGCAAACCCGCTGGCTCGCGCCGCGCGCGCCGCATTGACCACGGCGCTTTTGAACCGCTCGAGCTCGGGCGTCATCACGCAGTGACAGCCCCAGCTGAGACACAGACGCCGCGCGGTGCCCCGCAGCGAAGTCATGGCGATGATCGGGACACCGGGACGCTCGCGGGCGGTGAGCAGTGCGGTGGTGCCGCTTTGGGTAAAGCAGCAGATCGCCTTGATGTCGGTCTTTTCGGCGATTTCACGGGCCGCAGCCACGATGCCGTCGGCAACGGTCGTTCCCTTGGTCTGGCGCGAGGCGTCGATGATCTGTTTGTAGGTTGGGTCGGCTTCGACCTCGATCGCGACTTTGTTCATGGTCTGAACGGCCTCGATCGGATACGAGCCCGCGGCCGACTCGGCGCTCAGCATGATGGCGTCGGTTCCCTCATATATGGCGGTGGCGACGTCCGACACTTCGGCGCGGGTGGGCATCGGGCTTTCGATCATACTTTCCAGCATCTGGGTCGCAACGATAACCGGCTTGGCGGCAGCGCGGCACTTTCGGACCAGTCGCTTTTGAATCGGAGGCACGGCCGAGACCGGGAGTTCGACGCCCAGATCGCCACGGGCGACCATGATGCCGTCCGATGCGTCGAGGATTTCGTCAAACGCCTCGACCGCCGCGGGTTTTTCAATCTTGGACAGGATAGCGGCGCGACCGTCAGCCAGGGCGCGCGCTTCGTACACGTCCTTGGCCCGCTGCACGAAGCTCAGCGCAAGCCAGTCGACGCCCAGCTGACAAACGAACTCCAGATCGTCGCGGTCCTTCTCCGACAGGGCCGCCAGCGGCAGCACCACGTCGGGCACGTTCACACCCTTGCGGTTCGAGATGGTTCCGCCGATTTCAACTTTGCAATCCGCGAAATCGGGGCCGCATTTCTCAACCACAAGCCGGATCTTGCCGTCGTTGACCAGCAGATGCGCCCCCGCTTCCAACGCCTGAAAAATCTCGGGGTGCGGCAGGCAGACCCGGCTGACATCGCCCGGAGTTTCGTCCAGATCCAGACGGAACGCGGCACCTTCGACCAGGTCCTCTGCATCATTCGCAAACACACCGACCCGCAGTTTCGGGCCCTGAAGGTCCGCCAGAATGGCGATCGGGCTGTCGAGGTCCTTTTCGATCTGACGGATGATCCGGTGGCGTTCACGGATTTCGTCGTGGCTGCCATGGCTCATGTTCAGGCGGAAAACATCGGCGCCGGCCTCGTGCAGAGCACGGATCATATCATAGTCGTTGGACGCCGGGCCCAGCGTCGCCACGATTTTCACATTTCTCAGGCGTCGCATCGATCTTGCTCTCCTTGATGGTCGAATGTTACCGCAAACAATAGTCGGTTTGCTTATTGCGCAATTCCCTTTCCGAGGCAACTGTCCTACACCTGCGGCAAACAAGATGACAGGCTCATGACATACACTCCGTTTTACGTGCACGGGGCGGATCGCCCGTCCCGCTGGCTGATCACGTGCGACCATGCCACCAACACCGTCCCGCCGCAGATCAACGGCGGCGACCTGGGCCTTCCGCGTGAGGACATGGAGCGCCACATCGCCTATGACGTGGGCGCCTACGAGGTGTCGAAACATCTGGGCGAGATCCTGAACGCGCCGGTGATCGCGGCCAATTTCTCGCGGCTGGTGATCGACCCGAACCGAGGCGAGGACGACCCGACCCTGTTGATGAAACTGTACGACGGGTCGATCATCCCGGCCAACCGTCATGCCGACGCCGCCGAGCGCGATCGGCGCCTGAACCTGTGCTATCGCCCCTATCACGAGGCGCTGGCCAAGATGGCCGCCCTGCCCCACGCCGTGATCGTGTCGATGCATTCCTTCACGCGCCAGTTGCGGGGCCGCCCGCCGCGCCCCTGGCATATAGGCATCCTGCACACCGCGGACGAACGGTTCTCGACCCCGCTGATCGACCGGCTGCGGACCGAGGAGGATCTGTGCGTCGGCGTCAACGAACCTTATACCGGCGTACTACCCGGGGATGCGATCGACCGGCACGCCACCGCTTTTGGCCGTCCCAATGCACTGATCGAGCTGCGCAACGACCTGATCGCCGATCATTCCGGGCAACGCGCCTGGGCCGAGCGGCTGGCGCCGATCCTGCAGGACGCGCTGGCCGCAAGCGGGCTGTAACGCTGGAAAATCCGCGACCAAACGACGCCTGTCCTCTTGCGCGGCGCGCGGGCGGCCCCCATTTTTCGGGGTGAAAGGAGGCCGTCATGACACCTGAAACCCTGACAGCCTTTTTCGGCTGGATGACCGTTCTGAACTTTGCGGTCCTGCTGCTGTCGACCCTGATGGTGGTGATCCTGCAGGACCGCATCGCTGCCATTCACGGCCGCATGTTCCAGATGGAAAAGGCCGAGGTCAGAAAGGCCTATTTCAAGTATCTTGCGAACTACAAGATCCTGACCCTGATCTTCTGCCTGATGCCCTGGATTGCCCTCAAGCTGGTCTGAACCGGCGCGCGTTGTGCAATGGCCTCGGGCTTGCTAGGTCTGGATCAAATCCCACGAACCGGAGCCCGCCCATGGACCCCCAGACCGAGATTGAACTGCAGGCCGCCGCTTTCCGCCGCCTGCGAAAACACCTGATGCAGGACCGTACCGACGTTCAGAACATCGACATGATGAATCTGGCCGGGTTCTGCCGAAACTGCCTGGCGCGGTGGTTTCAGGAAGCCGCCAATGAAAAAGGCATCGAAATGGGCAAGGATGAAGCCCGCGAAATTTTCTATGGCATGACCATGGACGAGTGGAAATCCAGATACCAGACCGAGGCCAGCCCCGACAAACAGGCCGCCTTCAAGGTCGCGTTCGAGGAAAACGTCGGCAAAAAAGACTGACGCATTAACGAAAAGGCCCGCCAGATCGGCGGGCCATGGGGTTCAGATCGCCGCCTTGCGGCTTTCGTCCAGATAGATCTCGCGCAGCCGCTTGGCGATCGGGCCCGGCGTGCCGTCGCCCAGCGCCACGCCGTCGATCTCGACCACCGGCATCACGAAAGCACTGGCCGAGGTGGTAAAAGCCTCGTCGGCCTCTTTTGCTTCGTCGATGGTGAACAGGCGTTCTTCGACTTCCATCTGAGCCTCGGCCGCCATGCGCAGCACCGCCTTGCGGGTGATCCCGTGCAGGATGTCGTTCGACAGCGGGCGGGTAACGATCTTGCCGTTCTTGACGATATAGGCGTTGTTGCTGGTGCCTTCGGTGACATACCCGTCTTCAATCATCCAAGCATCGTCGCACCCAGCGGCCTTGGCCATCATCTTGCCCATGGACGGGTACAGAAGTTGCACCGTCTTGATGTCGCGGCGGCCCCAGCGGATATCCTCGATCGAGATGATCTTGGCCCCTTTCTTCGCCGCCGGATTGTCAGCCAGACCGGGCTTGTTCTGAGTGAACAGAACCAGCGTCGGCTTGGTGCCGGCCGAGGGAAATACGAAATCGCGGTCGCCGTCGCTGCCTCGGGTGACCTGCAGATAGACCAGCCCCTCGGTGATGCCGTTCAGCTCGACCAGCTTGCGGTGGATTTCAAGCAGCTCGTCCTTGCTGCAGGGTTCGGCCATCTGCAATTCGTCCAGCGACCGCTTCAGGCGCACCGCGTGACCCTCGAAATCGATCAGCTTGCCGTCCAGCACGCTTGTCACCTCATAGACGGCATCCGCCATCAGAAAGCCTCGGTCGAAGATCGAGACCTTGGCTTCGGTCTCGGGCAGGTATTCGCCGTTCACGTAAACGGTACGGGTCATGTTCGTCTCCATCAGCCCCAGAGTTCCGCCTCGGGCGGGTGTACTCCGGCATCATCAAAAATCAGCGGGGTGTCGCGGTCTTCGGCCAACAGAAGCGGGCCGTCAAGGTCCGTCACCAGCGCACCCTGCGCCACCAGTGTCGCAGGCGCCATCGCCAGAGAGCTGCCGACCATGCAGCCCACCATGATCCCATAGCCCTCGGACTGCGCCGCGCGGCGCAGCTCCAGCGCCTCGGTCAAGCCGCCGGTCTTGTCCAGCTTGATGTTGATCACGTCATATTTGCCCTTCAGCCCGGGCAGGCTGGCGCGATCGTGGCAGCTCTCGTCGGCACAGACCGGCACCGGACGATCGAGTCCGATCAGCGCCTCGTCATCTCCGGCGGGCAGCGGCTGTTCGACCAGCGCGACTCCCAACCGCACCAGATTCGGCGCCAGATCGGCATAGACCTCGGCCGACCAGCCCTCGTTGGCATCCACGATGATCTTCGCATCCGGCGCCCCGGCTCGTACGGCCTCGAGCCGCGGCATGTCGTCGGGCGTGCCCAGCTTGATCTTCAACAGCGGACGATGCGCGTTCTTCGCCGCCTGCGCCCGCATGGCGCCGGGCGTGTCCAGCGACAGGGTATAGGCGGTGATCTCGGGCTTGGGCGCGGGCAGGCCGGCCAGTTCCCAGGCGCGCCTGCCCGCCCGCTTGGCCTCAAGGTCCCACAGGGCGCAATCCACCGCATTGCGCGCGGCGCCGGCGGGCAGCAGGTCCATCAGCGACTGGCGCGTGAATGCTTCTGGCAAAGCGCGGATCTCGGCCTCGACCGACTCCAGCGTTTCGTCATACCGGGCATAAGGCACACATTCGCCCCAGCCCTGATGCGCCCCATCCGTCAGGCGCACCGTCAGTACCTTGGCCTCGGTCCGCGACCCGCGCGAGATGGTGAATACCTGCGCCAACCGGAACACATCACGAGAGACGTCGATTTGCACGCGTCCACTCCTTACTCTTTGCAATTTCCCGGGCCGGTGGCGGGCTCCCCCGCCATCGGCGCCCCGGTTGGATCACATCGCGGCCAGCGCGTCCACCAGCTTGCCCGCGCCGAACCGGTACGGATCGGTCGTTGGCAGGCCCATCTCGGCCTCGACCTTGGCGATGTAGGCTTTCGCGTCCTCCTCGCTCAGGTGCTGGGTGTTGATCGACACACCCGCGACCTGGCAGGCAGGGTTGGCGACGCGCGCCAAAGGCAGGGCCGTGTCGCGCAGCTGTTCCAGCGTCGGCAGGGAGTATTCCGGCAGACCGCGCATATGGGTGCGGGTCGGCTCGTGGCACAGGATCAGAGCATCCGGCTGACCGCCATGGATCAGCGCCATGGTCACGCCGGAATACGAGACATGGAACAGCGACCCCTGCCCCTCGATGTGATCCCAGTGATCAGGATCGTTCTCGGGCGTCAGGTACTCGACGGAACCGGCCATAAAATCGGCCACCACGGCGTCGAGCGGAACGCCCTGCCCAGTGATCAGAATGCCGGTCTGACCGGTAGCGCGGAAGGTCGATTTCATGCCGCGCTTGCGCATCTCGGCATCGATCGACATGGCCGTGTACATCTTGCCCGCCGAACAATCGGTGCCCACCGCCAGACAGCGCTTGCCGCTGCGTTTGCGCCCGTTGGCGATCGGATAACCCACCGTGGGCACGCGAACGTCATGCAGGGTGCATCCATGGGTCTGGGCCGCGGCCACCAGATCGCCTTCGTCGCGCAGCAGGTTGTGCAGGCCCGAGGCCAGGTCATAGCCCATTTCCAGCGCGGCGATCAGGACCTCTTTCCAGGCCTGGCTGATAACGCCACCGCGGTTCGCGACACCGATCACCAGCGTCTTGGCGCCGGCGGCCTTGCCTTCGGCCAGGGTCATGTCGGTCAGTCCCAGATCGGCCTTGCAGCCCTCCATCCGCAGCTGACCCACGGCGTTTTCCGGGCGCCAGTCCCGAATGCCGATCGCGACCTTGGCGGCCAGTTGGTCGGGGGCATCTCCCAAAAACAGCAAATACGGTGTCTCGATCATCGCGCGCTCTCCTTTTCTTGCGCCACAACCTATTGAAGGCCGTCAACGAGCGTTTCTCGTTTTCCTCCGACCTGCCGCACATCGAACGGAGAATTTTGCAAGATTCCCCCGAGTGGCGCAAAAAGCTTCGAAATTTTCAAAATGATGAAACTTTGACCGCTGCGTTCCGGGGGTTGCGCACAGCTTTCTGCAACAGCATTGCCGCAACTGCACAATCAGGCTTGCGCAGGGTCGCGCAATTTAATACCCAATTGCCAACTGAAATCGCAATTTCATTACTCAGCGAGGTGCCGATGAGCTTTCGTATCCAACCCGCCGCCCCGGCGCGACCAAACCGCTGTCAGCTGTTTGGCCCCGGATCCAACACCAAGCTGTTCCCCAAGATGGCCGCCTCGGCCGCGGACGTGATCAACCTCGACCTCGAAGATTCGGTGGCCCCGTCCGACAAGGAGACCGCCCGCGCCAACGTGATCGAGGCGCTGAACACCGTGGATTGGGGCAACAAGTACATGTCGGTGCGCATCAACGGGCTGGATACGCCCTATTGGTACCGCGACGTGGTGGACCTGCTGGAACAGGCCAGCGACCGGCTGGATCAGATCATGATCCCCAAGGTGGGCTGCGCCGAGGATGTCTATGCGGTTGACGCTCTGGTCACTGCGATTGAACGCGCCAAGAGCCGCACCAAGCCCATCAGCTTCGAGGTCATCATCGAATCCGCCGCCGGCATCGCCCATGTCGAGGAAATCGCGGCCTCCTCCCCGCGCCTTCAGGCCATGAGCCTGGGCGCGGCCGATTTCGCCGCCTCGATGGGAATGCAGACCACGGGAATCGGCGGCACGCAGGAAAACTATTACATGCTGCGTGAGGCCCAGAAATACTGGTCGGACCCGTGGCACTGGGCGCAGGCTGCCATCGTGGCTGCCTGCCGCACCCACGGGGTGCTGCCGGTCGACGGACCGTTCGGCGACTTCTCGGACGACGAAGGCTATATCGCGCAGGCGCGCCGCTCGGCGACGCTGGGCATGGTCGGCAAATGGGCGATCCACCCCAAGCAGATCGCGCTGGCCAATCAGGTTTTCACCCCGTCGGACGAGGCGGTGACCGAAGCGCGCGAGATCCTAGCCGCGATGGAGCAAGCCAAGGCCAATGGCGAAGGCGCCACGGTCTACAAAGGACGGCTGGTCGACATCGCCTCGATCAAGCAGGCCGAGGTGATCGTGGCGCAGGCCGAGCTGATTGCCGCAAACGGCTGATGGGGAATTATGAGAAAAGGCGCTCGTTCTGTGCGCCTTTTCCTGACTTCGGTTGGCCTCAGCGGCCGAACACGTTGTTTGGTGTCCAGGTAAACTTCTCACCCTGCTTGCCGGATTTCATCATCAGGCAGGACGTTCCCAGCTTCTGGAAATAGATGATTTTCAGAGGGTACCAGCCCGCCTTTGGAACTTCGACCTCGGTGCGCTGGTTGGCTTCACACCCCTGAATCCCGGTGACACGGCCGATCTGCTGACCACCGACATAGGCCTCGAGCCCGTCATTGGACCAGGTTTCAAGCTCGTAAATGCCTGGAGAATCAAAGCGCATGTACCCGGTGATTTCAGCGGCAACGTTGTATGGGTCCGTGAACGTCAGAACCGGCTCGCCCTTGTTGGTGTCGGCATAGTCCAGCCCGCGCAGTGGCTTGCCTGGTTTGGCCTTGGACAATACGCTTTTGGCCTGGCTCAGATCGCGGATCTTTCTCTGAGTGCCCTGCCCAACATATTTCACGTTCAACCCCGCCTTGGGATTGGGCTGCGGGTTGGCGGGCTGCAATTTCAAAGGCGCGGCAAATGCGGCACCGGCGACAATCGCCACCACGGTCGCCAATACGCCTGTCCGAACAAAACTCATGATCGTGTCTCCCTGACATCGCGCCCTGTTCGATCTGATGCCGAATTTCTGGCGCTTTCAGGCCGACGATATTCCGGGATACACATGCCTGCAAGGCCCTAGCGGCAGTGGGCTCAAGCTCAGGCCCGCAGGTCTTTCGGGGATCCCATGACCACGTAGGACGTGATCGAGGTGACATGGGGCAACGTGCCCAATACGTCGGTATGGAAGGTCTTGTAGGTCGACAGGTCAGCGCACTCCACCCGCAGCAAGTATTCGATCGTACCGGTGATATTGTGGCATTCGACCACTTCGGGCGCCAATTGCACCGCTTTTTCAAAACCTTCCTGAGCGGCCTTTGTGTGCTCACCCAGTCCGACGCCGATATAGGCGACAAAACCGACGCCCATCGCCGCAGGGTTCAAAACGGCGCGATACCCGCTGATGACGCCGGACCGCTCAAGCTCTTGCACCCGGCGTAGACAGGCTGACGGCGAAAGCCCTACGCGGTCCGCCAGTTCAAGGTTGCTGATCCGGCCATTTCGGGCCAGCTCTTGCAATATTTGCTGATTCCTGAGGTCAATATTCGCCATTTGTTGCAAGCTTTATGCAATCGAGAACGAAATCGCAATTTCATTTGACCAAACCTGGGCGATCTTTGCGCCATGACTTACGACATCCTACTTGCGCTGGTCGCGTTCGCCTTTGTCTCGTCCATCACGCCAGGGCCGAACAATCTGATGCTCATGGCCTCAGGGGCGAATTTCGGGTTCCGGCGGACAATCCCCCATATGCTGGGTATCGGCCTGGGATTCATGCTGATGGTTTTGTTGGTCGGCGCAGGATTGGTGCAGGTGTTCGAGGCCTATCCCATCAGCCACGTGATCCTCAAAATCGCGTCGGTGGCCTATCTGCTATTCCTCGCGTGGCGAATTGCCAATGCGGCTCCTGCCAAGGGCCCGGGGCACGTCGGACGGCCCATGACGTTTCTGCAGGCGGCAGCGTTTCAATGGGTGAACCCCAAAGCCTGGGCCATGGCGCTGACGGCAACGACGGCCTATGCCCCGGGCCAGACCCTGCAAGCCATTGCGCTGGTTGCCCTTGTATTCGGCTGCGTGAACTTGCCATCTGTCAGCACTTGGACGGTTCTGGGCCAGCAGATGGCACGCGTGCTGACCAGCCGGCGACGTCTGACCGTGTTCAACTGGTCGATGGCGGCTCTTCTGGTGATTTCGTTGTACCCGGTGCTGTGGCCAGGGTGAGGTCGCAGGCACGCGTACCATGTCGCCGCGCGCGGGGAAACGCACCCCGACATGCGGTGCCGAGTTGCATCCGGGGCGACCTCGGGTCATATAGCGGAGAACTTTCGCGTTGAGAGGCGTCATGACCCAGTATCTGGATTTCGAAAAACCGCTGGCTGAGATTGAAGGCAAAGCTGAAGAGCTGCGCGCCCTGGCCCGCGCCAACGAAGAGATGGACGTATCGGACGAAGCCGCCGCGCTGGACGCCAAGGCGGCCAAGCTGCTGGACGAGTTGTACAAGGACCTGACGCCCTGGCGAAAATGCCAGGTGGCCCGCCATCCCCAACGTCCGCACTGCAAGGATTATGTCGAGGCCCTGTTCACCGAATTCACCCCGCTGGCTGGTGACCGCAATTTTGCCGACGATCTGGCGGTCATCGGCGGCCTAGCACGGTTCAACGATCAGCCGGTGATGGTGATCGGGCATGAAAAAGGCTCGGACACCAAATCTCGGATCGAGCGCAACTTCGGCATGGCCCGCCCCGAAGGCTATCGCAAAGCCGTGCGCCTTATGGAAATGGCTGGTCGGTTTGGTCTGCCGGTGATCACCTTGGTGGATACCGCCGGCGCGTATCCGGGCAAGGGCGCGGAAGAACGCGGGCAATCCGAAGCGATCGCCCGTTCAACCGAGATGTGTCTGAAAATCGGTGTTCCGCTGGTGTCTGTCATCATCGGCGAAGGCGGCTCGGGCGGCGCGGTGGCATTTGCCACGGCCAACCGGGTGGCGATGCTGGAGCACTCGATCTATTCGGTGATTTCGCCCGAGGGTTGCGCGTCGATCCTTTGGAAAGATGCAGAAAAAATGCGCGAGGCCGCCGAGGCGCTGCGCCTGACCGCGCAGGACCTTCAAAAGTTGGGCGTCTGCGACCTGATCATCTCCGAACCCAAAGGTGGCGCGCATCGCGACCGCCCGGCTACGATCGAATCCGTGGGCAAGGCGATCGCCAAGATGCTGAAGGATCTGAACGGCAAGGATGCCGCCGCGCTGATCAAGGACCGGCGTCAGAAATTCCTGGACCTGGGGTCCAAGGGACTGGCGGCCTGATCCGTCAACCACCCAAAGAGCGCAACAAGCTGACCGAGGGCACGCCCGTTACGGGCAGGCCCTTGGCTTGCTGATAAGCGGTTATGGCCGCGGAGGTATTCTTGCCAATCACCCCATCAGCGCCTTGCGTGTCATACCCGGCAGCAGTCAGACGCCGCTGCAACTCTTTGCGATCTTCCAGCGTCAGGCCGGTTTCGTCGGGCCCGAAAGACGCCTGAAAAGGTGCGCCACCGGCGATCCGATCCGACAGGTGCCCGACCCCGATCGCGTAGCTGTCCGAGTTGTTGTAGCGTTTGATCACCTGGAAATTGCGGAACACCGCTATGCGCGGCCCGGGTTTCTGCGGCTGCAGAATTGCAACCGGTGTGCCCGAGTTTGCCGCCGCAGATCCGACCTCACCCCCCCAAGGCTGGCCCCGCACCCAACCCGCCCGCGACAGGTAGGCAGCCGTCGAAGCCAGCGAGTCCGTCGGATCGTCGGACCAGATGTCGCGTCGGCCGTCTCCGGTGAAATCCACGGCGTAGGCCAGATACGAGGTCGGGATGAATTGCGTATGCCCCATGGCACCGGCCCAGCTGCCGGTCATGTTGGCCGGCGACGTGTCACCGTTTTGAAGGATCTTCAACGCCGCAATCAGCTGGCTTTCGAAGAACACCCCGCGACGCCCGTCATAGGCCAGCGTGGAAAGGGCCGAAATAACGGGCACATCGCCCCGCCGCTGCCCATAGCGGCTTTCCAGCCCCCAGACCGCCACCACGACCTCTTTGTCGACGCCATAGCGCGACTCGATCTGCGTGAGGGTGGCGTTGTGGCGTTGCAGCATCTGCTTGCCGGTACTGATCCGCTCGTCTGACGCGGCGATGGCCAGATAGTCTTCGAGCGAGCGCTTGAACTCGACCTGGTTGCGGTCGCGTTCGATCACATCTGGTAGGTAACCGGCACCCTGAAACGCCCGGTCGATCGTCGCTTGCGAAATACCCTGCCCGGCCGCGCGCGCCTTGAAACTTGCAACCCAGGAATCCCAGCCGGCATCGGGCACTGCCCGCATTCGCGACGCGGTTGTTCCGGTTGGCGCGGACCCGCCCGCGCAGGCGCTCAGGAAACCTGCACCGAGACCCAGTGAGAATGTCCGTCGATTGATCATGGCTGAAATCTGCTCTTGTTTGTTGTTGGCAGCAGCGTAGCGCAGCAAATGCTTTGAGGCCAGCTTCGCAACCGCCGTCCGTTTGGATTTTTCACTTTGGGCAAAGGCCCGCTCAACTGACCAGCAGGCGCAGACCCTGGGTCACATCCGATCGCACCGCCAACCGCAAACCCGGCTCGTCCCCCGCCTTCAGAGCGGCGATGATCAGCTTGTGATAATGCGGCGGTTCGGTCCGTCGCAGGCGGCCATAAAGAGCGCGCATGGTCGGACCAAGCTGTAGCCAGACGGTTTCGGCCATCGCAAGCATGGCCGGAGCCTGCGCCCGCAGATAAAGCGTGCGGTGAAACTCGAGGTTCGTTCGGATGTAGCCGACCGCATCACGCTTGGTCACCATTTCGGCCACGGTCATGTTGATGCTCTGCAATCGGTCGATCAGAGCCATATGCGCCCGAGGCAGCGCACGGCTGGCCAGCTCGACCTCCAGCAAGGCCCGCAGCGCGGCCAATTCTTCGATCCGGTCGTTGCTGAGTTCGGGCGTGGAGACCCGCCCCGAGTTGGACAGAAAGAGCGCCCCTTCGGCGGCCAGACGGCGCACGGCTTCGCGCGCCGGCGTCATGGACACACCGAACTCCTTGCCGATGCCGCGCAGCGTCAGCGCCTGACCGGGTGGAATTTCTCCATGCATGATTCGAGACCGCAGGGCGCGGTATACCTGATCATGGGTCGCGATCTGAGAGTCGGAGCTACGGGTGGTCAACATGCCCTCATGTGATCACAAATCCCCGTGAGGTCAACCGGCGGGCGCATCGAACCTGTAACGGTGCAGTTCGGCCCCATTGTCGCGCAGCCAGTGCCGGGCCGCTTTGTGCGGGCCGAACAGGCGCTCGACCTGCGCCCAGAACGCCGCCGAATGGTTCATCTCGGCCAGATGCGCGACCTCATGAGCGGCGACATAGTGCAGGATTTCGGGGGGCGCCAGGATCAGCCGCCACGAAAACATCAACCCTCCCGCTGCACTGCACGACCCCCACCGCGACCGTGTATCGCGCAACGTCAGGCTGGAGTACTCCCGCCCCAGCATGGCTGCATAGTCGTCGCAGGCTTCGATCAAGCGATCACGCGCCAGCTCTTTCAAAAAGCGCGCGAGGCGCCGCGCCTCGGCCCCTTCGGGCACCGCAACCTGATCGGCGTGTAAACTGACCCGGCGCCCCTCCGCCGGTACGATTCGCCTTGGCACACCTTCGACCGGCAGGGTTTCCCCGAAGCCGACTGACGCCGGAACGGGCCGCGCGCCCAGATGCTGGCGGATCCAGTCCTCCTTTGACTGCGCAAAGCCGATCGCCTCGGATTCGGACACACCCTTCGGATAAGTCAACGTAACCCGGCCATCCAACTGGGAAATACGCAAGCTTATGCGGCGTGCCCGCGCCGATTTGCGCAAGGTCAGCGCAACGGGAGGCTGTCCGGGCAATGAATGTCGCCCCATGGTGCGATCTCCTTGGCGCAAAGGCTTTGACAGTACCCGCCGCATGTGGCAGGTGACCTGAATCGTTGATACGACTCACCTGATATCAAGGGGAATTGACATGCCCAAGGAAGAATGGGGCGTAAAGCGCGTTTGCCCGACCACTGGCAAGCGGTTTTATGACCTGAACAAGGACCCGATCATCAGCCCCTATACCGGCGAGATCGTGGAATTGGAAACCGGCAAAAGCCGGATGATCGCAGCCGACGCCGAAGATGCAGCGTCGGTCAAGGCGCGCGAAGCCACGTCCAATGACGAACTGCTGGACGATGATGACGCGGTCGACGTCGATCTGGACGACGATCTGCTTGAGGACGACGACGAGGACAACGTCTCGTTGGACGACATCACCGACGTCGCGTCTGAAGACGAAGACTCGTGATCCGGCCGGGGCGGCGCAGGCTGCCCCGCGCCCCGATGCACCCCGTGCGCCGCGCATCTTTTTTCACCGAATCCGATTTTTTGGTCTTGCACTCGCGCACGTCGTTTCATAAACGTCCGTCCACCGCACAGGCGGTACCGGAAAGGGGCCTTAGCTCAGTTGGGAGAGCGCTTGCATGGCATGCAAGAGGTCAGGGGTTCGACTCCCCTAGGCTCCACCAAATCCCCTCCCATTGCATCCAGTCCGCCCCCCCCGGTCTACACCTGCGCCGATCCGATGCCCGTGGTTCTTTCCAGTATGTCCACGCCCTGCTGTTTCCAGAAATGCAGAAGGTCGATGAAGATCCAGTTCTCGGCCAGCTTGCCGCCCGCGCGGCGATAGATGTCGATCACTCGAAACTCACCGGGCGTTTGGGTCGCCGGCATGCCCATGAACCCTCCGGTAGGAACAGCCGTGAAGTTCGGCCAGCCAAAAAACCCGCCGTAGTGACCTTCGGCCAGCCGGCAGACATGTTTGGTCTTTGACCGCTCGGCGAATGCCGCGCGGAAGGGACCGGCATGTTGCTTGCCGTACCGATCAATCGTGTAGGTGGCGCCAATTCCCTCGGGCCCCCACCAGATCATGTCGTCATGCCAGGTGCGGCTCAGCTCTTCGCTCAGGGTCAGGCCACTTTTCCACTGGCCCAGATCGGAAATCATGGCGTTGATCAGCGCCAGAGTCTGCTCCCCTTCTTCGACCGGTTGATCCGCGCCAAGGATACCGTCGTGAGTCAGGGGCCCGGGCTGTACAAGATGGGCTGCGGTTTGGGGCGGAAACGGGTTCTGACCGGCCTGCACCATCAGATGCGGGATATCGAAATACATCGCGGTCTCGACGATCTTGCCGTCTTGCACCTTGTTGAACTCGCAATAGCGCAGGAATGCCATTTTGCCTGTCGGTCGAATGCCCAACCAGGAGTGGTCGAAAAGACCCATCAGATGGCCCATGGAAACCACCCAGACCTCGCGCTCGTCGGTCAGCGAGTTGCAACCCGCAAAGAAAATATCCTGACGCCGCTGCATGCGTTTGAGGCTGTTTCGCAGCGGGCCCCAGAAGTTTTCTGCTACGTCGTGGACCCCCGAAATCTGACCGAACGGGTGAAAGCCGCGCCACAGCAGATTCGGCGCACAGAATCGCCCTATGACGTCTGCCAGCTTGTCGTTGGAGGCCAACTGCAGGTCCTCATAGAACGCCTTCACCAGATCTTTCTCTTTTTGAAAGCTCATCTGTTTTTCATTGTTTTGCAGCATATTGCGCCTGTTTCTGCCCGGGGGTGAATCACTGATTTCCGGCATATTTGCATACGTATGCAAAAATGTCTTGCCAGAATTGGTAAACCAAGAATACCCTTTTGCAAACGTATGCAAAACGATTCCTTCCCGGGGGGCTTCATGGCGGAAATTCAACTGCGCAATGTCGGCAAGCGATGGGGATCGTTTGTTGGGGTTCACAACTTCGATCTGACGATTGCCGATCGCGAGTTTCTGGTTCTGCTTGGCCCGTCCGGCTGCGGCAAGACCACGACAATGCGCATGATCGCTGGGCTTGAGGACGTGACCGAGGGCGACATCCTGATTGACGGCAAGGTGGTCAACGATCTCGAGCCAAAGGACCGCGACGTGGCGATGGTGTTCCAGAGCTATGCCCTCTACCCCAACATGAACGTCTATGAAAACATCCGCTTCCCGCTGAAGGTCCGCGGGATCGACCCCGCAACCCATGACGAGAAGGTGCGCCGCGCCAGCGCCATGGTCGAGCTGGACGAATTTCTGCATCGCAAACCGGCGGAACTGTCGGGCGGTCAACGCCAACGTGTTGCTCTGGCCCGCGCGATCGTGCGCGAACCGAACGTGTTCCTGATGGACGAGCCCCTGTCCAACCTGGACGCCAAGCTGCGTGTATCCACCCGCGCGCAGATCAAGAATCTCAGCCACGAACTGGCCGTCACCACGATCTATGTCACCCATGACCAGATCGAGGCCATGACGCTGGCCGACCGCGTGGTGGTGATGAAAAAGGGCATTGTGCAACAGGTTGGTAGCCCGACCGAGATTTACGACCGCCCGGCCAACACTTTCGTCGCCAGTTTCATCGGCTCGCCCGCCATGAACCTGATGGATGGTCAGGTCGAGGGCGGCGTGTTCCGGACCACGGGTGTCGAAATCCCGGGGCTGGACATTGCTGACGGCCCGCTGACCTTGGGGTTCCGTGCCGAGGATGCGACACTGGCCGAAGGTCAGGGCCAGATCACGGCACCGATCTACACGCTCGAGCTGCTGGGTGACGCCACCATGATTTCGGTCCGGGTCGGCGGCGCATTGGTCTCGGTCAAAGCCGACAAAGCATTCCGTGCCGAAATAGGCGAGATGGTCTCGTTCTCGGTGCCGAAAGAAATCTGTCACCTGTTCGAAGCAGAGAGCGGTGCGCGGATCGGGGGCTGACCCCAACCAAAGCCCGAAAGGGCCAACCAACGGTCCGGACGTCGACGACGGACCGATCCTGACAGGGAGAAACGCATGAAACTCAAGACAATTCTGATGGCAGGCGCCATGACCATGGTGACCAGCACTGCATGGGCGGCGTGTTCGTTCGAGAACACCGTTCCGCTCAAATCACTGTCCGCCGGGTTCGAGGCCTGGAAGGCCGTCACCGACGCGATGGCCGAGTGCGGCAATTTCAGCGCATCGCTGGATCAGGAGTTCCGCGAGAAGCAGCCCGAAGCCTTTGCGGCCGATCCGGCTCTGTACCAGATCGGCGGCGTGTCGAACGCAACGCTGGTGCCGTTGCTGAACGCGGGCACCATTCGTCCGCTGGATGATCTGGTCGCAAAATACGGTCAGGATCTGCTGCCGAACCAACTGATCAAGGTAGACGGGCAAACCATGGCGATCGCCATGATGGTGAACGCCCAGCACCTGATGTACCGCAGCGACGTTCTGGCCGATCTGGGGATCGAAGAGCCCAAGACCTATGACGATGTTCTGGCCGCTGCAGCCAAGATCAAAGAGGCCGGCGTCATGGATTACCCCGTTGGCGGCACCTTCAAAACCGGCTGGAACCTGGGTCAGGAGTTCGTGAACATGTACCTGGGCGAAGGCGGAGAGTTCTTTGCTGACGGCAACATGCCTGCAATCAACAACGATCAGGGCGTGAAGGCTCTGGAGACGCTCAAGGCCATGACCGAATACATGGACCCCGAGTATCTGGTGTCTGATTCCACATACGTTCAGCAGCAGTTCCAACAGGGCAAGATCGCCATGGCCAACCTGTGGGCCAGCCGCGCGGCCGCAATGAACGATGAGGCCGAAAGCCAGGTCGTCGGCAAGGTCGTCATGGCCGCCGCTCCGATGGGCTCGGCCGCCCCGGCGACCACGATCTGGTGGGACGGCATCGTTCTTGCCTCGAACATGAGTGACGAAGAGGCCGATGCCGCGTTCCGCGTGGCGCTGGAAGGCATGGATGCAGAAATGGTCGAGGCCAACAACAACGCTGCCGTCTGGCTGAACCCGGCCTACAAGCCCGGTGATCTGGCCGCAGGTGCAGCCGCTTCGGCAGAAGCCGGCGCCAAAGCCTATCCCGCATCTGGCCCGATGGGGATCATGCACACTGCGCTTGGCAATGGCCTGGCCGATTATCTGACTGGCGCCAAAGACGCACAGACCACGCTGGCAGACATCGAGGCGGACTATCTGACCGCCGCGAAAGAGGCCGGACTGGTCAACAACTGATCCTGCCGCGGGAGGGCCTAGACCCTCCCGCACCCAATCCAACGAGAACCATGAGAAAGGCAGAGCCATGAATTTCCGGACATTTGCCGCCTTTGTCGGCCCCTCTGTCTTTATGATGCTTCTCTTTATCGCTTTCCCGCTGGTCAGCGTGTTCAAGCAGAGTTTCTACGTCACCCAGCCCATCTATGAGACGGTCGAGGTCGAGACCTGCACGCCGGGCTTCCTGACCCAGACCTGCGTGACCGAGGAAAAGTCCATTCCGAGGCTGGACGAAGAGGGCGAGATCATCACGCAGACCCAGTTTGTCGGGCTGGAAAGCTATCGCAACGTGCTGGAGCCTGAACGCGCCTGGCGCGCGATCAGCGAAGGCAGCTGGAGCGTGCTGTCCACGATCAATTTCTGGAAGGCGCTGCGCTTTACGTTGACCTTTACCTTGATCACTCTGCCCTTGGTGATCGGTACCGGGCTGCTGATCGCCATCGTGATCAACAATGCGGCGTCGGTCATACGTGGTCCGGTGATCTTTGTGTCGCTCCTGCCCTTCATCATCACTCCGGTCATCGGCGCCCTGTCGATCAACTGGCTGTTTCGCGGCGACGGCATCCTGACGGCCATGCTGGAATGGTGGCTGAACCGCGACATCGCGCTGTTCGCGCAGGCCTGGACAATCGAGTTGCTGATGATGCTATACCGCGTCTGGCACGTCGCACCCTTTGCCGCGATCGTGTTCTACGCCGGTCTTCAGACCGTAAACCAGGACAGCCTTGAAAGCGCAGTGATCGACGGCGCAAGCCGCTGGCAGCGCCTGAAATACATCGTCATCCCGCACCTGATGCCGCTGATCATCTTCGTGTCGATGATCCATCTGATGGACTCCTACCGGGTGTTCGAAGAAATCGTCGGCTTCTCGAGCCAGGGCTACGTGATCTCGCTGCAATGGCTGACCTATGACTTCCTTGTACCGGATCAGGCGGGCAACCGTTCGATCAGCCGGGCCTCGGCCAGCGCCATGCTGACCATGGTCGGAATCGTCATCCTTCTCATCGCACCGCTGCGCCGGACATGGCGCGACCACAAAGGAGGTCACTGATATGTCCTCGCGCGCCCTTCGCCAACCGCTCGGCCTGCGCCTGTCGTCGAACCTGTTTCTTGCGTTCTGGTGCCTTGTGGCGGCCTTCCCGATCTTCTGGATCGCGGTGATGAGCTTCAAATCACCCGTGGACGCATTCGACAGCAACGCGCTGAACGTGATCTTCGGTCCAGCGACTCTTGCGACCGGAGAAGGCCTTTCCATCCTCGACATCATCCTCGGCATTGTCACCATTTGGGTCGCGGTGATTGCGACGACCAAAACACTGCCCTCGATGGTAAGAACCTACACCAAGCCGGGTCAGGCCTGGTTTGGTTGGATCATCGGCGGATTGGCCTTGGTGCTGGGTTTTCTGTTGGTGTTTTTCGTGATCCTGCCGGCCGTTCTGAACGTGCTGAACCCACTTTTCGGCCCGCTGGGGCGGGACGTGGTTGGTCTGACGACCGAGCACTACAAGACCGTCTGGATCGACCGCGGCTTTTCCAACAACTTCAAGAACTCGCTGATCGTTACCGCGGGCGTCGTGACCGTGTCGCTGACCGTAGGCACGCTGGCGGGCTATGGGCTGGCGCGGTCGGGCTCGACGCTGGCGTTCTGGATCCTGATCGTCGCGTTGGTGTTCCGCGCGCTGCCGCACTCGGTTCTGGTTGCGGGCTATCTGCCGGTCTTCATCAACTCGGCCGAATGGCTGCGCCCGATCCTGGGGGAAAACGCGCCCACGCTGTACGGCAAGCCCTTTGCCGTGATCGCGGTTCTGGTAGCGATCAATCAGCCCTTTACCATCTGGATGCTGCGGTCGTTCTTTCAGAACATCCCCGCCGAGCTGGATGAAGCCGCGCGCGTGGATGGCTGCAACCATTTCCAGGCCTTCCGTCGGGTGATTATGCCCGTGATGTGGCCGGGCGTCATCACCACCGGGCTGTTCAGCTTCCTGCTGGCCTACAACGACTTTCTGGTGACCTCGCTGCTGCTGGACGCGCAGAATCAGACCATGGTTCCCGCCATCGCCGGCATGTTCAACCGCGAAACCACCACCACCGACCAGGTCGTCGCCGTGGCCGCCGCCGTGTCGATCACCGCGCCGCTTTTCTTCCTGGTCATGATCTTCCAGCGCCAGATCGTCAGCGGCCTGACCGCCGGCGCGGTCAAAGGCTGATGAGCCGCCGGTTCCGCCATAACGCCCTGACGCGCCATCCGGCGCTGAACAGGTTGCCCAGGGATTTTCCCGGATTTGGGGGCATGTCCCCCCGATCCCCAATCCCTGACAATCTGACAAGGACAAGACGATGAAAGGTTCCCGACCTGAACAAGCGGTTCTGACCCGCGACACCGACCTGAACAAAACCGAAGACACGCGCCGCGTGATCGAAACCATGGTCGACGGCCTGAATGACCACCGCATCAACGACATTGGCGAGTTCTTCACGGAAGGGTTCCGCTGGATGGGCAATCAGGGCTGCGGCACGAAGAACGGCCTGAAGGAGTTTCAGGACAACTGGCAGCGCCCCTTCCAGGCTGCGTTTTCCGACAAGGTCTGCATCGACGAGGCGCGGCTTTACATGGGCGAATGGGCCGCGGCCTTTGGCCGGCAGGAGGCGACCCATTCGGGCGAATTCCTGGGCATCCCGCCCACCGGCAAGCGGGTCGAGATCCGCTACATGGATTTCTGGAAAGTGGTCGACGGCAAGATCGTCGACAACTGGGTGAATGTCGATTTCGCCCATGTCGCCGCGCAACTGGGCGTCGACCTGTTCCAGGGCCACGGCTGGGAAGCATATGACCGGGGCGAGAAAACTCCGCCCCGCCCCGACAACTGAGGATCAAGACAATGGCAATCGAGTATCTCAAACGCGGCAAGTCCGACGCAGACCGGGCCGAGGATGACGCCAAGACCCGCGCCGTGGTCGAGGCGACGCTGAAGGACATCGAAACCCGTGGCGACGACGCGGTGCGCGAGCTGAGCGAGAAGTTCGACAACTATTCGCCCGCCTCGTTCCGCCTGTCGCAGGACGAGATCGACGACCTGATCGCTCAGCTGTCAGACCGCGAACTGGCCGACATCAAGTTCGCGCAGGAGCAGGTGATGAACTTCGCCCGCGCGCAACGCGCCTCGATGACCGATATCGAGGTCGAAACCCTGCCGGGCGTGATCTTGGGCCACAAGAACATCCCCGTGCAGTCGGTCGGGTGCTATGTGCCTGGCGGCAAGTTCCCGATGGTGGCCTCGGCCCATATGTCCGTGGCCACGGCCAGCGTTGCGGGCGTGCCGCGCATCATCGCCTGCACCCCGCCGTTCCAGGGCAAGCCGAACCCGGCGGTGATCGCCGCCATGCATCTGGGTGGCGCGCACGAGATCTATGTCATGGGCGGCATCCAGGCCATCGGCGCGATGGCGCTGGGTACCGAAACGATTGACCCGGTGCACATGCTGGTTGGCCCCGGCAACGCCTTTGTGGCCGAGGCCAAGCGCCAGCTGTTCGGCCGCGTCGGCATCGACCTGTTCGCCGGCCCGACCGAAACCATGGTGATCGCCGACGAAACCGTCGATGCCGAGATCTGCGCCACTGACCTGCTGGGGCAGGCCGAACACGGCTACAACTCGCCCGCGGTTCTGGTCACCAATTCGCGCAAGCTGGCCGAGGAGACCCTGTCCGAGATTGATCGCCTGCTGGGCATCCTGCCGACGGCCGACACCGCGCGGGTCAGCTGGCAGGATTATGGCGAGGTGATCCTGTGCGACAGCTATGACGAGATGCAGCAGGTCGCCGACGAGATCGCCTCGGAGCATGTTCAGGTCATGACCGACCGCGATGATTGGTTCCTGGACAACATGACCTGCTATGGCGCGCTGTTCCTGGGGCCGCGCACCAACGTATCGAACGGTGACAAGGTGATCGGCACCAACCACACGCTGCCCACCAAGAAGGCCGGGCGTTATACCGGCGGTTTGTGGGTGGGCAAATTCCTGAAGACCCACAGCTATCAGAAGATCCTGACCGACGAGGCGGCAACCCTGATCGGCGAGTACGGCTCGCGCCTGTGTCTGCTGGAAGGGTTCGTGGGCCATGCCGAACAATGCAACGTGCGGGTGCGCCGCTATGGCGGCATCAACGTGCCCTATGGCGCACCGGCCCCATACCGGGATGCCGCCGAATGAGTGACAGGCATACGCAGCACAAGGCGCTGATCGCGCCGCTTCGGGCGGCGATGTATGATTTCGACGAACCCGGCGTGCGGGCCGCGCTGGCGCAGGTGACCGCGCCCGACGCCCTGTTCCGCCTGTGCCACCCCTTCGGTGACAGCACCGGCAGCGAGGCGTTCTACGATCTGGCCTACAAGGGCCTGCTGGATGCCTGGCCGGACCTCGAGCGGCGCGACTATATCGTAATGGCCGGACCGGACGAGTTCGGCGCCGACTGGGTCGGCTGCGGTGGCTACTACACCGGCACTTTCACCGGTCCGTGGCTGGACATCCCGCCCACCGGCCATCAGGTCACCATGCGGTTTCACGAGTTCTACCGGTTCGAAAACGGCCGGATCGTCGAGATGCAGGCCCTGTGGGACATCCCCGAAGTGATGATGCAGGCCCGTGCCTGGCCGATGGCGCCCAGCCTGGGCCGCGAATGGCATGTGCCGGGCCCGGCCACGCAGGACGGTCTGGTGCCGGGGCCCTACGACGCCGACAAGGGCCGCGCGACCTGTCAACACATCGTCGACATGCTGGAACATCTGAAAAAGCACCCTTCGCAGGGCGGGCCCGAGGTGATGGAGATGGAACGGTTCTGGCATCCGCGCATGAACTGGTACGGGCCTTCGGGCATCGGCACCGGGCGCGGCTATGCCGGGTTCCGCAACTGGCACCAGATCCCGTTCCTGAACGGGATGCCGGATCGCGGGCAATATGTCGACGACATCACCTATCATTTCTTCGGCGATGGCGACTATGCGGCAGTGACCGGCTGGCCCAACATGATCCAGACCGTCACCCATGACGGGTGGATGGGCATCGCGCCTTCGGGCAAGCGGATCACCATGCGCAGCCTCGATTTCTGGCGGCTGGAGAACGGGCGGATCCGCGAAAACTGGGTTCTGGTCGATCTTCTGGACGCCTATGCGCAGCTTGGCGTTGACGTCTTTGCCCGCCTGCGGGAATTCAACAAGGCCCGTAACCTGGGCCGCATTGAAACCCCGGATGGAATGAGCTGATGACCCAACTGCCCCGCACCCCTTCGTTCTCGCTGAGCGGCAAGACCGCATTGGTCACCGGCGCGTCTTCGGGCATCGGATTGGGATGCGCTGTTGCCTTGGCCGAGGCCGGGGCGCATGTGGTCTGCGCCGCGCGCGGGGCCGAGCGGCTGAACGAAGCGGTTTCCGCCCTGCAAGCGCAGGGTTGGTCGGCCGAGGGGCGGGTGCTGGATCAGGGCGACCTGACCGCGTTGCAGGCGCTGTTCGACGGGCGGGCCTTTGACGTGGTGGTGAACTCGGCCGGGACCGCGCGGCACGGGCCGGCGGTCGAAACCACGCCCGAGGATTTCAACGCTGTCATGAACGTCAACCTGCGCTCGGCCTATTTCCTGTCGGCCTATGCGGCCAAGGCGCTGATGGCAACCGGGCGGCCCGGTTCGATCATCCACATTTCCAGCCAGATGGGCCATGTCGGCGGCATCGACCGGGCGCTGTACTGTGCGACCAAGCACGGGCTGGAAGGCATGGTCAAGGCGATGGCGATCGAATGGGGCAAGCAGGGCGTGCGCATCAACACGGTCTGCCCGACCTTCATCCGAACCCCGCTGACGCAATCGACCTTCGACAACCCCGAACGTGCGGCCTGGATCATGGACAAAATCAAGCTGAACCGCGTGGGCGAGGTCGAGGATATCATGGGCGCGGTTCTCTATTTTGCCTCCGACGCCTCGGGTCTGGTCACAGGCACGTCGATGCTGATCGACGGCGGATGGACGGCGGACTGATGGCGGACAAGGTCACATCGCTTCAGGTTGCGCAACTGGCCGGCGTCAGCCAGTCGGCGGTCAGCCGGGTGTTCACGCCCGGCGCTTCGGTCAGCAAGAAGACCGAGGAAAAGGTGCGCAAGGCGGCGGCCGAACTGGGCTATCGTCCCAACGTGCTGGCGCGGGCGATGGTGTCGGGCAAAAGCCGGATCATCGGCCTGGTTGTCGGCTACCTGGACAACTACTTCTATCCCGAGGCGTTGGAGAAACTGTCCAACCGCCTGCAGGAGCATGGCTATCACGTGCTGATCTTCATGGCCTCGCGCTCGGCCGGAAATATCGACGACGTGATGGAGGAAATCCTCGACTATCAAGTGGACGGGGTCATTCTGGCCTCGGTGCCGATGTCGTCGGACATCGCCACCCGCTGCCAGCAGGCCGGCGTTCCGGTGGTGCTGTTCAACCGTAGCCAGGATCTTGAGGGCATCACCACCGTGACCTCGGACAACTATGCCGGCGGCCGCAAGGTGGCCGAGTTCCTGCTGGCGGGCGGGCACCAACGCATCGCCTACATCGCGGGCTGGCAGGGTGCCTCGACCCAGCGCGACCGCGAGGCTGGTTTCCTTGCCGCACTGCGCGACGCCGGCAGCGATCTGTTTGCACATGGGATCGGCGAGTTTCACACCGAAAATGCCCGTGCGGCGGCCCGAACCATGTTCGACGTGGCACCGGAGCGCCGACCTGACGCGGTTTTCGTCGCCAACGATCATATGGCTTTGGCGGTGATGGATGTTCTACGCTTTGAGCTGGGCCTGCGCATCCCCGAAGACGTCTCGGTCGTGGGGTACGACGATGTGCCCCCCGCCGGATGGCCCGCATACAATCTGACGACGATCCGGCAGCGGGCGAACCTGATGGTCGCGGAAACCGTTGCCGCGCTGCTGGATCACATCGAAGAGCCCAGTACTTCTGAACCCCGCAAGGTGGCAATTGACGGACCGCTGATCGTACGAACCTCGGCCCGGTTGCCCAAGGGATGGAACCCAAAAAGGACGAACACATGAAGGGATTTGACCCCAAATTCCGGGATTTTCCCGACTATATCATCGGCATCACCAAGGAAATCTGGGAAGATCGCGCGATCGCCACGCTGCATGAATATTACAGCGACGACATCGTTGTCCGTTCACCGGGTTCGGTCGTGCTGGGCAATCAAAACGTCATCGGCGCGACGATGGCGACCCTGGCCGAGTTTCCCGACCGGCAGCTTCTGGGCGAAGACGTGATCTGGTCGGGCACGCCCGAAGAGGGGATGCTGAGTTCCCACCGCATCATCTCGACCGCCACGCACCTTGCCGAAGGTGTCTATGGCAAACCAACCGGAACCAAGCTGCGGTACCGGATTCTGGCCGATTGCCATGCGATCGACAATCAGATCAACGATGAATGGCTGATCCGCGATCAGGGGGCCATCGTGCGCCAGATGGGCTGGGACCCCAAGGAATACGCGGCCGACCTGATCGCTCGCGAGGGCGGGCCGGAAAACTGCGTGAAACCTCTGACGCCCGAGATCGACCAGCCCGGCCCTTACAAGGGTCGAGGCAACGACAATGAATGGGGCCAGCGCTATGCCGATATTCTGACCCGGATCATGAACGCCGACATGGGCGCGATCGGGGCTGAATACGACCGCGCGGTTCAGTCGGAATATGTCGGCGGGGTCACCGGACACGGTTGGGACTCGGTCGACCGGTTCTGGATGGGATTGCGAGCCAGCTTCCCCAATGCCGAGTTCCGCATCGAACACCAGATAGGCCGCGACGATCCCAACATGCCACCCCGTGCCGCACTGCGCTGGAGCCTGTGGGGCAAGCATGACGGATGGGGGGTGTTCGGAGCCCCCACCGGAGCGCAGGTCTATGTTCTGGGCATCAGCCATGCCGAATTCGGCGAACTGATCAGCGGCGAACCCAAGCTGCGCCGCGAATACACCCTGTTTGACGAAACCTCGGTCTGGAAGCAGATCCTTCTGCAGGGCGCAGAGGTCTGAATGCACGCTCCGGTCGAATATCGTGTTCTGGCGTGCGGCCTGCGCGAAACCGATGCAAGCCGACGCTTGCACCGGTTCCGGCAAAGCCTTCGAGCGCGCCGCCTGAATTTGCGGCCTCCGGGAACGTGATCGAACATCTGCCGACCATTCCCTCAAACGCAAAATCCGGAACCAGAATCATGACACAATCAACCATCGCATCACGCATCGTCCGTTATGGAGAGCTCAAGCCGTGCAAGACGGCCTTCATCGATGCCCACACGCCGGGCAGCGATCAGAAAGAGAACTTTACCATCATCGGCGGCGGTGTTTCGGAGTCGCCAGATCAACATGTTCACATAACCGACAAGATCGGCTTCAATATCGGGGCCGCCGGCCAACCGCCCAAATGCCGCAACTCGCTGCACAGCCATACGACGGCCGAGGTCTTTTTTGTCGCCAAGGGCCGCTGGCGGTTTTTCTGGGGTCGCTATGGCACGGCGGGCGAGTTCATTGCCGAGGAAGGTGACATCTTCAACATTCCCACCGGCATTTTCCGCGGGTTCGAGAATGTGGGCGACGACTACGGGATGATCATGTCCATTCTGGGCGGCGACGATGCCGGCGGCGGCGTCACTTGGGCACCTCAGGTCATTGAAGACGCCCGGGCGCACGGGTTGATGCTGGGTGACAACGGCGTGCTCTACGACAGCAAGAAGGGCCAGGACCTCCCGCATAACGTCCGGCCTATGCCCTTGCTGACCGAAGAGCAGCTGAAATCCTATCCCGAAGTGCCGGTCGAAGCCGTGATCGGCAAATACGTGGCCCGTTACTGGGACCTGATGGCGCTGGCGGCCGACAAACCCGCCAAGGTGATCGGTGAAAACGGTCTGATCAAGGACAAGCCCGGCTTTGAGGTCGACTTCCTGACCCGCGGCTCTGGTATTCAAGACCCTACCAAATCGGCCAAGCCCGTCGTGCTGATGCCGGCAAGCGGCCATTGGCGGGTCACTGTCGAGGATGTCGAAACCACGATTTCGGGTGGGGATACGGTGCTGGTGCTGCCCGGCGAAGCCTATACCATCACTCCATCCATGACCGGTACGGCCGGGTTGTACCGTATCACCGCGACCGACGATCCTGCTGGCGCAACATGGACCGGCGACTGATCAAGAAAGGACCCCGCATGACAAAGATACTTACCACCCATGTGGGGTCTCTGCCCCGATCCCAGGAAGTTGTCGACTTCATCTTTGCGCGCGAGCGGCACGAGCCCTATGACGCCGATGCGTTCGACAGTTGCATGACCAAGGCCGTGTCTGAAACGGTTCGGCGTCAGGTCGAGGCCGGTGTCGACATCGTCAGCGACGGAGAGACCTCAAAAATCTCGTACGCGACATACGTAAAGGACCGCTACACAGGCTTCTCAGGGGGCAGTCCACGGAATGCCCCCGCGGACCTGAAGATGTTTCCCAGCTTTTTGCAACGTCTTGCCAACGAAGGGGGCACACCCCAATACGCCCGGCCCCAATGCACGGGCGACGTTCGCTCGAAAGGCCAGGACGAACTGAACAAGGATATCCGCAATCTCAAGCAGGCAATGGCTGCGCACGGGGTCGAACGTGGGTTCATGAACGCCGCCTCGCCTGGGGTGATTTCTCTGTTTCTGCAGAACGCCCACTACCGCAGCCGCGAGGCCTATCTGGCCGCACTCGCCGATGCGATGAAGCAGGAATATGAAACGATCGTCGCAGCGGGACTGGATCTTCAGTTGGACTGCCCCGATCTGGCCCTTTCCCGGCACATGCTGTTCGCTGATCTTTCCGATGCCGAATTCATCGCGATCGCCGAGATGCATGTCGAAGCCCTGAACCATGCGCTGCAGAATGTCCCGCAAGACCGGGTCCGAGTGCATATCTGCTGGGGCAACTACGAAGGCCCGCATTGCTGCGACATTGCGATGGATCAGGTGTTCACGACCCTGATGGCGACCAAATCCCGCTATGTTCTGTTCGAAACGTCGAACCCGCGCCACGCCCATGAGTGGACCGTCTTCCGGGATCGCAAGAGCGAAATTCCGGACGACAAGATCCTTGTGCCCGGCGTCGTAGACACGACAACGAATTTCATCGAACACCCCGAGCTGGTGCGGCAACGCATCGAGCGGTTCACCAATATCGTGGGGCCGGATCGGGTCATCGCCGGGAGTGACTGTGGGTTTGGTACATTTGCCGGCTTCGGTGCGGTCGACCCCGACATCGCCTATGCCAAGCTGGCCTCCCTGGCCGAAGGTGCCAGATTGGCATCGGCATGACGCCCCTGGTTCTTCTTCCCGGAATGATGTGCGATGCCCGACTGTTCGGGCCGCAAATCGAAGCCCTGTCCGGACGGGTGCCGTTGATGACCCATCCGCTGAGCGCCCAGGACAGCGTCGAGGCAATGGCTGCCGATGTACTGAGCCATGCACCGCCGGTATTTGCTCTTGCAGGTCTTTCCATGGGCGGGATCGTTGCCATGGAAGTACTGCGCCAGGCGCCAGAACGTGTTGAACGGCTGGCACTCTTGGACACGAACCCGCTGGCCGAAGCAGACGAGGTCAAAACCCGGCGCGGTCCGCAGATGGAGGCCGTGCGTCAAGGTGGATTGCGGCAGGTCATGCGTGACGAGCTAAAGCCGAACTATCTGGCCGATGGCCCTCGGCAAGGCGCAATTCTGGACCTGTGCATGGCCATGGCAACTGATCTGGGCCCCGAGGTCTTTCTTCGCCAGTCCATCGCCCTCATGGGCCGCCCGGATCAAACGGACACCTTGTCCGCTTATCAAGGTCCAAGCCTCGTTCTATGCGGCGAGGATGACAGACTATGCCCGTTGGAGCGGCACGAACTGATGCACAAGCTTCTCGGAAACAGTACGCTGGAGGTCGTAATCGGTGCGGGGCACCTGCCCACCCTCGAGCGACCCCAGGAAACCACAACGGCGTTGTGCCGTTGGTTGGAGGCTCCATGACACCGTCCCTACTTGCCTTGTTGCGCAAGGTCGACACACCCACAGTCTGCAATGCCATCGAGATGGCCCAAGGCAAGCGCGGGTTTGACCAATTCACGCGTGGCACGATGTTCTGTTCGGCCCCATCCGAGGGCGCAATCGTCGGATTTGCCCGCACCGCCAAGATCGCTGCGGTGCAGCCGCCCTCCGAAGCGCCGGAAGTCATCAGGCAGCGGCGAATGGACTACTACAGATATATGGCCGAGGCCCCGGCCCCCTCAGTTGCAGTGGTTGAAGATGTCGATTTCCCCTCCTGCATCGGCGCCTATTGGGGCGAAATCAATACGTCTGTTCACAAGGGGTTCGGAATGGCCGGCGCACTCACCAACGGGGTCATGCGAGACCTTGGTGACATGCCGCAAGGGTTCCCGGTCATCGCCGGATCTATCGGGCCCAGCCATGGTTTCGTTCACGTCCGAGAAATCGACACGCCTGTTTCGATCTTCGGCCTGACGGTCAATCCGTCGGATCTCATCCATGCGGACCGGCATGGTGCTGTTGTTGTCCCTGCCGATCTGATTGATCAGCTCGAACACGCCATTCTGAAATTATTTGAAACCGAACGAATAATTCTGAATGCGGCTTCTGAACCCGGCTTCAACTTCGGGAAATTTGAAGTAGCTTGGGCCGCATTTGAAAAAGCGCGCGTGTAAGAGTGTACTTGGTCTGACCGATCACTGAGGCGGCTCGGCAGTCCGTTGGTCTGTCGTAGACTGCGTCTCGGGAGATTCGATCGCGCATTTTGCGCGTGTCTTTCCTTTTGTTTGTCGGCGATGGTTGGGTTGGTGCAAAACGAGCGGTGGAAAACGAGCAAAGCCGCCCTTGGGCGGCTCGTTCGGTGTTTTGTTCGACTGTGTTGGTTGCGGGAGCAGGATTTGGCCTTTGCCGAACTATCGTTGTTTTGCGAAAACTCAAAAAATGCCAAGTGTGTGTCAAAGCTCGATCTTAGAAAAACTGGAGGAAAACATCCTAAAGCCACCTTTCGACAGAGCGGTTATGAGGTCATTGAGCTAGATGAAGCCAGGGCGGCTGTGTCCCGCATGGCGTATATTCTCCAGCGACTTGGCTTTCTAACTGCGGCGACAAGGGAATGGGGGCAAAGGTAGCTCTGAGCCCGAAGCTATACTTGTTCCCACTTCTGCCTTTCGCCGATGCCGTAGACCGCAAGCGGCACATTCCGGACGTTCAGGACCAGGCGGCAAATGGGAGGTGAGCGGGACAAATCCGCCGCTCCCATTGCCGAGAACGATGGAGGCAATCAGCCCAAAGCGGTCATGCTTGATCAGCACGTTGGGCGGCAAGCGGGAGTTCGCTGCGGATAGCATGGAGGTCTCCTTTCCCATCGATTGCTCCCCGCGAAGGGCTCGCCGGTTCATGCATCTCTTCGGCATTACCATTGGCGACCGAGGTTCCAGAGATTGCGGTAGTCGAGAAGTCGCAGCGGGGTCAGGCTAATCTGCAGGCGCTCCGGCAATTTGGGCCTCTTGTGCCTCCTTATTGCGCCAATCTTTCGGGGATATGCCGAAGTTCCGCGTGAAGGCTCGGGTGAGTGCCGATGTTTCGGACAAGCCGACCAATTGGGCGATCTCCTTGATCGAATGATCAGATGTGGTGAGCAGTTCGGAGGCCTTTTCCATCCGCAGCCGGTTGATCACCTTGGACGCCGTTGTTCCGTAGGAGGACAAGCGCTTGTTCAGCACCTTGGTGGTGATGCTGCACATCCGGGCGGCCTCGCTCACCGTCAGCGCCGGATCGGACAGCCTTGATCGCACGAGAATTTCGAAGCCTTCGAGGTAGTCCAGGGGCACATCGACCTGAACCGGTTCTTCGATATCATTGTCGTGGTTCACGAGGAGTTCGGGGTTGATTGGAAGCGACAGCCAGGCCGCCGGAAAGCGGATGGAGAATCCCCTGTTGTTGCACTTGATGCCCCGCACGCCATGAAACTGCTCCGGCAGCAGGGTCGGATCGCAGAGGCGCAGAACAACCTGGGTTGGATCCCATCGGAAATCGAGAACACGGTGCAGCAGGGAGATCCAGATCCCGACGAGAAAGGCGTCCGAATGGCCCGGCGACACCTCGGGTTCGAAATTGCGACTGGTGGTGAAGTAGGCGTGTTCCTCCTCGATCAGGAGCCGGAAGGACACCGCGTTGCTTTCCTTCGAGACGATCTGGGTGAACCGGGTGAAGAAATCGCCAAGGGTCACCGACTGGCCGAGGAGCGCCCCACGCGGCAGGAACTTCAACAGGTCTGTCTGTTGTCCCGCCAAGGCGCAGATATCCGGCCGGGTGATGTCGGCGATGGAGGCCAGCGCCGCATAGACCGTGTCATGCGGGATGAACTCGGCCGGGTTCAGGACCTGTTCCTCGCTCAATCCATGCAGCCCGAGCGCAAAGGCCGGATCCGCATCGAGCCGCCGCATCATCGCTACGACGGGGCCGAGGACCGTAGCACGTACGAGGGACAAACCGTCCTTTTGTTCTCCTTGCGGCATCCACATCACCCTTTCACTCTCCGACACGCTACGGGCGCGGGCGCCTGACGGCCAAGCAGAAATTGGCTGAAATTGACCGGATCGGGTCAGAAAAATGCACCACGGGATCAGCGGGTCAAAAGAATCTCGGGGCACATGTGCATAGTGGGAGGATCGGTCCGCAGGAAGACCGACCCCTGGGAGGACACCGAATGACAACACTCAACCTGAAGGCGTTGCTGCCGGCCATGTCAATGGCAATTGCGCTCACGACGCCTGCCATTGCGCAGGATATCCCCAACATTCCCTCGGAGGTCACGCTGTTCAAGAACGTGATGGTCTTCGACGGGGTGAATGACGGCTTGAAAGATGTCGACGTGCTCGTCGTCAAGAACAAGATTCACAAGATTGCAGAGGACATTCCCGAATCCGGCACGTGGGAAGTCGAAGTTCGAACGGGCGGAAGCAAGCGCCTGCCCGATCCTGTTGGCGGTATCGACGGCTATTCTTTCACCATCCAGACCGAACGCGGTATCGAGACCAAAGAGGTCGAGGTCAATGTGATCGACGGCGGCGGACGCACCTTGATGCCGGGACTGATCGACAGCCATGTGCATGTGAATATGTACAAGGATGGCACGATCCCGGGCCTTCAGGACACGACATGGGAGGAGATCGGCGCACGTTCTGCGGCCTTTGCGCAGGAAATGCTGGCGATGGGCTTCACAACCGTGCGCGACATGTGCGGTGCACATGGTGGACTTCGTGCGGTAATCGACGAGGGTTCGCTTCCGGGCCCGCGGATATACTCGTCCGGCGCCTGCCTCAGCCAGACCGGTGGTCATGGCGACTGGGGGATCGCCGGGCAACGCAAGAACGAAAGCAATCTTGAACGGCTGGAGATCACGCGGCTTGTCGACGGCCCTGCCGAAGTGCTCCACGGCGCGCGGCGGAACTTTGCGCTTGGGGCCAACTACCTCAAGATCATGGTCAGTGGTGGTGTGACCTCCATCAAGGACCCGATCTACCAGTCCGCCTTTACAGACGAAGAAATCGCCGCTGCCGTCGAGGTGGCCGGGGACATGGATTCCTATGTCGCCATGCATGTCTTCATGGATAGCGACCTGTCGCGCGCGCTCGATCTCGGGGTCAAAGTGGTGGATCACGGCCTGACCATAACGGAACCGACGATGCAGAAGCTGGTAGAGAAGGAAGCGTTCTTCTCGCCCAACCTGACCGCGTTGGCGCCCGAGGCGCTTGAGCATCCGATGCACCAGGACCCGACCTTCCCGCCGACGGCGAAGTTCCTCTGGTTGCGGAAAAACAGCGAGCAGTTGTTTGATCTGGTGCGGAAGTACAAGCCGAAGATGGTGTTCGATTCCGACTACGTGCTGCTGACCGGTGTGCCGTACCGGCAGTCGATGGACTTCACCAAGGCTTTCATGGCGCGTGAGTTCGGCAACCTCTGGGCCTTGCAGATGATGACCTCGAATGGCGGCGAACTGGCCGCACTGACGGGACGCGGAAACCCCTATCCCGAAGGCAAGCTCGGCGTGATCGAGGAAGGTGCCTATGCCGATATCCTCATCGTTGACGGAAACCCGCTCGAAGACATCACTGCCATCGGCGCTGTCGATACATGGTTCGATGCCGAGCCACGCGGGCAGGACGTGCCGAGCATTCGCGTCATCATGAAGGACGGCAAGTTCTACAAGAACACGTTGAACTGAACTTTCGGCGGGGCGCTGGCCCCGCCGTCAACATTGCGGAAGGGCAAACTTATGAAGCATCTTTTCAAGTCCACATTACTGGCGGGCGTGGTGTCGCTCGCTGCCGGCATGTCCTCTGCGCAGGACGAAGCGCTGCCGCAGACCCTGTTCACCAATGTCCATGTTTTTGACGGCGTGAACGAGGCGCGGATCGAAAACGCCAGCGTTCTGGTCGAAGGCAACCTGATCAAGGAAATTTCGACGGACGGGATCGAAGCGCCCAACGCAACCATGATTGACGGCGGCGGGCGCACGCTCATGCCGGGGATGCATGACCAGCACGTGCATTTGCTGGTGTTCAACCCGCTCAGTGACGGGTTGCGCCAGAACATCACACCCTTCCATCTTGGTGGCGTTGCAACGATCCGGTCCGAGCGCATCCTGATGAACGGGTTCACGACGGTTCGTGACCTCGGCGGACCGGCAAAGTCCATCGCGCGGATCATCGATACCGGTATGTTCCCCGGCCCGAGGATCTATTCCTCGGAGGCCTTCATCACGCAGACATCGGGCCATGCCGATTTCCGCAAGCTGAACGACCGGCATCCAACCCTGTCGGGGCAAGGCCCATCGCATTGGGTCGACACGGACATGAGCTTCATCGCGGATGGCCCGGAGCAGATCCGCATGGCGGTGCGCGAGAACCTGCGGCGCGGGGCAACCCAGATCAAGGTCATGGTCAGCGGTGGGGTCACGTCCGAGTTCGACCCGCTGCATTCGCTTCAGTACCAGGCGGACGAGATCCAGATGGCGGTCAAGACCGCCGAGCAATGGGGCACCTACGTCACCTGCCACGTGTTCACCGAGCAGGCGATCCGCAACTGTATCGACAACGGTGCAAAGACCGTTGAGCACATCCCGTTCCTGACCAAGGAGGCCGCCGAGATCATGGTCGAAAAGCAGATCATGTTCGCGACGGCGGTAGCCCCGGTCTACTCGGTGACGACCGAACAGGCGGAAGCCTTCTACACGCCAGCCTCGTTCGCCAAATGGAAGAGTGTCCGTGACGCCGCCGCCAACATGATCGAGGTGATCCAGACGACACCGGGCATGATCGACCTCTACACTCTGGGCACCGATCTCATCAACAACTGGGACCAGACGCTTGAGCAGGACAAGAAGATGAACGACGAGTTCAAATACCTGCACGAGGCCAAGTTCAAACCCTTCGACATTCTGCGCATGGCCACATCGAACGGCGCCCGCATGAACCGGCTTACGGGCTTGAACAATCCGTATCAAGACGGCCCGCTCGGCGTGGTCGAGGAAGGCGCTTACGCGGATCTCCTGCTGGTCGATGGCAACCCGCTCGAAGACATCCTTCTTCTGGCCGATCCTGATCCCAACCTGAAGGTCATCATGAAGGACGGCGTGATCTACAAGAACACGCTGGACTGAGGAGAGCGCGGGGCGGTCTCCCTCGTCCGCCCCGCGTTTTTTTGCCCGACGCAATCATCCCGGAAGGACTGACCGTGAAACACCTCACTCTTGCCACTCTCATGGCCCTCTGCAGTTCGATGGCGGTTGCTCAGGAGTGCGACGTCGCGCTTCTCAACGGCCGCGTCATGGACCCGGAAACCAATCTTGATGCCGTGCGCAATGTCTGCGTGACCGGCGACAGGATCACCGCGATCACCGAAGATGCCTTGACGGGCAAGCGCGAGATCGACGTTTCCGGGCATGTAGTCGCGCCGGGATTCATCAACACCCATTCGCATTCCTTTGGCGGCTTCGATCAGAAGATGATGGCCCATGATGGCACGACGACGATCCTCGATACCGAGAGCGGCGTGGCGGATGCCGACCTGTTCTACGACAAGTACGAGGGCAATTCCTTTCTCAACTTCGGTTCCGGGATGGGGCACGAGGAGATCCGGCGTGTCGTGATGGATGGGGTTTCAGTCGAGCTGGCATCCGATCCGACCTACATCCTCAAGTCACGCGGTGCAGCCGAGGAAGAAGACGGACATGCCAGCTGGGCGCTGGATATTCCGACTGCGGATCAGCTCGTCGAAGTCATGACCATGTATGAAAAGGGTCTTCGCGCCGGGGCGATCACCGTCAACACGACGGTGGGATACATGGGATACAACACCTATCCGAAGGAGATTTTCGCGCTTCAGAAAATGGCGAAGAAGTATGACCGCTTCTTTGGCGCCCATACCCGTTTCGGTCCGACCGAGAGCCTGCCGCTCTACTATTCCCTGGGCGCAAACGAGGTGATCGCAAACGCCGTTGCGCTCGACGGGGCCCTGATCCTTTCCCACATCCAGAACCAGGGGTGGGAAGAAATCTACGAGCTTGCGCGCCGCCTGAAAATGCGCGGAATGACCATCTTCGCGGAATACTACCCGGCCATCACCGGCAATCCGAACATCGCGACACCGCAACTGCTGCCGGACAAGATCGAGGCGAACAATATCGTTCCGACCCGCGATATCTTCGATACCAGCACCGGCGAACTCTACGAGTCCGACGAGGAGTTCTTCCGGCAGCAGAAGGAGGATCCGAGCAAGCCGATTTTCATCACAGTCCGCCCCGAAGCAGACCTGGAGCGCTGGATCCACATGAAGGATATTGCGATCGCCAACGACATCGTCGGCTTCACCGTCGATGGCGAACCGCTGCTGATCGAGGCCGATTTCACGGAGTACGGGGGGCACCCGCGCAATGCCGGCACCTATGGCATCGTGTTCCGCGAGGCCCGTGAACAGGGCATCGCGCTGATGGAGATGGTGAACAACGCCTCCTACATTCCCGCGAAGTACTTTTCCAAGGTGGGCCTGAAGGCGATGTAGGAACGCGGCCGGATGCAGGAAGGCATGATCGCGGATATCACGATCTTCGACCCCGACACGATCACCGAAACATCATCGATGAAGAAGGGCATGAACGGCTCCTTCACCAAGGGAATCCCCTACGTTCTGGTGAGCGGGCAGGTCATTATCGACGACGGTGTCGCTAATATCGACCTGCGGCCCGGGCAGCCGATCCGTTACCCGGTCATTGAAGGGGGCGAGATCGATCTGGACCTCGGGGACAAGGAATTCACCTGGCACGCCGACATCGAAACGCCAGAGGATGAGCATTCCGAGTTCCCGCTCCGCCCTGCCGAGCTGGAACACTCCATTCCCGGAGCTCCGGGGCATTGAACCCACAAGAACGGTCAGGGCAGCCATGCTGTACTGACCACAACATCGAAGCAATTCCGGGTGGCAAGATGAACAGGATCCTTCTTTCGACAGCCCTTTGCGTCTCTGCGACAGTTGCAGCGGCGCAGGACACAAAAGACATGCGCACCTTCCTGTTTATCGGCGCATCCAACAGCGCCGCCTGGGAGATGCAGATCGCCAATCCCGGGGACCGCGCGGCCTCGGTGAAGGGTGGGATCGAGGCGCTCGGCGGCGAGCTTTTGAGCTACTATTGGGGGCTTGGGAACGGGAAGAACTACATCACCGTCGCCCTGCCGGACGACCCCACCTTCATCCAGGCCTTCTATGTCAGCCGTCTCGGTGACGGGTTGCTGGAGGATTACCAGATGATCGAGTTGATGAGCAGCGCCGACATGGCCGAAGCCCTCGCCCGTGTGCCGGAGATCAAGGCGCAGGACGATCTCAAGTAACCGGACTGCACACTCGGGACGATCCAGAAGGGAACATCAAATGAACTTCAGCCCTGTGTGTGTCGGCGGAGTCGTATTATGCAAATAGTTGCCATTGGCCTGCTGTCCGCCTTCTTTCTCTTCGCCAGTTCGATCAAGATCCTTGGCTGGCAGAAGCTCATCTTCGAAACGCAACTGGCGATGTTCGTCAAATACGGGCTGAACCGTCAGATCATGGCGCTTGTCGGTGGTGTCGAGCTTTTCGGGGCGGTGGCGATCTGGTTTCAAGGCAGCTTGCTCGGGCCGCTCGAGGCCGCTGCCCTTCTGGGCACGTCGCTTGGCGCAATCGGTTGTCATCTGATCTGGGACACTTGGAAAGACGGTGTGCCTGCCATGATCACGGCTACGCTTTCGGCCTTCGTCCTCTGGACGGGCCGGGATGTCGTACTGGCGATACTTGCATGAGCGGGCCGAAGAAGAATCAAGAGCAACAAGAGAGACCTCATATGGGACAGGCAAGGCTTCTCGGTACGGTCATCGTCGCTGGCTTCTGGTTATCAACCGGAGCCTTGGCGCAGGAAAGCCGGCCAACGTCCGCCCTGGAGGCCGCCGCAGCGGTCTCGCTCGGTGGCCCGGCATCCACGCAGGCCCAACTGGAACAAGACCGAGTGCGGCGGTTGCAGGACTCTCGCTGGCCGGGGCTGGATGCGGCATTGGACCCCTTGGAGGCATCGCGGCAACGCTTTGCCGAACGCACCGGCCTGAACCTCTCCTTCGACTACCAGGCCTATTACCAGTCCGCGACCGAGAGCCTGACCGATATCGACGAGGCCGCCTTGGGCCAGGCGCGCATTCTGGGCCAGTGGACGCTGCTCAATCGCGGCGGCGAAAATGCCGGGCAATTGGTCTTCACATTGGAGAACCGCCATCTGCTCGGCACGGACATCGCGCCAAGCGGGCTTGCCGGGGAAATCGGCTATGCGGGCGTCACCGCAACGACATTCAGTGACACCGACACGACCCTCTCCGTCGCCTACTGGTCCCAGACGCTCGCTGGCGGGAAGGCCGGTTTCGTGGCCGGCCGGATCGATCCGGGAGACTACTCGGACATCCTCGGCTACGTGAACCCACGCACGACTTTCTCCAATTTCTCGATCCTGTTCAGCCCGGTCCTGCCGATCCCCGATCCCGGCTTCGGCATTGCGGGGGGCGGTTTCCTGACCGACCAGATCTATGCCCTCGGTGTCCTGTCGGATGCAAACGGCTCGCTGACCGATGTCGAGTGGTTTCCCGGTGGCCCCGAGTTCTACAAATACGCCGAGATCGGATGGACGCCCGAACGCTCGAAGCGCTTTCTAACCAACGTTCACCTCGGGGTATTTCACGTCGATGAACGCACCGAGGCAGGCGTGCCGGAGAGCTACGGGGCGATCCTGTCTGCCAACCACACGATCAACGAGGAATTCATGATCTACGGACGCCTCGGCTGGTCGGAGGGTGAGGCGCCGATCGCCCGACGCGCAGCCAACGCTGGACTTCTATGGCGGCCGGGCCTCTATGACGACCTCTTTGGGTTTGGCGCGACCGTTGCGGACCCGGTAGATGAAACGCTCGACACCCAGACCACAATGGAGGCCTTCTATCGGTTGGACCTGTCGGACAATGTCGCCCTGACGGCGGACGTCCAGCACATGATCAACCCGGGCTTCAACGATCAGGACACGACCGTTTTCGGCTTGAGGCTGCGGATCAATCTTTGACCTGAGTAGCGGCGGATAGAATGCCGTCTGGTTGGGAGTGTCGTGCCTGCGCCGGAACGGCCCATGCAGCCATCGCGGCCAAGGAGGCGACCCCTTGGATGATTGGCATTGCGTCAGGCGAAAGTCTTGACGGCAGAACAACCGTCGAATTTGGCTTGTTGCTCTGCAATGTCAGCCATTCCAATGAAGCTGTCGGATGCTCTCAAGCGGGGGCATGGCGGTTCGCTTAGATCTTTCCACAGAAGGCGGCCACGGAGGTCGCCACCGTCAGAAAGGTTGGAACCGATGACAAACACCCTCAAGAACACCGTATTCGCCGCCCTTGCCGCCTCACTCGCCCTCGCTGCCCCGATGGCCGCCAATGCCGGTGACATCGGTGAGAAAGCCCTCAAGGGCGCTGTGGCCGGCGCCGTGCTGACCGAAATCACCGGCGGCGACGCCAAGGACGGCCTGGCCCTCGGCGCCCCCGCCGGTGCGCTCGGTGGCAAGATCGCCGAAGACCGGGATCGTCAAGATCGCAAGGACGATCGCAAGAAGGGTGGCAACAAGCACAAGCGCTGATCCCGCAACGAGACAACCGGAACGGTTTACCCCTTCCAACCGACGCTGGAGAGATCCGGCATCTGCTTCAAACCCGTTAGGCCTCATGCCTGCCGGGTTTGTTGCGTCAGGGTGGTTCAGGAAGACGGAGAAACGTGAAAGTGCGGGCCTATGATCCGAGCAGTCCGGCCTCTACTCAGATCGTTCGCCCTATGCCAGGGGCGCTTCTGTTGCTGGCTGCTCCCTGAAGTCGCTGGGGGGCTGTCCGTACCATCTTCGGAATGCCGTGCTGAAGGTACTGGCGTCGCTATATCCGAGAAGATAGGCGATCTCGGTGAGCGGAAGCGTGCTGTTGAGCAGATAGTCCCGGGCCAGAGCCTTTCGCAGATTGGCGACGACCGCTGCGAAGCTCGTGCCCTCGTCGGTCAGTCGGCGGGCCAGCGTTCGGGCGCTCATCCCAAGTTCCGCCGCAATTGCGTCCTGCTGGGCCGTGCCGGCTGCAAGACGCGCCGTGATCTGCCTCTCAACAACCCGGGCCACACTGTTGGGTGTCTGCGGCATCCGAGCCAGCGTGTTCTCGCAAATGACCGAAAGCGTCCGCTGCAAGTTGTCGTCGGCCGTCAACAGCGGCACATCCATATCAGCCGCCTTGAAGGCAATGCTGTTCTCCGCGGCACCAAACAGGACATTGCAGCCAAAGAACCTGTCGAGGGCCTCGGTGCCAGTCAGCCGCTGATGCGCGAACCGAACATGCGTCGGACGGATTTGCCGATTGGAGTAGTCCCGCAGGGCGAAGACCGTGCCAACGGCTCCAAACTCGGCATATTGCCCGGTCGGAATGCTTGCTGGCACATCGTAGTGCCAGGTCAGCCGGGTGGTTTCCGGGCCTTCTTCCATGGCCGTCTTGCTCGCGTCACCGATCACGCGCTGAAAACGGGTGATGTTTCGAAGGTAACCGCCAACGGTAGGTGCCGAAACGCCGACATAGGCGAGCAACCCGGCCTTCCTGACCAGGTCCGGCGACTGTGCCAGGCGGTATCCGACAAGGTCGTCCCTGGTCAAAGCGCTCGCCTTTTCAAACAACCAGGCAGTCTTGTCGAAGGACCAGCGAGCATCCGGGTCTTCGAGTTGAGATCTGGTTATCCCGAACTCCTTTCGGATATCCCGCTCGGAAAGGCCTGTTTTCTTCAACTCACCGACAATGATCTGTCCCCAGATTGCGCTGTGTTTTGGAATCTCGGATTTCATTTCTGGTCCGTAGTCTCGGTGTCTGACGTGTTGCGCCACGTTAAGGCCCGTCTGACCTTCTTGCCAGTTGCCAAAGCCAACGTTCGAACAACGCAACGCCCGTTTCGTTCAATACCCGCAGTGCCTTTCACACACTCGCCACCAAGGTAGGCGCGACGTCGGTCGCGAGTAACTCGAGATCCGTGCGGTGTGACACACCGAGTAGCGGCGCACATCGTCCGGGTTGGGCAGCTTGCTTGTTCGCTGTGGCTTTCGAAGCCGCCATTCTCGGCGCGCTACTTAAAAGTCCGCTCTGGGCCGTCCTCAAACTATGCAATGGTCCCTATCCTGCGCATTGCTGTAATTGGGGGATCGCGCAGCATCGGTCAAAGTGGGCTCTCCTGAAACCTTCGCCGCGCCAAGCGTGAATGGCAGATTACCGGAGCACCTGCCTTTCACCTAGTCAGTCCCGAACAGCTAAGATGCGGACAAACCCGCCGCTCACCAGACTCAACTAGACGTCGGCCAACTGAGCTTTGCCAGCCTTCTCGTATTGTGGCGGCTTCGCAAGTGCAACATAACTCCGCGTGTAGCGAACGACGCAGTGCGGCCGTTAGTCAAAACTCAAAGCGGACGACCGCTAAGGGCACCTTGTTCGGCAAAATGTGCTGGTTACAGGTGGGTTTCATAAACCGTTTTTGCAAGCTGCAGATATTACTGGCGATTGAATCAATTAGCGCTCATGTAGTTGCTCACGCAGCGCAGCAACTGCCGACGGAAGATCGTCCTCGAAACCGGGAATGAACGCCTGCTGGATCGCAGCATTCAACGCGTCGTCGGCAGCTGCCTCGGCTGCGGTGGCCGATCCGGAAAGGGTCTCGAACTCCTCGAAGGCCTCAAGGACCAGAAGCGGCTCTCGCAGGATGCCCTGAACCGTCATGCTGATCGACATGTGTTCGACTTGGTTGTTGTTCTCCGGCGGGCCAACGAATTCAGGTGCAAAGCCGGAAACGCCCCAGATCGATGAGTTGTCCAATGCGGTCCCGGTTTCATATTGCCAGATCGTTCCAACATGGAACCGCGTGGTGAATCCGTGGTTGAACAGCTTGATATGTGTGAGTGGGTTGCGGCGCGAGGACCCCACAATCAATTGCTGCCAGAGGTAGAGCGCCGCCTGCTCCCTTCCGCGAATGTATTCCGAAGTCTCCAGCATGTGCTCCGGCGGAACTATCTCAATCAGTTTGATTGCTGCCTGGAACAGGTCAAGCGCCGTGTCGAGCGCCGTGTCATCAGTGCCGCCCCCTGACATCTCGGCCAGCTTGAAGGCGTGAAACCGGGTGTAGGCGCCGCCGAGCGCTTCAAGGTATGGTTCGCCCTCTACTGACGCAAGCGCGTCGACAACGCGATAAGCATCCCAACCATCTGCGCGCAACTGGTCGGTATCCACGTCCCAGAAGGTCGATGGAATCTGGCGGCCGAAATCACCGGTTCGAAGAGCGAGCACCCTGAGCCCCGCGGCATATTCCATCAGTTGCTGGGATGAGACTACACCGTCATCGAGGCGGGCGAGATGACCGGAGATAGAAATGTCGCCCAGAAGTGGCTTTTCGCTCAGGCCCGCATCTCGCAACGCCTGTTCCACTTGAACTCGGGTCGCCTCGGCAACAGGCGCCGATCCTGTTTCGGCTTTGGAAACTGCGCTACCTTCCAGCCGTTGCTCCGGAAGCCCGAAGAACAGAAACCGAACCTGTGGAACGGCCAAGACGACGACCGCAAGCGCCAGACAGCACAAGGTCCCAGTCCATACCAGCCATTTCATAGCTCATCCGGCCTCTGTACAACGCGATTATTTCGTAAGCACATCGAAATCGGATGTATCCACATCGGCGACAGCTTCCTGTGCGATCGCATCGTAATCGGTCGCTTTGTTGGTTTCCTCAGCGACCTCCGCTGCAAGCGCAGCCGAGGCCCCGATGGTCGCGGCCGTCCGCACCTCGTCTTCGCTGGCGTCGCAGGCGGCTAGCACACTCAGGCAGATGACAATTGCCGGTGCCAGAGCTCGTCTATTTTGCGATGTCACTTGGTGTAATCCTCGAACCCTTCGACATTGCCGCCGATGACCGTGCAGTTGCCCGCGGCTTGAATTGTCGGCTGGTCCCAGTTGACATTCCAATTCACGACGATGGTGTCGCCGTTTTCCGAAGCGGGAAACACTGAAATCGCAGCATTGGGCAGATCCGCGAACTCGGGAACTTGCCACAGGTAGTCGTGACAGGTCTTGAGGGCGTTGGTTATCTGCCTGTCAAAGGCTTGGGCAGCATTGGCTGCAACCATCAATGTAAGGCAGGCGCCGATAGTTTTTAGCATTGAAAATGTCCTTTCAAATTTCAGTAGTGATCAGCCTAGTGCGCCATCAGACTTCGTCAAACAGAATGGGTTCTTTCTGGGCCTTCAATCCTTGCGCTGGACCGACGAGCCAGCACCGCTACTGCTCCTCTTCGCCTTGTTTGGAAAGACCCTTACCCAGCATAGCGTTCACACGTTCGAGTTCCGCGCTCGCTATCTCCCCGATGGAGGTTCCTTTCAGTCCGCCAGCTGTGACCATGGCAACCTCCAAGGGGTACTCGGCATCAACGAGTGCGACAAGATCCTCGGCATTGCCATCCTCGGTGGTTAGGTCGGTCAGGATGTCGATATAGGCTATAATTGCACCGTTCTGCGCTGGCGAAACCAGTTCCTTTGACGGCAGATCGCTCAATAGTGTTTCGGTGACCAGCGAGACGTATTCCTGCAGCGACATGGCTGTGTCGCCCAGGAGCCGACGTTGCATGTAAACCATCCTGACGCTCTTCCGGTTCAGAACTTCGTTCATGATCTGCGCCGCTGCGTTTTCGACCGAAGTCAACCCTCCGATCGGCCGAAAACGTCCGAGCAAGTCCGGGTCAGCGAAAGCATTGAGGCCATGGATAGCTTCACCGGTAAGAAACTCTACGGCCCGCCTCTGCTCTTCAGGGTCTACATAGGCGAACGGTCGGTCGTCGCCGGAGGTCTGTGTAACACCGCCGATCAGCTTGCCGACGCTTCCAGCGATACCGACATAGCGATTGAGCGCGTCTCCGTAGGTCTCCTCCAGCATGGCTTGTGGATCGCGCGTGTGCTCTACTGCCAGGGGCAACGCCGCAAGGCTCGCGTGCAGCGCGGCGATCCCCGCGCGCGTCGCCAGGATCCTGTCTGCCCCAATGTTCTCAGTCTGAACACGGTGATCGAACTGAGCAAGATACTCCTCGCCACGTTCGCCTGCTCCCCAAATGAGTTCGGGGCGCTCCTCGGCTTCCGCCGCGATGGAATCAAGCTCCTCTGCGTCGACATCGGAAGAATACCCCCATCGGATGGCGTGCCTATCGTAGGAGCCAATGATAGGAATGAGTTGCGTGACGCCATCATCCGGCTCCGCCACGTAATTGAACCGCCCATAGGCCATAATGGATGACGTGCTGCCGTTCTCCGCAGTAAATAACGGGTCCCTGAGCTGCGCCGTCGACCAGGCCGTCGATGCGCGGTGGTTGTGCCGCAACCCGAGCGTATGGCCCACCTCATGTGACACGACGTACCGCAGGATGCGCCCCTGCAATTCCTCCGGCAGCGGCAGTTTGGCCGCGGCGGGATCGGTCCGGTGCATCAGCAAATAGTAGTAGCGGCTGAAAAGGTTCACTACGTCCGGCCAAACCAGAATATGGGCGGAGAGAATTTCGCCAGAGCGGGGATCGTGAATGTTAGGCCCCATCGCGTTCTGAACCGGCTGTGCAACCCAGCGGATCACACTGTGGCGAACATCTTCCGGGGACCAGTCCGGGACTTGATCCCGGCTTGGCGCGTCACGGGCTATGATTGCATTGGTGAAGCCCGCAGCCTCGAAGGCGGTCTGCCAGTCCTCCACTGCCTGGCGAATATAGGGACGCCAACGATCAGGGATTTCACGGGATAGATAGAAAACGATCGGTTTAACCGGGTCCGATGGGCGTGGTGCATCCGGGTCGGCGTGTTTCAGGCGGTAGCGAAGGGCAGCACGGTCGCGTGATTGCACATCGCCGAACTCGCTTTCAAAAACCAGATATTCGGTGAAGAAAAATCCAACCCGGTCGTCATAGGGGCGACGCTCCATCGGGGTTTCCGGCAATACGGCAATCGAATGCGCCGTTTCCACCGAAATCGGCTGTGCCAGCCCGGCCTGATCGGTCGCTTCGAAGGTAAGTTGCGAGCGGACAAAGAGGTTGTCGGGATAAACTGATGCTTCAGCAACGTAGGATCGGTCGGGATCGTTCGGCCCGGGAGCGAGGCCGGTAGATGCCAATTGGGCGGCGACCGAGTAACCGACGATATCGCCCCCGAACACCTCCTGCAAATCCACAAGTACGGCGCCAGTGTCGCTTTCCGCGAGGATCGGGAAATCGACGATGATGGGACCAAGGTTGGCGCGTTCCACAGCGAGGTTCACGGGGCGAAGCTTGTCACGTCCGCCAGTGTAATAGGGATCGCCCGAAACCTTTTCGAACGAGGTCCCTGAAAGGGACCGCACCATGACCCGATCGGGCCGCCGTTCCAACTGGATCAGGCGGGCCCCCAAGGCGTTTCCGCCGAATGCCACTGCGTCGGTGGGATATTTGGAAACTTCGGCGTACCAGATCAGGCTGCGTTCGAACATGTCGCGCGGTATCGCAAGCAACAGATCGCCGTCTTTTTGGTAGAGGTCGAAGACTCCAGATCGAACCTCGGCACCGGCTATACGCTCCTGAAAGCTCGCCGATTGCGCCCTGGCATTGGCGGGCATCAGCGGGACTGCAAGGGCAATGCAAAGTGCGAATGCCAGGCGCATCATGGTTCTCCTTGTCGACGATTTTTCGAGCGCGCTCACGTTTCCAGAGATCGGACGTTCCAGTCTGGTAGTGTTGCAAGTGTCCGACATTCGAAAATGCTAACACTGAAGTATGAATTTGAGAATTCACAATGCCGCCTTAGGCAGTATCCGCGACCAAGCTCCGGAAACCGCCCACCTGAACCGCTTCTGCGTACATGCCCTCAGGGACTTTGCGCTCGCGGCGAAAGTCCGCACGGTCGGCATGGCCGACGCTGGTGCCGCATGCAGCATCGGGGAAATATGGGCTCTTAGCGGTTGTTCTCTGCAGGTTGCCTGAATGGTTGGCTGGTTACTCAAAACAGCCATTGGCTTGGGGTTGTGTGCTAGAGAACCCGCTGTGTACGGTATTCTGCGGAACTCACTGAAAGCGCCTCTTCACCTTGCCTTTTTTCAGGCAATATCCGGCCCCCGCTCCTTCCCCCCGGTCTTGCGGGAGAAGGCCCTTCGCTTTCAGGTTCGTATCCGCGCGATGCCTTTTATCGGAGGCCAGCCGCTTCCCCGCAGGCTTCTCACCTGCCCCGCTCTGACCGCGCTCGGTCTCGGCAGTCCCCGGTCCGACGAGTGTCTGAAGACGACCGTCGTCCGGTGGGTTCCGTAGTCGCGTTTCTGCACCGGGCCAGAAGGAGCCGCGTCGGTGCGGGATGGGGTAGTCCCCGAACCGTAGTTCACAATTGGAGGCCGGTCGTGAACGTACCGTGGTCACCGCTTTTTTTTGATCGTTCACCAGGGAAAGCAGCAAGAATAAACCGGGCGCAACGGAGACGGGGAGGCCCATCCCAGCCCGTAACGTCCGATTTTGCGCTCTTGCTGACTAAGTGTATTGATCTGCTTTTTTTGGGGGATCTTTGTGTTTCGCGCGGCCGCAAGTTGTACAAACCTTAGCTGACCCGAAGCGCCGTAGCCCACCAATAGCGCAGGCGGTTCCGGTCAGCGGCTCGACACAGCGGCTACCCAAATTGTTCTCTTCCTGTTCTTTTGTTTGTGTGCAACCTTTGAGGGGGTCGCCTCGTCTCAACCAGCGCTTTCGGAGCAAACGTTACTGCCTTGATGCACGTAAGCTTTTGGATGTGCGACCAGACCCTAGAATGTGCAAACGGAGAAAAACATGAGCGCTAACGCCGACAGCGGCCTGACGGGCAATCGAGACGTTGCAGATACTGAAGGTGACTATTCCGTCTATCCGCACATGGATGGGATCAAAAGCTCGATGTCATGGAAGCTTGGCTGTTACGGAGAACGCGGCGCTCTTTCCGACGACATGATCGGGAGCTTGGCTGAGCAGTTTGACCTGCCAACTAAGCTCGTACGCGAACTCTCTGCGCTTCTTGGGAACTGCCTCAATAGCGACGACGACATCGCAATCAATCTGACTGAGGTCCGACGCTCGCAAGCGATTGAACGAGGTCAAAAGCACCTCAGGCAACTTTTGCGGAAAGCCAAACAGAGTTCCATTGGTCCCCAAGAACTCCGGAACGCATTGGGTTCGCTTTCGACTTATTTCGCGGCGACGCCAGAAGATGGAGAGCTTCTTGACCAAGTCCTCGACAAGCTTGAGACCGCAACGACATTCACTCAGGACGTCATAGATGACCTTCGGCGAATCTGTGCGACGCCCGGCGCGGTTGCAGAGATGTCGCCACGAGACAAGCGGTTCTCGCGCGACAAACGCCGTCGGTACATCGTCGAGAGCTGCTGCTATATCTGGAAAGATGCCGGTCGCCCCCTAACCTATTCGACATATTCAGACGGTCGCCCCGGAGGACAACGGCAAGGTCCACTCGTCAACTTTATACAGGCTGTCGTTAAGATGATCACCGTGCCGGGGCAAAACCTGAGCGGTGAGACGATCCGAGTGGATATTGACGATTTTCGCGACAAGCTTGGGCGCGAAGAGAAGGAGCGTTGGGCCCCGCCGGAATCGGGCAATCAATACACTTAGAATGAGCAAGCCTGCGTTGTCATGGTCATGGCATGACACGCGTTCCTGCCATACCCCCTTCTGACGACCACGCGCGCACGCAGGTTGAGACAGCGATTGACCAATTGGTCCGATTGCTGGCTGCCCAGGCAGTACGGGAACTGGGCCGGGACGCCTCTGACCAAAAGGAGGCGCATCAGGATGCCACGGATCAATGCAATGAAAAAACAAACCCGCCAGCTGCTGACGGTGAAGGACATCGCTGAACTGGACAATTGCTCCGAGAAGACGGTGCGCCGTGCCATTGCAGCAGGCCTGCTCGACGTCATCCGGGTCGGCCCTGGCGGTCGCCTCATCCGCATCGATCCGGCAGCGCATGCTGCCTACCGGCAGGCCCATTTCCGCTAGACCAACGCGTCCATTAATGTCCATTAATGTCAATGTGTTAATAACTATTCGGGAAGAGGCCATCACCGTAAGTTGCGGACTTTCTGTGCTACGCTTTTCCCGAATCGGACCACCTGTCCACACCCGTCCACCCGAGACCTGATCTGTCCAAAGGAACGCAATCCCGATGACTAGCCAGAGCCCCGTTCCATTGACACTTGCCTTCGTCAAAGTCGACACTCCGATGTTTGCCGAAGTCATCGACCAACTGCGCTCCGAGAGGTCTCTGTCGGACGGACGCCGCCGCGACATGATCTCCGGTCTGCGCCGCGTGGCCAAAGTCCTTGGGCTGCCGCCAGAGGATGTGCCCTGCGATAGCCGCTGGTTGCAGCCCCGTCTGTCCAAAGTCACACCGGCAGCACTCGGTCTTGCACCGAAGAGTTGGCAAAACGCGGTCAGTGATGCGCGTGCCGCCCTTGCGCAGTTCGGGCTTGTTGAACGGCGCTTCAACCGGATCGATGATCTGTCTGCCGGCTGGCAAGCGCTCTGGACCGATGTGCTGGCATCCGGCGACAAGACTTTGCAACCCGCTCTCTGCCGCTTCGTGCATTTTTTGAACCGGCAGGGCATTGAGCCCTCCAACGTATGTTCAAATCATGCCACGGCCTATCGAGAAGCGCTTGAACATAACGAGTTCAGCAAATCTCCTGATGTTGCATATCGGGCTGCGGTTAACGGCTGGAACCTGGCGGTCCGACGCCTTTCCAAAGCGAACTTGCAAAACTGATGCATCGTCTTGCAACTCCGGACCCGCTGGCAGATGACGGCCAGAACAAAAGGCTCCGTCCTGCAACCCTGTCTCAATACCAAAGACAGCTTGTTCGGTTCGCCTCCGAACTGGTTCACTCCGGTGTCCCAATCACGGAGATCGGCGGTTTGGATGTCCTGATCGATCCGGTGATGGCTGAACTTGGTTTGCGCCAGATGCTGACACGTACCAACAACCAGACCACAAAGATGATCAGCGAGATTGCCGCGCTGCTCCGCAACCTGGCCCGGATACTTCATGCCCCCGATGACACGCGGGACGCACTGGCCGGGCTTGCCGCGCGTCTGGCGATCAAACCTCAGAATGGCATGACCCCAAAGAACCGAAGCAGGCTGCGCGTGTTGCAGGACGACCGGCACCAGCAGCGGCTGTTGCTCTTGCCTGAACGAATCTTCGCGCGACCACGCGGCACGTCCAAGCCGTATGGCTGGGCTCTGGCCCGCGAAGACGCGCTCGCCATCGCCATTCTGCTGGTCTGCCCGGTTCGCGTAAAGAACCTGGCTGGCATCCACCTCGAACGGCACTTGCGCCGCCCGGGTGATGAGCATGTCTACCTGGTTCTGGAAGACGACGAGACAAAAAATGAGCGTCCTGTCGAGTTCGAGATCCCACGCGATGTCGTGCGCATGATCGACTTGCACCTCAAATCTCGCTGTCCGGAACTCTGCCTCGCGGGAACGCCGTGGTTGTTTCCACGCCGAAAGAGTTGTGGCCCAATCGACCCGAACGCCCTTTCGGCACGCATCTCCAAACGGATCCGCAAGGAAACGGGATTGGAGATGAACGCCCACCTGTTTCGCCATTTTGCGGTGATGAACTGGCTCGACGCCAACCCTGGGGGCTACGAGGTTGCACGCCGGTTGCTTGGGCATTCCGAGGTCAGCCACACCATCAACATGTACTCCGGTCTTGAGGCACGTTCGGCAACACGTGCTTTTGCCGACCTGATCGACGCGAAGAAAGGGCGTCGCTGATGAGCCTTGTTCTGCCTCTGTCTGATTGGCCCGTGCAAGACCGGGATATGTGGCTCAACCTTCAGACAGAAGGTGGCCCGCTTGACGATTGCGGCGCCCTCGCTCATCTGCGCGCAACCTCGTTGAAGACTTTGGAGTTGCGCTATGCCCGTTGGCTGCAATGGCTGATTAACAGCGATACGGAGGCGATCAGACTGCATCCAGCGCGACGCGCCACCCTGCCTCGTTTGTCCGCATGGCTTCAGGACCTCTCACACACCCGGCCGATGACCCGGTTGATGTTCATTGATGGCGTGTTGCGTATCCTATCCGCAGCGGATCCGACGCAGGACTGGTCTGGGCAACGAAAGCTAAAAACGGGATTGAAGCGCGCCGCGGGTCGGGGTGATCGGGATCGCAAAATTGGGCGTGTATTATCCAGCGAGGTACTATTCAAGGCGGGAATGTCTCTGGCGACGGATCATGCAGAAGCAGCACCAACACCGCTTCGCAGAATGATGTATCTGCGGGATGGCACCATGATTGCCATGTTGGCTTTGATGCCGATGCGTCGACGCGCCTTCGCAGGCCTTCAAATTGGCATATCCTTGCATGTCACAGCAGACACCATAACCGTCGCGCTCCCGGGGGATCTGACCAAGTCTGGTCAGCCATGGGAGGCTGATGTTCCCCAGTGCGTTGAGCCGCTCTTGCACCGTTATGTCAACGAAGCCCGTCTTTTCTTAATGGAGCGTGGCCTGCAACATCACAATGTCCTGTGGGTTGGCCGGTCTGGCACTCCTTTGAAGAAAGCCGCGCTGAGCCCCCGGATCGCGGAGCAGACCCTGAAGCTGACGGGTCGCCGTATCCCGCCGCATTTCTTCCGGGATGCCGCCGCAACGACGTTGGCGCGCTCTTCTCCGGAACACGCAAAGCTGATCCGGCCAATATTGGCCCATACGAGCTTCGGAACGGCAGAGCATCACTATATCCACGCCCAAACCATTGAAGCAGGCCGGGATTACGCGGCGCTGATCAACCAGAAGAAAAAGGTACGTCGATGACCCGAGTCGCAATCTATGCCCGTTTCTCCAGCCAGATGCAGCGGGACGCTTCGATCGAAGACCAGTTGCGACTGTGTCGTGAACGGGCAGAACGCGAGGGCTGGACCGTTGTAGACGCCTATTCGGATCGGGCGGTCTCTGGCGCGTCCATGTTGCGCCCCGGGCTGCAAGCGCTCTTCAATGCAACCCAGGAAGGACGAGTTGATCTGATCTTGGCGGAGGCGCTGGATCGCTTGAGTCGGGACCAGGCAGACATCGCTGCGATCTTCAAACGCCTGAGCTTTGCAGGAGTCGGCATCGTGACTCTGACCGAAGGCGAGATCAGCGAGTTGCATGTGGGCCTCAAGGGGACCATGAACCAACTGTTCCTCAAAGATCTGGCAGATAAAACCCGGCGGGGATTGCGCGGGCGGGTGGAGCTTGGACGCTCCGGTGGCGGCAACAGTTATGGGTACGACGTCGTCCGGCGTCTCGGGCAGGACGGTCAACCCGTCACGGGCGAACGAGTGATCAACGCAGCGGAAGCCGAGATTGTCCGGCGGGTGTTCCAAGAGTTCACCGACGGGCATTCCCCGAAAGCCATCGCACGCCACCTCAATACCGAAGGCATTCCCGGTCCCCGTGGCAAACTTTGGCGTGACACGGCCATCAGGGGGCACCGCACACGTGGAACGGGTCTTCTCAATAATGAACTTTATATCGGCCGTCTGGTTTGGAACCGGCTGCGCTACATCAAGGACCCAGAGACCGGCAGACGTGTTTCCCGTCTCAACGATCCGTCTAAATGGATCATCGCGCAGGTCCCTGATCTGCGGATCGTCGGAGATGAACTTTGGGAGGCGGTCAAGCAGCGGCAAGGCGAGGTCGAGGCTGATCCCCGCGTCAAAGCCATCAAGGAAACCAAGTTTTGGGAGAAGCGCCGCAAGAAGCACCTTCTGACAGGTCTTGCATTCTGCGGGACCTGCGGAGGGCCACTCGCCACTGTGGGGCGCGACTACCTCGCCTGCTCTGCCGCCCGCAAACTCGGCACTTGTTCCCATAAGCAATCCATTCGCCGCAATGTCCTGGAAGACGCCGTTCTGGATTTGCTTCGTCAGCGACTGATGCAGCCCGATGCCGTGGCTGCATTTGTCAGATCCTTCAGCACAGCCGTCAACGCGGAAGCCGGCGCAATTGAGGCAACCCGGACCCGCCTGCAATCCGAACGGGACAAAGCCGTGCGCAAACTGAATGGGTTTTATGACGCGATTGCGGAAGGCATTCGCACCCCAGGTCTTCAGGCCAGGCTGGAAGAGCTCGAAACGCAGATTGCCGATCTTGAGGCGAAGCTCTCCGACCCCGCACCGTCCCCGGTGCGATTGCACCCGAACCTGTCCGAACTTTATCGCTCCAAGGTCGGAGATCTTGCGCAGGCACTATCGGACCCGTCGATCCGCACCGGGGCGTTGGAGATCATCCGGGGCCTGATCGAACGTGTCACGGTGCAGCATGAGGGTGACGGCGTACAAATTGACTTTGAAGGCGCTTTGACGGCAATGATTGGTCTGGCCCAGAACGACGAAAGCCGCCCTGAGGCGGCTTGTTCGGAAAACGTGGTTGCGGGAGCAGGATTTGAACCTGCGACCTTCAGGTTATGAGCCTGACGAGCTACCGGGCTGCTCCATCCCGCGACACTTTGGTTTGGTCTGTTGCCTAT
>NZ_JBQFSH010000007.1:0-94161 GCF_056537865.1 Ruegeria sp. BJ5
CCAGTCCGTCAGGCCGTCCATCCGACCAACCAACACCGCCTCAGCAGCGCCGGTGAAGGGCGTTCTAAGGATAACTACAAATCACCGCAAGCAGAAAATGACAGGAATTGGGAAAAAATCGCGAAAACAAAAATATTTGTTTACTTTCAGCATATTGAAGCCGCCGCATCTCCCCAGAACTCAGTTTTCTCTGGGGCCTCGCAGTGAGAAACCACTCACTGCCTGACTTGCCCACATGGTTACCCACAGGCCAGCACCCGAGTCACGCGGAATCGGCGCGCCGGGACGCCGAGTTGAATGCCGGTTTGGGCAGGCGCAGCAGCAACAGGGCAAGAATCACAAACAGGTAGATCAGGGGTTCGATCTGAAAGCCCTTCGCCAGCATGACGTAGTGCAGCCCTGCAAGAATGGCTGCCGGGTAGACCAGCTTGTGCAGGCGCCGCCAAGCCGCCCCCAGCCACCGGACCGAGGCATTGTTCGACGTGATCCCAAGCGGCAGCATCAGAACGAATGCCGCCATGCCAACTGTGATGTAGGGTCGCTTTATGATGTCTGCCCAGATTTGACTTGGGTCTTGCACGTCCAGAACCAGCCAAACCAAAAGGTGGCACGCCACATAGGACAGGGTTAAAATGCCGAAGGCCCGCCTGAACTTCATAAGGTTCAAGCCGGTAAGCCGCCTCAGCGGCGTGACCGCCAAGCCCAGGATCAACAACTGAAGCGCCAGTTCTCCATATTCATGTTCCAAAGCCTCGATCGGTTCGACCCCGAGGCCTCCGGTCATGCCTTGGTAGAACAACCAGGGCACCGGAACCAATCCGGCGATGTAGACCGCCCAGACAGGAACGCGGCGCAGTATTTGGTTCAGCTTGTGCATGGCATCAGTAGTATTCCCTGAGATCCATACCGTTATAAAGCCCTGCGACCTCTTCTTCGTAACCGTTGAACATCAGTGTTGGTTGTCGCTTGGCAAACAACCCGCCGCCGATGCGGCGTTCCGAGGCCTGAGACCACCGCGGATGATCCACGGTCGGGTTCACGTTGCTGTAGAACCCGTATTCACGCGGGTTGGCCATGTTCCAGCTGGTTGGCGGCTCTTCTTCGGTCAGGGTGATGCGTACAATCGATTTGATCGACTTGAAGCCATATTTCCACGGCACCACCAGCCGCAGCGGCGCGCCGTTCTGATTGGGGATCGGGCGGCCATAGATACCCGTCGCCATGATCGTCAGCGGGTGCAAGGCCTCGTCCAGCCGCAGGCCCTCGCGATAGGGCCAGTCCAGAACCGGGTAGGCAACGCCCGGCATCTCGTCGGGGCGCAGCGCGGTTTCGAAGGCCACGTATTTCGCCCCCGCCTGCACACCGGCCATGTTCAGCAGATCGGCCAGTTCGAACCCGTTCCAAGGCACGACCATCGACCAGGCCTCGACACAGCGGAATCGGTAAATGCGTTCTTCGATCGTCATTTCGGACAGGATGTCCTGGAAATCGTACTCTCCGGGGCGGTCAACCAACCCGTCGATCGTGACGCTCCATGGTTCGGTCTTGAGGGTATGGGCGTATTTCGCAGGGTCGTCCTTGCGGGTCCCGAACTCATAGTAGTTGTTGTAGGACGTGATCTCTTCCCACGTGTTCTGCTCCAGCGCATCTTCCGCACCTGCACGGCCCGCGATCATCGCCAGTCCCGATCCGGCGAGTCCTGCCATGATCTGTCGGCGGTTCAGGAACGCCGCCCGCGGGGTCGTATCGGCATGTGTCAGGGTGTTGATCCAGCGGTGCGCCATTCCGTTCTCCGTTCATTTACAAAATTCAGCCTTGAATTAGCCCCGTTTTAGCACCGGACCAACGCAACTTGCGTCACGATTGAGAGACGGGACTGTAACGAAGCCTGCGTTGCATTCCCGTCGCGCACAAACGAACACCTGTTTGGAACGGCATCAACGGGATGGAAGCTGCACACCCGATAAGGTATCGCCGAAACAACCAGAGACTGTGTGAAGGCCGCCCCGTGTTACTGACCAAAACCATTCCTTTGTCCCTTTCGATCCTGTGGCGCTTTGCGGTGACGTTCCCGATCCTGCTCATCGGCCTTTTTCTGTACGGTGCGTTGGGTGGCGTGATCGGGTTCGTCATCGGGTTGATCCTGCCCGGAACACTGTTCATCGCAACCTTCCTGATCAGCGCCTCATCCGGCGTGATCCCGATCATGGTCGGCGCCCGGTTCGGGTTCCAGTCGAAACTGATCCGACCCGGTGTGGGCTATCGCAAGCTGATCGTTCCCGCCATTACCTATGGCGTGGCGGAGTCTCTTGCGATCGGCCTGATCCTTGCGCCAGTGGTCGGGTTGGCCTTCGTTCAGGTCGCGCCGAATCTGGTTGATCTGACCAAGACCCCCGAAACACCGGCCCTGGACTGGCTGACCTCTGCCGGCGCGTCGGTTTCGGTGGCGGGCCTCGTCGTCACGGTTGCGGTATTCACGGTAGCCTCGGCTGCGCGGGCCAGTCTGCTGGTTCCCCTGGCTGCGGCAGCCTTGGGCAGCGACCCTGACGACCGACCCTATACGCCATTCCGCAATCTGGGTGCCTCCTTTTGGCCGCTGTTTGCTTTGGTGGCCATCAGCTATGTATCAATGATGGTGCTTTACGTCCTCGCCTTTCTGGCCGTGGCATTCCTGGCGGGGCTACCGACGTTGGCAACGTCCGTCACCGAAATCGAAGGCCTGTTCCGCGGTGGGGCCATCGAAAACCCGATCTGGCCTGCTGTGGCCTTGTTTCTCAGCTTTATCCTGGTCGGGCTTTGGGGGCTGAGCCTGCAATCCGCGGGCGCGGTATTGGCCTATCTGAAACTGCAGGACGGGCGCCCCAGCCGCCATATGGTGGATCCGGCCCAGCGCATGGCTCCGCTGGCACCGCCGCCATCGCCCGAGTCCGGTCCGCGCCTGAGTGCAGACGACTTGCGCGCATTGCGCAAAAGCCGTCAGAACCACGACTGATGGTGCACATGAAAAAGGCCCGCCATCTCTGGCGGGCCTTTCCTGTTTCAGCCAAGCCGCAGCTTAGTGGACCACGGCTTCGTCCGGGCGTGGGCGGTCGCTGGTACCCAACCGGTCGCCGATGATCAGACCATCGGGTCCGGCAGTTACCGGCACGGTGTCGCCATCTCGGATGTCGCCGGCCAGCAAAGCCTCGGCCAGCGGGTTCTGCAGGGCACGCTGGATCACGCGCTTGAGCGGACGGGCCCCGAAGACCGGATCGTAGCCTTCGTTGGCCAGCCACTCCTTGGCAGCATCGTCCAGCACAAGATCGATCTTGCGCCCGACAAGCCTCTTCCGCAGGCGGGACAGCTGGATGTCGACGATTGCATCCATGTCCGACCGCTGAAGCCGGTCGAAGATGATGGTCTCATCCAGGCGGTTCAGGAACTCGGGCCGGAAATGTGCCCGGACCGCGTCCATCACGTCGCGCTTGGCCTGCGCCGTGTCGGCCCCTTCGGGCAACTGGCTCAGCGCCTGCGACCCAAGGTTCGAGGTGAGCACGATCAGCGTCTGCTTGAAGTCGACCGTGCGGCCCTGGCCATCGGTCAGGACACCGTCATCCAGCACCTGCAACAGCACGTTGAACACGTCCGGATGCGCCTTTTCGACCTCGTCGAACAGAACCACCTGGTACGGCCGGCGACGGACGGCTTCGGTCAGAACGCCGCCTTCCTCATAGCCGACATAGCCCGGCGGAGCACCGATCAGGCGGGCGACGGCGTGTTTCTCCATGAACTCGGACATGTCGATCCGCACCATCGCGTGTTCGTCGTCGAACAGGTATTCGGCGACGGCCTTGGTCAGCTCGGTCTTACCCACACCAGTTGGGCCGAGGAACAGGAACGAGCCCAGTGGGCGGTTCTCGTCGTTCAGACCGGCCCGGGCCCGGCGAACGGCGTTGGCCACGGCGCGCACGGCCTCGTCCTGGCCGACCACGCGGGCATGCAGCGCTTCTTCCATGCGCAGCAGCTTTTCGCGCTCGCCTTCCAGCATCTTCGAGGTCGGGATACCCGTCCAGCGCTCGACCACGGCCGCGATCTGTTCGGGACGCACCGTTTCCTTGGCCATGACCGCGTTGCTTTCCTGGCTTTCGGCCTCGGCCAGCTTGCGCTCCAGCTCGGGGATCACGCCATAGGACAGCTCACCGGCCTTGGCCAGGTTGCCCTCGCGCTTGGCGATCTCCAGCTCGGCGCGCGCCTTGTCCAGCTGTTCCTTCAGCTCGCGGGCGCTGGCCAGCTTGTCACGCTCGGCCTGCCACTGGGCGGTCATCTCAGCGGATTTCTCCTTGAGCTCGGCCAGTTCCTTCTGCAAGGCCTCAAGCCGGTCTTTCGAAGCCGCGTCATCTTCAAGCTTCAGCGCTTCTTCCTCGATCTGGAGCTGCAGGATCTGGCGATCCAGTTGGTCCAGCTCTTCGGGCTTGCTGTCCACTTCCATGCGCAGACGCGAGGCGGCCTCGTCCACGAGGTCGATCGCCTTGTCGGGCAGGAAACGGTCGGTGATGTAGCGGTGCGACAGGGTCGCGGCCGACACCAGCGCCGAATCCGAGATGCGCACACCGTGGTGCAGCTCGTATTTTTCCTTGATGCCGCGCAGGATGCTGATCGTGTCCTCGACCGTGGGTTCCTGCACGAAGACGGGCTGGAACCGGCGGGCAAGGGCCGCGTCCTTCTCGACGTATTTGCGGTACTCGTCCAGCGTGGTGGCGCCGATGCAGTGCAGCTCGCCCCGCGCCAGCGCGGGCTTGATCAGGTTGGCCGCATCCATCGCACCGTCGGATTTGCCGGCCCCGACCAGCGTGTGCATCTCGTCGATGAACAGAACGATCTCGCCGGCGGCCGCGGTGACTTCGTTCAGAACGGCTTTCAGGCGTTCCTCGAACTCACCGCGGTATTTCGCACCGGCGATCAGGGCACCCATGTCCAGCGCCAGCAGCTTCTTGTCCTTCAGCGATTCCGGCACGTCGCCGTTCACGATGCGCAGAGCCAGACCTTCGGCGATGGCGGTCTTACCCACACCGGGCTCACCGATCAGAACCGGGTTGTTCTTGGTCCGGCGCGACAGCACCTGCATGGCGCGGCGGATTTCCTCGTCGCGGCCGATGATCGGGTCAATCTTGCCCTCTCGGGCGGCCTCGGTCAGGTCGCGGGCATATTTCTTCAGCGCGTCATAGCCCTCTTCGGCATTGGCGCTGTCGGCCGTACGGCCCTTGCGGATGTCATTGATCGCCTCGTTCAGCTTCTGGGCGGACACGGCACCGGCTTCCAGGGCCTCCTTGGCCTTGGATTTGACGATGCACAGCGCCATCAGCACGCGCTCGACCGGTACGAAGCTGTCGCCAGCCTTTTTGGCGATCTTCTCGGCCTCGTCCAGAACCTTGGCGGTCTGACCGTCCAGATAGACCTGGCCCGCGTCGCCGCTGACCTTCGGGATCTTGGCCAGGGCAACATCCAGCGCCTCGACCACGCGCTCGGGCGCGCCGCCCGCACGTTTGATCAGGTTGCTGGCCAGCCCCTGGTCATCATCCATCAGTGCTTTCAGAATATGTTCGGGAGCCAATCTCTGGTGTCCCTCGCGCAGCGCAATGCTTTGCGCCGCCTGCACGAAACCTCGTGCACGCTCGGTGAACTTGTTCAAGTCCATGGCATTCTCCTTTTCCAAGCGCCCGTTAGATTTGCGCCTGCTTGGCAGCACGCAGTGGTCCGGGCCTCATGGATCAATTTGGGAAATGTCCCCGCTGCTTCAAGAGGGTAGCGGGTGAAAAACGCTCAGCCGCGGGGAATCGTATAGACGGTATAGCCGCCGGTTTCGGCCACCTGCTGAGCATTCTGCATCTCGACAAGCGACTGCGCGGCAGCGCTGCCGGTGGGGCACGAGACAAGGTCGGCCGTGTGGTCAAGGAAATTGACGGTAAAGGCGGTTTCGCCGGTCAACTGGCACCAGTCATCTTCCGACCGATAGCCGCCGACCAGGTACAAATCGTCGTTGGTGGGCGGCGGTGCAGCGCCCGTCTCGGGCTGTGGAGGGGTGTCGTCACAAGCGGCGAGCGCGGCCACGGCGGCCAGCGGAAATAGGTGCTTCATGTTCTGTCCCTTTGGTGCAATTTTTGTTTCTGAATGGCGGCACCATAGCACAGTTAGACCACAGCGGGGAAACGAGGGTCTCCCCGCCCAGCCGTGGGGGTCAATCGCCTTCGATTTCCCGGATCAGCTTTTTTGCAACGTCGTCGCCCTGCTCGGCCGCAAGACGGTAATACTTCAACGCGCCTTCGATCTCGCCCGCCTCGTGCAGCAGCCGGCCAAACTTGCGCTGCGAGGCCATATGGCCAAGCTCGGCCGCCCTGCCCCAGAGGACAAACGCCGCCTGCGTGTCGTGGGGCACGCCGTCCCGCCCGTGATAGGTCAGCGACCCCAGATTATGCAGCGCCACGACGTCATCCTCTTCGGCGGCCTGGAAATAATACTCCACCGCCTTTTCGATATCCTTGGGATATCCGTTCTGGCCGGTTTCGTAGATCAAGCCCAAATGCACCGCGGCATCGACGTTCCCGTGATCGGCGGCCCGCTCCAGATAGTCGACCGCGCGGTCCATATCCTGTGCGACATGCGTGCCGTCGCGATGAAAGACGCCCAGGCGGACCATTGAGGGACCATACCCAAAGAACGCAGCCCGCTCATAATACTCGAGCGCCATGTCGATGTCGGGCGCGACACCATCCCCGTGCTCATAGCCGTATGCCACGTTGTGCATCCCCATGGACAGGCCGGCATCGGCGGCCGCCATGTACCACCCGAACGCCGTTTCATCGTTTTCGGGAACGATCTCACCCTCGTTATAGATCGAAGCGAGCGTGTTCATCGCCAGCCCGCTGCCTTCCATTGCCGCCAGCTCCGAAAACTCGAGCGCCATTTCCAGCTTGCCGCCTTTCATCAGCGCCCGGCCGAACGCGGCGACGACCTCGGCGTCGACATTCTGGTCTTTCAGCAGTAGATCGGCACAGATCGCCATCGCATTCTCGGCGTCCACATTCGCCCATTCCACCCCGTCGAAATAGGGCGACTGGCCCGGAGCAGCAGCGGCCATCAGGCACTCATATTCTCCGTCCGAATAGTCGGGCTCGTATGGCGGATCGTCGGGGTCCGGTTCCGGCCGGGTTCGCAGGTCGGTGACAAGCAGGCGTCGCGTCTCTTCTTTGGGGGCGCTGACCTCCTCCAGTTCAGGAGCGCCTTCATTGAATTCGGCCAGTTGCTCGCGTGCAAGTTGCGAGTAGATCGGGCACTCCGCGTAGACCTCGGCAAAGCTTTGGATGGCTGCCGCCGACCCGCTGTCCTTGACGTCCGCCCAGACCAGTCGGGCCTCGCCGCAATCCGTTTCACCGGCCCAGACAGCGCCCGCCCCGGCCAAAACAGCTGCCGAAGCCACCACACCCAACCGTATCATCCTGTAGTTCCCTGCGTCTTTTCTTGTCTGATTGCGCCACACGCTCTACAGAAGCGCCGATCCCGTCAAGCCTGAAAGGTCGAAACAATGCCCGAAACCCCGCCCCAAACCGCAGATGACCGCCTGATCGTCGCCCTCGACGTGCCCAACGCGCTGGAGGGGCTGAAAATGGCCGAGACGCTGGGCGACGCGGTATCGTTCTACAAGATCGGTCTGGGCATGCTGACCGGTGGCGGGTTGGCCTTGGCAAACGAGTTGAAGCAGGAGCACGGCAAGCGCATCTTTCTGGACATGAAGCTGTTCGACATCGGCAACACGGTGGAAAACGCGGTGCGGGGGCTGGCGCAGTTCGATCTGGATTTCCTCACCGTGCACGGAGACCCACATGTGGTGCGTGCTGCCAAGGAAGGCGCAGCAGGCAAGGATCTGAAGATCCTCGCGGTGACCATCCTGACCTCGCTGAACCGTGACGATCTGGATGCAGGTTTGATGAAGTCCGGCGACATGCAGGACATGGTTCTGGAACGCGCGACCCGCGCATTCGAGGCCGGCGCCGACGGCGTGATCGCCAGCCCGCAAGAGGCGACCCTGATCCGCGCCCTGCCCCAGGCCAACGGCCGGCTTATCGTCACCCCCGGCGTGCGGCCGTCCGGGTCGGACCTTGGCGATCAGAAACGCGTGGCGACACCCGCCGCCGCAATCAATGACGGGGCCGATCACATCGTGGTCGGGCGGCCGATTTATCAGGCCGCCGACCCCAAAGCTGCAGCCGATGCCGTTCTGGCCGAGTTGCGTTCGGTGTAACCTTTCGAGGACAAGTCGCGGCAAATCCCCGTTCCGGAAGCACGATTTGGCGCGCAAGCGGTTGACCTTGCGTCACTTTTAGCCGTGGCCGCGCCAAATTGCCTCTGTGCCCCAAAACACACATGAAAAACACGAGTTTTGGGACCTGCTTCGTAAGCCTATCGAAATCGACATTTTTGGGCGATTCTGATCAAGAGACACTCCCCAACGGGCTGCGTCTTCCTGAGGCCCGTTACCTCCCCCCGCGAAACTGCGGGGGGTCTTCTTGTCGGCCCCACCTTTTCGTTCAATCGCTTTGCGCTGCAGCGTGCGGTGTTGTACTTTTGGCACCTCGGCCAGACCGCTCATTCGCGGTGCCCGTGGAAAGGAAATGATGCCCGCTCTCTGTCGCGATTGCCTTGCCAGTCTTCACGACGAACGGCGCTGCCCCTCCTGCGGCAGCCCGCGGGTACTGCGACATCCAGAGCTGTTCGACCTGACCATCGCCCATATGGATTGCGACGCGTTCTATGCCTCGGTCGAAAAGCGCGACAACCCCGAACTTGCGGACAAGCCCGTGATCATTGGCGGGGGACGGCGTGGCGTGGTGTCAACGGCCTGCTATGTGGCGCGTATTCGCGGCGTGCGCTCGGCGATGCCAATGTTTCAGGCGCTGAAACTATGCCCCGATGCAGTGGTGATCAAACCGCGCATGTCCGTCTATGTCGAAGTCTCACGACAGATCCGCGCGATGATGGACGAACTGACACCGGATATCGAACCCCTGTCACTGGACGAGGCATTCATGGACCTGTCAGGCACCCGGCGGCTGCATGGCGCGCCGCCCGCGGTGATGCTGGCACGGCTGGTCAAACGCATGAAAGACGAACTGGGCCTGACCGGCTCGATAGGGCTGTCGCACAACAAGTTTCTGGCCAAGGTGGCGTCCGACCTGGACAAGCCGCGCGGGTTTTCCGTGATCGGCAAGGCGGAAACCGCCGAGTTTCTGAACGACAAGCCGGTGCGGTTGATCTGGGGCATCGGACCGGCTGCGCAGGAGTCACTGGAGCGGGCCGGCATACGCACATTCTCGGACTTGCTGCGATGGGATCAAGAGGCCCTCACGGCGCGCTTCGGCTCGATGGGCTATCGGCTGTGGCACCTGGCCAGAGGGCAGGACAAGCGGCGGGTTTCGGCCCACGAGCCGATGAAGTCGATCAGCAATGAAACAACTTTTTTCGAAGACACCGCCAACCCCGACATTCTGGACGGTCACCTTTGGCGCATGGCCGAAAAGGTGGCCGACCGTGCGAAGGCCAAGGGGCTGGCCGGGCGGGTCGTGACGCTGAAGCTCAAGAAGGCCAACCACAAACTGCTGACCCGCCGGGTCTCGTTGCGGGATGCGACACAGATGGCCGACCGCATCTACCGCACCGCCCGCGGGCTGTTCGATCAGGTCGGCGATCAGGGCCCCTATCGTCTGCTGGGCTGCGGATTGGCAGATCTGTGCGCCGAAGATCAGGCCGACATATCCGGCGACCTGCTGGACCCCGGGGCCACGCAACGCTCGAAAGCAGAGCGTGCGACCGACGAGATCCGGCGAAAATATGGAACTGATGCAATCGTGAAGGGCCGAGCGCTGCGGTGACTCTTCCTATTCTGCGGCCAGCCGTGCCGGCTGAGAACCAATTCGGGCGATATCCGCGATGACTTCTTCCAGAATATCCCTGAACGCCAGGAAATTGGCGTTGGGCTCGATCGTGTTCTCATTCATGTAGAGCGCCCGGTCGATCTCGATCTGAATCGCATGCTGATGACGGGCGGGCCGCCCGTAGGTCTGGGTCACGTACGCCCCTGCAAAGGGCGTGTTCCGGGCCACTGTCAGACCGGCGGACGAAAAGGCCGCTTCGATCTGATCAACAATGACGCCCGATGCCGAGGCACCAAACCGATCCCCCAGCACGATCTCGGGACGGCGCCCCTTGGGGTTCCCAGCCATGGCAACGGCCTCGTGCGGCATCGAGTGGCAGTCGATCAAAATGGCCTGTCCGAACATGTCGATCGATTCGGCCAAAAGAGACTTCAAGCGGGCGTGATAGGGGCGCCAATAAGTGTCGATGCGCAGGCGCGCTTCGTCCATCGTAAGCTTGCCGCTGTAGATTGCGCGACCGTTGGACACGACACGGGGGATCACACCCAACCCCGACACCACGCGCGGGTTGTGTCCCTGACGGCGCGCGCCGAGAATCAACGCAGGATCCAGTTCCTCGGCGCTGCGGTTGAGGTCAAGGAACGCGCGCGGCATCTGCGCCGCAATCAACGGTGCGCCATGGATCGAGGCCGAAGCGAACAGTTGATCGACAAAGGCGTCTTCGGAAGAGCGAATCACATTGCGGTTCAGAACCGAACGATCCAGAAAGCCCGGCAAATAGTTCCGGCCGCTATGTGGCGAAGAAAAAACAACGCTCGACGTGCGTTCTGCGGGCATTTCCAAAGCGTATGCGGCACTGTGCATGGCCTCTCCTTCTTTGCCGATAACATAGACCGGAAAATTGTTGGACCAAACCCCTTGAACCCCTTCGCGACTCCTTTTATAGACCCCTCCACCGGCGCGGAGATCCGCGCCCCGTTTCGTTATGGGGCAGGATACGCAAAGGGAAAGTGGGCGGTTAGCTCAGCGGTAGAGCACTTCGTTGACATCGAAGGGGTCACAAGTTCGATCCTTGTACCGCCCACCATCGTTTCACTGTTTCGGGTCTGACCCGGGGCACCCGCTAACCCAGGCGCTGGCCACGTCCTTGATGAAGGCGCCGCAGAATTGGAGAGAGACCATGAAGGTCAAGAACTCGCTCCGCTCGCTCAAGAACCGGCACCGCGACTGCCGGGTTGTGCGTCGCAAAGGCCGCGTCTATGTGATCAACAAGACGCAGCGCAAGTTCAAAGCTCGTCAGGGCTGAGAACGGCAAATCGCTGTTTCAAAGAACCGCGCCTCCGGGCGCGGTTTTTTTGTGCCGCGCGCTGAGACGGACCGTTCGTGTTAGGCTGTCCAAAACAGCCGGGAGCGCGAAACGAATGAAACACTCTTGCATCGACATACTGGTGGGCACCACCAAGGGTGCCTTCGTGATCATCGGAGACTCGGATCGCGCATCTTGGCGCGTTACGGGTCCGCATTGCGGCGGCTGGCCCATCAACCACGTCGTCGGAGATGACGAAACCGGGACACTCTGGGCCGGCGGCGGCGGCGACTGGCACGGAGCCGGAGTCTGGCGCTCCGAGGATGGGGGCCAGAGCTGGGAGGTCACCAAGCTCACACAGGGGCAGCAGGACGAGTGGGCCGCAAACGATCCCGACTTTGCCGAGTTGATCGGTTGGACCGGTGAAGCAGCACCGTTCGGCGACGAGTTCTCGCAGATCTGGTCGCTGCATTGTTCAGGCGGCGCATTGTACGCGGGAACAAAATCGGCGCGGCTGTTGGTCAGTTCGGATGCTGGGCAGACCTGGGAAACGGTCAATGGCCTGACCGATCACCCCTCGGCCGAAGAATGGTCACCGGGGGCCGCAGGCTTGGTGCTGCACACGATCGTTTCCGATCCAGACGATGCGGAAAAGCTTTGGGTGGGCATATCGGCGGCCGGAGTATTCGCCTCGGAAGACGGCGGCACTACGTGGGAGCGGCGCAACCGGCTGTCGAACGCCGAGAGTTGCGGCCAACACGACCATCCGGCCGCGCCGCGGGACGGTCAAATCGGTCATTGCGTGCACAACATGGTCCGGGCGCCCGGCAGCAAAGGGCTGCTGTATCAACAGAACCATCATGGTGTCTGGCGTTCGTCCGATGGCGGGCGCAGCTGGGACGATATTTCGGGCGGGTTGCCGTCGACCTTTGGATTCCCAATCCACGTCCATCCCCACGATCCCAATACGATCTGGACCTTCCCCCTGAATGGAGACAGCATCGGACGATACCCGCCAAATGCGGCGGCGGCGGTCTGGAAGTCGACCGATGGTGGTCAAAGCTGGACCGCTTGTCGCGAAGGGCTGCCGCAGACCAGCTGCTTTTTCACTGTTCTGCGCCAGGCGATGGCAGGAGATTGTTGCGACCCTGCGGGTGTCTATTTCGGAACCAACAGCGGCTCGGTGTTTGCAAGCGCCGACGAAGGCGAAACCTGGACCGAGATCGCCAGGCATTTGCCGACCATTTTGTCGGTCGAGACAATTCAACGCGTGCGCTAGCCATGCCTGTCCGGCGCACTTAAACACGCTGCGGCAAATTAGACCAAGTAATTTTGTCGGATTTTCTTGCATCCCACCCGGAATCGTTTAATTGAGCAAATCAGTCGGGAAATACCCCGCTCATGAGATTCGACAACCGGGACATCCACAGATGAAAACCACGAGCTTTATCGCCGCCGCACTGTCGGCCCTGATCGCCGGATCGGCCGCCGCTGAAGGCGAGCTGAACCTGTACTCCTCGCGCCATTACGACACCGACGAGCGTCTCTACACCGATTTCGAAGAAGCCACTGGCATCAAGATCAACCGCATCGAAGGCAAGGCCGACGAGCTGATCGCGCGGATGGAAGCCGAAGGCGCGAACTCGCCCGCCGACATCCTGCTGACCGTGGACACCTCGCGCCTGGCGCGGGCCAAGAACGCCGGCCTGCTGCAGGCGGTCGACAGCGACGTTCTGGAAGAGCGCATCCCCGCCAACCTGCAGGACGAAGACAACCAGTGGTTCGGCTTCTCGCAGCGCGCGCGCATCATCTTCTACGACAAGAATGACGTGACCAACCCGCCGGCCACCTACCTGGATCTGGCCGACCCTGAATACAAAGGGCTGGTTTGCATCCGGTCGTCCAGCAACACCTACAACCAGACCCTGCTGGCCTCGATCATCACCCATCATGGTGCCAAAAAGGCCAACGAATGGGCCGAGGGCGTCGTGGCCAACATGGCGCGTGAACCTCAGGGCGGCGACACCGATCAGCTGCGTGGAATCGTGTCCGGTGAATGCGAAATCGCCGTGTCGAACTCGTACTACTTTGCACGTGCCCTGCGCAAAGACGTCAAGGGCCTGTCGGACAGCGTCGACATGATCGGAATTCAATTCCCCGCGCAGGATGCCGAAGGCGCACACATGAACCTGTCGGGTGCGGGCGTCGCGGCCCATGCCCCGAACAAGGACAATGCGGTCAAGTTCCTGGAATACCTCGCCAGCGATCAGGCACAGGTCTACTTCTCGAACGGCAACGATGAATTCCCGGCCGTCCACGGTGTCGATCTGGCCGAGAACGTGGCCGCTCTGGGTGAATTCAAGGCCGATGAAGTGAACCTGTCTGAAGTCGCCAAGAACATCCCCGAGGCCCAGAAGATCTTCAACGAGGTTGGCTGGAAGTAAGCCGCCATCATATCGAGCAGTTGAAGGGGCGCAGCACAGGCGCCCCTTTTTATTTTATTTATTTCTGCTATATCTCTCATTAATGAAACTGTTTCTCGGATATGAGACATGCTAGACAACCTGTCCAGCCGCCTCGCCCGCCACCTGAGCGACCTGCGCCGCAGCCGGGGCTGGTCGCTTGAACAACTCGCTCAGGCCAGCGGGGTCAGCCGGGCCACCCTGTCGCGCATGGAGAAGGCCGAGGTCAGCCCGACGGCCGAGAATCTTGGCCGATTGTGCGCAGCCTACGGACTGCCGATGTCGCGCCTGTTGATGATGGTCGAGGACAGCTTCGACCCCAAGGTTCCTTACGAACGGCAGATCGAATGGCGCGACCCCGAAACCGGGTTCACGCGCCGGTCGGTGTCGCCCCCCTCGGCGGGGCTGACGGGCGAGGTTCTGGAATGTCACCTCCCACCCGGCACAACGATCACCTATGACGCACCGCCTCGTCCCGGGCAGGAACATCACTTGATCGTGCTGGATGGCGCATTGACCCTGACCGTTGATGGAACCTCCCATGCGCTGAACGGGGGTGATTGCCTGCGTTATCATCTGTCAGGCGCGACCCGCTTTGAAACCGAGGCGTCCCGCGGCGCCCGCTACATTCTGGTGCTGATATGATTACACGCCTGACCGAAACGACTTTTGACCAGGCGGTGGAGGATCTGGCGGATATCCTACATGGCTGCGTGCATACCGGCGCCAGCATAGGGTTCATTCTGCCGTTTTCCCGCGACGCCGCGCGCGCCTATTGGCAGGAGCGCGTGCGCCCGGGGCTGTCAGCCGGAGAGCTGGATCTTTTCGTGGCCTATGGCGACGGACGCATCCAAGGGACGGTTCAGCTGATTCCGGCCGCGATGCCCAACCAGCCACACCGCGCCGATGTGGCCAAGCTGCTGGTGCATCCCGACGCACGGCGGCGCGGGCTGGGCCGTGCCTTGATGGGCGCCCTGCAGGAGCGCGCCGTCGAACTTGGCCGAACCCTGTTGGTGCTGGACACGCGCAGCACAGACCCGTCGCGCATCCTGTACCAAAGCTTGGGATTCGAAACCGCCGGAGAGATTCCCGGCTATTGCCGCAACCCGTTCGAACCCGTGTTCGAACCCACCACCTACATGTACAAGGCGCTGGGCTAACGCAGCACCAGGTCGGCCGCGCCCGAGTTCTGCACCACGCGCCGGGCGTTGGGAATGTCATTGGCGAAGGCTCGGCGCTCGGCTTCGTCGCGCGGCAAGCCCAGCCCTATCCAACGGTCCAGCAACCGCGCCTCGAGCGTGGGCAACGGCACGTCCAAAAACACGGTCAGCGCCCACAGATCGCGCAGATCGCGCCACCCCGGTTCGTCCAGCAGGAGATAATTTCCCTCGACGATCACCACCTTCTGGTCGCGGGTCACGAACGAACAGGCGGCGATTGACTTGTCGAGCACGCGGTCGAACTCGGGCACGGCGACCTCGTCTTCGGCCTGAAGGCGGCGCAACAAGGCGTGAAAGCCCGGCAGGTCGAATGTCTCGGGCGCGCCCTTGCGCGGCAGCAGATCGCGTGCCGTAAGGATCTGGTTGTCATAGTGGAAACCATCCATCGACAGCAGCCCGGTCGGAATGCCGCGCCCCTGCAGCGCCTGTTGGGCAAGCGCGGCCACCGTGGATTTCCCCGCGCCCGGCGGCCCGGCCACGGCGACAAGCTGGCGCGCTTCGCCGCTCGCCAGCCCGGCTGCGGCGTCGGCGATCCGCTCGGCCAGCGCCTGTGGCGATGACCCTTCGGCCGTCATGCCGCGCGATCCTGTTCCGGGGGCTCTTTGGCACCCGTCATGAAGGCCACGGCATCGGACATGGTGTAGTCCTTAGGGTCGATCACGCAGAGCCTCTTGCCCAACCGATGCACATGGATGCGGTCGGCCACTTCGAACACATGGGGCATGTTGTGGCTGATCAGAATGATCGGAATGCCACGCGATTTCACGTCCTGGATCAGTTCCAGAACCCGCCGGCTTTCCTTGACGCCAAGCGCCGCGGTGGGTTCATCAAGGATGATGACTTTGGACCCGAACGCCGCGGCCCGGGCCACGGCCACACCCTGACGTTGTCCACCCGACAGGGTCTCGACCGCTTGGTTGATGTTCTGGATCGTCATCAGCCCCAGTTCGTTCAGCTTGTCGCGGGCGAACTTCTCCATAGCCGGACGGTCGAGCATCCGGAACACCGAACCCAACGGTCCCTTGCGCCGGATCTCGCGCCCCATGAACATGTTGTCGGTGATCGACAAGGCGGGCGACATGGCCAGCGTCTGATAGACCGTTTCAATCCCGGCTTCACGAGCGTCGATGGGCGAGTGGAAATCGACTTTGCGGCCTTCCAGCCATATCTGGCCCTCATCCGGGGCAACGGCACCGGAAACCGCCTTGATCAAGGTCGATTTGCCCGCGCCGTTGTCACCGATCACGGCCAGGATTTCGCCCGGCATCAGGTCGAAATCGCAATGATCCAGCGCCGTGACCTTGCCATACCGTTTGACCAGATTGCGCCCTTTGAGAATGGGTTCCATCACGCTGCTACCTTTCTGATCCACTGGTCCACGGCCACGGCGGCGATGATCAGCATACCGATAAGAAGGAAAGTCCACTGCGCATCCGCGCCCAACAACCGCAGTCCGAGGGTAAACACGCCAACGATCAGCGCCCCGAACAACGAACCCAGGATCGATCCGCGCCCCCCGAACAGAGAAATGCCTCCGATCACGACGGCGGTGATGCTTTCGATGTTGGCCAACTGCCCCGAGGTGGGCGAGACCGAGCCTATGCGCCCGATCAGCGCCCAGCCGGCAAAGGCGCAGATCAACCCCGACAGCATGTAGACCGACATCAACGTGCGATGCACGTTCACGCCCGACAGCTCGGCGGCCTCGGGGTCGTCGCCCACGGCATAGACATGGCGCCCCCACGCGGTATGCCGCAGCGCATAGGCCAGCACCAGGATCAGCACCAGCATGAAGATCACCCCGACCGTGAATACCGCCCCGCCGACATTGAACTTGGCGCCGAACAGCTGAAGGATCGGGGCGTTGGCCTCGATTTCCTGCGACCGGATGGTTTCGTTCTGTGAATACAGGAAGTTGGCGGCCAGAACGATCTGCCACATGCCCAGCGTCACGATGAAGGGCGGCAGCTTGACCCGGCTGACCAGGAACCCATTCACCGCGCCGATGGCGGTCCCGATGGCCAGACCGCACAGGATCGCCACCGTGGGCGGCAGCCCATAGCGGAAGGTGAACTGGCCCATCACCACCGAGGACATGACCATGATCGCGCCCACGCTCAGATCGATCCCGGCGGTCAGGATCACAAGACTCTGGGCGGCGGCGACGATGCCGACGATCTGTACCTGCTGCAGGATCAGGGTCAGTGCGAATGGCGAAAAGAACTTGGCGCCCAGCAAGGCGCCGAAAATCAGGATCGCCGCGACCAGAACGATCAGCGGCACCAGCGACGGGTTCACATGCAGAAAGTGTTGGACCGTCCCCATGAAACCGCGGTGGTGATCTTCGAATTCGGCAACTTGTTCCGGGCTGCCTTTGGCTGCGGCTTCGAAGTCGTCGGACTGTCTCGATGTGTCGGACATCAGTGAGGTTCCCCCATGCGTCAAGCTCCCGTCTTGGGGCGACTCTAGCAAAATCTCGGGTGAGGTCGTGGTTCAATTCAGGGGCCGCGCGCTGCGGCCCCTGAAGGGATCAGATCAGCCCCAGCAGAGGTCCATGCCCTCTTTGACCGAGATCGACTCGACGCCATCGGCCGGCTTGTCCGTCACCAGCGCAACACCGGTGTCATAGAAGTCCTTGCCGGGCGTGTTCTCGGGCTTCACGCCCTCGTCGGCCCATTTCTTGACCGCCTCGACGCCAAGCGACGCCATCAGCAGCGGGTATTGCTGCGAGGTTGCGCCGATCACACCGTCGGCCACGTTCTGCACACCGGGGCAGCCGCCGTCGACCGAAACGATCAGCACATCGTTTTCGCGGCCGATGGCCTTGAGCGCCTCATACGCACCGGCGGCAGCCGGTTCGTTGATCGTATAGACCACGTTGACCATCGGATCCTTGGCCAGAAGGTTCTCCATGGCCTTGCGGCCACCCTCTTCGTTCCCGGCGGTGACGTCATGGCCTACGATGCGCGGGTCGGTCTCGTCGCCCCATTTGTTCGGGTCGCCCAAGTCAATGCCGAAGCCCTGCAGGAATCCCTGGTCGCGCAGCACCCCGACCGAAGGCTGGCTGACTGCCAGATCCAGCATGGCGATCTTCGCGTTCTGGGCTTCGTCTCCCAGCGTGGCAGCGGCCCATTTGCCGATCAGCTCGCCCGCCAGAAAGTTGTCGGTTGCAAAAGTCGCATCCGCCGAGTCGATCGGTTCGAGCGGTGTATCCAGCGCGATGACCAGCACACCGGCGTCGCGCGCCTGCTGGACGGCCGGAACGATCGACGATGTATCGGATGCGGTCAACAGGATACCCTTGGCACCGTCCAGAATGCAGGTCTCGATCGCCTGCACCTGAGTTTCATGGTCACCGTCGATCTTGCCGGCGAACGCCTTGAGCGTCATGCCCAGCTCTTCGGCCTTGGCGGTGGCACCCTCTTTCATCTTCACGAAGAAGGGGTTGGTGTCGGTTTTGGTGATCAGGCAGACCGTGTCCTGCGCGGCGGCAGCGCCTGCCATGGCTGTAAAGGCCAGCGCGGTCGCGCCGGCAAATGCTGAAATCTTCAAGGCTTTTCCTCCCAATATCTCCGATACCCGATGGGCATCTAAGGAGGCCGGACGGATTTCTTCCGGCTCCCATATGAAAAACCATCCGGTGATTCTCGGGTTCTGTCAATAAATAAATCACTCTTATTTATTATTGACACTGAGTAGGCGCATCCACATTCTTGATCGTAGGAGGAGCGGCCCGTGCCCGAGGAACAATCAGCGCAGAGCAATCCGCCCGAGCGCGTTTCGACCGTGCGCGGGACGAACCAAAGTGGCATGCGCGCCCACAACGAACGACTGGTGTTGTCGCTGGTTCGCCGGCACCAGGCGCTCGCCAAATCGGAGCTGGCCCGCATGACCGGATTGTCGGCGCAGACTGTCTCGGTGATCATGCGCCAACTGGAAAGCGATGGGTTGCTGCTGCGGGGTGAGCCACAACGTGGCAAGGTTGGGCAACCCTCAGTGCCAATGCGCCTGAATCCGGATGGGGCCTATTTTCTGGGGCTGAAGGTCGGCCGCCGCAGCACCGAGCTTGTATTGACCGATTTCCTGGGCAAAGTACGGGATCGCGCGCGCGAGACCTATGATTATCCCACCCCCGATGCGACATTGGATTTCGCCACGGGCACATTGGACAGGATGATACACCAGATGCCGGCAGCATCGCGTGACCGGGTTGCCGGGTTGGGCATTGCGATGCCCTTCTATCTCTGGGACTGGGCGCAGACCCTGAATGTCCCACAAGAAAGGATGGATCCATGGCGCTCGGCCGATCTGCAGGCCAGTCTTTCCCAAGCGCGAAACATCCCCGTCTATTTGCAGAATGATGCCACCGCGGCTTGCGGGGCAGAGTTGGTGTTCGGACCATCCGAAAGACCGCGGAACTTTCTGTATTTTTACATGGGGTACTTCATTGGCGGGGGAGTCGTCCTGAACGGCGTCATTTTTTCCGGGCGCGGGAATGCAGGCGCCTTGGGTCCGTTGCCGGTTCCCGTCGGCTCGGGCGAAGTCAAACCCCTGATCGATGTCGCCAGCCTGTGCGTGCTTGAGCAGAAGCTTGTCGCCGCAGGGCTGGATCCCTTCCACATGTGGGAGACCCCGGACCATTGGGACATGCCGGACACGCTTCTCGAGGCATGGATGGACGAGGCCGCGAAAGGTCTGGCCTATGCAATCTTGTCTTCCTGCAGCCTGATCGACTTTGAAACGGTGAAAATCGATGGCTGGATGCCCGAGAGCGTTACCGCGCACTTGATCGAACGTGTTGAGACGCATCTCTCCCAGCTCAACTTCACCGGGCTCGAGCAGCCCTCGGTTCTGGCCGGGTCGGTGGGTCCGGACGCCCGCGCCCTGGGGGCAGCCAGCTTGCCTCTGTCGGACAGATATCTTGTCGAAACCTGAGCGACAGCCGCGGACCTACAAAAGTATTGGCGAGGTTTCGCCTGACGAACGATCACAAAGCCCCCGCCAACCCTTCCCCGTACAGCCGGTCTAAGATATTACAGGCACGGCGCCAGCACTGCTTGGCGGGCGGCAGGTACCACGTGTTCAGAATGAGGTTCTATCATTGAAACTGCGTCACCTTTTACCCGCCCTTATCGCATGGTCAGCCCTCCCCTTTGCGGCCAGTGCGCAATCATCTGACGCCGATGGCGCAGGGTTGTCACTGGAACTCAACGCGGCGCAGGATGTGGGGCAGGCCTGTCGGCTGTCATTTCTGATCACCAACGAAACCAGACAGGCGATCGACAAAGCCGTTTTCGAAACCGTGATCTTCGACACGCAGGGTTCGGTGATCAAACTGTCATTGTTCGATTTTCGGGATTTGCCGCAGGACCGCCCGCGTGTGCGCCAGTTCGACCTGCCTGACAGACCATGCGCAACGGTCGGGCGCGTTCTGATAAACGGAGCCAGTTCCTGCGTAACCGGCGGTTCCGAGAGTGATCTTTGCAATTCGGCCCTGTCGGTGACCAGCCGCTTGGAAATGGAGCTTTTGGGATGAACATCTTCAACGCGCTTGGCCAGATCCTTGCATTGGGCGGGCCAGTAGTGGCGATCCTTCTTGTGATGTCGATCCTGACCGTGGCGGTTTCGATCTACAAGCTCTGGCAGTTTGCGGCCTGTGGCGTCGGCCGCCATAGGGTGTTGTCCCAGGCATTGGCGGCCTGGGATGCCGGAGACCACGACACTGCGCGCGAGCGTCTGGCCGCCAGCAGCAGCTACCTTGCCCCGATCGTGGGTGCGGCAATGAGCGCCCCGGATACTGCTGGGCTGGACGAACGGCTGGACGCCGAAGCCGGCCTGGCGTTGGCCAGGCTCGAGCGTGGGTTCCGGCTTTTGGATACAGTCGCGCAGTTGGCCCCCTTGCTGGGGTTGTTCGGCACGGTTCTGGGCATGATCGAAGCGTTCCAAAGCCTGCAGACGGCCGGGGCCGGAGTGGATCCATCTTTGCTGGCTGGTGGGATCTGGGTTGCGCTGGTTACGACGGCGGTGGGTCTGGCGGTTGCGATGCCCACATCCATGGTCCTGTCCTGGTTCGAAAGCCGCACCGCGCGCGAGCGGGTGTTCGCAGACAAGGCCTTGCGCACGATTCTCGTACCGACCCAGGCGCTGCCTACAGCAACGACAAGCACCGCGTTTGTCGCCGCGCCGGGACATGCGTAACGCGGCCCCATTTGTTCGGCGCGCCATGTCGATGACACCGCTCATCGACGTGATTTTTCTGCTTTTGCTGTTCTTCATGCTAACGTCGACCTTTTCGACATTCGGAGAAATTCAACTCAGCAGCGCAGCCGCGGGCCCATCAGAGCCCAGCGCCCCGTCGGATCGCGCATTTGTGCAATTGGGGGCGAACCGCGTGGTGCTGAACGGAGCACCGCTCTCGCTGGATGAATTGGCACAGGCACTGCAGCCCGGGCAGGTGCTCGTCAGTCTTGACGGCGACGTCAACGCCCAACGGCTTGTTGACTTTCTGGTGAAATTGCGCGGCCTCGACGGTCTGTCGGTAACGGTTCTGGAGTGACCCCATGATCCGCCACGACCGCCCAAGCCGCAAGCGCGACTCGACCATCCCGTTGATCAACGTGGTCTTTCTGATGCTGATCTTCTTTTTGATCGCCGGAACCGTTGCTCAACCGTTGGACCCGGACTTGGAACTGGTCAACACATCCGATCTGGATGGCCGCGAACCACCCGATGCACTGGTTCTTCACGCTGACGGGACGCTCAGCTTTCGCGGGACTCCGACGGATCCGCAGACCTACATGACCGGCCGGGGGGAAGAACCCGTGCGGATCGTGCCTGACCGGAACGTTTCCGGGGCACGCCTGATCGAAGTCACCGGCGCCTTGCGCCGTCTCGGCGCCACCGCAGTCTTTGCGGTGACCGAACGGGCGCTCGAATGATCCGGGAATCTCTGTTTGTCGCGGCGCTGGCCGTTGTGCTTTCGGTGCTGCTCCACCTTTTCCTGCTGCTGCCAGCCGCGCGGGATTCTGCGGAACCTGCGACGGCCGGTTCGCAACCGGACACGGTTGCCTTGGGCAACGCGTTCGAGGATCTGGCGGAAACCGCGACCCCGCCCGAGCCGCCAACCCCCGCAGAAGAGCCCGAGCCCGATGTCGAACAGCCGACAGAGCCGGACCGGGCCGAAATACCCGTCAGCGAAACACTGGTCGCCTCGTCGGACCCGCAAAAGGTCAACTCGCCTGATATCGGACAAACCAACCCGGTGCAGCCTGATCAGCCCGTTCCGGAAATAGTTGAGCCGGCGGACTCGGCCGAAAGTGATCGGCAGGCCGCCGATGAGGTGGATGAAACACCCCCCGTCCAAGCCGAAACGCAGTCCGCAGCGGCGCCCGAAGCACCGGTCGAACCCATAGAGGACCCGGTTTCGGAACCAGAGCAACTGGCAGCCCTGCCGGCCCCCTCGCCGATCCCGGACCCCTCAGTGCCGGCGGAGGAGCAGCAACCGGTCGAAAGCGACACCGAAGACGGCGTCTCGGATCTGGCGGTTGCAACATCGATCCGCCCGCGCCTTCCGGACCGGCCCCCTGCTCCGGCCCCTGTACCCGACCAAAGGGCCAGCCGGCTGGACAGTTTTGACAACCTGCGATTTCCCAACAAGCAGATCGACTCGCCGCTGACGACCTATCGCCGACAGGGGGTCGATTCCTTCAGCCGAGGAGGCAACTCCAATCAGTCCGGCGGTCGAGGCCCGGGAAACTCGAATGTCACCAATTACGCCGGGCAGGTTCTTGTCCACCTCAACAGAACTCCGCCGGTCTATGTCTCGGTTCGCGGCTTTGCCAAAGTTTTCTTTGAAATCAACCCGGACGGAACACTGGCCTGGGTCGATATTATCGACAGTTCTGGCTCGACCGAGGTCGACAGGGCCGCCAAGGAACAGGTCCGCCGCGCATCGCCCTTCCCGAAACCTCCGGGCGGGGTCAGCCGGAAGCTGTCGTTCTACTTTCAGAACGGCTAATCGGGCCTTTGCTGCGCTGGCCCGAAGCAACTGGACGCAATCAGTCAGTCCAATGATCTTTCCCACGGAGGCTTCACGCCGATCTCGGTGATCAGAAAATCCATGAAGACCCGCACCTTTGGCGACAATACGTTCGACTTGGGATAGATCAGCCAAAGCACGTTGTCTTCCGCCGCCTCATATTCGGGAAGGACATGACGCAACTTGCCCGAGGCAAGCTCCTCCTGAACGCTCCACAGTGAGTTCATCGAGATCCCCGCCCCTGCCACGGTGGCCAGCTTCTGGCTGAGACCGTCATCCATGATCAATGGACATTTCGTGGCTCCGGGATCGAAACTTGCGACAGCTCCCCGGGCAGTTTTCAGCGCCCGGGCCCGGGTGTGGCGAAATGCAATCAGCCGATGATGCGCCAGATCATCCGGCGTCTCGGGCTCTCCGTGGGCCGACAGGTAATCTGGTGCCGAGCAGAGGATGCGTTTGTCATCCGCCAGCTTGCGCCCCTTGAGGCTGGTATCGATCAGCGGTGCGTTCCGCAAAGCAAGATCATAGCTGCCTTCGATCAGATCAAACTGAGCATCCGACAGACGCAGGTCCAGGGTCACACCCGGATGCTGTTCCTGAAACTTTGCAAGGATTGGAGCAATGTAGAGCTGGGCAAATGTGCTGGGCGCAGTAAACCGCAAAGTGCCGGTGGCTTGGGCCGACCCCTGCCCCAAAGCGGCCAAGGCCGCATTCTCCTGCGCCAGAATTTCGCGCGCATAAGGTAGAAACTCGGCGCCCTCCAGAGACAGCGATACTTTCCGGGTCGAGCGGTGCAGCAACTCGACACCCAACTGATGCTCCAGCTTGGCAAGTCGGGCGCTCGAGACTGCGGGCACCAACCCCAGTTCGCGCCCGGCGGCCGATATGTTCAGCTTGTCCGCTGCAAGCACGAAAAGCCGAAGCGCTTGTGTGTCCATTAGCTTATTATACGCAAAATCCGAAAACTGAAACCTGATATCCGCCGTTTCATCGGATTCTGCAAGTGATATTTCTGGCTCCACGGAAGACAAACCAAATGGAGCCACAAATGTCCGTTCGCCCGAACGTTCAGTCTCAGATCCTCGAAGCCTTCAATTTCCGGCACGCGACAAAGGTCTTTGATCCCGACCGCAAGATCAGCAACGCCGATTTCGAAACCATTCTTGAAGCTGGCCGCCTGTCGCCCACCTCTTTCGGGCACGAGCCATTCAAGATTCTTGTCATCCAATCGCCCGACAAACGGGAGCTTTTGCGCGAGTTTTCCTGGGGCGCCAATGGCATGATGAACGGCAGCTCCGGCCAGCTGGGGACAGCCAGCCACTTTGGCATCATTCTGGCCAGCACTGCGGCAACCATGACCGCTGGGTCTGATTATCTGCAGGACCACTATCGCAAGGTCAAACAACTGCCCGAGGACGTCATCGAATTGTTCAACGGCGCGTATGGCAAATTCCAGTCAACCGACCATCGCATCACCACTGAACGCGAGATCACCGACTGGTCCGGCAAACAGGCCTATATCGTTCTGGCCAACATGATGACGACCGCTGCTTTGATGGGTATCGATTCCTGCCCCATCGAAGGGTTTGACATGCAACTCACCACCCAGACTCTGGCCGAGCATTTCGGGGTGGATACCTCGAAATGGAAACCCGCGGTGATGTTCGCCTTTGGGTATCGCGCCAGCGATCCGCAATTCCCCAAGACCCGCCGCCCGATGGCCGAAACCGTGAACTGGTTCTGAGCCGACTTCGATAAAGCCAGGGGCTGCGTCATCCGCAATTCAGTGAGGGTTCAGATGCAACGAACCGGTATCGTAAACTATCACGTTCACAAACCTGAACGGCAGGCGTTCCAACTGGACGCCGGCGGCATTGTCGGCAACCTGATTTCGCCCGAACTGTTGCCGACACAGGTGAATCTGACGGATATGCGGACATCCGGGCGGCCCCTGCGCTTTGACCCCGACGGCGTCGAGTTTCTGAATGCGCCCAGTGCCATCCGCGGTTTTTCCGGGGATCAGTGGAAACGGACCTACGAAAACGAGCTGGCTCAACTGCTGACCGCAGAGATCAACGTTCGCGAGGTCGTGATCTTTGACCATACCTTGCGCGTGGACGACCCAAAGGCGACGCGCAAGCCCGCGCGCAATGTCCACAGCGATTACAGCGCGGACGGCGCTCGGCAACGGCTGGAGGATTTGCTTGGCGCCGAGCGGGCGGCCGAGTGGAGCAAAGGGCACTATGCCTTTGTCAATCTCTGGCGGCCAGTCCATCACCCGATCAACAGCGCGCCGCTGGGGTTCGTCCGTCCTTCGTCCGTCGACCCCAAAGACTGGATCCTGCTTGACCTGATCTATCCTGACCGCAAAGGGCAGATCATGGGGCTTGTCGGGAATGCAAGCCATGACTGGGTCTATCTGTCTCGAATGAGCCCGGATGAAATCGCTATTTTCAACATCTACGACAATCGGGGGTTGCCTTCCGTCGCTCACAGCGCGCTCGATATGGTCGAGGACCCGACCGTCAACACCATCCGGAAGAGCATCGAGACCCGCACTTTGGTGCGGTACTGAGCAAGGAACCATCATGTTGGACAAAAACCAAAACCTGTCCTTTGCCCCGATCAACAAGGCCTACGGTCAGGTTTTTCGGCCAGATCAGCTGACGCTAGGGCTGGTATTGCCGCTCGAGGCCTACCCGGTGGGATCCGAGCCCACGATGAAGGGCCACATGAAGGCCGCGCAATTGGCCGAGTCTCTGGGCTTTGCCGCGCTTTGGCTGCGCGACGTGCCGTTCAATGTTCCAAGTTTCGGGGACCCCGGCCAGATCTTTGACCCGTTCGTCTATCTGGGTGCACTGGCGACCGCGACGGATCGCATTGCCCTGGGGACCGCCAGCATCGTTTTGCCGTTGCGCCATCCGGCCCATGTGGCAAAGGCAGCCGCATCGGCGGATGTATTGTCCGATGGCCGTCTGCTTTTGGGTGTGGCGTCCGGTGATCGACCGGAAGAGTATCCGGCAATGCGTCAATCCTTCCCCGATCGCGGTGAACGGTTCCGCGACAGCGTCAACTATATCCGTGCGACGGCAACACCCTACCCAAAGCATGAAAGCCTGCAGGGACATCTGCCCGGCGACATTGACCTTCTGCCAAAACCCTCGGGATCGCGCCTGCCGCTGTTGATCACGGGCGGCAGTCGACAATCCCCGGATTGGGTGGCTGAAAACGGCGATGGATGGATGACCTATCCGCGCGACGCGGCATCACAGGGGCGCGCGGTGGCCGATTACCGGAACCGTCTGAAAGCACTGGGGCAACCGGACAAACCGGTGATGCAGTCGCTCTATGTCGACTTGCTGGAAGACCCAAATGCCCCCGCACGTCCCATACATCTGGGGTTCCAGTCGGGTTCGAATTTCCTGCGCCGCTACTTGGCTGAAATACGTGAGATCGGGATGAATCACGTCGCCCTGAATCTGCGTTTCAACCAGGCCGCCATCGAACCGACACTCAAACGCCTGGCGGATACGATCTTGCCGGAATTTTCATAAGGAACGGATCGCATGACCAAAACCATTCTGATCACTGGAGCAACCGATGGTATCGGACTCCTCACCGCCAAGAAACTGGCGGCTGACGGTCACCGTATTCTGTTGCACGGACGGAACACTGCAAAGCTGGAAGCAGCCGCCCAGAAGGTTGGAGGGCAGCCGGAAACCTACAGCGCCGATCTGTCCGACCTATCAGCCGTGAGGTCGTTGGCGGAGGCCATCCGGTCCAATCACGACCGACTGGATGTGCTGATCAACAACGCCGGCGTCCTGAAGGCTCCGCAGACCACTCTCGAAAACGGTCTCGATATCCGCTTCGTCGTCAACACGCTCGCGCCTTATCTGCTGACCGAACTTCTGCTTCCGATCATTCCCAAGACTGGCCGCGTCGTGAACCTGTCCTCGGCCGCACAGGCCCCTGTGGATCTGGATGCGTTGACCGGAAAAACGCGGTTGGCCGATATGGGCGCATATGCGCAAAGCAAGTTGGCAATCACGATATGGACGCGCGAACAGGCCCGAGCCCTGCCCGCTGGACCCGTGTTGATTGCGGTTAATCCGGGTTCATTGCTGGCGTCCAAAATGGTCAAGGACGGTTTCGGAGTCGCCGGCAACGACCTCAACATCGGCGCCGACATCCTGATCGACGCCGCGCTTAGCGATCGGTTCGCGCAGGCGTCGGGCGCCTATTTCGACAATGACGGCGGTACATTTGCAGACCCGCACCCCGCGGCGCTGAAATCCGAACACGCAGCCGACGTCATGGAGGCCATTCAAGACACTATCCGTCAATACGGCTAAGCCGGGCGCATTCCCGCGCCCTGCCAATTCACGCGAACCCTCGCATCTTTGATGACGAGGACAGGAGAGGACTGTCCAATGAAATACGAAAACTTCCAGACCTTTGACGTCGCGGTCGAGAATGCAATCGCCACCGTGACGTTCAACTTCGGAGCGGTCAATGTTCAGGGCCAAGAGATGCTGGCCGACCTCAACAGCCTTGCGATGCGGCTGGAGCGGGACCGGGAAACCAAAGTGGTGATCTTCCAGTCGGCGAACCCCGAAATCTGGGTCTGTCACTACGATACCGAGTTGCTCAAGGATCTTTCGACCGAAGCCGTCTCGCGTGAAGACGCCCAGCTGCTGGACCTGCAGTCCGTTTGCGAACGGCTGAGCAAGGTCCCGCAGGCAACAATCGCGAAGCTCGAAGGCTTCGCCCGTGGCGGCGGACACGAACTCGCACTCGCGCTGGACATGCGTTTTGCGGCACGCGGGAAGTTCAAGTTCATGCAGATGGAAGTTGGCATGGGCATCCTGCCCTGCGGCGGCGGCGCTTCTCGCATGGCGCGCCAAACCGGGCTTGGCCGGGCATTGGAAATCATCCTGAGTGCGCAGGATTACGATGCCGACGATGCCGAGCGCATGGGCACCATCAACAAGGCGCTGGATCCCGACGAGATCGGTCCCTATGTCGATGCTCTGGCCAGGCGCATTGCCCAATTCCCCGCCGAATCCATCAACGCGTGCAAGCAGATGGTCTACGAATCCATCGACAAACCTATTTCCGAAGCGTTGAGGGCCGAGGCCTATTGGCTGTACCAGGCGACAAGCAAGACGCCGGCGGTCAAGCGCTTTCGAATTGCCGATGAACAAGGGCTCGAGCATGATATAGAGAACCAGCGAAACTGGAACGAACTGGTCATGAAGGTGCAAGAGATCGCCAACTGACGACTGCGCTTGATCCGCTGAAATCGGTTTCAGCGGATCATATCCCGCAGCAGGCATGGGCGTTCCGACGGCAAGGGGGCCGAGGCACGCAGGTCGCCATACTGCGTCTGTCAAGGAACCCAAACGCCCATGTTCCGAAGCCGGCGGTAAGCCAAAGGATAGACGGCAGCAGCACCGACGTCCGAGGCGGCCGGGCTGATCAACGGTGCGCGGCGCTTTTCGGTCGCCAACGCACGGGATCGAATGTGCCGGAACGACCGGCAGACTTACTAAACACACACCCAAACAACGTTTAGCAGGTGCCTTCTTTGCGCCCAAAGCAGAAGACGTGCTCCAGAAACCGTATTGGCGTGAATCCGAGTTTCGACGCAACTCGTCTTTATCAACCACGCCTTGAAGCGCGGGGAAAAGTTTCGGCCGGCTCATAAAGCAAAGCCAACAAAGTCGATTGGGTGTCTTGGATCACTTGCGCGTTTCCGCCAGAAATATTGAAAACCGCAAGTACCCCGACAAAACCGCCGATTTTGTGGTAGGTTACTCGGTATTAACAAAAAATTTTGGGAGGACAAAAATGAAAAACAAAACAAGATCAACCATAATGGCGGCCTTATTTGCTGCAGCTGCCACAGCCGTTTCCGCACAAGATGATCCCCCCTTGAACTTCCTGATTATTTGGGGAGATGACATTGGATTTTGGAATATCAGTGCCTACAACCATGGCATGATGGGGTATCAGACACCCAACATCGACCGCATAGCCAAAGAAGGCGCGCTATTTACTGATTGGTACGGAGAGCAGTCCTGCACCGCGGGACGAGCGGCCTTTATCACAGGACAATCTCCCATCCGCACGGGTTTGACCAAGGTAGGCCTGCCCGGCGCACCCGAGGGCATGCCCGTCGAAGACCCAACCATCGCAGGGCTGCTCAAAAACCATGGTTACATGACTGGCCAGTTCGGCAAAAACCATCTGGGTGACCGTGACGAGCACCTACCCACAAACCATGGTTTCGATGAGTTTTTCGGAAATCTCTACCATCTCAACGCAGAAGAAGAGCCGGAAAACCCTGACTATCCCAAGGATGAAGCCTTCAGGGAAAACTTCGGCCCGCGCGGGGTGATCAAGTCGACCGCTGATGGCTCGATCGAGGATACCGGGCCGCTCACGAAAAAGCGCATGGAAACCGTTGACGAAGAAGTCACGGCCAGCGCGTTGGATTTCATGGATAGAGCCGTTGAACAGGACAAACCTTTCTTCCTTTGGTGGAACTCCACCCGCATGCACATTTTCACGCATCTGAAGGAAGAGTCCGATGGAGTGACGGGACTTGGAGTTTATCCCGACGGCATGGTCGAGCATGATGGGCATGTCGGCGTACTGCTTGATAAACTTGATGAGCTCGGAATCGCCGACAACACCGTCGTAATGTATTCAACCGACAACGGAGCGGAGACGTTCACGTGGCCGGATGGCGGCACGACACCCTTCCGCGGTGAGAAAAACACGCAGTGGGAAGGTGGCTATCGCGTCCCGACGGTCATCAAGTGGCCGGGCGTCATCGAACCGGGTTCGAAGGTCAATGGCGTAGTATCGCATACGGATATGTTGCCTACCATTCTGGCTGCGGTCGGTGAGCCAGACATCAAAGAACGGTTGCTCGATGGTGGCGTTGAAGCCATCGGCCGCCAATACAAGGCCCATCTGGACGGCTACAATCTTCTGCCGTCGCTCTCGGGTGAAACTGATGAGTGGCCGCGCAGTGAGTTCATCTATTGGACGGATGATGGCAGCGTCGCCGCCTTGCGATACGAACAGTACAAGGTAACATTCCTGAAGCAGAATGCTCATGGGCTTGATGTATGGCTCTCACCGTTTGAAGTCTTGCGCGCACCGATGCTGGCAAACCTCCGCAGCGATCCGTTCGAGCGAGCCGAGGAAGAGAACGCTATGGGATACCAACGCTGGTTCCTCGAGCATATGTTCGCGATAGCGCCAGCCGCCGCCTACGTTGGGCAATGGCTGCAAAGCTTCGAGGAATTTCCGCCAAGGCAAAAACCTGGCAGTTTCAACCTCGACAACGTTATGGAGGAACTCACGAGCCGTGCCGGGAACCAATAGCACCAACCGGACGCCGTGAGCTGTGTTCGCCAGTCTGAATTCACGGACAACTGTTTGTCGAATTCAGACTGGTAAGTCATCCCCTTGGACTGAAGACCGGCGCAGTCCAAGGGAAAGGATGAACGGCGACTTGGTTCCGTTTTGCGGGCATTGAGCGCTGCTTTCTGGACAGACCCCTGAGCGGTCGTTGGAATAACGTATAGATGCTGCTCCGCTGTCATTCTGTTGCCGGCCTAACTCAACAAGGCAGCAACAGGCTTTTTGGGCTTTCTGCCATGAGAATCAGTCGCCTTTCACATTCATTCCACTTTTCCTGAACCAATTCGCACGGAGGAGTTGTCAGACGTGAAAAACCGAAAGCTCTACCTTGGCCCCCTGACCGACAATAGACGGTGGGATATGGTTCGCATCCGCCCCGATGATGTGTTCGTAGTGACACCTCCGAAATGCGGCACGACCTGGATGCAAACCATCGTATCGCTGTTGTTTTCTGGTGATCCCGAAGTTGAAACGGAGTTGTCAGTGAAGATGCCTTGGGTAGACATCCGAATCCGAGAGATGCCTGAAGTCGCAGAACGGCTCGAAGCCATGCAGCATCGGCGCAGCATGAAAAGCCACACACCGATGGATGGGTTACCGCTGGATGATCAAGCACAGTACATCTGTGTTTTTCGTCATCCCCTCGATGCGCATTTCTCGTTTCGCAAACACATCAGAAACATTCCAATGACCTGGTTTGACACCTGGTATCCCGAGAACGATGAAGAAGGCATCACATTCCGTCGTTTTCTGGACGGTGGGGCGGAAGGGTTCGATACCGATGCGATGCCACTGGCACATATCATTCGGCATTACAAAGCAGCTGCGGCACTTTCCGACCGGCCGAACGTATCGCTTTTTCACTACGCCGACATGACCCGGGACTTGAGAGGGACGTTCTTCCGACTGGCTGACATCTTGGGCACGACCCATTCAGAGGTGGTCATGGATCAATTGGTTCAAGCTGCGACCTTCGACAACATGAAGGACAAAGCAGAACGCTATGCCCCCTCAGGTGGCAAGGGGTTCTTCAGGTCGGATGCCGAGTTTTTCCACAGCGGAACGAGTGGCAAATGGCACGGGAAACTGACGGCGGAAGAACTGGCAGGCTACGACGCAATGATGGACGCACACCTGGATCCCAAAGACCGAGAATGGTTGGAATATGGCTCTCGGGGAAACGACGCTGCCTAGATATTGCTATACCGATCGAACCAGCGAATACCGAAAATAGTAAACCCGGTTCGCAATGGAATATAGAACAGAGGTTTCCCGGGGTTGCTAATCTGAAGGGGCGGCATTCAGGCAAGCATTTCCCCAGCTTGGCCAACACTTAGGGTTCCGCCTTTGGCTACCTCGACATAAACCCCTATATCCATGTGCCCCATCAACTGCCTGATAAGATAGGGTATTTTCAAGTCACGCTCGGCCGTATCCGGGTTCACTTCAGTGGCCGCACACCTTTTCGTTCGCGATAGTATCTTCAACTCAACATCGCCAAATCTCAGAACCGATCCAACTGCGTCCAACTCGGAAAACGAAGGCAAGCCGTCTATCTCGATATTCGCGCGGAAGCGCGCTGGCTGGATCTCTGAGTTCAGTTTTTCACCCAACTCTCGCACCGACGCGCGATTAAGAACGGATATCGCGTTCATCATTTTTGGTGAGACGACGGACACATCCGTAAACCGATGAGGAGCAGACGAGACGAATTCCGGCAATTCGGGATCTTTCAAGTCGATCTCCGAAGACAAGAAACTCGCCGCATTCATCCGGTCTTCTGGTGTTCGCATATTGAAGCTTTGTGTTTTGCCGTTCGCTTTGATCTCAAGATCTTGAGTCTCAATATCAAAACTCGTCTCTACGCCTGCCAACGCAGCCTCATTCAACAGAACAACAAAGCGATCTTTCGGCAGTGGCTGAGGGTTCTGCGCGTCGAACCCGGAGTTGTAGCGCGCAAATCCGAACAGGCGATCACCCGGGATCCCCTCCCCTGCCCGCAGCGTCACGGTTTGCATCGGCTCGGCACTCAAGCCTTTGATTGGGTACCGGTTCAATCTGACGATAGAGAGCGTGTTCATACGTCTGCACCTGTCCAACCGAGTTATGCACGATCCAGAGTGACCCGTGCCGTTTGACGCTATCTCCAATCCTCAAAGGTATCGACCGAATAATCCGCTAGAGCTTCACAAGCGGGTGCCAAAAACCGGTTGGCCGCACGAGGGCCGTGATTGTGAGCTGCGCCGATCTTGGCGGGTACGGCCATTAAATGCCTCACTGCTGAAAATACTTGCGCAACGACGAAAAGTAATAAAATTAATTAAAATCAATTACTAAAAGGATTATTCCCCGTCAATTGCCGCCGCCTTGAGGTACGAACCTCAAAAATATCTAGACTTGATGTGCGTACCTCAAATAGCCTTGGAGGTATGCCGCGATTCGCACATCCTCGATTGACGGCGCAAAAAGGGAGGAATGGATGACTTACACAAAACTGGCCTCGGCCAGCGCAATAGTCCTTGCCGCTACTACTCTTTCCACCAAGGCGAATGCTGAAGATCTGACGCTTTGTTGGGCTGCATGGGACCCGGCCAACGCGCTTGTTGAGCTTTCAAAGGAATTCGAAGCCGAATCCGGTCACACGATGAACTTCGAGTTTGTTCCCTGGCCGAATTTCGCGGATCGGATGTTGAACGAGCTGAACTCCGGGGGCAAGCTCTGCGACTTGTTGATCGGCGACAGCCAGTGGATCGGCGGGGGCGCCGAGAATGGCCACTATGTCAAACTGAACGACTTCTTCGATGCTGAAGGCATCAGCATGGACGATTTCGCGCCGGCCACCGTCTATGCCTACTCGACCTGGCCCAAGGGCACGCCAAACTACTATGCGTTGCCAGCGATGGGCGATGCGAATGGCTGGTTCTACCGCAAGGACTGGTTCGAAAACCCCGACATCCAAGCCGCTTACAAAGAGGCGACGGGTCAGGATCTTCGCGAGCCTCAATCGCAAAAAGAACTCCTGCAGATCGCGCAGTTCTTCCAAGGTCGTGAGATCGACGGCAAGACTGTCTATGGCGCAGCCATCTTTACCGAGCGCGGCTCGGAAGGGATCACCATGGGCGTGACAGGAGCGCTGTATCCTTGGGGTTTCAAATACGAAAACACGCCGGGTTCCTATGACATGGAAGGCGCCGTGAACTCGCCCGAAGCGGTCGAAGCTCTGGAATTCTACAAGGAATTCTACGAAACGGCGACGCCTCCGGGATACACCAACTCTTACATGGGTGAGAGTCTGGACGCATTTAAGTCCGGTCAGGTCGCCATGGCGATGAACTGGTTTGCGTTCTTCCCGGGTCTTTACGCCGATCCCAATACCGGCGGTGACAAGATCGACTTCTTCGTGAACCCACCACAAAATCAGGCAGGTTCGACACTGGGCGGACAAGGTATCTCGGTTGTCAGCTACTCTGACAAACAGGACGCCGCACTTGAGTACATCAAGTGGTTCGCACAGCCGGACGTCCAGGCCAAATGGTGGGAGCTTGGCGGCTACTCGGCCCATAACTCCGTACTGGAAGATCCGGGTTTCGTTGACAGCCAGCCGTTTGCCGGTGACTTCCTGGAAGCAATGGCCGGGGTGCAGGATTTCTGGCAGGAGCCTGCTTATGCGGAACTGCTGCTGGCGATGCAGAAACGCATCCACGACTACGTGGTTGCGGACCAGGGCACCGCTCAAGAAGCGCTTGATCTTCTGATCCAAGACTGGACCGAAGTCTTCGAAGACGAAGGCAAGCTGTAGTCCGGACACAGGCAGGAGCGGGTGAAATCCCGCTCCACCTTCACCCGTGAGTCCTAAACCAACAAGAGCTGGCAAAGAGATGTCTGACAGGACCGTAGATCGCGTTGCGGAGGCAACGCCCGAGCGAGTTGCGCGAAAAATCCGAGGATTATCCGACCGCGCGATCGCCTGGATATTCATCTCCCCAACGATTTTTCTATTGCTGGCGATCAACATCTTTCCGTTGATCTGGACCATCCAACTGAGCTTTACCAACTACAAGGCCAACCGGATCGGGCGTGAAGTCAAAGATGTCGGTCTCAGGAATTACGAGCGTATCCTGACAGACTCGGATACCTGGCTGAACATGCAGGCGACGGCGCATTTCCTGTTCTGGACGATCTTTTTCCAAGTCCTGATCGGGTTCACGCTGGCTTGGCTGATCAACAAGAAATTCAAGGGTAACGATCTATGGACCACGATCATCGTCTTGCCGATGATGCTGTCCCCGGCCGTTGTCGGGAACTTCTGGAAATTCCTGTATCAGCCTCAAATCGGCCTGTTCAACTACATCGTGTCATGGTTCACGGGCAAGGAACCCTCAAGCTTTGAAATGCTGGGTTCGGTTACTTTGGCCCCTTGGGCGATCGTGATTGTTGACACCTGGATGTGGACCCCCTTCGTGATGCTGATCTGTCTGGCCGGGCTGCGCAGCATCCCCGACTACATCTACGAGGCGGCTGAGATCGACAGGGCCAGCAAGCTGCGGCAGTTCTTTACAATCACCATTCCGATGGTGCTGCCGTTCCTGATGCTCGCGGTGCTGTTTCGAGGGATCGAGAACTTCAAAATGTTCGACCTGGTTGTTCAGCTGACCGGAGGTGGACCGGGATCCGTAACGGAACTCACCTCAATCAATCTCAAGCGAGAGGCGTTTGAGAAGTGGCGGACGGGCTACGCCTCGGCCTATGCGATCATCTTGTTCGTCACCGTGTTCGGCCTTGCGTCGATCTACGTCAAAGCCCTGAACAAGGTGAAACAGAGATGAGCAGTTTTTCCGTCACTGAACCTTCGAACCGGTCCAAATGGATCGCAGGCTTCCTGGTCATCACTTATGCGCTGATCACGATGATCCCGCTGGTTTGGATATTGCTGACCGGGTTCAAATCCCCCGCCGACGCGATCAGCTACCCGCCTAAAGTGGTCTTTGACCCAACGCTCGAAGGTTACGTCAATCTTTTCACCACGCGCACCAGGCAAACGCAGGAGTTTCTGGAAGCCAACCCGCCGCAGAACTGGGCCGATGAGATCGTCCGCCAATACGACATGGTGATCGTTGGGCCCTCCAAGTTCGGCGAGCGTTTCATGAATTCGGTCATCATCGGATTTGGCTCGACGTTCTTGAGTATCTTCCTCGGCACGCTGGCCGCCTATGCGTTCAGCCGATTTAAGGTCCCGCTCAAGGACGACCTTCTGTTCTTCATCCTGAGTACAAGGATGATGCCCCCGGTCGCTGTCGCCATCCCGATCTTCCTGATGTTCAGAAACCTTGGGCTGAGCGACACGCATCTGGGAATGATCCTGCTCTATACAGGGGTAAATATCTCTCTGGCGGTTTGGTTGCTGAAAGGGTTCATCGACGAAATCCCAAGAGAGTACGAGGAAGCCGCCCTTATCGATGGCTACACGAGGTTTCAGGCTTTCTACAAAGTGGTGCTGCCGCAAGCCGCCACGGGCATCGCGTCAACTGCGATCTTCTGCCTGATCTTCGCCTGGAATGAGTACGCGTTTGCCGTGCTGCTGACATCTGCGAATGCACAGACCGCACCGCCGTTCATCCCGACCATCATCGGTATTGGCGGCCTGGACTGGCCCGCGGTGGCGGCCGGCGCGACGATCTTCCTGATCCCGGTCATGATTTTCACCATCCTGATGCGCAAACACTTGCTGCGCGGGATTACATTCGGAGCCGTACGCAAATGAGCGAGTTTCTTTCCGGATTGATGCGGCTCCGCCGCGGCCCATGGGAGATGGTGGCAACCATCCTGATTGCACTGGGTGTCTTCATGCTGATGCAGCCGTTTGTCCTTTGGGCCTTCACTTATTCCTTCATCGTCACGCTGATCGGAACCGTCATGTTCATCATCGTCAGCCATTTCCCGGAGTAGAAATGGCCCAGATCGTAGTCAAAAACGTAAAGAAGATGTTCGGCGATTTCACGGCTGTCCGCGAAAGTTCGTTCACGATTGAAGACGGCGAGTTTTTCATGCTGCTGGGGCCATCCGGTTGCGGGAAAACGACGACGCTGCGGATGATCGCGGGATTGGAGCTTCCAACGTCGGGCGAAATCTATCTGGACGGCGAAGAGATCAGCCAGCGGCCGCCATCAGAGCGGGACATTGCCTTCGTGTTCCAGATGTTCGCGCTGTATCCGCACATGAACGTGCGCAAGAACATCAGCTACCCCCTGATATCGCAGGGCATGCCGCGCGCTGCTGTCAAAGCCAAAGTAGAGGAAGTCGCGGGAATACTAGGGATCAAGGACATCCTCGATAGCCCGGTAGGCGGTCTTTCAGGTGGCGACAGGCAACGCGTGGCGCTGGGGCGCGCAATTGTTCGCGAACCCAAGGCGTTCATGATGGACGAACCTCTTGGCGCTTTGGATGCCGAGTTTCGTGAGCACATGGCCGAAGAATTGCGTGCGCTTCATGATCGCATGGGCGCAACCACTGTTTACGTCACACACGATCAGTTGGAAGCCATGCAAATGGGCGACAAGATCGTGGTGATGAACAACGCCGTGATCGAACAATTCGGCACGCCGCAGGAAATCTACGACAAACCTGCCACGATGTTCGTTGCAGATTTTATCGGTTCACCTTCGATGAACTTCCTGCCGTTTCAAGGAAAGGTCGAGCCTGGCTCGGAAATGGTACGACTGAATGGTCATGACGAAGCCGTGCCCAAGCTGATGGAAGGGGCGGAAGGTGATCTGGTGTTTGGTGTCCGCCCCGAACATGTTTTTCTGTCGGATGCGAGTGCCTACCGAGCCAAAGTCCTGGCCGCAGAATATCTTGGCACCACCCAGATCGTGACGCTGCAAAGCCCGAACGGAGAGCTGAAAGCCCGGATTGATGCTCGCGAAACCGTCAATCCCGGCGAGACGGTCGGATTGGAATTCCGATCATCCGCAGTGACCCTTTTCGAAAAATCTACCGGACGCGCGTTGAGGTCCGCACTGAACGACGAGGTACTGAGCAATGGCTGAAGTCGTTTTGGAAAACATTTCGAAGTCATTCGACGACATCAAAGCGGTGGATGATATCTCAATGACGATCCCCAACGGTGCCTTCGTGGTGTTGTTGGGTCCGACGGGTGCGGGAAAAACAACAACGCTGAGATTGATATCCGGGCTTGAGAAGCTGGATTCAGGCACAGTTCGCATTGCCGGGCGCGACGTCGGGATGGATACACCCGCCCAGCGCGACGTGGCGATGGTCTTCCAGCAATACTCGCTGTACCCGCATATGACAGTGCGTGAAAACCTGTCTTTCCCTCTGCGGTCGCCGATCCTGAAGACACCAGAGGATGAGATCGCCAGGAAGGTCAACGAAGTCTCGGAGATCCTGCAGATCCCGCACAAGCTGGACAACAAAGCCACCGAATTGTCCGGCGGCGAAATGCAGCGAGTGTCGATCGGACGGGCGCTGGTGCGCGACCCCCAGATATTCCTGATGGACGAACCGCTCAGCTCTTTGGATGCCAAGCTTCGGGCGGATTTGCGGGTCGAACTGAAAAGAATTCAGGCCGACCTGGGATCAACCTTGCTTTATGTGACCCATGATCAGGTGGAAGCCATGACAATGGCCACGCATATCGGCGTGTTGGAAAACGGCAGGCTGGTTCAATACGGTACCCCCCGCGATATCTACGAAAATCCCGGCAGCGTTTACGTGGCCAGCAGGTTGGGTCTGCCACGGATAAACATCCTGCCGTCCGAGTTGTTCGGAGGCGACCACAAAGGCCCGCAGATTGGTCTTCGCCCGGAAAACATCGTTGAAGGTGAAGGCCGTGAGGCGCGCGTGATACGCGCCGAGCACCTGGGCGATCAAACACGGCTGCACCTGGACCTAAACGGTCACCCGGTCGTGACGTTGATAGATGTCCACCAGGACTATCCAACTGGAAAAATAATAAAAATCCGCCCCCACAACCCATTGTATTTTGACGCGTCCGGCGCGCGGGTGAATTAAGGAGCAAAGCATGGCCCAGTTCCTCAACACAAAAGAAACTCTGGTAACAGATGCCATAGACGGTCTTCTGGCCTCCTCTGGAGGGAGGCTTACCCGGCTGGACGGCTACCCGCATATCAAAGTTGTCTACAGGTCGGATTGGGACAAGTCGAAGGTGGCGTTGGTGTCCGGTGGAGGGTCAGGTCACGAACCCGCCCATGCAGGCTTTGTTGGCGCCGGAATGCTGACGGCCGCAGTCTGCGGCGAAGTGTTTGCGTCCCCGTCGGTCGAGGCGGTTCTGGCGGGCATTCTTGCAGTCACGGGTGAGGCAGGGTGCTTGCTGATCGTCAAGAATTATACCGGTGACCGGTTGAACTTTGGGCTGGCCGCCGAACGCGCCCGTGCATTGGGTCGCAAGGTTGAAATGGTGGTCGTCGACGACGACATCGCCCTGCCCGACCTGCCGCAGCCACGTGGCGTGGCAGGCACGTTGTTCGTGCACAAAATCGCCGGAGCACTTGCTGAAAGTGGTGCTGATCTGGACACCGTTGCCAAAGCAGCCAGAAGCACCATCGAGAAGGTTGTCAGCATCGGTATGAGCCTGGACACCTGTACTGTTCCGGGATCTCCGAAAGAAGACAGGATCGCACCTGGCAAAGCGGAACTTGGTTTGGGCATCCATGGCGAGCCGGGTGTGCAGCAAGTCGAGTTCTCAAGTGCCGTATCGGCCATGTCCACAATGGTGGAGAAACTGAGGCAACGACTTGGGGCTGGGGAATGTGTAGCTTTGGTGAACAACCTCGGTTCCACAACTCCGCTGGAAATGGCTGTCCTCACGCACGCCTTGTCCGAAACCGGTATTGCCCACCATATCATCGGCCCGGCCCCCATGATGACATCGCTGGATATGCACGGGTTTTCTGTTTCCATTCTGCCCGTGGATCAGGACGATTTGTCAGCTCTTGAAGCACCCGTTGATCTGGCCGCGTGGCCCGGAGTCAATTCCATCGACCCGGTCAAAGTGGCACCATTGCCTGACGGCCTGACCCCGATCGATCCAATTCCTTCGAACAATCCCACCACAAGGGAAACGATCTCGCGCTTGTCTGAACTCCTCATCAACGCTGAGAAGAACCTGAACGAACTGGACGCGAAATCCGGTGATGGCGATACAGGAAGCACATTGGCGACGGCCGCAAGAGCGCTGCAAGGCAGCCTTGACCGCATGCCGCTCGCTGATTTGACTCAGCTGTTCCCGGCGTTGGGCAATGAATTGAGCCAAACCATGGGTGGCTCCTCCGGTGTGATACTAGCAATTTTCTTCAATGCAGCTGGTGACGCATGTGCCAATGGGGCAACCGTAGCCAAATCCCTGGAAGAAGGCCTGAAACGCGTCAGCCAAGTTGGAGGCGCCAAGGTCGGCGACAGAACAATGATTGACGCCTTGGCACCGGCGCTTGCCGCTCTCCCGTCGGGGTTGGCCCATGCAGCAAGTGCCGCCCGCGAAGGAGCGAACAAAACGGCCAAAATTCGCCGTGCGAAGGCGGGCCGAGCAGCCTATGTTCCCGAAGAAAACCTAGTTGGACATAACGATCCCGGCGCTGAGGCCGTTGCCTTGTTGTTCGAGGGCTTGGCGCGGGAGCTTGAGGGCTGAGGAACACGTGGCAGACCAAAAACAAAAACTAGAATTGGTGAAGAAGCCAACCGTCAATGACATCGCGCGGGTTGCGGGTGTCAGTCTTGCGACTGTGGACCGGGTCTTGAACAGGCGCCCCGGCGTGCGCGCAGTAACCGTTCAGAAAGTACAAAAGGCAATTGATGAACTGGGGTATGTGCGCGACACCGCCGCGGCCAACCTCGCACGAAACCGGGTTTACAATTTCCTTTTTGTTTTGCCGGACACCGACAATGAATTTGTGGAAGCGATCAGCAACCAGATCGCAGAGCAATCCCGTGACCAGTTTATCGAGCGGACACGCATTACGATCAAAAGGGTCGCTCCGTTTGAACCGCAGGATATCGTCAACATTCTGGATGCTGTCGATAGTTTGGATGTTGATGGAGTTGCCGTTTTCGGACCCGAAACGCCTTCTGTTCGCGATGCCGTGAGACGGCTCAAGGACAAAGGGGTTCCGGTGGTTGCTTTGGTGTCTGACCTGCCGAGTTCCGAGCGAGACCACTTTGTAGGAATTGACAACGTTTCCGCAGGACGAACCGCCGGTCAATTGATGGGGCGTTTCGTGCATCGGGAAGGCAAGGTCCTGGTTCTGACTGGCTCTCGTTTGGCGCGTGACCACCTAGAGCGTCGCCAGGGCTTTGATCTTGTTGTGGCCGAGGAGTTTCCGCATCTCGAGGTCGTGGCGTCTGTTGAGGGCCGGGATGACCCGGATCTGATTTACAAGATGATGCCCGAAATCTTCGAAACCTACCCGGATCTGGTCGGAATATACTCGTCAGCAGCGGGCAATGCCGGCCTTATTCAATTCCTTTCGGAAAACAAGCTCAGCAAGGATCTGGTGATCATAGCGCATGAACTGACTCCGCTTAGTCGAGAGGCTCTGAGGCTTGGCACGTTTGACGCCCTGATCTCGCAAGACACCGGGCACATTGTTCGTTCAGCCGTCCGTCTTCTGCGCGCGACTTCAGACAAAGTCCCATTCAACAAAGCGCAGGAACGTATCCGTATCGACATCTATCTGAGGGAAAATTTACCGCCATAGCGGCTGAGGTTTTGGGGAGGAAACTTATGAAAACGATCAAAGGTCCAGCATTATTTCTTGCACAATTCGCAGGGGACGAAGCACCGTTCAATTCGTGGGACGCAATTACCAAATGGGCGGCTGACTGTGGATACAAGGGCGCCCAGGTTCCCAGTTGGGATGGCCGGTTGTTCGACCTAGAACAGGCCGCGTCCAGCACCGGATATTGCGATGACTTCAAAGGCAAAGCCAGGGAAAATGGCGTCGAAGTCACTGAACTGTCAACGCACCTTCAGGGTCAGCTTGTGGCCGTTCACCCGGCCTATGACAGCGCCTTTGATGGCTTTGCCGCCGAGAGCGTCAGAGGAAACCCGAAAGCCCGGCAAGAATGGGCCGTAGACCAGGTCAAAAAAGCATTGTCCGCTTCGAAGAACCTGGGCATTTCGGCGCATGCGACATTCTCGGGCGCGTTGGCGTGGCCCTACGTCTATCCCTGGCCGCAGCGCCCTGCCGGCTTGATCGAAACGGCATTTGATGAACTCGCCCGCCGTTGGGTGCCAATCCTTGACCACGCCGAAGAATGCGGCGTCGATGTCTGCTACGAAATTCACCCCGGAGAGGACCTCCACGACGGCGTGACCTACGAGATGTTCCTCGAACGGACAGGCAATCACCCAAGGGCATGCATGTTGTACGACCCATCGCACTACGTGCTGCAATGCCTCGACTATCTGGACAATATCGACATCTACAAGGATCGAATCCGGATGTTCCATGTCAAAGATGCCGAGTTCAACCCGACCGGGCGGCAAGGGGTTTATTCAGGATACCAAAGCTGGGTCGATCGTGCCGGCCGGTTCCGGTCGCTTGGTGATGGCCAGGTGGATTTCGGGGCGGTCTTCTCAAAAATGGCGGCGAACGACTTTGATGGCTGGGCTGTGGTCGAATGGGAATGCTGCCTCAAACACCCCGAGGATGGAGCGCGTGAGGGCGCTCAGTTTGTGTCGGATCACATCATCCGTGTGACCGAGAAAGCCTTTGATGATTTCGCGGACGGTGGTGCTGACGAAGCCGCCAATCGCAAAATGCTGGGGATCGAATAATGGTTACAGGACGCAGTGAAGAAGCCTCGGGACGCATTCGGCTTGGCATGGTCGGCGGCGGAAATGACGCCTTCATAGGCGGCGTTCATCGCATAGCAGCGCGATTGGACGAAAGGTTCGAGCTGGTTGCCGGCGCTTTGTCTTCGACGCCCGAAAAATCCATTGAAAGCGGCCGGGCATTGGGTCTCGAACGGGTCTATGCAGACTTCAAACAAATGGCGATCCGGGAAGCCCGGCTCAAATCCGGGATTGAAGCGGTCTCAATCGTCACGCCAAATCACGTCCACTATGCCGCCGCGCGTGAATTCCTGAAACGCGGGATTCACGTCATTTGTGACAAGCCACTCACCTCGACCCTTGCCGATGCAAAAAAGCTGGTCAACGCGGCGGAAAGCGCGAATGCCCTGTTCATTTTGACCCACAACTACACGGGCTACCCGATGGTTCGGCAGGCGCGTGAAATGGTTGCCAACGGCGATATTGGCAAGATCCGCGTCGTCCAGGTTGAGTACCCGCAGGACTGGCTGACCGAGCAGCAGGATTTCAAACAGGCGGAGTGGCGAACTGACCCCGAACGCTCGGGCGCAGGTGGGTCAACCGGTGACATCGGAACCCATGCCTACAACCTCGCTTGTTTTGTGACCGGGCTGAGGGCGGAAAGCCTTGCGGCGGATCTGCAGGCCTTTGTGCCGGGGCGCAAAGTCGATGACAACGCACATGTCTTGCTTCGCTTCGAGGGCGGCGCGCGGGGTATGCTGTGGTCCTCTCAGGTGGCTCCTGGTAATGAAAACGCACTTCGGTTGCGGGTCTACGGCGAAAAAGGTGGGCTGGAGTGGGCTCAGGAAGACCCGAACTATCTCTGGTTTACGCCCTACAACGAGCCAAAGCGTCTGATCACCCGCAATGGCGCTGGAGCTGGTGACGCTGCCAATCGCTTGAGCAGAGTTCCTCCGGGCCATCCCGAGGGGTATCTTGAAGGGTTCGCCAATATATATGGAGAGGCTGCTAAGGCAATCCAGGCTTTCCGAAATGGGATTTCACCTGAGGCGAGCGTTGTTTACCCAACCGTGCATGACGGGCTAGACGGTGTTAAATTTGTAGCCGCTTGTGTGCAAAGCTCGTCCAGAAACGCGGCTTGGGTCAAGTTGGAGTAAGTCTGGCTGTGGGCATTGGCTAGGCACCGGATACTGAGCCAGACAACCCTTCCCTGCCACTCGGCTCGTCCGACCACCAGTTCGCCGCAGTATAGGAACTATGTGGCCGCCAAAACCACAGCCCGCCGGCGAAGCAATCCTTCGCCGCATCGTCCACCGATGGCCGCTCTGCGGACGAAGCCGCCAACGCGGCCAGCAAGTACAAATGGCCCGAACCGGCCCACAAAGGAACCATCGGCAAGAGCGTCAATCCAGCACAGCAGCTCAAAGATATCAGCGACCGCTTTTCAGAAAGATCGCCGCAACGGAAGGCGATCACGGCAAAACTGGATGGGTACGAATAGCCTCCAACCATCACGTATCCGCTGCCGGATTTTGAGGTCTCGGTTTGCGCCTCCAGGCCAAGCAACCGAGCGCGCAAGCCCCTCGATTTGACGACCCTGTATTTTTTCTGATAGACAGCGCGCCCTTTCCCAAAAATAGGAGGACCTGCAGATGTGGGTAGCATTCTCGACGCCCGAGGGTTCGGGCTTTTTCTCAGCCGTTGCCAAGGATGAGGACGGCAACACCAGCGGGCCGCACATGGGATCCCGCGTCTGCCTGCGGTTTCGCCGCGCACAGGACGCCGAATTGCTGCGCGACTATGGCATGGACGGTCAGGTGATCGAGACACCGGGCGGCGACTACCGTTACCGGGCATTCATACCGCGCAACCACCTCGTGACCGTGCTGATGAACTTGGGCAACCACATGTCTTACCCCAATTTCAAGGCCAGCATCCCAAAAGATGATGTGGCGTTTGAACGCGCCTGTCACGAGGTTTGGGCGGCATTCGGCGAACTACAGGAAGGCGGACCATATGGAATGGGGTGAAACACCCCATTAAACCCAGCGCGGTTGCCTCGAAGTTGTCTTGAGACAAAACACCTCGGTTTCACCACATGGGCCAAACTGCCAAAAACACTGTTTTTCGGGAGTTACCAGTGGCGGACCGAGGAGGATTCGAACCCCCGACCCCTTGATTCGTAGTCAAGTACTCTATCCAGCTGAGCTATCGGTCCGCGTTGGTGAGGCGGTATTTAGACCCGGCGTTCGGGACGTGCAACCCGATTCTTCAAAAATATTTCAAAAACCCATCTCTCCCCGTGGGAGCCTTATTTCAAAGACCGTGCCCTCGGGGCCGGTGCTGGTCAGCACCAATTCTCCCCCGTGGCCGCGCACCAGTTCCTGCGAAATCGCCAGACCCAAGCCCGAGCCACCTTTGCGCACACCACCCTGAAACGGCGTGAACAGATTCTCCTGCGCTCGTGGCGGCAAACCGGGGCCGGTATCTCGAACCTCGATGACCCATGCGTCCTGATCTTCGCAGGCCGAAATCGTGATTTTTCCTGGTTGGCCGGATGTCATCAGTGCTTGGCGTGCGTTGCGCACAAGGTTCATGATGACCCGGAACATCTGTTCCGGATCGGCCCGAACGACCAAGTCTTCGGGAACGTCGTTGGCGATTTCGATACAGCCGCCGTCTACGGCCAGAGCCTCGCTGGACGCTACGTCGGCAGCGATATCGCGCAACCGCACCTTGGTCAGGGTGGGCGCGGGCTCTTCGGCCCGCCCGAAGGCCAGCGTACTTTCGCACAGGGACACCGCCCGGGTGATCGAGTTGACCAGCTTGGGCGCCATCCGTCGGACCAGCGGGTCGTCGCTGGCTTCGATCCGGTCAGTGAACAGCTGGGCCGAGGTCAGGATGTTGCGCAGATCGTGGCTGACCTTGGCCACCGCGCCACCCAATTGTGCCAGCCTCTCGCGCTGTTTCAGGGCCTGGGTCAGGTCGGTCTGCAGCATCTGCAGGGCTTCTTCAGCCTCGCGCAGTTCGGTCACCTTGGATTGGGGCGAGATGATGCCGCGCGCATCCTCGGGTGCACGGGCGTAACGCTGCATGTAGCCCACCACGCTTTTGATCGGGCGCACCAGAACCACCCGCACCGCGAGAAACAGAAAAAACGCGGTGATGATGGAGATGACAAAGGACAGACCGAGGATGCGCAGGCCATAATCGATCATCGCCATACGCAAGGGCGCGCTGTCCATGGTGACTTCGATAAGCAGGCCCGCATCCCGCACAGGCTGCCCGATGACGCGAATGACCTGGTTCTCGGGCGTGAAGAAACGGATCATCGCGTCCCGAATGAGAACCCAAGGCCCGGCGCCTCGCAGATCATAGGTCTTGGCGACCTGGTCTGGGATAGGGGAAGACAGCATCAGCTGGCGCACCTCGTCCCGGCGCAGCACCACGTTGTAGACCCCTGCATTGGCCAGAAGCTCGGCCTCAAGTTCGTCTGCCAGCATGTCGTCTGCCAGCAGCGCCAGCGAGGCGATCTGGGCGCGTTCCAGCCGGTTCAGAAGGAAATCCTCGCGGAAGCGCGCGATCGACGGCACGAAGATCAGCACCTCGGCCAACATCACGAAGACCGTCGTCAAGATCAGGAAACGACCCGACAGCGAGTTCAAGTGGCGCTCCTTTCCCGATCAGGGGATCCAGCGCTGGACCAGCCTGACCACTCGTTCAACCATCTGATTCTCAAACAGTCTTGGCGAGAAATAGGCGCCCGCCACCCGTTTGTTAAGCTCTCCGATCGTGGGATAGGGCGACACCATCGCCGCGATCTGGCTCATCTTCAGGTTATTGGCCAGCGCCAGAGACCACAAGTTGATCAGTTCGCCGGCCTGATGCCCCACGATTGTGGCCCCCACCGGTCGCCCCTTGACGACCATGACCTTGATGAACCCGGTCGTTTTGCGTTCAGCCACGGCGCGATCGTTGTGGGCATAGTCGAACCGGGCGATCTCGACCTTGTCGCCGTGGCGGTCGCGCGCCTGCGCCTCGGTCAGGCCGACCTGGGCCAGTTCGGGGTCGGTATAGGTTGCCCAGGGGATATGCGCCGTCTTGGCCTTGGACCGCAGCCCGAACAGGGCCGAACGGATGATGACCCCGGCATGATATCCAGCCACATGGGTGAACTGCATCCCGCCCGCGACGTCGCCAATCGCATAGACCCGCCGGTTGGTGGTGCGCAGGCTGTCATCCACATTGATGCCCGTGTGCGTCCGGTCGATCCCCGCAGCCTGCAGGTTCAGGCGGTCGGTGTTGGCCTTGCGTCCCACCGCCAGCAGCAGGTGCGAGCCTGCATGGACCGCGCCATCCTCGGTGACGACCTCGACCGCGCCGGCCTTCCCGCGCACCCGGGCCACCATCGCATGTTCCAGTACTTCGACCCCTTCGGCGCGCAGGGCCTCCAATACCACTGCGGCTGCCTCGGGGTCATCCTTGCCCAGCGCCCGCGCGCCTTCGATCACCGTCACCTTGCAGTCCAGCCGGACATGCGCCTGCGCCATCTCCATGCCGATGGGTCCCCCGCCAATGATCAGCAGGTGGTCGGGCTTGTCGCGCAACTCGAAGATGGTCTCGTTGGTCTCAAACGGCACCTGGTCCAGCCCCGGGATCGGCGGCACCAGCGGCGACGAGCCCGTGGCGATCACCACGCGGCGGGGGGTGATGACGAAATCGCCGGCCTGCACCTGCGTGGGCGACAGAAAAGTCCCCCAGTCGCGAATGACGCGCACGCCGAATCCCTCGAACCGTTCCTGGCTGTCCATGGGCTCGATCTGAGCGATGACGTCCCGCAGATGATCCTTGGCGGCGGCATAGTCCACCTGCGGCGCGTGGTCGGCAACGCCGAACGGCGCGGCATGGCTCTGCGCATGGGCCAGCTTGGCGCTGGCCAGCAGAGCCTTGGACGGCACGCAGCCATAGTTCAGGCAGTCGCCACCCATCTTGTGCCCTTCCAGCAGGATCACGTCGGCGCCCATCTGGCTGGCCCCCGCGGCCACCGACAGGCCACCCGACCCAGCCCCGATCACCAGGATGTCGGTCTTGAGTTCTTGCATGGATCAAAGGCCCCTTCGGCCGCGCATGAATTTGAGGATAATCGGCAGAGCCGCCAGCGCGCACAGCCCCAGGATCGGGCCGATCACGAAGGGCTCGGTCAGCAGCGACAAGTCCGGCGTCTCGCCCCGGTCGAACACGCCGCCCAGGCCGACGCCGATCCAAGTATAGACGATGCCGCCCGGAATGATGCCCAGCGCCGTGGTCAGCAGAAAGTTCCGGAACTTCACCCCCACCAGCGCTGGCACCAGGTTGGCGACGAAGAACGGCACCACCGGCACCAGCCGCATCAGGAACAGCACCGGGATCTCGTTCTCGCGCAACCCGTCCTTGATTCGCTTGACGGTGCCTTCCGAGGCCTCCAGCCGCGCCGTCAACGTCTCACCCAACCCCCAGCGGGCCGCCAGAAAGATCGCCGAGGCCCCCACGGTTGCAGAGAAGACGTTGAACACGGTGCCCGCGAACAGTCCGAACAGGAACCCGCCCGTCATCGAGGCCACGGCCGCACCGGGCAGAGAAAAGGTGACGATCAGGACGTAAACCAGGATGAAAACGCCCGCCAACGACCAGTAGTTGGCGTCGCGCCAGGCCAACAGCGCCTCGCGATTGTCGCGCAGGGTTTCAAAGGTCAGGTAGTCGCCCAGCGCAAAGAAGCCAATGACGGCAACTGTCAGGATCACGATCAGAGGAATATGTCGCGCCAGCCCGCTGCGCGGCACCTGGGTGGTTTCGGTCATCTTGTCGTCCGGGTTCGAATGCTTCATCTGCCCCACAAGATGCGCGCTTGGCCTTCTGTGCAACAGGGTCCTCACGCCGGGTTGAACACGCACCGGTTCAATGTGAGAAATCCGCCATCCTCGGGCTGATTCTGAAACTTTTGCCCGGTCGCCCGACAGAATTGTTGCAAAAGGCACGAAAACCGTTGCGATGGGGTTTGACTTGCCCGCCGGTTCCCAGTAGAGGACGGGCTTCGAACACCACGGGCAGGCGAATCCGCGCCGCACCCGACCGCCAAAGATTGGAGACGGAGCGATGAAACGCACCTATCAGCCTTCGAACCTGGTTCGCAAACGCCGCCACGGTTTCCGCGCGCGCATGGCCACCAAGGCCGGCCGCAAGATCCTGAACGCACGCCGTGCCCGCGGCCGCAAGTCGCTGAGCGCATAAACCGCGCGACCTTTCAGGTTTTGAACATGACGCCGCCGGAGGCCCCTGTGGATGGCACTGACCACCCCGGGGATATGCCCCCGGCGGCGTCCGTTTGCGCGCCTGCCCTGTCGGTGCTGCGCAAGCGCAGCGATTTCCTCAGGGCCGCACGGGCGCGCAGACAGGGCACGCCTTCCATGATGGTGCAGGCCCGCAAGCGCGCCCCGGATGAGGCCGAGGGCATTCGTGTCGGATTCACCTGCTCGAAGAAGGTCGGCAATGCCGTGGCCCGCAACCGGGCCAAGCGCCGGCTGCGCGAGGCGGCGCGCGCCGTTCTGCCGAACCATGGCCGGGACGGATGGGATTACGTCCTGATCGGACGGGCCGAGGTGACCGCTGCCCGCACCTTTGACGCTCTGCTGGATGATCTGCGCCAGGCCCTGCGCAAGATCCACAGCCCGCGCAAATGACCCCTCTTGCCCATATCCTCGCGCTGCCAATCCGGGCCTACCGGCTGATCTTCAGCCCGTGGGTGGGGTTCAATTGCCGCTATCAGCCGACCTGCTCGGCCTATGCGCTGGAAGCGCTAGAAAAGCACGGTCCGATCAAGGGCGCTTGGCTGGCCGCGCGCCGTATCGGGCGCTGCCACCCTTGGGGCGGCGACGGCTATGACCCGGTGCCCGACGACACGCCCTGATCTGACACCCCGTCACGCTTGACCCAAGGGGGCTGCGCCGCTGAACATCGGTTTCAGCAACAACCATCCGAGGCGCCCATGTCCAAATCCCACGCCCGCAAGACCCTGCCCACGCATGAGGTGACGAACCAACCGCCCGACCAAGGGGACGTTGACCTGTGGGCCTCTGATCTGGTTCTGCGCGATTGCGCCACGCGCGCCGGGGCACGGGCGGCCCCGCTGGCCGCCTACGGGGCCGCTTTGGGCCGGGCCGAAACGCGCGAGGCCGGGCGCGACGCCAACCTGCACCCGCCCGAACTCTGCCTCTTCGACCGGGGTGGCCGCCGCCTGGACGAGGTGCGGTTCCACCCGGCCAATCATCACATGATGGATCTGAGCCAATCGGCAGGCTATGCCGCGCTCGCCTGGGACGGAGCGCCGGGCGGTCACGCCACCCATGCCACGATGGTCTATCTGGCCAGCCAGGTCGAGCCGGGCCATTGCTGCCCGCTGACCATGACCTATGCCGCCGTGCCGGCGCTGGCCGCCAACCCCGAACTGGCCGAAATCTGGCGCCCGAAACTGACCGCCGACACTTATGACCCGGCCCCCCGCCCGATCGGAGAAAAACGCTCGGCGACCTTGGGCATGGCGATGACCGAGAAACAGGGCGGCTCGGACGTGCGTGCCAATACCACCACCGCCAACCGTGACGGCGATGCCTGGCGGCTGCGCGGCCACAAATGGTTCTGCTCGGCCCCGATGTCCGACGGGTTCCTGACGCTGGCGCAGGCTCCGGGCGGGCTGACCTGCTTTCTGCTGCCCCGCTGGCTGGAAGGCGAGCGCAACGCCATCCACCTGATGCGCCTCAAGGACAAGCTGGGCAACCACGCCAATGCCTCGTCCGAAGTCGAGTTCCATGACGCGCTGGCCTATCAGCTGGGCGACGAGGGGGCCGGCGTGCGCACGATCATCGAGATGGTTCATCACACCCGGCTCGACACCGCGATGGCCCCCGCCGGCCTGATGCGCGCAGCCCTGTCCGAAGCGCATCACTGGGTCAGCCACCGCAGCGCCTTTCAGCGCCGCCTGATTGACCAGCCGCTGATGCGCGCCGTTCTGGCCGATCTGGTGCTGGACTGGGAAGGCGCGCTGACCTTGGGCCTGCGCGTGGCCCGCGCCTTTGACGGGGACACCGCCGAAGACTGCGCCTTTGCCCGGATCGGGGTGGCGCTGGCCAAGTTCGTGTCGAACAAACGCTGCCCAGTCGTGGCGGTCGAGGCGATGGAGGTGCTGGGCGGCATGGGCTATGTCGAAGACACGCCGATGCCGATGATCTATCGCGAAGCGCCCCTGAACGGCATTTGGGAGGGGTCGGGCAACGTGATCTGCCTGGACATTCTGCGCAGCCTTGCGCGCGACCCGCTGGCCGCCCAGACCTTGCAGGCCGAACTGGACGCGGCAACCGGAGCCGACCGCCGTTATGACGCCGCCCTGAAGGCGCATCGCGACCGCTGGCCCACCCTGCCCCCCGAGGCCGAGGCCCGCTGGTTCGCCGAGGCCACCGCGCATCTGCTGACCGCCGCGCTGCTGCTGCGCCACGCGCCCGGTGCGGTGGCCGATGGATATATTGCCACGCGGGTTCTGGGCGAAAGCGGGCGCATACCCGGATCGGTCTCGGGGCTGGACACCGACGTCCTGCTGGGCCGGCTGTCCGGCTAGGCGGGCCTTGCCCGGTCGGCGCATCTGCGGTAGGGGCTGCGCATGTTCGACGAAGCTGACGATATCCATCCGCTGTTTGCCGGTGCGCCCTCGACCACCGAGTTCAAGAAGCTGCGCAAACGCATCGTGCGCCAGACGCGCGAAGCGATCGAGCAATACGGCATGGTTGACCCGTCGGCCCACGACAAGGACGGCAAGCCGCCGCGCTGGCTGGTCTGCCTGTCGGGCGGCAAGGACAGCTATACCCTGCTGGCCGTTCTGTACGAGCTGAAGTGGCGCGGCCTGCTGCCCGTGGACCTGCTGGCCTGCAATCTGGATCAGGGGCAGCCGGGCTTTCCAGCCACCGTGCTGCCCGAGTTTCTGGAACGCATGGGCGTGCCGCACCGGATCGAGTATCAGGACACCTATTCCATCGTGGTCGACAAGGTGCCGCAGGGCCGCACCTATTGCGCGCTGTGCTCGCGCCTGCGCCGCGGTAACCTGTACCGGATCGCGCGCGAGGAAGGGTGCTCGGCCGTGGTTCTGGGGCATCACCGCGATGACATCCTGGAAACCTTCTTCATGAACCTGTTCCACGGCGGCCGTCTGGCGACCATGCCTCCGAAACTGGTGAACGAAGAAAGCGACCTGTTCGTCTATCGCCCGCTGGCCCATGTGGCCGAGGCTGATTGCGAGAAATTCGCAAAAGCGATGAACTATCCGATCATCCCCTGTGATCTGTGCGGCAGTCAGGACGGCCTGCAACGCCAGCAGGTCAAACAGATTCTGGACCAATGGGAAAAGAACAGCCCTGGCCGGCGGCAGGTGATGTTCCGCGCACTGACCAATGCCCGGCCCTCGCACCTTCTGGATTCGAAGCTGTTCGATTTTGCCGGACTGACGCTGAACCCCGACAAAAACGGCGAAAATCCGGAAGAAATTCCGCTTCAGCGTTAACGTCTGACTCAGATTGATTTCCTAGCCTCCGATTGGACTCAGTTCGCCCAATTGGAAGGCCGGAATCGATGCTGAAAAGGTTCTCACTCCAGAGTTTTCGGAATGCTCTGCTGACCGTTCTGGCAATGCCGCAGGTTTTGGCGTTCGTACCTGCATTGTGCCTGGCTGCTTTCTGGCTGGGCGGCGACACGGCGTTGGTCGTTGTCGCCCTGGGGTTGCCCTTGTTGTTTTCGGCCGCCCAACGGCTGCAACCGGGCGCCGGTCCTGCTTTGGCGACGCACATGCGGCCCAAGGGACTGTTACCACGTGATGTTTTCTGCGCCGAGATGGAGTATCTGCACAGCACATCGCGGGCAACCGGAGAGGATTCAGCCTGCATCGTTGTGTCTCTAGATGATTTCGACGATGTCGAAGAGCTGCACGGCACCGCGGCAGCCGACTATGTGGCAGGGCGCTTCTGCGACCGCATCTTGGCGGTGATCCGGAGCGAGGATATTGCAACACGCCTGTCGAGAAACACGTTTCTGATCGGGTTGCGCCCCTCACGGCATCTGGACTTGGAAAGCTGCATCCAAACCTCGGGACGCATACAAAGCACGGTGGAGGAACCGATCCCGCTGGACAATGCCAGCCTCTATCTGTCCTGCTCTGCCGGATTCTGCCTGCACTCTGCCGTTGCCGATGAAGAGCCGGACGGCTGGATCGAGGCCGCTCGGGCCGCGCTTGCCGAAGCACAGCGGAACGGGCCTTCCACGATCCGCGCCTACTCCGAGGCCACGCGGCGCAGATCAGTCGTCCATATCAATTTCCGCAAGGAGTTGGAGACTGCTCTGGAAACCGGTCAGATCCGCCCTTGGTTTCAGCCACAGGTTTCAACGGACACCGGCGACATCACCGGGTTTGAGGCCCTTGCTCGATGGGAACACCCTTCCAAGGGAGTTGTAGGGCCGCAGGTGTTTCTGCCTTTTGCCGAACAGGCCAAGCTGATGGACAAGCTGGGCCAGACGATCCGCCACCACGCCTTTCGCGCGATGCGCGACTGGGACTGCGCCGGCGCCGTCATTCCTCGGATCGGCATCAACTTTTCATCGGACGAATTGCGGGACCCCTCACTTGTTGACCGGGTGCGATGGGAGTTGGACCAGTTCGACCTTTCGCCGGACCGGCTGGCCGTGGAAATCCTCGAAACCGTTTTTTCGCGCCGACCCGATGATGTCATCACCCGCAACGTGACCCAGTTGTCCAAGCTCGGCTGTTGCATCGATCTGGACGATTTCGGCACTGGTCACGCATCATTTTCGTCGATCAAGCGCTTTGATGTCTCCCGCATCAAAATCGACCGGTCTTTCGTGTCCAATGCGGATCGGGATCCGTCCCAGCAGCAAATGGTCAGCGCCATTCTGATGATGGCCGAGAGATTGAACCTTGAAACCCTGGCCGAGGGGGTGGAAACCCCCGGCGAGCACGCGCTGATGGCGCAATTGGGGTGTCACCATGTCCAAGGGTTTGGGATCGGCAAGCCGATGCCGGTCGAGCATACGCTAGACTGGATCAAGGACCGCCGCGCGAAACTGGGAGGCGCACCGCGGATTGGCCGCGAAATGGGCCGGAAATCCTGATTTCGGGGACTGGATTGCCCTACACTCACGATTTCCGGGGCGATTCCGCTTGACCTTTTGGGCTGCACTCTGTTGAACCCTGCGGTGTCTTTCACTGCTCAAGGTGGCTGTCCCAGATGGACGATCAGAACAAGAATCTCATCCTTGCAACCGCGCTTAGTTTCCTTGTGATCCTGGTCTGGTTTGTGCTGTTCCCTCCGCCGGAACCGACCACAACGCCTGAGCAGGCCGAGATCAGCGCGTCGGAGGGGAACGAGGTTCAGACGCCCAGCGCCGGAAGCACGTCTGTCGGCGAGGCAACCGCCACCGCTGAGGAAACCCTGCCGGAAGCCACCGCGCCGCGGATCCAAATCGACACGCCGCGTCTGTCGGGCAGCCTGTCGCTTTCGGGTGGACGGATCGACGAACTGTATCTGAAAGACTACAAGGTCTCGATCGACGAGGGCGCGCCGATCGTCGAACTGCTGTCGCCCGTTGGGTCCAATTCGGCCTATTACGCCCTCTACGGGTGGGCACCCGGTGCCGGTTTGGCTGGCTCGGACGTGCCGGGCCCAAATACCATCTGGACGCTGGAACAGGGTGAGACCCTGTCGGTAGACAGCCCAGTAACCCTGAAATGGGAGAATGGCGCGGGCCTGACATTCCGCCGCACGATCGGTGTGGATGCGGATTACATGTTCACCGTGACCCAATCCGTCGAAAACGGCACCGGAGCCGAGGTCGGAATGGCCCCATACGGCATTCTGGCCCGCCACGGCATCGGCGAGGATGGCGATCTGCCGGGTTTGAAGAACTTCTTCATCCTGCATGAAGGTGTGATCGGCATGTCCGACGGGACCCTGTCCGAGGTGGACTATGGCGATGTCCGCGATTTCGACATCGACCCCAACGAACGGGCGCAGGCCGAGGTCTATCAGGTCAAGGAAAACGGCTGGATCGGCTTTACCGACCACTATTGGATGACCACGCTGATCCCCGATCCGGGGTCGGCTTTCAAGGCTGCCGCAAAATATGACGCGCGTCGGAAGATCTACCAGGCCGAAACGGTATTGCCGACGATGACGGTTGCCCCCGGCGAATCCGCCGAGGTTACCACCCGACTGTTTGCCGGCGCCAAGGAATGGGAGACCATCCGCGAATATCAGGCCCAGGGCGTTCAGAAGTTTATCGACAGCATTGACTGGGGTTGGTTCTTCTTCCTGACCAAGCCGATTTTCTGGCTGCTGCACAACATCAACGCCCTGATCGGCAACATGGGTTGGTCGATCATCGGGCTGACCCTGATCATCAAGGCAATCCTGTTCCCGCTGGCGTTCAAATCCTACGTCTCGATGGCGAAGATGAAGGAACTGCAGCCACAGATGGAAGCCCTGAAAGAAGCTGCTGGCGACGACCGTCAGAAGATGCAGCAGGGCATGATGGAGTTGTACAAAAAGGAAAAGGTCAACCCGGCCGCCGGCTGTCTGCCGATCCTGATGCAGATCCCGATCTTCTTTTCTCTCTACAAGGTGATCTTCGTCACCATCGAACTTCGGCAAGCCCCCTGGTTCGGTCCTTTCCGGGACCTGAGTGCGCCGGATCCGACCTCGATCATAAACTTCTTCGGCTGGCTGCCATGGGCCGGACCTGAGCCCGGCACGCTGATGGCAACGATTTTCATCGGCATCCTGCCGCTCCTGCTGGGGATCTCGATGTGGCTGCAGCAAAAGCTGAACCCGGCGCCCACCGACGCGACCCAGGCCATGATCTTTGCCTGGATGCCATGGGTATTCATGTTCATGCTAGGCAGCTTTGCCAGCGGGCTGGTCGTTTACTGGATCGCGAACAACACCATCACGTTCACCCAGCAATACCTGATCATGCGCAGCCAGGGCTATACGCCGGATGTGTTTGGCAACATCAAGTCGGGGTTCAAGAAAACCCCCAAGACGGACAAGAAATGACCGGACAAGTCACGCAGATCTGGCGCCATCCGATCAAAAGCCATGGCAGGGAACCCCTGCAGGAAGTCACCGTTATCCCCGGGCAGACCATGCCCGGGGATCGCGTCTGGGCGGTGGCGCATGAAATGTCCAAGGCCGACGGGTCCGAGTGGGCGCCTTGCGCCAATTTCAGCCGCGGCTCGAAGGCGCCCCAACTGATGGCGATATCGGCCGTTCTGGACGGGGATCGCGTGACCCTCAGCCACCCGAATCGTCCCGATCTGACCTTCCACCCGGACACAGAACAAGACCTGTTTCTGGAGTGGGTCAGCCCGCTGATGCCTGCCGACCGCGCCGCATCGGCACGGATCGTCCGGGTTCCTGGCCGTGGTATGACCGACAGTGACTATCCCTCGGTCAGCCTGTGCAACATGGCCTCGCATCGGGCGGTCGAGCAGCGTCTGGGCCGCGAGCTGTCGATCTGCCGCTGGCGTGGCAACATCTGGTTCGATGGCCTTCCTCTGTGGGAAGAATTTGATTGGCTGGATAGGGACGTGCAGATCGGCGAGGCCGTGTTTCACGTGCGAGAACGGATTACGCGCTGCATGGCAACGACTGCGAACCCCGACACCGGAGTGCGGGACGCAGATACGCTAGGTGCTCTGCGCAGCTGGGACCATCAGGATTTCGGAGTATACGCCGAAGTCATTCGCCAAGGCATGATCCGCCTCGGAGACAAGGTGCAGGTTCAATGAAAGCCCTGCCATTTTCCCTGGCGGCCGATCCCGATGACCACGCAATAGAGGCCGGCCGCAAGCTGTTTGCCGGGCCGTCCGAATTCGTCAAAGGCGTCGTGGCAATGAACGGTCTGCCCGCCCCCGACCGGATCGAGGTCTGTTTCGCCGGCCGCTCGAACGTGGGCAAATCCAGCCTGATCAACGCTCTGACCGGCACCAAGGGGTTGGCCCGCGCGTCGAACACGCCGGGCCGCACGCAAGAGATCAACTTCTTCACTCAAGGCCCCGAGCTGTATCTGGTTGACCTGCCCGGCTATGGCTATGCCAACGCGCCGGTCAAGGTGGTCGAGAAGTGGCAACGCCTTCTGAAACAGTACCTGAGCGGGCGGCAGACCCTGCGCCGGGCCTTCGTGCTGATCGATTCCCGCCACGGCGTGAAACCCGTGGATGACGAGATCATGAAGCTGTTGGACACCAGCGCCGTAACCTTTCAATGCGTGATGACCAAGGCCGACAAGGTCAAGGCCAAGGACCGAGAAAAGGTTCTGGAACAGGTGCGCGGTGCCCTGTCCAAACACCCCGCCGCCTATCCGGAGATCGTGCTGACCTCGTCCGAAAAAGGCGACGGCATCCCAACTCTACGTTCGATCATCGCCAATCTGGAATGATGCTGCTGATGCGCGTCATTTCGGTGCTGACGCTGGTTGCCGTGATGGTATCCGGTGCAATCCCGATGGGCTGGATGCCCACGCGCAACTCGGACGGGGCGATCCTTATGGTGATCTGCACGGGCGACGGCCCGGTCGAGCGCTGGATCGACCCGGGCGAGGACGCCCCGGACCACGACGAAACCGACGAACGCAGCGCCTGCCCTTATGGCGGGGTGAATCTGGCAACCCAATTGCCCGAAGTGGGGACGGTGCTGCCCGCCGACTGGCCGATTGCCGCGCGTTGGGCGCATGTGGATTTCACTCATCGCAGCGCAGGCTTTTACGCCCGGTATGACGCACGGGGTCCGCCCCACCTCTCCTGAAACCGCGAACAAGACCTGAAACCTCGGCCGCCCGGCCGGGGATGTTTCGAATTTCTGGAGACTGAAATGGCCCAAGACAGCCAAACCGGAGTCGCGCAGGCGGCCCGGCGCAAGCACGCGCAAAAATTCTACATGGCCGCCTGGCGGTGGCACTTCTATGCGGGGCTTTTTGTTGTCCCCTTCCTGATCATCCTGGCGGTGACCGGCCTGATGATGATGTTCATTACCCAAGCCGATGGCCGCGACGGAGAAAAGATCGCGGTCGAGATCACGGGACAGGCGATGCCCGCATCCGAACTGGCCGATCTGGTGCAGGCCCGCGTACCGGGCCGCGTGGTCGAATGGACCGGCCCCAAGGCACCGGATCTGGCAACCGTGTTCCGCGTCAAGGCCGAAACAGGCCAGCGCATGGTAGCGATCGACCAGTATTCCAGCAAGGTGATCCAGGTCTGGGACCGTCGCGCGGGGTGGTACGATCTGGCCGACAACATCCACTCGACCCTGCTGATGGGCGATACCGGCGACCGCATTCTGGAAATCGCGGCCGGGATGGCGCTGCTGCTGGTGTTCACCGGCCTTTACATGTGGTGGCCGCGCGGAAACGTTGTGGCGGCCCTGGTGCCTGACCTGCGGGCGCGGGGCCGGGCCCTGTGGAAATCGCTGCACGCGGTCACCGGGTTCTGGATGTCGGTTCTGCTGGTCGGGTTCCTGATCTCGGGCATGTCGTGGACCGGGATCTGGGGCGGCAAGTTCGTGCAGGCCTGGAGCAGCTTTCCGGCCGAGAAATGGGACAACGTCCCACTGTCGGACGATCTGCATGCCAGCATGAACCACGGCAGCCAGAACGACGTGCCCTGGGCGCTGGAACAGACACCGATGCCGGCCTCGGGTTCGGAAGCGGGCATTGCCGGGGTGCCGACGGGTGTTCCGGTCGATATCGATGCGATGGTTGCGCTGGGTGAGTCCCTGGGCATGCAGAACCGGTTCCGCGTTGCCTACCCCAGCGGTGACACGGGCGTGTGGACCCTGAACCGCGACAGCATGAGCGGCGATTCGACCGACGCCACCGAGGACCGCACCGTCCATGTCGACCAGTACACCGGCAAGATTCTGGCCGACGTGCGGTTTCAGGACTATTCGCTGATGGGTAAGGCCATGGCGGTGGGTATTCCGCTGCATATGGGTCTGGCGGGTCTGTGGAACTTTGTCCTGAACGTGGTGTTCTGCCTGTCGGTGATCTTTGTCTGCGTGTCCGGCGTGGTCATGTGGATCAAACGGCGGCCGTCCGGCGCCAGCCGTCTGGCGGCGCCGCCGATGCCGGCTGAGATGCCCCTGTGGAAGGGCGCGGTGCTGATCGGGCTGTTCACGGCCATGGCCTTTCCGCTGGTCGGGCTGACGCTGCTTGCGGTGCTGGCCGTCGACCTGCTGGCGGTCAGCAACATCCCCGCGGTTCGGCGCGCATTCAGCTGATCGGTTCGGGCGGTACCACTGTGGTGCCGCCCATCTGCGTGGCGCGACAGCGTCCCCCTTTTGGCGCGCCACGCAACAAAACCTGTGACCTGCCCGTTCCGGGCTTGGCAGGTCCGGCCAAAGGCCCTAACAGGGAAGGCCAGAGGGACGACAGCCATGAAGAAACAGGACATGAACCGGGATTGGATAGCCACCGCCGCCACGCTCAACAGCGCCCTGCCCTATCTGCAGCGCTATGACGGAGCGATCGTCGTGATCAAGCTGGGCGGGCACGCCATGGGCAGCGACGAAGCGATGGAGAGCTTTGCCCGCGACGTGGTGCTGATGCGTCAGGTCGGCGTGAACCCGGTTGTCGTGCATGGCGGCGGGCCGATGATCAACGCGATGCTGGACAAGCTGGACATCCAGTCGGACTTCGTTAACGGCAAGCGCGTCACCGATGCCGCCACGGTGGAAGTGGTCGAAATGGTGCTGTCCGGCGTGGTGAACAAGCGCATCGTGCAGGCCATCAATGCTCAGGGTGGAACGGCCGTTGGCCTGTCGGGCAAGGATGCCAACCTGATGACCTGTGACCAGACCGATGCGTCGCTGGGCTATGTCGGCACGCCCGCCGAAATGAACCCCAAGATCCTGCATGATCTGTTTTCGCATGACGTGATCCCGGTGATCGCTCCGCTTGGGGCCGGTCGAAACGGGGAGACGTTCAACGTGAATGGCGATACCGCCGCCGGCGCGATTGCCTCGGCGCTGAAGGCCGATCGCCTTCTGCTGTTGACGGACGTATCCGGCGTCAAGAACGCCGCTGGAGAGGTCGTCACCGAGTTGAAGGCTGGCCAGATCCGCGAAATGACCCGCGAGGGCACCATTGCAGGCGGTATGATCCCCAAAACCGAAACCGCGCTGGACGCGCTGCACAGCGGCGTGCGCGCCGTGGTCATTCTGGACGGCCGTGCCCCCAATGCCGTGCTGCTGGAACTGTTCACCGAACATGGTGCGGGATCTCTGATCCGCCCCGACTGACGCGGGCAAGCCCGCCCTTGCAGTTCAGACTCACATGCTTAAATTTGAATGCATGGAGCGTGAACTCATTATCCGCTTGGGCATCTTTCTGACGCTGTTTCTGGCCTTCTCGTTGGCCGAAAGGCTTGCCCCGCGCCGCCCGCTACGCGTGCCTCGATCGCGCCGCTGGCTGACCAACCTGTCGGTCACCCTTCTGAACACGCTGACACTGCGGGCGATGGCGATCGGGTTCCCTTTGCTTACGGTCGGGGCTGCCTTGGATGCCGGCCGGTTGGGCGTCGGAGTTTTCAACGCTTTGGACTGGCCCAAATGGGTCGAGGTCACCCTTTGTGTCCTGGTGCTGGATTTCGCCATCTGGGCGCAACATCTGATCACCCACAAGGTGCCGGTCCTGTGGCGTCTTCATCGTGTGCACCATGCCGACCGGGACATGGATGTCACCACGGCCGTTCGCTTTCATCCGATCGAAATCGCCTTGTCGATGGGCCTGAAGATCGGTCTCGTCTACCTGCTGGGACCCAGCGCGCTGGCGGTCATCCTGTTCGAAATCCTGCTGAACGGCACAGCTTTGTTCAACCATTCGAACATCCGTCTGCCCGCCGTCGTCGATGCCCCTCTGCGCCGAATACTGGTCACACCGGACATGCACCGGGTCCACCATTCGGTGCTGCGCAGGGAACATGACAGCAATTATGGCTTTGCATTATCCATCTGGGATCGTTTGATGGGGACGTATGTGGCGCAGCCCGAGGCCGGCCACGACGACATGACCGTGGGGCTGGAATGGCAGGACGATCGACCGACGAAGCTGGGGTGGAGCCTCGCTCTGCCGTTTCGGCGCAAGTGACCTATGATCAAGTGGTGTCCACATCCGAGGCAGCGGGCCTGATCGTTATGGGCGCGCAACACCCGCGGGTGAGTGGCGCCAAACAGTTGGATACTGGCACGCTTATTCTACTCGGGGCAGGCAGCAGCTTTTGGCCGGTCCTCACCGCTTCGGCCGAGTGGTTGGACGGCAAGCCAGACCCGGTCGACCGTTGGTCGCTCCGAGTGGTCGGCACCCTTGCGGAAAACCTGGGCGCCCAGGCGTTGTATCCATTCGGCGGCCCCCCGTATGCGCCATTCATAGATTGGGCGTTGAATTCGGGACGTACGTTTCAAAGCCCGGTGGGCGCGCTGGTGCACGACACGGTGGGAATGATGATTTCATTGCGTGGAGCCCTGCACTTTGATCACGAGTTCAACATTCCCGTCGCAGACGACCCGTCGCCATGTATCAATTGCCCTGCGCCCTGCGCATCGGCCTGCCCGGTCGGGGCCTTGAACGCCAAAACGTTCTATGACGTCGACGCCTGCCACGGCCACCTGAGAACTCCGCCCGGTCAGGCCTGCATGACACAGGGATGCGCAGCCCGGCTGGCCTGTCCGCTCAGCGTGGGGGCCGGACGTCGGGCCGAGCAATCCGCCCATCACATGAGAGCCTTTCACCCGGAATGACCCGCACGCTTATCCTGACCCGCCACGCAAAATCCAGTTGGGACCATCCCGGCCTGCCCGATCATGACCGACCACTGAACAAGCGCGGGCGAGCTTCGGCCTCCGCCATCGGCGATTGGCTGCGACGCAAGGGTTATAGGCCCGACGAGGTCCTCAGTTCTTCATCCGTGCGCACGCGCGAGACCTGGCTTCGGATGGGGCTGAGCGCGCGCAACATCCGGTTCCTCCCCGAACTCTATCATGCCGCTCCCGAGCAGATGCGGCAGGCGCTGTCCAGCGCGACGGGGCAAACGGTCCTACTGCTGGGCCACAATCCGGGGGTCGCGGAGTTTGCGGAACGTATTGTCCAGTCTGCACCGGAGCACCCGCGGTTCCTCGACTATCCGACCTGTGCGACCACGGTTCTTCAATTTGATATGGCGGACTGGTCCGGAATCGGTTGGCACGACGGCCAGGTGATCGAATTCGTCACGCCGCGCGCGTTGCTAGAATGAAAAAAGGGCGGGATCACCCCGCCCTTTCCAACGTCGTATTCAACCCGTGTCAGTGACCCAGAATCTGGCTGAGGAACAGCTTGGTCCGTTCGCTTTGCGGGTTGTTGAAGAACTCTTCCGGCTCGTTCTGTTCAACGATCTGACCGGCATCCATGAAGATCACCCGGTTCGCCACCTGGCGGGCAAAGCCCATCTCGTGCGTTACGCAGAGCATGGTCATGCCTTCCTCGGCCAGCTCGATCATCGTGTCGAGCACCTCTTTGATCATCTCGGGGTCCAGAGCGGAGGTCGGTTCGTCGAACAGCATGATGCGCGGACGCATGCACAGGCTGCGGGCGATGGCCACACGCTGCTGCTGACCACCCGACAATTGGCCGGGATACTTGTTGGCCTGCTCGGGGATCTTGACCTTTTCGAGAAAGTGCATCGCTGTTTCTTCGGCCTCTTTCTTGGGCGTTTTGCGCACCCAGATCGGGGCCAGCGTGCAGTTCTCCAGTATGGTCAGATGCGGGAAGAGGTTGAAGTGCTGGAACACCATGCCAACCTCGGACCGGATCTTGTCGATGTTCTTCAGATCGTTCGACAACTCGGTTCCATCCACCACGATCTTGCCCTGCTGGTGTTCTTCCAGCGCGTTCAGGCAGCGGATCAGAGTGGATTTGCCCGACCCCGACGGCCCCGCGATCACGATCCGCTCGCCCTGATTGACGGTCAGATTGATGTCGCGCAGCACGTGGAAGGACCCGTACCACTTGTTCATGTTGGTGATTTCGATGGCGACCTCGTCGCTCACCTGCATTTTAGAGCGGTCAATTTCGCGGTCGATTGCAAGTTCAGACATGTGTTGAACTCCTTAGTGATGATCCGTGGCAAGGCGACGCTCGAGCCACTGGGAATATTGAGAGATGCCGTAGCAGACGACGAAGAACAGAAGCGCGGCAAAGCCCAGAAGCTCCCAATAGACGCCGTTCCATTCGGTCGACGCCAGGATGGGACCCCGGATCATGCCCACCAGATCGAACATCGAGATGACCGAAACCAGCGTGGTATCTTTGAACAGGCCAACGGCCACGTTTACGATACCAGGGATTGAGATCTTCAAGGCCTGTGGCAGGATGATCAGACGCATCGCCTGCGGGTAGTCCAGACCCAAACTGTCTGCTGCCTCATACTGACCGCGCGGAAGCGCAGCCAGACCGCCGCGGATCACCTCGGCGATATAGGCGGCAGAGAACATGGTGATCATGATCACAACGCGCAGGAACAGGTCGACCGTGCTGTCAGGCGGGAAGAAATAGGCCAACATCACCGAAGCCACGAACAGCAGCGTGATCAAAGGCACGCCACGGATGAATTCGATGAAGATGACGCAAACCCACTTGATCAGCGGCATATCGGACTGACGACCCAGAGCCAGTGCAATACCCAGAGGCAAGGACAGTGAAACACAGGTCACGCCCAGCATCAGGTTCAGCATAAAACCACCCAGGTCACGGCTGGGCACCGCAGTCAGCAGCGCACCTTCGTTGGCGTCTTCGGGAATTAGCGCCCCGCCGACATTCCACACGACCAGCGCCACGACAATGGCCCCAAAGAACCCTGCTGCAAAGCTGTTGCGGCCAAATTTCTGGAATACCACGCCTGCCGCGACACAGCCCAGCAGGGCCACGATGGGCACCATGATGGTTCCACCCCAAATCAGCCAGAAAGCGATGAACGGGTAGAGCGCCGTGAACAGCAGCAACTTTCGAGGCAGGTCGAAGAACAGAACAGGTGCCACAGCCACCAGCATCAGCACAAACGCCAAGTTCGGGCGCCAATACGCTTCTACCGGATATTTGAACCCGTAGATCAGTTGATGCCAGCGTTCGGTGAGAACTGCGAAACAGGCCCCGGTCTTGCCGTCCAGAATCTCGCGGCATTGCGCCAGCGAATCCGCATTCCAAACTCCGTTCAAAATCCACGGCAAGGTGTTCTTGAGAAGAACATAGATCAGCAGAAGCGACAGAAGGGTAAGGATCGTGTTTGTGACACCCGAGAAAAGGTTCTCACGCAGCCATTTGACGATACCCGTCTGATTTGCCGGCGGAGGCGACGGAGGAATGGTGCCGTCGGCCACAAATGCGATCGGATTTGTTGTTTGATCAGCCATGGCTCAGCGCTCCTTCAACTTGACGGATGCGTTGTAGATGTTCATCGCCATCGAAATCAGCAGCGAGGCTGTCAGATAGAACAGCATCAGCAGCAAGACGCACTCGATCGCGCGACCGGTTTGGTTCAGCGTGATGCCACCCAGTGTTGCGGTGATATCCGCATAGCCGACTGCAATCGCCAGAGACGAGTTCTTGGTGATGTTCAGGTATTGCGAGATCAACGGCGGGATGATGACCCGCAGCGCCTGAGGCAGGATCACAAGATTCATGATCCGGCCGGGACGCAGGCCCAACGCGGCCGCAGCCTCGGTCTGACCTTTTGAAATCGCTTGAATACCCGCACGTACGTTTTCTGCGATGAAGGCGCCGGTATAGATCGACAAAGCGAACCACAATGCGATCAGCGGACCGCCGACCTTGATACCACCGCTGAAGTTAAAACCTTTCAGAGCGGGGACATCCCAGGTCAGGCCCATCAAAATCATTAGCAGCGCAAAAGGCACGAGCCAAACTGCAAGCTTCACAAGGCCGGTCTTTGGACGCTCGCCCGTCTGTTCCTGTTTGAGCGTGGCGCGTTTCTCAATTTCACGAGACGCGAACCAGGAAGCGACCAAAACCGCGATGACCAGCAGCCAATTCAGAAAGGTCGAACCGAACAGCCCATTTGCAAACTCGGGGCGCGGGACATAGACGCCGCGGTTGGTAAAGGCGAACAGATCAAACAGCATGCTGGATGTTGGGTTATCGCCGCGGAACTCCCTCGGTCCCGGCAGCACGGCGGTCATGATCGTGAAGATGATGATGATCCAGATCAGAACCGGAATATTCCGGAAGATTTCCACGTAGACCGCCATCAGCTTGGATACAAGCCAGTTGTTTGACAGGCGCAAAACGCCTGCGATCACGCCAAACACCGTCGCAGTGATACAAGCCAGGACTGCAACCAAAAGCGTGTTGAGAATACCGACGACAGCCGCTCGCCCATGCGAGGACTGGCTGTCATATTCGATCAAACGCTGGTTGATGTCATACCCGGACGGATCGCCCAGGAAAGAATAAGAAATATTGAGCCCTGCGGCCCTAAGGTTCTGGATCAGGTTGTTACCAAGATACCAGATGCTGAGCGCAATAACGATTGCCGCGATCACCTGAAATGTAAGAGAGCGATAGCGTGTATCGTTTATGAGCATCGACAACCGAAAGTCAGCCTTCGGTGGGTCAGTCATAGTCGACATATTTTGGGATCCCCGTGCTTTTCGGACGCTTCCTTCCCGGCAGGGTTTTCCCCGCTCCCGAGCAGCCCGTAGCATTCTGTTTTGCAAAAAAGGGCGCAGGTTGCCCTGCGCCCTTTTCCGTGGATTTTAGCGGAACGGCGGCGAGTACAGCAGGCCACCATCGGTCCACTGTGCGTTCAGACCGCGTGCCAGACCGATCGGGGTTTCCTCACCGATGTTCTTGGCAAACACTTCACCGTAGTTGCCACCCGCCTTGACGGCGCGCATGGCCCACTGTGCGTCCAGACCCAGCATCTCGCCCAGGGTGCCTTCGCTACCCAGCAGACGGTTGATTTCCGGGTTCTCGGTACCTGCAGCCATCTCGTCGATGTTGGCCGAGGTGATGCCCAGCTCTTCAGCCGAGATCAGCGCGTTCAGGGTCCAGCGAACGATGTCGCCCCACTCGTTGTCGCCGTGACGGACAAGCGGGCCAAGCGGCTCTTTCGAGATGATTTCGGGCAGCAGAACGTGATCACCGGGGTTTTCGAACGTGGCGCGGGTTGCGGCCAGGCCCGAGGCGTCGGTGGTGTAAACGTCACAGGCACCTGCCAGGTACTGCTGCTGCGCTTCGGCGTTGGTTTCGATCGGAACCGGCTCGTAGCTGATGTTGTTCGAGCGGAAGAAGTCCGCCAGGTTCAGCTCGGTGGTGGTGCCGGTCTGGATGCAGACGGTTGCGCCATCCAGTTCCTTGGCCGAGCTCACGCCCAGTGCCTTGGGAACCATGAAGCCCTGACCGTCGTAGTAGTTCACACCCACGAATTCGAACTTCAGGTCGACGTCGCGGCTGAAGGTCCAGGTGGTGTTACGGGCCAGCATGTCAACTTCGCCCGAAGCCAGAGCGGTGAAGCGGGTTTTGCCGGTGGTGGGAACGAATTCAACAGCGTTCGCGTCACCCAGAACGGCGGCGGCTACTGCGCGGCATACAGCAACGTCAAAGCCCTGCCATTCGCCATTCGCGTCAGGTGCAGCAAAGCCAACCAGACCGGTGGTTACACCGCAGTTCAGCTTGCCGCGCGCTTTGACGTCGTCCATGGTTCCTGCCGCGGCCGCGCCGGCAGCAAGACCGGCAATCGTCGCCGCGCCCAAGATTACGGATTTTTTCATTTTTACCTCTTCCTGATTTCCCGCCCCATCCCGGGACGGATCTTGTCCGACACACAAAGGTAGCCGGATAGGTTACCCCAAAGGTGTCTCCCCTTTAGTGCGCCCGAGTTTGGGCGCATTCATAAACAAACGTCAAGGGTCGGATCAGTGAAAACGATATGTTCCCGGCAAGGCAGCCGCCCAAGCCTCTCAAATCAGGACCAGAAAGGCTCAAACCGATAGATCGTAGAAGGTTTTCGCATGCAAAAAGGCAATCTTCTTGAGTTCGGCGGCTTGGACCGCCTCGTCGTCGTCCCCCCATTGCTCGGCCTGCCAGGATTCATCCAGCCGAGAAATGCGCCATATCTCGTCCGGTTTGCGCCAGTTTTGGGCAGCGGCAAAACCCAGAATCAACGAACCCGACAGGCTCACAAGGTCGTGAAACGCCGCTAGACGGAACGCGTCCAGGTCGTGAACCTGCCGACGCAGCCTGTCCAGTGCCTCGGGGGCCTGAGGCTGATGCCGTACGCCTTCAACTGGGATCAGCCTGGCGCCCAGCGTTTCCGCGGCCCAGTCCAGCGCGGGATCCCATTCGTGGCGCTGACGTTCGATCAGGGCTTCGGGGTGCGTTGCGCGATAGCACAGCAGGTCCGAATCGCCATAGTCCGACAACATGTCGGCAACTTCCGCGTGCTGATGCTGCACCTTGTCGATTGCCGCGTTGGCCGAACGGGTGAAGGGCATCGTCGCCGGATCGATTTCCTTTTCCTGCGCGTCCCATTCGCGGGCCACCGCCTCGGCCATGGCCCGGGTGGGCAGGACCAGAGCAGCCTTGGCCGGTGTCCGCACGCGGCGGCCGTCCAATTCGATGGTATAGCCACCATCGGTCGCGACCACGGCACTGCCTGTCCAAAAGCGTTTCGGTTTCCACTCACTCATGTCGTTATCCCCAGACTGCGGTCAGGACGCCGGGCAGCTGCTCGAACCGGTCGATCACCGCGGACGCCGCACCTAGCTGCGACCGATCATGATAACCCCAGCCCACACCGATCCCCGCAACCCCGGCGGCCCGCGCCATTTCCATGTCAAAGCTGGTGTCGCCGATCATCACGGCATCACCGGCCGAAACCCCTGTTTCAAAAAGCGCCGTTTCGATCATCGAGGGATGCGGCTTGGATGGATGATGGTCCGCCACCTGACGGGTAACGAAGACAGAATCCAACCCGTGCGCCTCGAGCAAGGCATCCAACCCCCGCTGCGATTTACCCGTCGCCACGCCCAGAAGGATCTCGGGCACGGCCTGCAACGATCTGATAACCTCGCGCGCGCCGGGATAGAGCGGTGAACTTGCCGCCCCCATCTCAAGCCGATGAGCGTGATACGCCTCTTTGTAACCCTCGACCAACCGGCTTTGAGTTGCCTGTGACTGATCCGGCGCGAGGCGTGCGATTGCAATCGGCAAGGACAGCCCCACGATCGACAGGATCGCCGCGCGATCCGGCACCGGAAGGGACAGAGCCTGGAAACTGGCGGTCATGGCCGACACGATGCTGGCCTGGCTGTCCACCAGCGTCCCGTCGACATCGAACAGAACCAGGCGCAGAGGCGCGGTCATTGCAACTCCTCAAACGGGTCCTCGGCGGCCAGATCCTCGGTCCAGCCCAAGGTGTCCCAGCTGTCCTTCATGTGCGGTGGCAGCGGAGCGTTGATCGTGATCTGCTTGCCGGTCATCGGATGCTTGAAGGACGCGGTTCGGGCGTGCAGATGCAGCTTTTTGCTGATGACCCCGCCCAATTGCGCGCCCCAGCCATCGCCTAGGTTTTCCTGACCCGAGCCGCCATATTTCCCATCGCCGATAATCGGGTGCCCGATGGCCGCCATGTGCGCGCGCAGCTGGTGCGTGCGGCCGGTGACGGGCTCCATCGCGACCCAAGATGCACGCCCCGCCACCCGATACAGCGTGGCATAAAGTGTATGGGCTCGTTTGGCACCCGGTGTGCTGTCGATCTCGTTCAGGTGGACGGCGATCATCTTTTCGCCCTCCCCCTGCTTGCCATGACCGGGGGCCTTGACCAGCCCGGTCTTGATCTCGCCCAGATACGGGGTCGGCACGCCTGCCACCAGCGCCCAGTAGATCTTGCGCGTGTTGCGATGCCGGAAGGCCGCGGTCAGCCCCTTGGCCGCTTCGCGCGTACGCGCCATCAGCAGCACGCCCGAGGTGTCCTTGTCGAGCCGGTGCACCAGCCGCGGGCTCTCGTCATAGCCAAAGCGCAGTGCCTCGGCGAGGCCATCCACATGCCGGGCCTGACCGCTACCGCCCTGAACGGGCAGGCCGTGGGGTTTGTTCAGCGCCAACACGTGGTCGTCGCGATAGATCACGCAGGACTGGATCATTTTCGCATCGGCATCGGTCACGCGGGGGCGGGCCGGGGCCGGTTTGTGATCCGGGTCCGGCAGGGGCGGCACGCGCACCACCTGCCCCGCCAGCAACCGCGTCGAGCCCTTGACCCGCCCGCCGTCCACGCGCAGTTCGCCCTTGCGGCACATCTTTTCGATCCGGCCCTGGCTGACATGCGGGAACAGGCGCCGCAGCCAGCGGTCCAACCGTTGGTCGCCGTCGCCCGGCTCGACCGTGATCATCTGTACGCCGCTCATGCCAATACCCCTTGCGACCGGATGCTGCGCGCCCGAAAAATCGCCCGTGTCAGTGCCTCAGAAAACATCCGCGTCTGTCGCGCGCCGCAAGGCAAGAGTCAAGCAGGCTCACGGGTTCGCGGGCCAAGGCCGTTCAGATATCGGTGAAATCCCCGTGCCGCCCGGTCCCATCGCGGAACCGAGCCGCGCCGGATGTGCCCTCGCGGCGGATGGCGTCCAGCCCGTTGGCCCATTCGACCTTCAACGCCTCGCGCATCGGCATCCCCCGGGTTTCGATGATCGAGCGGCGGTCGGCGCGGACGGCCTCCTGCGGGAACCGGGCAATCTCGTGCGCCATCGCTTCGGCCGCCGTGCGGGTTTCACCCTGCGGCACGATTTTCTCGGCAAGTCCGATCCGCTCGCACTCGTCAGCCCTGACCTTGCGCCCGGTCAGCGCGATCTCAAGCGCCTTGCCCTGCCCGACCAGCCGCGGCAGCCGCACCGAACCGCCATCCATCAGCGTGATCCCCCAGCGGCGGCAATAGACGCCCATATAGGCATCCTCGGCCATCACCCGGATGTCGCACCACAGGGCCAGTTCCATTCCGCCGGCCACTGCGGCACCCTCGATTGCGCCGATGACCGGCTTTGACAGCTCCAGCCGCGATGGACCCATCGGCCCCAGCAGCGACGGCGCCGCCCCGATCGGAAAGGCGTGCTTGTCGAAATAGGGCTCGCGCAGGTCCGGGTCAGACAGCGTGGCTGCCATCTTGAGGTCCCAGCCCGCGCAGAAATTGCCGCCCTTGCCCCAGAACACGGCGGCCTTGGCCGTGCTGTCCTCGAAGGCGATGAAGGCCTCGGCCAAGGCTGCCGCGTGTTCGGCATCCACGGCGTTTCTGGCCTGGGGCCGGTCGTGGACGATAGTCCACACTTCGTCTGTCTTGTCGATGGAAACGGTCATCTGCGCTCCTCCCTGGCGGCATGTAACCCTAGGGAAACCCGGGCACGCCTTGGGTGTCGCGCAGAACGCGACGGCACGGTCTGATCTGACCCCGCGTCACGACCCGCTGCGTTGACTGCGTATTTTCGAAAAGTAGTCCAGACGCTTTTTCAACTCGCGCTCGAACCCGCGTTCGACCGGCTGGTACAGAACCGGCCGCTTCATGGTCTCGGGAAAGTAGTTCTGCCCCGAGAACCCGTCCTCGGCATCATGGTCATAGGCATAGCCCGCGCCGTAGCCCTGATCCTTCATCAATCCGGTCGGCGCGTTCAGGATGTGTTTGGGTGGCGGCTCGCTGCCCGACTGCTTGGCCAGACGCATCGCGGCCTTGTAGCCCACATAGGCCCCGTTGGATTTAGGCGCCAGCGCCAGATAGACGACCGCCTGCGCCAGCGCCAACTCACCCTCGGGCGACCCGAGCCGCTCGTACACTTCCCAGGCATGCAGGCAGATCGACTGGGCCTGCGGATCGGCCAGACCGATATCCTCGACCGCCATCCGGGTGATGCGGCGGGCCAGATAGCGAGGATCCTCGCCCCCGGTCAGCATCCGGGCGAACCAGTACAGCGCCGCATCCGGGTCGGACCCGCGCACCGATTTGTGCAGCGCCGAGATCAGGTTGTAGTGCTCGTCCCCCGACTTGTCGTATTTCGCGGCGCGGCGCATCAGGCGCTTGGCCAACGCGTCGGGGTCCAGCGGCGCGTCCACCGACCAGGCCGCGATCTGTTCGATCAGGTTCAACAGTGCCCGGCCGTCTCCATCCGCCATTTCCTGCAGCGCATCGCGGGTGGCGGGGGTCAGAGGCAGCGCCTTGCCCAGCTCTTTTTCGGCACGCTGTGTCAGGCGTTCCAGATCGGCCAGCCCCAGCCGTTCCAGCACCAGCACCTGCGCGCGGCTGAGCACGGCGGCGTTCAACTCGAACGAGGGGTTTTCGGTGGTCGCGCCCACCAGAAGGATCGTCCCGTCCTCCATATGCGGCAGGAACCCGTCCTGCTGGGCCTTGTTGAAGCGATGGATCTCGTCTACGAACAACAGCGTCCCCTTGCCGTTCCGCCGCCGCAACTTGGCGGCCTCGAACACCTTCTTGAGGTCAGGAACACCGGTGAAGATCGCGCTGATCTGTTCGAAATGAAGGTCGGTTTCCTTGGCCAGTAGCCGCGCGATCGTGGTTTTGCCTACCCCAGGCGGCCCCCAGAAGATCAGGCTGGACAGGCTGCCTGACGCCAGCATCACCCCCAGCGGCGCCTCTGGGCCCAGAACCTGTTGCTGTCCGATCACCTCGGACAGCGCCTGGGGCCGCAGCCGGTCGGCCAGCGGGCGGTTCGGGGCCGGCTCGGAGCCCTGGTCTTCGGTGTCGAACAGGTCACTCATGCCGTCAGAGCCTGAACCGCAACGACACAGGCTTGCCACCGCGCACCAGATCGATCCGCACCCGCCGCCCCGGGTCGCGCAGCGCCCGAACGATGTCGCGCGGGCGTTCAGCCTGTCGCCCGTTCACGGCATTAATGACATCGCCGGGCCGCAAGCCGGCCCGAGCACCATATGGGCCGGGGTCGACCACGACCACCCCGGTCTGCGACAGAAGCAGGCCCATCTTGGCAATCATTGCCGGGTTGATGCGCGCAACCGTCATACCCGGCAGAACCGTGCGATCGTCCAGAGTGGTTTCCTCGGCCGGAGGCGTCTCGGGCGCGGGCACCAGATCGACGCTGACCTCAGCACGCTCGCTGCCGCGGAGCCGGGTCAGAACGGATGTCCCGCCAACACCCGCCACAGACATGCGGAACTTCATCTCAGCCGGAGAATTCACCTCTTCGCCGTCCACATGCGTGACGATATCGCCGACCCGCAAGCCGGCTTCGGCCAACGGGCTAAGCGGATGGAGATCCGAGATCACAACGCCCTGCGGCAGCGAAAGCCCAAGGGATTCGGCAATGTCCGCGCTCATGGTCTGTCCGGCCATACCCGCCCAAGGGCTGACGAAACCGTCGTTTCCTTCCTGAGCCTGCCGTAGAAACTCTGCGACCAGATTGGCCGGAATGGCGAAGCCAATCCCATTGGATCCACCCGACCGCGTCAGGATCGAGGTGTTAATTCCGATCAGGTCACCATTCACGTCGATCAGGGCGCCGCCGGAATTGCCCGGGTTGATGGGCGCGTCGGTCTGAATGAAATAGCCCCGCGCATTGCCGGTGGCGGTGCCAGACCGCGCCAGCCCCGAGATGATGCCAGACGAAACGGTCTGCCCGACGCCGAACGGATTGCCGATGGCCAGAGCCAACTCCCCCACCTCGACATGGTCAGAATCCCGCAGACGCAGAAACGGCAGTCCCTGCGCGTCCTGCAGGCGCAGGATGGCGATGTCGCTTTCCTCGTCGCCCAGAACGACCTCGGCCTGGAACTCGCGACGATCCGTGGTCACGACCCGGATCTCGGTCGCGGTGCCAACAACGTGATAGTTCGAGACAACATAGCCGTCCTCGGTCAGGATGACGCCCGACCCCAGCGAGTTTTGAACCCGCGGCCGCGGCACACCGAACCCGCCGCCAAAAAAGTCGCGAAAGAACGGATCCGTGAAAATCGGGCTGCTGCGCCCGGGCCGGACGATCTTGGCATAGATGTTCACCACCGCCGGGGCCGCCTTTTTGACCACCGGGGCAAAACCCATCGAAATCTCGACCTGTGACTGAGGAACCCGCGTCTCGGCACCGGCATGGGTGGCCAGTGTCATCAGGCATAAGGCCAGGATCGTGCGTATCATGACAGCTCCGTTCATCATCCGCCGAAGATATGCGGAGGTCGGCACGCGAATGCAATAGAGCACGCGAAACCTTGCCGCTGCCATGTCCGCCGCGACCGAGGCGATCCATAAGAAAAAGCCCCTGACCGGGATGTCCGGACAGGGGCCATGAAACGGCAATGCGGCCGGTTCTTATTCTTCGTCAACGTCCACTTCTTCAGCGGCAACGCGGGCCTTGTCGGCTGCGCCTTTGGCGTCGATGTCGCGATCAACGAATTCGATGATCGCCATCGGAGCCATGTCGCCATAGCGGAAGCCGGCTTTCAGGATGCGGACATAACCGCCCTGACGGTCCTTGTAGCGCGGGCCCAGAACCTCGAACAGCTTGGCGACGTCCTTGTCTTCCTTCAGCTGAGCTGCGGCCTGACGGCGGGCGTGCAAGTCGCCGCGCTTGCCCAGCGTGATCAGTTTTTCAACGATCGGGCGCAGTTCTTTTGCCTTGGGCAGGGTCGTCTTGATCTGTTCGTGCTCGATCAGCGAGCCGGCCATGTTCGAGAACAGGGCCTTGCGGTGCTCATGAGTACGGTTCAGGCGGCGGTAACCACGTGCGTGACGCATTTTTCAATTCCTTCTTTCGCGTTTTGCTTTGTCTGGCCGGCGATGCGTGTCACCGGCTCTCCTTGGGGCGGAAATGCCCATACGGTCCCCGGCAGCCCGGGCATTGGCGAAGACGCGCTTAGAACGCGTCTTCGAATTTCTTCGCCAGATCTTCGATGTTGTCGGGCGGCCAATCCTCGACATCCATGCCGAGGTGCAGACCCATGCCGGACAGCACTTCCTTGATCTCGTTCAGCGACTTGCGGCCGAAGTTCGGAGTGCGCAGCATCTCGGCTTCGGTCTTCTGGATCAGATCGCCGATATAGACGATGTTGTCGTTCTTCAGGCAGTTTGCCGAACGGACCGACAGCTCCAGCTCGTCCACTTTCTTCAGCAGCAGCGGGTTGAACTCCAGACCATCGTCCTCGTCCTGGCGGCCAGCCGATTCCGGTTCGTCGAAGTTGACGAAGATCGACAGCTGATCCTGCAGGATGCGCGCGGCAAAGGCCAGCGCGTCCTCGGGTGTGATCGAGCCGTCGGTTTCGATCTTCATGGTCAGCTTGTCATAGTCCAGAACCTGACCTTCACGGGTCGGCTGAACGTCATAGGCGACCTTCTTGACCGGCGAATAGATCGCGTCGATCGGGATCAGGCCGATGGGTGCATCTTCGGGCTTGTTCTTCTCGGCCGAGACATAGCCTTTGCCAGTGTTGACGGTCAGTTCCATGAACAGCTCGGCGCCATCGTCCAGGTGGCAGATGACGTGATCACGGTTCAGAACCTCGATGCCGGCGCTTTCGCTGATATCACCGGCGGTGACAACTGCGGGGCCTTTGGCATTGATCGACAGGCGCTTGGGCCCTTCGACTTCCATGCGCAGAGCAACCTGCTTGAGGTTCAGGATGATGTCGGTGACGTCTTCACGAACGCCTGCGACCGAGCTGAACTCGTGCAGGACGTTGTCGATCTGGACGCTGGTGATGGCCGCGCCTTGCAGCGAGCTCATCAGAACACGGCGCAGCGCGTTGCCCAGGGTCAGACCAAAGCCACGCTCCAGCGGCTCCGCAACCAGGGTTGCCTGCCGCGCGGGATCGTTGCCCGGCTTGCCTTCCAGCTGGGTCGGCTTGATCAATTCTGCCCAATTCTTGTGGATCATGTAATCCCTCCATTCCTGTCTGCGCCCCATGACCAATCAGGTGCAGACGCCCGAGGTTTCAAAACGGCGAACCGGGGCCGTGTAAAAACACGGCCCCAGCCTGGTAATTCGATCGGTTAGACGCGGCGGCGCTTCGGCGGGCGGCAGCCATTGTGGGCAATCGGGGTCACGTCGCGGATCGACGTGATATTGAAGCCCACGGCAGCCAGCGCACGCAGAGCCGATTCACGACCCGAACCGGGGCCCTGAACTTCGACTTCCAGCGTCTTGACGCCATGTTCCTGCGCCTTCTTGCCTGCGTCTTCTGCAGCCATCTGAGCGGCGTAGGGGGTCGATTTCCGCGATCCCTTGAAGCCCATGGTGCCGGCCGACGACCAAGCGATGGCGTTGCCCTGCACGTCCGAGATCAGGATCTTGGTGTTGTTGAAGGTCGAGTTCACATGGGCGACGCCCGATGCGATGTTCTTACGCTCTTTGCGCTTAACGCGAGTCTTGTCACGTGCCATCAGTCAGACCCTCCCTTATTTCTTCTTACCAGCGATGGCCTTTGCGGGGCCTTTGCGGGTACGAGCGTTGGTGTGGGTACGCTGACCGCGAACCGGCAGGTTGCGGCGGTGACGCAGACCGCGATAGCAGCCCAGGTCCATCAGACGCTTGATGTTCATCTGAACTTCGCGACGCAGGTCACCTTCGACGGTGAAGTTGGCGTCGATGTATTCGCGGATGGCCAGAACTTCGGCATCCGACAGTTCATTGACGCGACGAGTCGTGTCGATGCCAACGGCTTCGCAGATCGCTTTGGCCGAGGTGTTGCCGATACCGGTGATATATGTGAGGGCGATTGGTACCCGCTTTGCAGTCGGGATGTTTACGCCGGCAATACGTGCCACGTGTCACTTTCCTTTCGTTGCGGTTCCGTAGTTCCAGAACCTTTTTTCACAACGCCTAACCGTGGCAGTGTGGCCAGAGGGTTCAGCATTATTCGAGGTGGTCTATACATGCGGAACGAATCCCGCATGCGCGATTGATTCCCCAAAGGGATGGGGGTCGATATGGGCTTTTGGGCTTGGCGTCAAGCCCTTTGCAAGCTTAACCCAATATGGCTGCGATCGAGGCCCGGACTTCCTTGATGTCCGCCAGCCCGTTCACCGGTCGAAGATCGCCCTTGGCGTAGTAATAGCCAATCAACGGTGAGGTCTTCTTGTAATATTCCATAAGCCGGGTGCGCAGGCTTTCCTCGTTGTCGTCGGCACGACGGACGAAATCGTTTTCCTTGCCGCAATTGGTACATTTGCCATCGGCCGGGATCGGTTTGGTCTTGTCATTGTAGACCTCGCCGCAACCGCCACAAGTCGACCGGGCAGTGATCCGTTCAACCAGAGCCTCGTCATCCACGCGCATTTCGATCACGGTGTGCAGCGACTGGCCCAGCTTGGTCAGAAGGGCCGACAAGGCGTCAGCCTGGGCCAAGGTGCGCGGAAAGCCGTCGAAGATGAAGCCGGCGCCCTTTTCGGTGGTCAGCTTCTCTTCGATCAAGCCAATCACGATCTCGTCGGTGACAAGCTTGCCCGCGTCCATGATCGCGGCCACCTTCTTGCCCATCTCGGTTCCCGAGCTGCGGGCCTCGCGCAGCATGTCACCGGTGCTGAGCTGGATCATGCCCCGCGTTTCAACCAGGTGACGTGCCTGCGTACCCTTGCCTGCCCCCGGGGGGCCCAGAAGAATGATATTCATCGACGAGCGGGTCCCTTCCTGCCGCGTTTCTTGCCTTTGCCGCGCAACTGGGACTTTTCGATCAGCCCTTCGTATTGATGCGCCAGCAGGTGGCTCTGAACCTGTTGGATCGTGTCCATGGTCACAGAGACGATGATCAGAACCGAGGTACCGCCGAAATAGAACGGGATGGCGAACTGGCCGCGCAGAATTTCAGGCAGCAGGCAGACCGCCGCCAGATAGGCCGAGCCCAGAACCAGTACGCGGTTGACCACGTATTCCAGATACTCGGCGGTCTTCTTTCCGGGACGGATGCCGGGCACAAAGCCGTTCTGCTTTTTCAAGTTGTCCGCCACGTCATCCGGCTTGAACGACACGTTGAACGTGTAGAAATAGGCAAAGAACACGATCATCGAAGCGAAGAACAGCAGGTACAGCGGCTGTCCCGGTCCGAAATTTGCCAGCAGCCACGACATGATCGGCCCGTTTGCAGCGCCCGACGAGAAGGTCGAGATCGTGACCGGCAGCAGCAGCAGCGAGCTGGCGAAGATCGCCGGAATAACGCCGGCCGGGTTGACTTTGACCGGCAGGTGGCTCGAGCCGCCCTCGTAGACCTTCATGCCGACATTGCGGCGCGGGTACTGGATGTGGATCTTGCGGAGCGCGCGCTCCATGAACACCACGAAGGTGATAACGGCGATCACCATCACGATCACGCCGACGATCACGGCAGGGCTGATCGCGCCCGAACGGCCCGAGGCCAGAAACTGGGCCAGTGCGGCCGGAACCTCGGCGATGATGCCGACGAAGATGATCAGCGAGATGCCGTTGCCGATACCGCGCGCGGTGATCTGTTCACCCAGCCACATCAGGAACATGGTGCCGCCGACCAGCGTGATCATCGTGGACAGGCGGAAATACAGGCCCGGATCGGTCGCCAAATCGCCCGATTCCAGCGAAACCGCAAGGCCATAGGCCTGCACGGTGGCCAGCGCCACGGTGCCGAAACGAGTGTACTGGTTGATTTTCTTGCGGCCCTGCTCGCCCTCTTTCTTGAGCTGTTCGAGCGCGGGCACCATCGAGGTCAGCAGCTGTACGATGATCGATGCCGAAATATAGGGCATGATGCCGAGGGCAAAGATACCCATCCGCCCCAGCGCCCCGCCGGTGAACATCGAAACCATCCCACCGATGCCCTGCCCCGCCTGCTCCATGAACTCGCGCAGCGCCTGACCGTCGATCCCCGGCACCGGAATAAAGGTGCCCAGACGATAGACGATCAGCAAACCCAGCGTGAACAGGATGCGGTTGCGCAGATCGGTGGCCTTGCCAAGGGCAGACCAGCTTGTGTTGGCTGCCATTTGTTCTGCTGCTGATACCATAAATCGGTCTCTCTTATGAAAACGCCGCCCGGAACCGTTTTCCGGCTCGGGCGGCGTCTTGGAAAACTCTGAGGTCTATGTAAGCGGGTCGGCGCCCGCTCACAAGCGCTTACTCTGCCGCAGCGGCTTTTGTGACCTTCAGTGAACCGCCCGCTTTTTCCACGGCTTCGATCGCCGCTTTCGAGGCGCCGGTCACTTCGAGGTTCAGCTTGGCGCTGATTTCGCCCTTGGCCAGAACGCGGATACCGTCCAGCTTGCGGCGCACCAGACCCGAGGCGACCAGTGCGTCCTCGGTGATGGCCGATTTAACGTCCAGTTTGCCGGCGTCGACGAATTTCTGGATCAGGCCCAGGTTGATCACGGCGAATTCCTTGCGGTTCGGCTTGTTGAAGCCGCGCTTGGGCAGGCGCTGATACAGAGGCATCTGGCCGCCTTCGTAGCCATTGATGGCCACACCCGAACGGGATTTCTGGCCTTTGATACCACGGCCACCCATTTTACCTTTGCCCGAGCCAGGACCACGGCCAACGCGGGTCCGTTTCTTGACGGCGCCGGGATTGTCGCGCAATTCGTGCAGTTTCATGTCGCTTCTCCTTCGCCGGAATTGACCCCGAAGCGTGATGGGTCAAACACGGCATTTCTTGGTTTTGATTCTCGTGGCAAACACGCCACCGGAGCCCAGTACAGCCTCGGGCCCCGAGTTGCAAGTTTTGATTGCCCGGCAGCAGCGGCTCAGTCGTCGCGGCCAGCAATGGGCGCGTCTTGGGGCACAATTCCATGTTTGGCCACAAGTCGCCCGACCAGGCTGTCAGGATGTGGTATTCCGCCATGGTTCTTTCGCATAATCGCCCGCATCCGGCGCCCGTACAAATGGATCGAGACGGTATCCTCGTGGAAAAACCGGTCAAGATTTTCGTTCGGCCGGGCAAGGGCCCGACGCCGCGAAAAGTTGATCGGGTATGATGTTCCCATCTTGACGGCTTGCCTTCATTGGAGTGACCCAATTCCCGGCGTCGCGCAACGTCGCAGTTGTGGTAACAACTATTTTCCTGCCTGCTTGGGATCCGTAAACACAAAAGAGGCGCCACTTGGGCGCCTCTGCTTCATCTGTTGTCGTCCCGTATCTTACGAGCAGTAGGCATGCTCGCGGGCGACGTCGGCGATGTCGCACCGGCGGATGCCGATGTCGTTCAACTCGCGGTCGCTCAGACGCTGCAGCTCGGTATACGTGCGGGTGTACTCGCTGGCCCGGGCGCGGTTTTCCTTCACGCGCTCGATCAGGTTTGCGATACGGGCGGTCAGGTTGAAGCCGCCATGTGTCAGGGTCACTGTGTGTGCCATTATCTCATTTCCTTTCGAATGTCGGGGCGTATTCCCCGATGTCACTTACTTGGTTCCTGTCTTGGACAGGGTTGAGATAGGGACTTCAGTTATCGCTAACAACGATGGTTTTGGACTGGCCGCTATGCATTTTTGGCATGGCGGCACAAATCAGGAGTGACCGCTACTGGCCGCAAGCCGGGACAGGTTGTCCAAAGCAGCAGACCAGCCACCTTTGTAGTCCTGAAACAGTTCTGGCCCCGCCAGGCTTGTGATCTGCAACGTGACGCGCAGCGTACTGCCTTGGCCATTCGGCATGATTTCGTGGCCGCACAGCGAGACCGAGACCAACTCTCCCTGAATGACCAGCGTTTCGGTCAATGAAAGAAACTCCGGCGAGACTACGTGGAACAGGCTGGTCGTATTGAACTCGGGCGCTTCTTTCGGTCCACATCGCGTTTCCTCACGGCCTCCGGGACGACAGTCGAAAACATCGATCAAAACTACGCTTTCATCGTCCGGTGCGGCCCATTTCTGGCGCAATTCCCGGTCGGTCAACACCTGAAACAGCCGGTCGGGAGCACAGGCAATCTCGCGTTCCAGGATCAAAGTTTCGTAATCAGCCATCATCGGATTCCTTTTCAATTTGCTCGGCAAGTGCGGACAGGCGATCCAGCCGGCCTTCCCAGAGGTGACGTTGTTGTTTCAACCAACCTTCCGCCTCGGCGATCGGGGCGGCTTCGATATGCAACATGCGAACCCGACCAATCTTCTCCGAACGGATCATTCCAGCGGATTCCAGCTTGCCGAGATGCTTCAGAAACGATGGCAGCGCCATGTCGTGCGCTTCGTGCAGCTCTGACACGGCCGCTGGGCCAGTGATCAGCCGTTCGATCACGGCACGCCGGGTCGGATCGGCCAGCGCAGAAAAAAATGTATCGAGTTTGTTAGCCATAAGGCTAAGTATTTCAACACACCTCCCGCGTCAAGAAAAAGTTAGCCGTTTGGCTAGGTTTTAATTTTATGGTCAGGACAGAGGGCAAAAAGGTGTCTACCTGTGAGCTCCTGGCCAGGCTTTGGCCTAGTTCACCGCAAAAGGCGGTCTTCCGACATTCCGCGCAGGCGACGGCTAAAAAAGAAAACGCCCCCGATCAGATCGGAGGCGTTCATTAGTCTTTCGAATTTGGCGCTCAGCCGCGCTCTTCGATGATCTCAACCAGATGCGGGATCTTGTTGACCATGCCGCGGATCGACGGAGTGTCTTCCAATTCGCGGGTCTTGTGCATCTTGTTCAGGCCCAGACCGATCAGGGTTGCGCGCTGTTCGGCGGGGCGACGGATCGGGGAACCGATCTGCTTGACGACGATGGTTTTTGCCATTGCTCGCTCTCCTTACGCTTCGGCTTCAGCCGGTGCTTCATCCCGCTTGGGCAGGATATCGGCGACCTTTTTGCCACGACGCGCGGCAACCGAACGCGGGCTCTGTTCTTTCTTCAGGCCGTCGATGGTGGCGCGGATCATGTTGTACGGGTTCTGCGAGCCCAGCGATTTGGACACAACGTCCTTAACGCCCAGCATTTCGAACACGGCACGCATCGGACCACCGGCGATGATACCGGTACCTTCCGGTGCGGTGCGCATGACCACTTTACCGGCGCCGTGACGGCCCTCGATATCGTGGTGCAGAGTCCGACCTTCGCGCAGTTGCACGCGGATCATCTGACGCTTGGCTTGCTCGGTCGCCTTACGGATGGCTTCAGGTACTTCTTTCGCTTTACCTTTGCCAAAGCCCACGCGGCCTTTCTGATCGCCAACAACCACCAGAGCGGCGAAGCCAAAGCGCTTACCACCTTTTACGGTTTTCGACACGCGGTTGATTGCGACCAGACGATCGGCAAATTCCGGCGCTTCTTCACGGTCGCGGCCACGGCCCCGACGGTTTTCACGTTCTGCCATTTGGCATCCCTTTTCTCATGTGGCGCTTGGCGCCGTTTTCTTCAATCCAAGTGAGCCTCGACTGACGTCGAGGCCCCCGGATCATCGGGGCGGATCGAAACCCGCCCACAGGTCTTAGATTTTCAGGCCGCCTTCACGCGCAGCGTCGGCAACTGCCTTCACCTTGCCGTGGAACAGGAAGCCGCCACGATCGAAATAAGCCTCTTCGACGCCGGCCTTCTTGGCCCGCTCGGCGATGGCTGCGCCCACTTTGGTGGCCGCTTCGACGTTGTTCTTGCCAACAACACCCAGATCCTTTTCCAGGGTCGAGGCCGAGGCCAGGGTCACGCCACGTACGTCGTCGATCAACTGAACGGAGATGTTCTTGTTCGAACGGTGTACGGACAGACGCGGACGACCCGCGTTGACCTTGCGAAGTTTGTTCCGAACGCGCAGGCGGCGCTTCAGAAACAGGGTTCTTTTGCTGTTTGCCATTGTGTTCGTCCTTACTTCTTCTTGCCTTCCTTGCGGAAGATGAACTCGCCCTTGTAGCGGATGCCCTTGCCTTTGTACGGCTCGGGACGGCGCCACTCGCGGATTTTCGCCGCGGTTTCGCCCACCAGCTGCTGGTCGATGCCTTCCACAACGATCTCGGTCTGCTTCGGCGCGGTGATGGTGACACCTTCCGGAGCAACGAAATCAACATCGTGACTGTAGCCCAGGTTCAGCTTCAGGGTGTTGCCCTGCATCTGAGCGCGGTAACCCACACCCTGGATTTCCAGTTCCTTCTTGAAGCCTTCGGTCACACCAGTCACCAGGTTGGCGACCATGGTGCGGCTCATGCCCCACTGCTGACGCGCACGCTTGGACGAACCACGCGGGTCGATTTTGACCACGTTGTCTTCGACCGTCAGGGTGACGTCGTCGGTTGCGGTGAAGCTGCGGGTGCCTTTCGGACCTTTGACTTCGATGGTCTGACCCGACACAGAGGCGGTAACGCCGCTGGGCAGCTCGACCGGTTTCTTACCAATACGAGACATTGCAGACCTCCTTAGAAGACGGTGCAGAGCACTTCGCCACCAACGTTGTTGGAGCGAGCGTTTGCGTCCGACATCACACCTTTCGGAGTGCTGACAATCGACACGCCCAGGCCCTGACGAACCTGCGGGATGTCATTGACGCCCATGTATACGCGACGGCCGGGCTTCGAGACCCGCTTCAGTTCGCGAATGACAGGGGTGCCTTCGTAGTATTTCAGGCTGATTTCCAGAGCCGGATGACCGTTTTCACCGGTCGTCTTTTCATAGCCGCGGATGTAGCCTTCGTCCGCCAGCACGTCCAGCACCCAGGCGCGCAGTTTCGACGCCGGAGTGATCACGGTGGATTTGCCGCGCATTTGCGCGTTGCGGATGCGGGTGAGCATATCGCCGATAGGATCGTTCATATCTGTCTCTCCCTTACCAGCTCGATTTCACCATGCCGGGGATCTGACCAGCAGAACCCAGCTCGCGCAGCGCGATACGGCTGACCTTCAGCTTACGGTAGTAAGCGTGGGGACGACCGGTCAACTGACAACGGTTGTGCAGACGGGTAGCCGAGCTGTTGCGCGGCAGTTTCGCCAGTTTCAGACGCGCTTTGAAACGCTCTTCCATCGGCTTGCTCTCGTCATTCGCGATCTCTTTCAGAGCCGCACGCTTTTCGGCATACTGTGCCACCAGGCGTGCGCGCTTCTTCTCGCGTTCGATCATTGCTTTTTTAGCCATGTCTCAATCCTCCCGGCGCTTACGCGTTGAACGGCATGTTGAAAGCTTTCAACAGTGCCTTTGCTTCAGCGTCGGTTTTCGCTGTGGTGGCAATTACGATGTCCATGCCCCAGACCTCGTCGACCTTGTCGAAGTCGATTTCCGGGAACACGATGTGCTCTTTCATGCCCATGGCAAAGTTGCCACGGCCATCGAAGGACGGTTTCACACCGCGGAAGTCACGTACGCGAGGCATCGCGATGGTGATCAGACGGTCCAGGAATTCGTACATCCGGTCTCCGCGCAGGGTCACCTTGGCGCCCAGCGGCATGTCTTCACGGACGCGGAAACCCGCGATCGACTTCTTCGCCTTGGTCGAAACGGCCTTCTGACCGGCGATCGCCGTCAGATCCTCGACCGCGGCTTTCGCCTTCTTCGAGTCCTTCACCGCCTCGGCACCACAGCCGATGTTCAGAACGATCTTCTCCAGCTTGGGGATCTGCATATCGTTCTTGTAGCCGAACTCTTCTTTCAGAGCGGCACGGATGGTTTCAGCGTACTGAGCTTTCAGACGCGGGGTGTAGTTTGCAGCATCAAGCATCGATCACGTCCCCCGTGGTCTTGGCGTAACGAACCTTCTTGTCACCTTCCATACGGAAGCCGACGCGGGTTGCCTTGCCGTTCTTGTCTAGCAGGGCCAGGTTCGACAGGTCGATCGGCAGAGCCTTGGGCAGGCGGCCACCTTGCGACGTTTGCGACTGGCGGGTGTGGCGGATGGCGATGTTCACGCCATCAACGACAGCTTTGCCGGCTTTGGGGTCGACCGAGGTGATAGTCCCCTCTTTGCCCTTGTCCTTGCCGGCCAGCACGACGACCTTGTCGCCTTTGCGGAGTTTAGCAGCCATGATTACAGCACCTCCGGAGCCAGCGAGATGATCTTCATGAAGTTCTTCGCGCGCAGTTCACGAACAACGGGGCCGAAGATACGGGTACCGACGGGTTCGTTGTTGTTGTTCAGGATGACGGCGGCGTTGCGATCGAAGCGGATCGCGGTGCCGTCTTCACGACGGACTTCTTTGGCGGTGCGTACGACGACGGCCTTGCGGACGTCACCTTTCTTCACGCGGCCGCGCGGGATGGCTTCCTTCACCGAGACGACAATGATGTCGCCTACGGAGGCGTATTTACGCTTGGAACCACCCAGGACCTTGATGCACTGAACTCGGCGGGCGCCGGAGTTGTCAGCGACATCCAGATTGGTCTGCATCTGGATCATGTGGTTTCTCCCGACCTGTGGGGGCTGGTCTTGTTAGATCCCCCAGGGTTTCGACAAATGGAAAGGCCTGGGGGCTTACGCCTCCAGAACCTCCCAACGTTTCGTCTTCGATTTCGGCGCGCATTCGATGATGCGTACGGTGTCGCCGACCTTGAAGGCGTTCTTTTCGTCGTGAGCCCGGTATTTCTTGGACTTACGAACGGTTTTCTGCAGCAGAGGGTGCTTGAAACGGCGCTCGACCAGAACGGTGATGGTCTGTTCGTTGGCGTCGCTGGTCACGGTGCCTTGCAGGATACGCTTGGGCATCTGATTACTCCTCGGATGCCGCGGCAGCGGCCTTTTCGTTCAGAATGGTTTTGACGCGGGCAGCATTGCGGCGGGCCGCTTTGATACCAGCAGTGTTTTCCAGCTGACCGGTGGCCTGTTGAAAGCGCAGGTTGAAGCTTTCTTTCTTCAGGTTGGCCAGTTCCTCGCGGAGCTGGTCCGGGGTCTTTTCACGCAGTTCTTGGGCGTTCATCGCCTTTTCCTTTGCTCAAAACACCAGAAGGCCCCGTACACGGGTCACCTTGGACCTGGTGGATGAATGATAGACATGCGAATCGCCCGACAACGCCGGGAGACCGCAGGATGCCGCCGTATAAGGGTTTGGTGGGTGGGTGGCAAGGGAAAGTTTTGCAGCCAGAACCGGGCAACCAACGGGTCACGTCAGAACCTGACCACTTGCGCGTTGTCGTTTGTGGAAACGGGTTTGGCCGAAACTCAAAAGACACTTGAAACCCTTGAAGTATCTTTATCCCGCTGACTTAGGAACGGTGGAAAAAATGGAATTGGTTGTCCTAATTGGGTTCGCGGCACTTCTAGTTGTTTTCATATCAAGAAAGCCACGCTTTGTCGCCCGTCATAGAGGCCTTCAAAAACCTCCGCAAGCCTCCACACGGAAACGCGCAATCCCGCGACAACAGCCTAGTGTTGCTCCCTCCAACCGCGTTCTGACGGGGCGCGCTTATGTGATCGATGGCGACACAATCATTGTCCGTGGAACAAAGATCCGTCTAGCCGGCATTGATGCGCCCGAGCTGGACATGCCATGGGGTCTAAAGGCAAAGTGGACGATGGTCGAAATCTGCAGAGGTCAGGAGATTACCGTCAAGCTGAACGGCGAAACATCTTACGACCGGTTAGTTGGAATTGGATACCTACCCAATGGGCAGGACATCGGCGCGGAGCTGGTCAAAAGGGGGCTTGCGCTGGACCTGCCTTTCTTTTCAAAGGGAAGGTATAGGCATCTCGAACCGACCGGCGCCAGAGAACGGCTGCGGAATGGGGCTTTCGGCCACGCATCAATTTCGGTTCGCAGGACGACGACAGTCGTCGCCTATGGGCGCAGATCAAACCGGCGCAGTGCGGGCAGTTGAATACGCCCCTAGGGGTTCACTCCCACTTATAGTTAAAACTTACCGAAATCCGCTCTTCCTCGGCCATGTTCATCGGCACCTCGTGGCGCAGCCAGCTTTCCCACAGCAGAACGTCGCCGACCTTCGGCTTCATATAAATGAAGGGCTGCAATTCGCGTCGGGCGCCCTTGCGGCGCACCGGCGCGGCCATCATGCGGCCCGAGCGGGGGTCTTCAAGCTTCAGCGCGCTGGTGCCTTCCGGCATTGACACATAGGTCGTTCCAGAAATCACACTGTGCGGATGGATGTGGCTGGCATGCATTCCACCCTCGGGCAGGATGTTGATCCAAAGATCCTCCAGCTTCAATTCCCGGTCATCGAGATCAAACTCAAGGTCTTTTGCGAATGCAGCCACGTGCTGATCCAAAGTCTTCACCAAATCCTGAAAGATCGGGAACCGCCAGGGCAGATCAGTCAACGAGGCATAGCTGGTGTAACCCGGATAGCCGTTCTTTTCGCACCACTCCTGCCCGGCCTCGTCATCCTCAGCGATGACAAGGCACGAGTTCTCCAGCTCCTCCGGATCGATCCTTGGATCGAACTCAGACAGAGCGGCGCGGTAGAGACGGGTAACAAAGAGTGATTCAATCTGTGCCATGGGCGTCCATTACCCCATTCGACGCCAAGGCGCGATAGAGGAACTTTCTTCGAATCGGGAAAACCGCTGCAGCTGTCACAAGTCAATATAGGGCAACGGGTCGCTGTGGTGCGCGATCAGCTTCCACGCTCCACCTTCATGGCGATAGACATTCGTGCCGCGCATCCGGATACCGGACCCATCGCCCTGCCCCGACGCCTCGGCGACGTGATGCACGGTGGCAAGCGTATCCCCTAGCACAACATGCCGGTTCAGCACTTTGATCGACCCACCAAGATGCGCCCGTCCCTGCGCGACCCAATCCTGATCCGTGACCTTCCACCCGATGTGGAACAGATCGGGTGATGGCCCCATATAGATGACGTCGTCTGCGTGCGACCACAGCGCCTCCATCGGCGCAACGTCACCCTCAAGCATAGCGTTCAGTGCGGCAAAGAAGCCGCCGTCAATCTTTTCAATCTCTGACTTCAAAGTCATTTGGGGCCCCTGTTTTAGGCTTTTCCGAAATATCAAAAGCTGAAGCTGAGCCTAACCCAAACCATCCGAAAAACAAAAAACCCCGCCGGAACGGCGGGGTTTTCTGAAGTCTTAGAAAGACCGGCTTACCAGTCCTCGCGGACCACCACGCGGGTCTTGATCGGCAGCTTCATCGCAGCCAGGCGCAGGGCCTCGCGCGCGATTTCATCGTTGACGCCGTCGATCTCGAACATCACGCGACCGGGCTTCACTTTGGCTGCCCAATAGTCGACCGAGCCTTTACCTTTACCCATACGGACTTCGGTCGGCTTCGAGGTCACGGGAGTATCCGGGAAGATCCGGATCCAGACGCGACCTTGACGTTTCATGTGACGGGTCATGGCACGACGAGCAGCTTCGATCTGGCGTGCGGTGACGCGCTCGGGCTGCAGGGCTTTCAGACCGTAGGTGCCAAAGTTCAGATCAGAGCCGCCTTTGGCTTCGCCCTTGATCCGGCCTTTGTGCATCTTGCGGAATTTTGTACGCTTTGGTTGAAGCATATCTTTCCCTCCTTAGCGACGACCGCCACCAGCACCACGAGGTGCAGGGCCGTCCTGGAGTTCCTGTGCTTTACGGTCACGTGCCTGCGGATCGTGCTCCATGATCTCACCTTTGAAGATCCAGACCTTGATCCCGATGATCCCGTAGGGGGTCATCGCTTCGGCATGTGCGTAATCGATGTCGGCACGCAGGGTGTGCAGAGGCACGCGGCCTTCGCGGTACCATTCGGTCCGTGCGATTTCGGCGCCGCCCAGACGGCCAGCGACGTTCACCCGGATACCCAGGGCGCCCATGCGCATGGCGTTCTGAACCGAGCGCTTCATTGCGCGACGGAAGGAAACACGACGTTCCAGCTGCTGAGCGATCGACTCGGCAACCAGCTGCGCGTCGAGTTCCGGCTTGCGCACTTCGACGATGTTCAGGTGCAGTTCGCTGTCGGTCATCTGCGCGATTTTCTTGCGCAGAACTTCAATGTCCGCGCCTTTCTTGCCGATGATGACACCGGGACGCGCGGTGTGGATCGTGACGCGGCACTTCTTGTGCGGACGTTCGATGATCACACGGGCGATGCCGGCCTGCTTGCACTCTTTCTTGATGAACTCACGGATCTTGAGGTCTTCCAGCAGAAGATCACCGTAGTCCTTGGTATCTGCGTACCAACGGCTGTCCCAGGTGCGGTTGACCTGAAGGCGCATGCCGATCGGATTGACTTTATGTCCCATTAGGCTTGCTCCTCAACTTGACGCACCTTGATGGTGATCTCCGAGAACGGCTTCATGATCTTGCCGAAACGGCCACGGGCACGCGGACGACCGCGCTTCATGACCAGGTTCTTGCCAACCCATGCTTCGGCGACGATCAGCTCGTCCACGTCCAGGTTGTGGTTGTTTTCGGCGTTCGCGATTGCGGACTGCAGGCACTTTTTGACGTCCTGCGCGACACGCTTGTTCGAGAAAGTCAGGTCGGTCAGAGCCTTCTCGACTTTCTTGCCGCGGATCATTTGCGCAACCAGGTTCAGTTTCTGCGGGCTGGTGCGAAGCATACGGGTTTTTGCCATTGCTTCGTTTTCAGCCACGCGGCGGGGGTTCTTTTCCTTGCCCATGACTTACTTCCGCTTCGCTTTTTTGTCTGCGGCATGGCCATAATAGGTCCGGGTCGGCGAGTACTCACCGAACTTCTGACCGATCATGTCTTCCGAGACGTTTACCGGGATATGCTTCTGGCCGTTGTACACACCAAAGGTCAGACCCACGAACTGGGGCAGAATGGTGGAACGACGCGACCAGATCTTGATGACTTCGTTGCGGCCCGACTCGCGCGCAGCTTCGGCTTTTTTCAGCACGTAAGCGTCGACGAAAGGACCCTTCCAAACAGAGCGAGACATGTCTTAACGCCCTTTCTTCTTGGCGTGCCGCGAGCGGATGATCAGCTTCTGGGACGCTTTGTTCTTGTTGCGGGTACGCTTACCCTTGGTGTCCTTACCCCAAGGCGTAACCGGCGTACGGCCACCCGAGGTCCGGCCTTCACCACCACCGTGGGGGTGATCGATCGGGTTCATGGCAACACCACGGACCGACGGACGCACGCCCTTGTGGCGCATACGACCGGCTTTGCCGAGGTTCTGGTTGCTGTTGTCGGGGTTCGACACGGCACCGACGGTGGCCATGCATTCTTGGCGCACCATGCGCAGCTCGCCCGAGCTCAGACGGATCTGGGCATAGCCGCCATCGCGGCCGACGAACTGGGCGTAGGTGCCCGCTGCACGCGCGATCTGACCGCCCTTGCCGGGCTTCATCTCGATGTTGTGCACGATGGTACCGATCGGCATGCCCGAGAACGGCATCGCGTTGCCGGGCTTGATGTCGGCCTTGGCCGAAGCGATGACCTTGTCGCCAACCGCCAGACGCTGCGGCGCCAGGATATAGGCCTGCTCGCCGTCGTCATATTTGATCAGTGCGATGAATGCGGTCCGGTTCGGGTCGTATTCGATCCGCTCGACGGTTGCCGCCACATCCAGTTTGTTCCGTTTGAAGTCAACGATCCGGTAGAGACGCTTTGCGCCACCGCCACGGCGGCGTGAAGTGATCCGTCCGGTGTTGTTCCGGCCGCCCGATTTGGTCAAACCCTCAGTGAGAGACTTGACCGGACGTCCTTTCCAAAGCTCCGAACGGTCGATCAGCACCAGCCCGCGCTGGCCCGGCGTCGTCGGTTTGTACGACTTGAGTGCCATGCTTTCTGTCTTCCGTTTAGCAAGCGCGAGGATCAATCCCCGCTATGTGAGAGGCCCCCGTAGGTGCCCAGTTTATAGGGCCCCGAAGGTCCCCGGTTTCAAATATCAGAGGCCCCGGAACGAATCCGAGGCCGCAAGATTGGGAGCGTTTAGCAGGGTTGGGGGTGGGTGTCTATAGCGCTCTAGGTGCTTTCCACCAAATTTAAGAACCAACAGGCATCTCAAGACTTACTTCAGAATTAGCGGCCAACCTGACTGACGAGCTTTGAAGGCAAGCTAAAGGTGTCACAAAGATACCTATTGCAATCCAGAAATGAGTAGATAGCTTTCGGCACAACCAAGTTGAAAGGAACATTTGTGCCAAAATTCTCTGAGTATTTTAAAATTAATGCTCCACAATCTCAACTCGATTTTGTCGATATCAGTACAGACTTCGACACACCCGTTTACGTAGACCCCTACGCCATTGAAATTAGAAACGATGTATGGTCTGCGGAAGCTTCGAATCTCATTAGAGCGTTCTTTGTTGAAGTTTTGGATGCGCTTAGAGCAGGAGACGACCTCAGGGCACGGAACTTGATGTCTCATCTGCATGAGCCTTACGAAACCTACCTTGGAGTCTCCTCAGCCAAACCGCAAGGCAAAGGAGTAGGGCAAAAACAGTCACGCCAGCTAATCGCAGCGATCAAAAACAGCGCTGCCTTTCAATCGGGTCTACTATCCGATCTTTCAGAAATGGCCTTGTTCGTTGAGCATGTGGATCGTGACAAGATTTCTGACCTGACCACCAACGTCATTAGAGAGCGCTTGGTGCAATACACCCAAGAGCAGTGCGCACTATATAGCATTCCTACAAATAAGTATAATGGGCCTCCACTTTGGGATGCCAACCTCCGCAATTGGCGAAGCCAGTACGTAGACCTTCCATTCATAGAAGACGCACCAGTGCTCCTGATCCCAAAGTATATAGTTAGAAAACGGCTGTCGCTTGATAGCCAAGAGTTTTACAATAAACATATTACCGATTTTTTGGTCTCGGAGCACATTCAAGCCAACAGTAGTTTGGTAACACTTTTGAAGGGCAAGCCTAAGGTCTACAAAAAAGACGTACGGGAAAAGCATCCAAAGTCTAAGAAGCTCATAACTGACTTGGTTGCCCAAAATCCTGGTTTGCTGGACCTGTACAAACGCTTAGCAAGCAGCGAAGCCCGAATTATGGTCAACACAAGTGACACCGATCAGTCTGTTTCTCAATCCTGCATAGATCTGATAGCCGAGCTTGAAAAAATTCCAGCCGGAATGAAAGGTGCAGACGCTTACCACATCTGGGCCATGCACGCGTTAACTGTTTGTTTTTACCCAGACCTCATTCAACCTCACAAGGAATGGGAAATAAACCAAGGTCGAAAACGTATCGATATTGTATTCACCAACGCTGCAAACAACGGTTTTTTTGCTCATCGAAGGGATGCGAACAATACCGCTGCTACCATGGTTGTTGTCGAGTGCAAGAATTATACAAAAGACATTGCTAACCCAGAGGTCGACCAATTGTTGGGCCGCTTCGACAATAACAGAGGCCGTTTCGGAATTATCACTTGCCGCGGAGTGCAAGACAGAGACCGTCTTTTAGAGCGTCAGCGGGATTTAGCGAAGGGCGGCCAAGCTTACATCTTGGCTCTAACAGATGATGATTTCAGAAAGCTACTAGAAGCAAAGTCTAAGCTTGAAGAAGAGGCTCTAGGTGAAATTCTTCACCAGAAATTTCGAGAGATAATATCGTAAAAAAGCCCCCGCTTTCGCGGGGGCTCTCACCTCTCTCCAAGGACGGGTCCGATCAGAGACCGGTGGTCACGTCGATGGTGTTGCCCTCTTCCAGGGTCACATAGGCCTTTTTGACGTCTTTCCGCTTGCCCAGCTGGCCGCGGAACCGCTTGACCTTGCCTTTGGTCACGGTGGTGTTCACCGCCTTGACCTTCACACCAAACAGCGCCTCGACGGCCTCTTTGATCTGCGGCTTGTTGCTGTCGATCGCCACTTCAAAGACAACCGCGCCGTTCTCAGAGGCCATGGTCGTTTTCTCGGTGATGATCGGCTTGCGGATCACGTCGTAGTGTTCTGCCTTCGCGCTCATTTCAGTCGAGCCTCCAGTGCTTCGACACCCGCCTTGGTGAGCACCAGGGTGTCACGCTTGAGGATGTCATAGACGTTTGCGCCCATCGACGGCAGGATATCCAGACCTTCGATGTTGCGGGCTGCGCGGGCGAACCCTTCGTTCACGGTGGCGCCGTCGATGACCAGAGCGCGCTTCCAGCCCAGGTTTGCAACCTGCTTGGCCAGTGCGGCGGTCTTGCCTTCGGCTTCGGCGCTTTCGATCACGACCAGCTCACCGGCTTTGGCCTTGGCCGACAGTGCGTGGCGCAGGCCCAGCTTGCGGAACTTCTTCGGCAGGTCGTGGCCGTGCGAACGCGGGGTCGGACCCTTGTAGATGCCACCCTTGCGGAAGATCGGCGCGTTGCGGTCACCGTGACGTGCGCCACCGGTGCCCTTCTGGCGATAGATCTTCTTGGTCGAGTAGCTGGTTTCCGAGCGGGTCTTCACCTTGTGGGTGCCAGCCTGCGCGTTGTTGCGCTGCCAACGGACCACACGGTGCAGGATGTCCGCGCGCGGCTCCAGGCCGAACAGGTCTGCATCCAGCTCGATGTTGCCGGCTTTACCGCCGTCCAGTTTGATTACATCAAGTTTCATGCTTCACCACCTTCCGCGGGTGCTTCTTCCGCAGGTGCTTCGGTTGCAGCCGATTTCACAGCAGCCGGGAAAGGCAGGCCTTCCGGTGCTTTCTTCTTGACGGCGTCCTTGACGGTAACCCAGCCCGATTTCGGTCCGGGAACGGCGCCTTTGATGAAGACCAGACCACGGTCGGCGTCGGTTTTGACAACCTCCAGGTTCTGGGTGGTAACACGGGCAGCACCCATGTGACCGGCCATCTTCTTGCCTTTGAACACCTTGCCCGGATCCTGACACTGACCGGTCGAACCGTGCGAACGGTGGCTGATCGAAACACCGTGCGAGGCGCGCAGACCACCGAAGTTGTGGCGCTTCATTGCACCGGCAAAGCCTTTACCGATCGAGGTACCCGAAACGTCAACTTTCTGACCTTCCAGGAAGTGTTCTGCCGAGATCTCGGCGCCCACTTCGATCAGCGCGTCTTCCGACACGCGGAACTCGGCCAGCTTACGCTTGGGCTCAACCTTGGCAGCGGCATAGTGACCGCGCATGGCCTTCGAGGTTCGTTTTGCCTTGGCAGCACCGGCGCCCAGCTGAACGGCGGTGTAGCCGTCTTTGTCAGCGGTGCGCTGTGCAACGACCTGCAGGTTGTCCAGGTGAAGAACGGTCACAGGGATCTGCTTGCCGTCTTCCATGAACAGGCGGGTCATGCCGACTTTCTTTGCGATAATACCAGAGCGCATCATCAATACCCTCCGATCTTACGACTGCAGCTTGATCTCGACGTCCACACCAGCGGCCAGGTCGAGCTTCATCAGCGCGTCCACGGTCTGGGGGGTCGGATCAACGATGTCGAGCAGACGCTTGTGCGTGCGGATCTCGAACTGGTCGCGGGATTTCTTGTCAACGTGAGGGCCACGGAGAACCGTGAACTTCTCGATCTTGTTCGGCAGCGGGATCGGGCCGCGCACGTTCGCGCCGGTCCGCTTTGCAGTGTTGACGATCTCTTGCGTGCTGGCATCCAGGACGCGATAGTCAAATGCCTTCAGCCGAATACGGATGTTTTGGCTTTGCATATTAACAGCCTTTTTTCAGGCGTTGGAGTTGAGAGGAGGACGGGCGCTCATCGCCAACCCTCATCGAACCCAAAAGGCGGGAATCACCCCGCCTTCACGTTCTCACCGAGAACTCGCGCGGTTTAGTGGGGTTGGCGCTGTTTGGCAAGGGGGAAATGCCACCAAGTCCCACATGCGGATTGTCTGACGAGTGATAGGCCGCCGCGCTGAATCTTGAACACCCTACCCGGCTTCAGGATCGTTTTGGGATTGCCCCAATTCCGCCAGCTCTGTCCAGACCGCATTCGGGATAGACCAGCCGGCCCATTCGAATGTCTGGTCCACGTGCTGCGGCCATGTCGCGCCGCAGATTGTCGAAGCGATATCTGTGTTTTTGACCGAGAACTGCAACGCAAGTGCCCCCAAGGGGACATCGTAGCGGGAACAGATACTCTCGACCGCATGAACCGGGCCCAGAACCGCTTCGGTCGCTGGCTGATAGACGTAGAAATGATGAGCAGAGCTTCCCTTGGCCAATATTCCTCCGGAATAGGGCGCCGCATTCAGAACGGTCACTCCCTTGGAACGCGCGAGTTCAATCAGCGGAGCGGAATTCACGTTGACGACTGTATGCCTGTTGTGCGTCAGAAGGACGTCGAACTCACGATCGCGTAGCATTGGCATCAGGACGTCAATTCGACCTCCGGCAAGCCCCACAGCTTTGGCCAGGCCTTCTTCCTTCATCCGAAACAGCTCATCAAGCGCGCCGCCCTTGCCGGTCACCTCGGAAAGATCTGCTGCGTATTCAGGGTCATGAAGGTGAAGAATATCCACGTGATCAACGCCAAGGGCTTCAAGGCTTGCTTCAAGCGACCTTCGCGCTTGTGTCGCATCAAACCTGTTATTCTCCATGTCCCGGTCCAGTTTCGTAGACAGAACCCGGCCCTCGGGCCACCCGCCCAGTTCGCGAATGACTTGCCCGATACGTTCTTCGCTTCGGCCCAATGCATATCCGCGCGCGGTATCAATGAAGCCATCCGGACGCTGGAGAATTGTCCTGATGGTATCCAGTGCACGGCTTTCGTCTACTTCGTATCCATATATCTGTGGAATGCTTCCCAGCCCTGTTGAACCGAACCCTATTTGCGGCAAGCTGACTCCAGTCCGGCCGATTTCAACATGCTTGGTCATCCCACCATCCTCCCCTACTGGACAATTCTGACTGCAATTGTGTCGAGGGGTGCCGCTCAACGCAAGCGTGGCGTATTCGCGTGCAACACCAAGATCGGCGCAACCGTGGTTTTGGGGACTTAACGAAAAAGGCCGCCCCGGTTTGGGACGGCCTTCTCTGGTTTCTCACCGAGTTGCTTACGGCTGGCTTCGCTTTGGAAAACCGCCTGCCACAACCGGGCGCGGAAAGCGCGCCTTACTCGATGATTTTGGACACGACGCCTGCGCCGACGGTGCGGCCGCCTTCGCGGATGGCGAAGCGCAGACCGTTTTCCATGGCGATCGGGGCGATCA
>NZ_JBQFSH010000008.1:0-19878 GCF_056537865.1 Ruegeria sp. BJ5
CTCGGGACTGGTTTTGAAGTACTTGAAAGAGGCAGGTTTGGTCATGGGCAAAAGCTACGCAACCGTCCTGCCTGCCTCAAGACAAGTTCTTCTGACAAGACCCCAAGTTCTTCTGACAAGACCCCACAGAGATCTCGCATCGCTAGCTTTGGATCACCGAATTACGTGAACCGAACACTTGGCATGATGCACGACTCTGTTCGCAGTGGAACCTAGAAATATGTCCTCGAATCCGGGCTTATGCGAAGCTAAGACGATGCAATCGGCGTCGCTCTGGTTTGCGAATTCGACAATTGCCCTACCCGCATGCCCGGAGATGAGCTGTACCTTCGCGTCTGAGATTTCAGAGGCAGTGTTATGCAGATTCTCCAATATCTCATGCCGCGTATGTGCAAGCACTTCACTTGGAATCTGAGAACCCACATATGCCGGAATAGGTTCTTGGACGTGCACAACGGTGAAAACAGCGTCGGCATCAGCCAATTGGCGCGCAGCCTTAAACGACGCTTGAGTGTCGTGTTCTTTGTCCAGAGCAACCGGGATCAGGATGTTTTTGTACATTTGACCTCCTATCTACTGCTCCGATGATTTCAGTTTGGTTTTTCGGCGGCACGAACCCTAAACAGGCTCAGACTTTGAAGATTTCCCCGCGCTGTTTGTAGCGGCTACGACATCATCAACTGTTTTCTCAACAGCTTCAGCTTCGGTTTCAGCGACATAAGATGCACAACGAGACACGGTTTCGAACCATTCCTGCGCGTCAGCAACCAACCGCTCAGCCGAATGGCGCTGCCACTCCGTCATACTCTGAAGGGCTTTCGATGGATCGGACGGGTTCGCAGAAGACACTTTGCGTGCAGCTTGTAGAGCCGTCCGAACCGCCTCATGACGCCGTTCGAACCAATGCTGCGCAAAGGCCTCTGTTTCTTCGAGCATTTTTTCTTGTGCGTCCCAAAATTGTTCGATCTGGGCACCGAAGGCTGGATTGCCAGACATGGGCGGCTGCATTTGCTTGAAAACATCCACAAGTGAGGTCGGGCTATTTGTGCTAGATTTCTTTGTCGGCATCGAAAGTTCCTCCTCATTTCCTTAATGAGCTATTGTGCCACCTGCGGCGCGCTTTCGCCTTAATACAGATCAATATCCCCCATTTTTTAGGATCTTCGGCTTAGGCTGCCACGGGACATTGGCATTCTCTCCGACATCGGTTCCAAGATGGCAGGGGTGGAGTTAAAGTAGTTTAGACAAGAACTTAACGCTTGGATCTCTATGCACATTGCCGGCTTTCTGATTACCCTAGGTGTCCTCTTCCTTGCCGGATTGGCGGCCGACCAACTTGGCCGGGTAACGCATCTTCCTCGTGTTACAACCTTGCTTTTCCTCGGTCTGATCGCCGGGAACGCCCGAATGGGTTTGATCCCACTCGACGTTGCAATGTGGTTCGACGAGATTTCCATTGTGGCTTTAACGATGGTCGCGTTTCTTCTTGGAGGTTCCTTAACCCGCGAGAACCTGGTTCGGCATGGCAGAGCCATTCTGACGATTTCGATTTCAATCGTGGTTGCAACCCTTGTTATCGTGTCTGCTGGATTGACCGCAATCGGCGTACCCTTCGGGTTGGCACTGGTGCTGGCGGCAATTGCTACGGCTACGGCTCCGGCCGCCATGACAGACGTGATCAAGCAATCTGGGGTGTCCAACAGCTTCACAGAGACATTAAAGGGCGTCGTCGCAATTGATGACGCTTGGGGTCTGATCGTTTTCAGCATCGCCTTGGTTCTGGCCGGTCATTCGGATGGTTGGGCCACCGTCACGACCACAGCGATGTGGGATTTCGGAGGGGCTATTTTGTTGGGTTCCGCGCTAGGCGTGCCATCCGCTTACCTCACAGGTCGCTTGAAGCCGGGAGAGCCAATGCAAGCCGAAGCGGTGGGAATCGTGTTTCTGACAGCAGGCTTTTCGTTGTGGCTAGAAGTTTCGTTCCTTGTCGCAAGCATGGTTGCTGGCGCAGTTATTGGGAATCTTGCCCGCCATCACGACCGTGCTTTTCATGAGATCGAGCACATTCAGTGGCCGTTCATGATTTTGTTCTTCCTACTGGCTGGCGCCACGCTGGATATTGAAGCCTTCGGCTTGATGGGCTGGGCTGGTGGTCTTTTCCTATTCTTGCGCGCCGTAGCCCGCCTCGTCGGGGGTTATTGTGGAGCGAGACTTGGCGGCCTGCCTAGCCGTCAGACCCGCTGGTACGGCCCAGCTTTGTTACCACAGGCCGGTGTCGCGGTAGGAATGGCCCTCGTCGCCGGAGAGCAATTTCCACATTGGGCCGCGTCGATCATGGCCTTTACTCTAGCCAGCGCTGTGGCCTTCGAGGTGTTGGGGCCGCCGTTGACTCTCATGTCAATCAGACGAACGGCTGACACAGATGAGCAGATTGGTCAGTAACTATTCAGACTGGATCGATTCAAGAAAGGCGAGCAAATTCGCCAACGGCAGGCCTACCATCATAGGTTGCCCATTAGGCAGAGCCACCGCGATTTGTTGGTCTGTCTCAAACACCGCGCCAAAGATTGGCATTTCGCCCCCATGGGCGAGCAATTGTGAACGACCGTCAATCTGTTCAGCTATAAGATCTATCGGAAACACACCGCCGTTCTCGCCCGCCAATTTGGTAAGGTCAGGTGTTCGAATAGCCAGCATTTCCGCCATTGGCCCGTCTCCGGTTGCTTCGAAACCGTGACATTGCCAGCAATACGTCCGGTACAAATCACTTCCCTCATCAACGCTGACCTCCTGCGCTAGTACGGGCCCCGTGACGAACAGTGCCAGTAAAATCCCTCGAAAAATCTGCATATGCTCCTCCAATTTGCTGCCCCGGAAGAAGATCTAATTATAAGGCATCCTTAAGAAAGCACTTTGACCTTGCTCATTTTGGACGCTCCTGTACGAGGATTGGCGTTTCAGTCGAATAGCGTTTGGTGTACGCGCCTAATTTATTCCTGCCGGCCTACAACTACGCCACCTCATCGTTGACCTCACCACCCTTGCGCGCAGACGGTTCTCCTTCCAATATATTCATATACCTGAGAATTCGTCAGAGGTGACAAGGCACGCGATGCAACCATCTGAGCGCATCCATCCGAGCCCAAGACTGGTAACAGGTTCCAAAGCGTCACGAATTGCTTTCCACCCTAAATCTGAAACCATCGAACATGTTTGCTTTGCCTTTAAGTCCGACGACAAACGACAGTTGGGTTGCGTTCAGCCTCGCAGACCCGTCGCAGCGAGGTGATTGACATAGATCAAAGCACCAACATGAATTACATAGTGAAATTCGAATGTTTCAACATATTCTACGTTCACCGTCCTGTCCCCAAGTAAACACAAAGGTGAATGGAATTTTGAAGGAGTGGAAGTTCCACCCACGGGGGCTCGGCAGGAGTGATGGCGAGCCCCCAGTTAGTTGATTGGCGCCCAATGTGCCCAGGTTGAGACACACGGCATTCGGTGCAGCTTTGACCATAGGATTAAGCCGCTGCGCCAATCGAGACAAAAAGAGAAGGACGCCACTGACGACGTTCGGAGTGGGCAGTTGGCGGAAATCACTTATGAACTCTGTTGATCCAAACGAACAGAAACTCAGGCGGGCCCTTACAACCCCGTTGCTCACGCTTTATGGCCTTGGGGTAACGGTCGGAGCGGGCATTTATGTTTTAGTCGGCGCGACAGCAGACATTGCTGGACCGTTTGCAGCGTTTTCGTTCGTTTTAGCCGCGCTCGTCGTATCACTCACCGCGCTTTCGTATGCAGAACTCGCAACACGATTTCCCGTCAGCGCAGGTGAAGCGGCCTATGTTGAAGCGGGATTTCAGAAAAGATGGATGGCGGTTTTCGTCGGCCTCGCGGTCGCAGCTTCGGGGATTATCTCTGCCTCTGCAGTTGCAATTGGCGCAGCATCATACCTGCATGCTTTAACCGGTTTTGCGATCCCTGTTTTGACCATCAGCGTCGTTTTGATCATGGGTTTAATCGCACTTTGGGGGATCACTGAGTCGGTCTTTGTTGCGGCTGTCATTACGATCATCGAGATCGCAGGCCTTATCTTTGTGATTGGCTGGGGCATGTCGGTTCAGGATCCGCAGGGATACGGAATCAGTTCGATGCTTCCACCGCTTGAATTCGACGCGTGGAGAGGCATTTTCGCGGCATCACTTCTCGCCTTCTTTGCATTTGTTGGCTTCGAGGACATGGCCAACGTGGCAGAAGAGGTTAAAGACCCGGTCCGCACGATTCCAAAAGCGATTTTACTAACCCTCGTTTTGGCGACCGTGTTGTATCTAGGAACCTCAATGACGGTTCTACTTGTTGTTCCGATCGATGTTCTTTCGACATCCGCAGCCCCCCTCGCGCTTGTGTTTTCAAACGCGCCCGAGGTGATCAAACAGGGCTTTTCCGCAGTCGCGATTGTGGCGACAGTCAACGGAGTACTGATCCAGATGATCATGGCCTCGCGGGTGATCTACGGCCTAGCTGACCGTAACCGTTTACCGAAGGTTCTGGCGATTGTCCCAAAAGCAACTCAGACACCAGTTATCGCTACTTTGCTGGTCGTGGCGATCATCGTTTTGCTGACCCAAACTATACCGCTTGGTATTCTGGCAGAGCGCACGTCTCAGATCGTTCTCGGCGTCTTTGTACTGGTCAATATTTCGCTGATCCTGCTGAAGATGAAGCCGGACGAGTCCGCAAAGCACTTCCGCGTTCCTCTTGTGATACCGATCCTTGGGGTGATCACCAGTGCATTGCTTTTCGGATCTGGATTTCTCTAACTGATACAACGACCCAAAGGCCTCAACGAGCTGCCACGGCATATGACGACTGACCAAACTTCCATAGGATCAAAACTTTCGGCCTGGTGGCATAGAACGTTTGTGGATCTGGTTCAGCAGCTGCAATGGTCCTATCTGCCACCACTGATGGTCTATTTTGCGGCCGGCGTGTCCGGCCTGACCTCGGTCGTTGGTGCTTTTTTCCTAAAAGACTACCTCGATTTATCCGCCTCTTTCGTTGCAGGGCTAGCATTTTGGGCTGGTATCCCGTGGATACTAAAAATGCCGCTTGGTCATGTCGTGGACCTGTTTTGGCGCTGGAAGTCCCTGCTGATCTTGTTCGGCGCGTCCTTGATCACGTTGTCTTTGCTCACCATGTACGGGCTCGTGACCGCACCTGCGCAGATGTCCAGTTTCATGCCGCTGGAAGACTGGTATGTTGTTGCCTTGCTCTTGGCGCCTTCGGGCTATGCCATTCAGGACGTTGTTGCCGACGCCATGACGGTTGAGGCGGTGCCGAAGGTTGACCAGCACGGCCTACCATTTTCGCCTGAAGAAACCCGTGCTCAGCACACGACGATGCAAACCTTGGGCAGAGTTTCCATTATTTCTGGGTTTGCCGCTGTTGCGGCTGTAAACATCTGGATTTTCTCTGGAACAGAGGATCTGCAAAAATCCGATCGCCTTGCGCTTTATGGCCAGGTGTACCTGATAGCTCTGGCCATCCCTGTGTTATCCGTCAGCGGTGTCGTTCTTCACAGCTTGATCCAGCGTCAGCGTATAAGATCGGGCGACCCGCCCTACGCGCCGGATGAAGTCACCGAAGTCAAATGGTCCATATTGCTGGGCGGCTTCGCATTCGTTGTGCTTAGCATCGTGTTGGGAACCGCCGATTTCGAGTTTGCGCAAGAAACAGTCTTTGCGGTTTCTCTAACGGTGATCCTGTACCTTATGTCGCGCCTGTTGAAAGAGCTGGAACCAGCACAAGCCAGAGCCCTGATCGGGACAGCGACAATCATTTTTGTGTTTCGCGCTGTGCCGCTATCAGGACCAGGCCTGACTTGGTTTGAAATCGATGAACTGGGGTTCGATGAGCAATTCTTGGCAATCCTGGCATTGTTGACCTCGCTGCTGGCCTTGCTCGGGTTAATTGTTCTGCGGCCATTCATGGCCAACCGTTCGATTGCGCACGTAGTGGTACTGTTGACTATTGCGGCGGGCGTGCTCGCGCTGCCCAACCTTGCCCTCTATTACGGTGTGCATGAATGGACGGCGGCGCATACCGGTGGTGTTGTCGACGCAAGATTTATTGCCATCCTCGACACTGCTGTTGAATCGCCGCTTGGACAGATTGCCATGGTCCCGATGTTGGCTTGGATTGCACGCAATGCCCCTGTTCAGTTGAAAGCGACCTTTTTTGCGGTGATGGCATCATTCACAAACATGGCTTTGTCGGCGAGCAGCCTCAGCACCAAATACCTCAACCAAATATACGTCGTCACACGCGCCGTCACATATCCAGAGACCGGTGAGGTCACGTCTGCCGCGGACTACAGTCAACTTGGATACTTGCTGATCTCCGTACCCGTGATCTCGGTGATCGTTCCACTGGCCACAGTGTTTTTCGTTCAAAACTCGCGCTTCCGAACGAGTGAATGATCACTGGCTTTCAACCTCTCTCAGCAGAGCTCTGAGATGTGAAACCGGGACGCCGATGTTTGAGCCACCAAACTCGGGCAGGATCGCAGCATTGATCGCAACGACCTCGCCCCGCCGATTCAATGCTGGCCCCCCGCTCCCACCGGTCGTGGTCTCGGCGTCATAAACGATGGCGCTCTCACTTGTTCGTGCAACGATCCCCCGGCTTGCGAGTGGGTGAATCTTGCTTTGAGTAGAAAGCCGGGACGCGATCGACCAAAAGTTCAGCGTTCCTTCTGCCTCCAGTTCCTCTAGAAAGCCCGGACCGGCCTGCGCGATCAAAGCTTTCAAACCCGTTGGATATCCCAACAGAAAAAGCTCTTCACCGACGCGCGACGTGGCATCCGCCAACGGAATTCCGAGGTCTTGAACGCTTGGCTCAACTGCCAAAATCGCCAAGTCTGCTGCTTCGCTGAACCGAACCAAACGCGCCTCTATTGGTTCCGTTTGATCAGGCAAATAGGCCAACAGCCTCAACATTTCAGGCTCAAGGCCAGCGTCGCTCAACGCCTTCTCTCGGTTCCCCGAAGTCCAGGGCAAAGCGACATGGCGGTTGGTGGCCATCAACGGTACCCCAGCAATCAAAAAGCCGGTTCCGGTGAATTGAAATTCTGCAGGTTCGCCGGTCCCGTCCGGTTCGATCCAAGGTTGGCCGAATGGGGTTTTCAGGTTTTCTCCATTCGGTCCCAATACATGCCGCAATATCTTCCCGCTTTCCACGTGGCGCAGTCCATAAGCCCCTGAAGGAAAGCGACGGACCGGGTCGAGGCAGCGATCACCCGCGTGGGGGCTCCGGCCCGCTGCTCCAAGGTTCCAAGACGCTGCTCGGTCGACAGAACCTGGTTCTTAAAAGCTTCACGCAAAGAAGCCAAGTCATCAGGCGTAAGTGCATCTTCTCGCGTCTGGGCGAGCATAATCGCGACCGCTTCGATCTTGCGGGACTCCTGTTCAATACTATCCGCCAAGCGCCGGTCGTTTTGGTAAAGCAGGTACCCAAACCCCGCGATCACAAGAAGCGTCGCAAGTACTGTGATCCTGAACAGTATCGTGGTCTGAGACGCAAGCCGCCGCCCGCTGTTGCGCAGGGCACCAGACATCTTTTTAGCGAAGGGTCGACGGCTCGTTCGGGTGTAAGCATAGGCGTCACTGAGGATATCTTCGACTGTGTGGTGCGCGGGAAATGAGTGATCGCACAACCTGTATCGAGACATTGGGCCCTTTTCGCCGAACTCGATCATATCGCCATGCCTCAGAAGCGCCGATGAGGCTTTTTGTCCGTTCACCCATACATTGCGCCCTGCTGACGCGGCTATCGTGTAACCGTCGTCAGCCCACTTTAAGGTGGCAATATCGTTGTCATGCGGAGGCAGGTCGTCTTTAGGTCGAAGGCTTAACACCCTGCCATCGTTAACAGAAACGGTCAGGGCTTTATCGACCAGCCAGTTCACGTAGCCGCGCGATGGTCCGGTCAGGCTCTCCAGAAAGGCCCGCACCTCACCTTCACCAGCATGTCCTGAGGGTGTCATGCCACTCTCTTCTGGTTTTCGCATTGTGGCCCCCTACCCAAACGCGTGAGGGCATTCTACCACGCTTAAACACCAAACCCATGGCCTGGTACGAATGTACAAAAAACACATTTGTACAGGTGCTTGCGGTGCCTGCGCGGATTCAACCAAAGACACTTATCAGGCCGCAACTCTAAGAAGGTCGATCCACGATCGACCCTCTGCTTTGCTCTTTTCAAGCACGGTATCGAGCCACCAGACCGTCTATTTCGACGATACCTTGATCTTACGGCTTGGGTCCTGAGGCTCAATCTTCGGCATTTCTATATGCAGAACGCCTTTGTCGAACGTCGCTGAAATCTTGTCGATTTCTACGGTATCTGGCAGCGACATGGCTCTTGAAAAGCTGCCATAGCTTCTTTCGCTGACACGAAGATCGCCCGTTTCATCATGCGCAATCTTCTTCTGACCGCGCAGGATTAGCCTGCGATTCTTGATTTCAATTTCCACATCATCTTCTTCGAGCCCCGGCAATTCAGCCGTCAGGACAATCGCAGAATCCGTTTCTTGGACATCGATTGCCGGTGAAATCGCACCCGTCATATCAAGGGACGGAAAACCCGTGCGTTGCGCAGCCGTTTCCATCGGCAGGAAGGGTGATCCTTCCCCAAGAAAACGCGACATCAGGGTTTCCATTTCACGCCGAAAGTTGTCAGAGAGCGGATGCATTCCAGTGAAAAGTTGCGGGGACTTTTTGTCTTCTAACATTTTGAGCCTCCTCCATTGGCCTGATTTCACGCGCGCAACATTATGACAGGAAAAGCGGTCAAGGACCTTGATCTTGCGCAAGCATGCAACCTCAGGATCAGCCAGACCGAACGCGGCGGCTGAACGAACAGAAACGGGAAACTTCGTTCACTAAACTTGCCTCGTCGTGGTGAAGTTAACACCATTCTCAGTAGTCTTGATCGGAATCCCAGGTCAGCTTAGCGTTTATTTTGAATGAGCCCGAGCTGCCTAGCTTTAGCACAGTGGAGCAAAACTGTATGAAATGGCCTTATCTGGCGCTGATTTACGTTTTGCTGATCTTGGCTCCCTTGGGTTTTTCTTGGTCCTTGGGGTGGCCACCACGATCATTTAATCAAGAGCTCGCGTCCGGGCTTGGGATGCTGGCTTTTTCAATAATCTTAGTCGAGTTCCTGCTGTCTGGGCGGTTCAGGTTCATCTCTTCCGGTCTGGGTATGGATGTAACCATGCGGGTGCATCAGTTGATGGCGCGTACAGCACTCGGCTTTGCGCTGATACACCCGCTTCTCTATCAGGGTACGCCTTCGGGCGGACGCCGCCCGTGGGATGAAACAAACCAACTTACGATTTCCACCGACTTTTCTACGCTGGTATCGGGCATCGGCGCATATCTATTTCTGTTCATTTTGGTCGCCTCGGCAATTGCCCGCAAATCCCTTGATTACAAATACGAAACATGGCGCCTCTTACACGGGCTGGGAGCCTTGGTGATCGCATGCCTGTTGTTGCATCACACGGTCTATGCTGGGCGCTACGGTGGGCATCCGCTACTAACCTATCTCTGGCTTGCCCTAACCAGTATTGCAGTTGGAACTTTGCTGTATGTCTATCTCGTTCGCCCTTTACGTCAGAGGAAGAGACAGTGGCGCGTCACGTCTGTGTCTCGACTAACACCGAAGCAATGGGAGTTGCGCGTCGTTCCAGATGGTCACAACGGACTAAACTTCGAAGCAGGGCAATTTGCTTGGCTAAACGTCGGCCACAGTGTTTTTTCGCTGCATGAGAACCCATTCTCGATTAGTTCGGCACCAGCCGAAGGCCCCGAAGTTTCATTCATGATAAAGGAGCTTGGGGATTTCACATGCGGCCTCAGACAGATCGCTCCGCAAACCACGGCCTATCTGGATGCCCCGCACGGAAATCTATCGATCAGCCACCGAACTGAGAAAGGCATTGTTCTGATCGCAGGTGGTGTCGGGATCGCGCCCATGTTGAGCATTGTGCGTCAGGTACGGTTGAGTGGAACACAGTACGAGCTCAAGCTTATCTATGGCAACCGGGTGGAGGAGCAGATTGCTTTTCGCCAGGAGTTGTCCAAAGAAGAAACAGTATTTGTTCTATCCGAGCCGCCAGAGGATTGGTCCGGAGAGACAGGCTTGATCGACGGTCATCTGTTGGACCGCAATTTGTCTTCTGAACAATTTGAAAGCTGGCTTTTTGTTCTCTGCGGCCCCCCTGCCATGATGGACACGGTCGAAGATCATCTGATTGAGCGGGGCACCGCGTCACACCGGATTTTGTCTGAAAGGTTTGACTATGATTAGACTGCTCAGAAACCTGCCCGCACGCCAACAAGTAAAACTCGCAGTTTGGTTGATCAGTATTTCAATCTTCGTCGCTGTCTTGGCCTTTTGCTTAAGGTAGAAAGCTAGACCGCCAGGGGTTGGCTAGCTTCAAGGCTGCCGGCCGAAAAGGCAGGTATTCTTGGAGATGGATGCCGTCACGAACTTCCTAATAAACATGCTCCGCGTGGACAGCATGAGCATACCGCAACGATCCAGATATGCCCCCATGAAACGCCTTTGATGGAGATCAAGGGCAACGCACGTCACTTATTCATAATAAGCAATCTATTCAGACCGATTTTTGGGAGGATCGGAATGACTTTACTCATCGCCTTCGCCACGGTCGAAGGCCAAACAGCAAAGATTGCGCGCTTCATCACCGATCTCGCGAAGAATGCCGGTTTCGATGCAAAGCTGATCAATACCGATGAAACGCCCGGCCACGTTTCACTTGACGAAGTGGTCAAGGTTATTCTCCTGGCCCCTGTCCACGAGCGTAAGCACCCCAAGTCATTCGAAGCATTTGTCGCTTCAAATAGAGATGCCTTAATGAAGCGAAAGTCTCTCGTGCTTTCCGTCGGTCTAAAAGCTGCTTTCGCGTCAGGTCGAGAAGAAGCACGCGACTATCTTGACGAAATGCTTCTTCGAACAGGTTTTGAACCAAATGCGACGGCTTTGATCGCAGGCGCGGTGAGGCCCGAAAACTACGGGTATTTTGAGAGGGAGATTCTTCAGCGCGTCGTCTTGCTCGGTCGAAAAATCGATCCACGAGAAGGGGCAAGGGAGTTTACTGACTGGGATGAACTCACGTTAATTGTGATAGAGTTCCTTGGCGAAAACGGGCGGGCAAACACGCTTCAACCTCAAGCGAGTACCCAATAACAACTGGCTGTTCCCGTATTAACCGATGAACGTATAGAGCTACCTATACCAGCAAATCACAGTCGCCAGTTCTCTTCATCAGTGCCCGAACAGCACTGGCAACCTTGTCTGCTCCAACATTGCTTGTGTCGTTCCCCCAAATACCGACTGACGCAAATGGGAATGCCCGTAAGCGCCCATAACAACGAGGTCGGCCCCCAATTCTCTTGCGCGTTCCTGAATGCAGTGTTCAATTGAATTCCCGCCGCACCGAAACTGCGACACGGTCACAGTGCAACCGTGATGGCTGAGCCATCCAGCTAGGTCGGTTCCGGGCGCTTGACCTTCTACGTCATCAGGCGACGGCAAATCAAAACACCCAATCACAACTTCGTTGGCCGCCAGAAGAATGGGTAAAGCTAAATGCGCAACCCTAGACGCAGGCAGGCTATCATTCCATGCCAAAAAAATGCAGTCGCGTTGGGCAAACGGATCTCCATTTATCATCAGGCCTACCGGCGAATGGAACAATACTCCGTACGCGATCTTATGAAACAAATCGGGGTCTTTTCGCAACTCAGCGTCTAGAAAGGCGATATCAGAGCGATTGGCTTGGCCAGCCACAAGATGCTTCAACTCTGCTCCAGATCCCATAAAGGCAATTACATTTGCAGATACGCCTTGCCCTACCAGAAGCGCTTCAACTTCTGTGGCGCGGGACTTCAAGGCGGCATTTTTTCCGTTAAGAACATCCAACCAGTTTGAGGGAAGACCCGCCTCAACGAACCTGTTTGATCCATACTTTAGGTACGGCAGGTTGGGTAAGTCCGCGATCAACACGCAATTCAAGTGAATGTTGTGGTTACAAGCAGTTTCAGCGCATTCCAAAATCGAAGCGTCGTCAGCATCAACTCCTACATAATATGCCACTGTTTTGTGTTGCATTCCCGACCTCCGTCCGGAATTTCAATTCGCCCAAAGGCCGTGCTCACGGATTAAACCTACGAAGAGACAGTGTTGTTGGTCGCTCTTCTTATTTCGGCAGCATGAAAAACTCTTCCAGCACAATCTTGCCTTCCGCCACCGAATACACCGCGATCTCGCACAGGGTCATACGCTCACCCGTGGCCTTCTGAACGACCTCGGCTCTGAAGCGCACTCCAAAGCGGTTGGGTGGGTGGACGTAGGGGCCATCCACTTCTAGTTCTTGGATTTCATGCGATGCCAACCAATCCTCTCTTTTTCCCTTGATGGCTTCTCGCCCCTTTGAAACGCGGAATTGTCGAACCGGAGGCACGACTGCCTCTATCGACTGTGCGTTTTCGGCATACATTTCATCAACACTTGCAAGGCCCCTGCGCTCACGCATGGCCTGGGCGAATGATCTTCCGATTTCGATCAACTCTTCCATGAGCCCCCCCCCTGAATTACCATTGACAGTACCACGTCTTGCCCGCGCCAATCTTGACAAGGATCAATAAGAATATCGATGGATACTGTGAGGCCGGTTCGAACAAGTCTCAGCTAGGCCAACAGACATGTCGCTTATAGCGCGCCAAGTTCGCGCCACTCCGCAAGAGCGGCGGCGCCGTGACAACTTGAAGGTGTCTCGGTTGGGAAGGGATCGCCCCAGGCTGAAGTGATTGGAGACGGAGGAGTGAACGGCGACGAGCTTCTGCAAACTTCGCATCCGCCTTAACCGCTGCATCGTATGTCGCGAAAGGTTGTTTTGTCCGCAGACTAGCCGTTGGGGCACCGCGTAGCGGAGGTCTGCTAACCGCCCATAGAGACAGCTGCAGCGCCGTTCGCCAATGAGCTATACGGGCTCGATGCGGTCGCTCAGCCAAATTCATTGAACGACTGCATTGCGGACACTAGCTGCCGTTCGCCTCAGCGCAGCAATATTCCGACAGACACATGACCCATTGACCAATGCTTGTGTTACGTTTCCTCTTGGCAGAACATATGTGGCAACGTTTTCAGGGAATGAACAAACATGAGTTTTGTTGAAGCAATAAAGACGTGCCTCACAAAATACTTCGTTTTTTCCGGGCGCGCGGCGCGGTCAGAGTACTGGTGGTTTGTGTTGTTCGTGGTCCTCGTCAGCATTGTTTTGGCAATCATCGACGCCTCTCTATTCGGCGTGAACCCTGAAACTGGAGAAAGTAGCCAAGTCTTAACTCCGATCTTCCAACTTGCAGTTGTCGTGCCCATGCTGGCCGCCGGATGGCGGCGTTTGCATGACACTGGAAGACCAGGCTGGTACTTGCTCTTGCCTGCAGCGCTCAGCATCGCAACCATGTTCATGCTGTTCAGTGGCATCGCTGTATTTTCAGTCCTCGAGCAAGGGGCTGACGACCCTGAAGCATTGAGGGGCCCAGCGGCTCTACTTGGCGTCACAGGTTTGATGGTTGTGGGAGTTCTTCAACTGATACTCTCTGTGCTGATGATCTGGTGGCTAAGCCGACCGTCACAGGAAGGTGAAAATGAATATGGTGCACCCGCAGCTTGAACTTATGACGTGGATCATCAGTGCTTTCGCGGCAGAATGACGAAACATGGCTTAGTTGCCTAGGAGGTTACTTATGAAGAGACATCTAGTCGCCGGCACGGTCCTCACAATCATGATGTCATCACCTGCCATGGCTGAGTGGAACTTCAGTGGGCCGCCGAACGCCAACGCCTTCATTCAGACCGGCGACATGACTCTGGAGTTGCAGTGCGACCGTGTCCGTTTCGCGCCAGAAGGTTATGACGACTCGCAGGATATTGTCTCCAGGCAGGGCCTGTCCTTTCGGTTCATGAAGGATGGTTCGACCGAGGTAGGTGCGTTTCAGGCAGGATCAGTGAATGCGGATATCTCGCTCGTCGACAACTATCCTGTTGAGGTCCGTTTCTTCGATCAGGGCGACTATGATTTCGTTTTGGATCAGATTGCGCAGAACGCCGTTCTGAACCTTTCGATGGCTGACCAGGATGTCTCTTATGGTATCTTCACGCTCAAAGGATCTTCCGCGGCGGTAAGATCCCTGCGCGCGGCCTGCGGCTCTAACGCGTCGACATCTCAGAGCATGGAGGCGCCAGAAGGCATTGTGTATTGCGGTGGCGGTGCCGTGCAGAGGGTCATCGAATACGCCATCGTGGGTCAACCCGGCGAGCAGTGGGATGCTATCGTGACCGTCAATGGTGAGACAGTTCGGGCGATGACTTCATATAGCTTCTTCGGAAATTCTGAACCACCAGCAGGCTTCCAGGTGGCGCTCCTGGGTGAAGATCGGTCAGAGTTCCTCGTCTTCAGCGATGGGGGCCGGAACTGGATCGAGTTTGGCGATTACACCTACGATCAGTGCAACTGAGGCACACGGAAGGGCTGGAGACACGAACATGGGTAGCCAACTGGTTGGAAATGGCAATCGCGCCGGCGCTGGGGTTTTGGCGGTTGCTGTTTGTGCTCTTTCCGTGGCCTTCTATACGCCCTCGGCGCACGCGCAGGATTTGTCCGGGCTGCCCACACAGCTTCTTGAAAGAGTAGAGGCCGCGCAGCAGGCATGTTCGGATATGGAGAACGGGCAGTTCGCCCTTGAATTGGGAGCCATCCACCGCGTCGATCTCGATGGAGACATCGAGCGGGACTGGGTTCTGGACGAGGCGGGTTTTGCCTGTTCCACCGCTGTGTCGCTCTATTGCGGGACAGGCGGTTGCATGTCTCACTTCTTGGTCGAGGAACATTTGTTCTCGCTTCTCAATCAGGGATGGGACATGGCGAACATCGGCCCATTTCGCGTGCTTTTGGCGGATGTGCATGGCTCGCAATGTGGTGGGATCAACCCAACGCCCTGCATCGTGGCCAGTGTTTGGGATTCAGATGAAACGGTCTGGCGCAGCACGGGTGCAGAGTGGGAGTAGAATATATGGAAAGGCGCCTCGAAAAGATCATGCGTGCCATATGTGCCTGCGCTTTGGCGCTGTCGGTGACGGGATGCGTCGAAACCGCTCAAGAGTTAGCGATCAGCGAACCCGACCCGGAACTGAACTTCGTTCGCGGTTACCGAAGTGTTGCGGACGAGTGCCAGCTTGTCGGCGAAACGGCGTTTACTGGCGATTTGCTCGACGATTCGGCCGATCTTGTGGCCTGTCCGACGGGAAGTGCAGCAATGGCAAGCCTAATGGCGGAAACGGGAGCGCCCGTAATCACCCAAACCAACAGCTTCTCGTTCTTCAGCATTCCCTACCGCTGAACCACATGCTTGCCCTGGACTTTGAATGGTCCTCTCTGTCGATGAGTTCAGGACAACTGCCGGACTACTCCGGAACATCCATCGAGAAGAAGTACGTCGCGCACAACGCTTGACCGGCAATGCCTGCAGGCGGTTCCATGCCAGTAAACATCGCTACGCCAAGGTAGGTAAACCCGGAGCTGTCCTCACTCCAGGTTGCCATATACGTGACTGGTTGGTCGCCACAAAGCGTGTTTCCCTGCCTTAGTGGGCCTGCATCGCCTGATACACGAAACACCTGAGCAACAGGCACGTCGCCAGACGCACCCCAATTGCCTGAACTCTTGGGGTCATGAACTTCGAGATCAAGAAACCTGCCGGTCTCGAAGACCATCCGCTTGGTAGACATGATTACTGGCCCGGTAATCGCCAATGCCGTTTCGCTGGAAGGATTGAAAGCGTTAGAATCCTCAAAAAGCGGCTGGGATGATGCTGGCCCCCCCAATATCCCCATAGCCATTGACAGCATCAGGATCGATCGACGCATTTGAATCTCCATTGTGCGAAGTGGTCTGACAACCTTAAAGGTCCTTTTGCTTCGTCGTCGAATGCGGCCGCGAGTTCCTGTTCACTGTCTCGAATGCTGCGCAAGCGATCAAGGTCTGAGAAGGGCTCGGTGCGGTCATTGGCAGGTTTTTTTTAAGAATGTCTACTTTGCCGACTTTGCGGTCTGTCAGAAAAGGGAAAGAACCCGTGCGAGTTTTCCTGCCTTCGAACGTTAAGTGTCAGCGAGGTTCGAACGGCGCAGCGATCAGGCCGATGGCCAGATAAGGTTCAAGATCAAAACGACGATGAAAATGATCGGAAAGAAAATCAACGCTTGTTGAACTTTTGAACGGTTCTCAAACCAACCCATACTTCTTACAGCCCAATATGCGCCACCACACAAAAGACCCGTGACAATCGCGTGCAACCAATCCATTAGCAGTCCTCCGCAGGCAGCATAGTCACATCAGAGTAGCGACCATCCGCCGTTGTTATCCGCGCGCAAGCGCCAGTATCACGGTTAAACCAGAATGACGTGAGACCCTCGGAGCGGATCAACTCGTACCCGAGGTTCTGTATGCCCATCTCCGCTTGGCCGGCACGTGCTCCTTCGAATGCAGTCAAATCGCTTGAACTGCCAATAGCAGGTTGGCCCGGTTCGGTAGAAGTGCTTGGAGTATCACATGCGACAAGGCCAAGTGCTGCAAATCCAGCCACAAAGGGAACAAATGACTTCATTGGATTTCCTGCTTGTTGAACTCGGTGGCTACTCGATGCCGATACCAATATCAAAGGTGACCGGTTGCGCCCCGGCGTTTAGGACCTCGACCACATGATCGCCAGACTGCCAAAGTTGGCCTCGATAAGGGGTATCAGAAGAGATCAGGTCTAGAAGGAGCGAGCCATCCGGGTTGAAAATTTTGTAGTCCAACGCGCCACCGTGGGAACCCACGTCCACGCGCATGAACTGACCATCTGCTGCGCCGAGCACGTAGCTCACTGATGTATTCGGGTTCAAAGTGCCCGACATCGCTGCGCCGCTGGTACCTGCCGCGAATTGGACCCGTTGGGTTCCTGAAACTACGGGTAAACCGCCGGACCCCGCCATTGCGCCTTGGCCGTCATCGGCGGCCTGCGCGACGCTGAGTTCAGCGACTTGACCGTCGTTGGACACAAGACATCTCCAGACTGTCTCGCCTTTGTCTTGCAGCATGACGAGCGAATTTGCTTCGGAAAACTCTGTAGACAGAACAGTGCCGCTTTGTCCGTCCGGCCCACCCACAGAACGCAATTGGTCGATGCAACTGTCAATCGCGTCCTGTCCGACGTCAGCGGCCGAGGCGAACGTCGGCGAGATACAAAGAGACAAAGCCAGAACCTTTGATCGCATAACTAAACTCTCCTGGTATTAATTAGACACCGCCGCGTCGCGCAGTTGCTGCAATACGGCATCACATTCGCTGGCCGCTCCGACGATCGCATCCCCGTTTTCTTCCGCGTCCGGGGTCAGTTCTCTCAGGTTAGTGACAGCACGGTTAAAAACTTGATCGACCTGTTCTTCTGTCAGAAGGCCCTCCTGTTGCGCTGCATTTGCAATCCCACAAACACCGGCTGAAAGCCCGGTAGCGATGCCCATTCCAGCGCCACTGCCGATGCCCAGCATCCCGCCACCAATACCGCCCACAAGCAGCCCTATAACCAGTCCCAAAATCAGTTTACCCATTTGTTTTGTTTCCTAATGCTCTGAGGTTTGTCACCATTACAGAGGCTAATTTGCTCTATTCTTTTTCCTGCATAATCTCACCAAAATCACCAAATTCACCGACGGCGCCAGTATTGCTAACAGTGGCCTGACGGTCTCCGGCGCAAATTCAATTGCAAGAACCCACGGTAGGCCCAAGGGTAGCAGAAATAGCCCAGACAAGGGATCTCTTGGCTGTTCAAACCAGCCGAAGGTTCCTGTCATAAAGATGAAACTCGCGCCTGCCCACAGCAACATGAAAACCCAAATCGCGGCTTTGCACAGCATCAGTCATCGCAACGTTCCAGCAAGCTATTTCGCAAAACTAGAGCGTTCCTTCGTTAGTAAGCGACATTATACCGTCTGTGGAGCCGTCACTGTAAGCGATGCACTGCCATGGCGCGCGGTCCGGTCCGACGCCGACGCGCACAAACGTCCCGGCTTCAGAGAACTCCGAACCGAGCAGTGCCACATCCGGATTGTTGGTTGTCGCAGTGACATCACGCAAGCAAGCTTGCTCCGCCGCGTTTGGTGCCGCCGACGTAGCACTGGTTGTGCTACCTTCATCACAAGCGGTGAGAAGTGCAACCGCTGGAAAAGCCAAAAGAAAGTTTTTCATAATGTACCCTGTTTCACGTTGACCTAGGAAAGCGCCGAGGCGCTTTCTCCGGGATCTTAATTTTGTCCCATATTCAACAATACGGTATTCACTTGGTTGGTCAAATTTTTGCGATTTGAATACGCTACCTAATTCAGTCCAATCAAATTGTGTCCGCTTCGGGGTCAGGGCAAACGTTCGATGCGTAGTAGGGCCATAGGCCGGATAAACGGCAGCTTCGGGCTCGAAACAGTCATTAGCTGCAACTTGCGCCAACGACCGAGAAGCGCACAAAGTGAGCATTCGCTGCGCTAGCACGAATGTCTGCTTTTGAAAAAGCTAGCCGGTCAAAAACGGTCGTTTCTGTCTCGGTAAAAGTTATAGGCAAAACGCAGGGGCCCGACAATGTCGAGCCCCTGAACATATCCGTTTTGCTCCCTCAAGCTACCATGTCGACTACGGCATTTGTCGCAGCAACCATACTGCCATGATCCGCCATCATCTCAGTCAGAGAGCCCACGAGGGTGCTGTCAGGCAGATTCTAACCAGTCTCAGTTTCCCAATAACCACGGGAACTTAGGCGGAACAGAGCTTACGCCACTCGGCGAGAGCGGCGTTGCGGATCAGCTTGAAGTTTTCGCGGGTGTAGAGGTGGCGCTCCTGGTTGAAATGGTTGTAAACGGAGGAATGAACGGCGGCGAACTTCTGCAAACTTCGCATGCGCCGGAAGCGCTGCATGGCCCGTTCTCTTCGTCGGAATGGCAGGTGCGAATTCTCAACCCGATTGTTCAACCAACGGCCTGTATGCTGCAGATCGGCCGGCCCAACCTCCCGCAACGCCGCACCGTACGAAGGGAGGCGGTCCGTCACCAGAACTTCCGGCCGACCGTAGCGCCGCATCAATTTTCTGAGGAATTTCAGAGCGGCTCGCTTGTTTCGACGTTTCGTGACCACGGCTTCCAGAACTTCGCCTTCGTGATCAACAGCGCGCCACATGTAGTGACGTTCGCCGTTGATCTTCACGAAAACCTCGTCGACATGCCACTGCCATTGCCGCCCGGATCGCAGTCTTTCCGCCCGCCGACGCCGGATTTCTGACGCGAACATCGGACCAAATCTGTTCCACCAGAAACGGATCGTCTCGTGACTTACATCAATACCGCGCTCGTGCAGCAGATCTTCGACATTCCGCAGCGACAAAGGGAAACGAACGTACATCATGACCGCCAAGCGGATAATTTCCGGGCTGCTATGAAAGTATTTGAATGGATCACACTTGGGCATGGCCAGAGGCTACGAAACCGCCCTGCCCGCCTCAACCAAATTCCTTCTGACAACACCAGCGAAGCGATCTGTGACGACCTTCTTGGCGCAACCGTGCCGTTTCATCAATTTCCTGAGGAATTTTAGTGCTGCAGCCTTGTTTCGGCGCTTGGTGACAACTGCTTCCAGCACTTCACCTTCGTGATCTACTGCACGCCACAGATAATGTCGCTTGCCATTCACCTTTACGA
>NZ_JBQFSH010000009.1:0-2500 GCF_056537865.1 Ruegeria sp. BJ5
TGGTTGCGGGAGCAGGATTTGAACCTGCGACCTTCAGGTTATGAGCCTGACGAGCTACCGGGCTGCTCCATCCCGCGACACTTTGGTTTGGTCTGTTGCCTATTTGGCTGTTTGAGACCTGGTCGTGTTTTTTCATCGTTTTTGAGAGGGGGGATTTTTCTAGGTTTGGCGGTGACCTACTCTCCCGGGGCTTGAGCCCAAGTACCATTGGCGCTGCAGTGCTTAACTTCCGGGTTCGGGATGGGACCGGGTGTTTCACTTGCGCTATGACCACCAAACCGAGGAAAATCCCCGTCGCTCTTTTTGCTTTGCAAAAAGGCGGCGCGCGGCAGGCAGCGTATTCGCGAAGCGAATGCGCGTTGCCGCACGGTTGTTGTGTCACCCCTTGCGGGGTTTCACATCAATCAACACCGTCGCTATTTGCGTAGCAAAAGCGACGTAATTGTCCAACTCAAGGTCAGTGTATGCTTTTGGTGATTTGTCTTTCTGTTACTGGATCAAATCAAGCCTATCGGGCGATTAGTACCGGTCAACTGAACGCATTGCTGCGCTTACATCTCCGGCCTATTGACGTGGTGGTCTTCCACGGCCCTCAGGGAGACCTTGTTTTGAGGGGGGCTTCCCGCTTAGATGCCTTCAGCGGTTATCCTGTCCGATCATAGCTACCCTGCACTGCTGCTGGCGCAACAACAGGTCCACCAGTGGATCGTTCACCCCGGTCCTCTCGTACTAGGGGCAACTCCTCTCAAGTCTCCTACACCCACGGCAGATAGGGACCGAACTGTCTCACGACGTTCTAAACCCAGCTCACGTACCTCTTTAAACGGCGAACAGCCGTACCCTTGGGACCTGCTCCAGCCCCAGGATGAGATGAGCCGACATCGAGGTGCCAAACACTGCCGTCGATATGGACTCTTGGGCAGTATCAGCCTGTTATCCCCGGCGTACCTTTTATCCGTTGAGCGATGGCCCTTCCACTCGGGACCACCGGATCACTATGGCCGTCTTTCGACTCTGCTCGACTTGTCAGTCTCGCAGTCAGGCTGGCTTCTGCCATTGCACTCAACGAGCGATTTCCGACCGCTCTGAGCCAACCTTCGCGCGCCTCCGTTACGCTTTAGGAGGCGACCGCCCCAGTCAAACTACCCGCCACGCAGGGTCCCGGATCCGGATAACGGACCGCGGTTAGACATCAAGAATGCAAAGGGTGGTATCTCAAGGGAGGCTCCACAGGAACTGGCGTCCCTGCTTCGAAGCCTACCACCTATCCTGCACATTGCAGTCCTGATGCCAGTGCGAAGCTGTAGTAAAGGTGCACGGGGTCTTTCCGTCTAACCGCGGGAAGCCTGCATCTTGACAGGCAATTCAATTTCGCTGAGTCGATGTTGGAGACAGCGGGGAAGTCGTTACGCCATTCGTGCAGGTCGGAACTTACCCGACAAGGAATTTCGCTACCTTAGGACCGTTATAGTTACGGCCGCCGTTTACCTGGGCTTCAATTCAAGGCTCTCACCTCTCCTTTTAACCTTCAGGCACCGGGCAGGCGTCAGACCCTATACGTCGTCTTGCGACTTCGCAGAGCCCTGTGTTTTTAATAAACAGTCGCCACCCCCTGGTTTGTGCCCCCAGCCCCTAGTTGCCTAGGAACCGGGCCTCCTTCTCGCGAACTTACGGAGGTATTTTGCCGAGTTCCTTCAACATCGTTCTCTCAAGCGCCTTGGTATGCTCTACCAGTCCACCTGTGTCGGTTTAGGGTACGGTCTGATGGAGGGCTATTTCCAGGAACCACTCAGCAGCCCAATCAATCCGATAAGATTGAACTACACCTGTGATCCGTCACATCCTCCTGGCCTAGGAATATTAACCTAGTTCCCATCGCCTACGCCTTTCGGCCTCGGCTTAGGGGCCGGCTTACCCTGCTCAGATTAGCTTTAAGCAGGAACCCTTGGACTTTCGGCGAGAGTGTCTCTCACACTCTTTGTCGCTACTCATGTCATCATTCTCACTAGTGATCTCTCCACCGGATCCCTCACAGGCCGGCTTCATCGAAAAGACTCGATCCTCCAAGGTGCCCCGAAAGACACTAAAGAGGATAAGTCTTATGTCACACTACGCTCTGCTACCATGCCTTACGGCATCCTAAGCTTCGGCTCATGGCTTGAGCCCCGTTACATCTTCGCCGCAGGACAACTTGTTTAGACCAGTGAGCTGTTACGCTATCTTTAAAGGATGGCTGCTTCTAAGCCAACCTCCTGGTTGTTTTGGTCGTCCCACCTGCTTTCCCACTTAGCCATGAATTGGGGGCCTTAGCTGTAGGTCAGGGTTGTTTCCCTCTCCACTACGGACGTTAGCATCCGCAGTGTGTCTGCCATCTAGTACTCCCGGGTATTCGGAGTTTGGTTAGGATCAGTAAGCCTGTGGGGCCCCATTACCCATCCAGTGCTCTACCCCCCGGGGTATTCGGATGACGCTCTACCTAAATAGATTTCGCAGAGAACCA
>NZ_JBQFSH010000010.1:0-5770 GCF_056537865.1 Ruegeria sp. BJ5
CAATCCAGGCCCCGGTCCCAATCCAGGCCCCGGTCCCAATCCAGGCCCCGGTCCCAATCCAGGCCCCGGTCCCAACCCAGCTCCCGGTCCCAACCCAGGCCCCGGTCCCAACCCAGCTCCCGGTCCCAATCCGGGTCCCGGTCCCAACCCAGGCCCCGGTCCCAACCCAGGCCCCGGTCCCAACCCAGGCCCCGGTCCCAACCCAGGCCCCGGTCCGGACAATCCCGCTTTCTTCCGGACCGAAGAATTCAACGCAAACTATGCTCTGTCTCTGATTGGAGCCGATGAAAAATACGCTCAAGGCTGGCGAGGACAGGGCATAAAGATTGCAATCCTGGACACAGGTATTGATATCGACAGTCCAGAATTCGAAGGGAAAATCGACTTTGAGAACAGCCACTCTTACTTTGTCGGAGACCCCGACGATATTTCTGAACCTGACGGTCATGGCCGTTCCGGTCATGGCACGCATGTTGCCAACATCGCTGCAGGCAGGAAAAACGGTCAAGGCCTGCACGGCGTTGCCTTTGAATCCGAGCTTGTCATCTTCAATGGAATAAGAAAACGGGGCGACTACACCGAATTTACGATTCCGATCGAGAGCATATGGGCTGATGCCATAAACCGCGCAATTGACGCTGGTGCGCATGTCATGAACAACAGCTGGGTTCGAACCAAAATTGTCGATGATTTCATCGTCGAAATGCCAATCACGGATTTCACAACTGAAACTCCGGACGAAAATAGCAAAAATCTCAAAGAATTTCTTGGCGACAAAACCATCACCGCCCTGAATAGAGCCAAATCCGAAGACTTGATGACCGTTTTTGGCGCAGGCAACGGCGGCCTGCCCGACGTCTCAGTCACTGCAGGCATTCCGGTCGTGCTGGACGATTATCTCGGTTACTTCATCGCCGTCGTTGCTGTCCGTGAAGACAAGAGCCTATGGCACTCCTCCAACCACTGTGGCGTCGCAATGCACTTTTGCCTCGCTGCGCCAGGCGCAGGTGTCATTATCATCCCCAACGGCAACGGCTTCACTCACTTGAACGGAACATCCATTGCAGCCGCCTATGTCACTGGCGCCTATGCCGTATTGAAGAGCCAGTGGCCACACCTGACAGCACCCGTAATCGCTGAGATTATGTTCGCGGCAGCCGAAGATCTCGGTGAGCCGGGTGTTGACCCGATCTACGGGCAGGGCCTCCTCAATCTGGAACGCGCCATGCTTCCTATGGGTGAGCTTGTCGTCTACCAGGGGAACACCATCGAGAGCGCCGCCATGCCTCTCGCCGAAACGGGCATCGTCGCCAGCGGCGCCCTGGCGCCAGCCCTCAACCAGGCCCTCGCAGGGCAGACCCTGATGGTTGCAGATGCGTATACGCGCGGATTTGAGCTTGCTGCCAGTGCCCTGGTCTCCGAACTCAAGGCGCCAAGACCCCGCCTTGCGATCACAAGGGAAACAAAGGTCAGCGACAGCCTCACACTCATGCGTTCAGATCACGGAACAGGTCTCCGTTTTGATGGGGATGTGTTCTCCTATGAGATAACTCTCGGCGACATAGATCCAGACGCAGATCCATTTGGACAGCTTCTGACAGAAGACTACTCATTCAGGCACAAGTTTGAACTCACACAAGCGCTGGCCCTTATTACTGACCACGCGGTCGGATCATCCACGGGCTCCTTCTCAAGGACCAGCATAGGGCTTGAAGCAAAAGACAAAGATGGGTCAGGCCTTTCTGCCCAGTTCGGCCTCATAGAAGAAAACGGCACAGTCCTTGGATCCCGCTTCATGGGAGCCGCGGGTCAGGACGGACGCAGCTCTACCTCGTTCTTGGAAATATCCGGATCTGTTGCGGTCGGGCAGGGCACGCTCCTGACGGTATCGGGCACGCAAAGCAGGACAGATTTCAAACAGGCAGGCCTGGTCACTGGCGGCAAAAGTCTGACGGGGCGTGCCGGCAGCGTCTCAATCAGCAAGAAACGCTTTCTCGGCAGCCCAGGCACGATGCGCTTGTCGATATCCAGTCCGCTCCAGATCTCCTCTGGTGAGATTTCAATCGACCTCCCCCGGGACAGGGTTGCAGCAGTGGCCGGTCAGGAAAGCGCGGGCGTGACAAGAAGCTCTCAAACTGTGCAGATTACATCTTCAGTGCGGCCGATAGATATTGGCCTGACCTATCAGCTTGCTTCAGAAGCGCCCGGACCGGAAATTCTGTTTAACGCGGGATATCGCGCACAAGGCGGTGACCCCAATCCCTACATTGGGTTTGCCCTCAGTCACAGGTTTTGAGCCGCACGGGCAGATGTTTCGGCCACTTCATCTGCCGAGAGAGCTGCGCAGTGCATAGCGCACCAGATGCACGATGCAGGTCTGAACCAGGGCCTCAGGGACGGCGGAGAACAGCAGCCGGTACATGCATTGGGCCGCTGAGATTTCTGCGTCATTTTCAGGATAAAGTGAAGGCGGTGCACCGATTACAGGTCTGTGGCGTAATTCCAGGGCATCAGGCTGCTGATGTTGGACTGTTTATGCCCGTTTGCGATAGCGGTCAGTGTTTGGGTGAGCCAGGCACGGCCATTGGTTAGAACGTAATGCAGGGCGGAACGTCGAACTGATGTGGTTGACTGGGCAACTCGCCCTGACCAGAAGACCATTGCAGACTTCTGGTGCGATAATGGTGCTTGTGGCGACTGTTTGCTCAGGCCGTATTGACAAAGTAACAGTCTGACAGGTGCAGACCCCACCATAGCCTTTTCCTATTCAAATATAGAATCATGGTATTTTCCAATTCAGCGATCTGGATCCAGTGTTGGATGCGGGACGAATTGGCTGGACGTATTCGCGGTCAATCAGACAGCAAAAGTCAAAAGCAACAAAGCTTTGGAACGTTAGCCAGTACAATAACAACAGGTTTTCACTCATCACTCACATGTACAGCATGCAAATGAGATCATCTCAATTGCACACAGCTTGAATTGGATAAAGGAATGACCGTAATGAACAATGCACCCGTTCTGGCACTTGCATTGCCTCATCAGTTTTCAGCAGAAGATCAATCTGTGAGCTTTGTATTACCGGCCAATGCATTCACGGATGTTGATGGCGATGCGCTGACCTTAAGCGCGACGCTTGCGGATGGTGCGGCCCTGCCTGGCTGGTTGGAGTTTGATGCGGTTGCGGGGAGTTTCTCGGGCACACCGCCCCAGGACTTCAATGGAACAGTCAACGTGATGGTGACGGCCAGCGACGGGTCTCTTTCGGCCAGCGACACCTTTGTGCTTGATGTTACCCCGGTCAATGATGCACCTGTCGCGGCTGATGATACTGTTGATCCGAGTGAGTTCCTGGTCAATGACTTCACCGATGGCTCTCAAAGCGACCCGAGTGTTACCGCTCTCGCCAATGGCCATTTCGTCGTCACCTGGCAGTCTGATGATGGACAGCCGGGCGATACGTCTGAAACTGCCATCAAGGCCCGTATTCTCAATGAGAATGGTGTCGAGATTGTCAGTGAATTCCTGGTGAATGAGTCTACTAATGGTAGTCAATTGACCCCCAGCGTTACCGAGCTCGCCAATGGCCATTTCGTCGTCACATGGCCGTCCAATGATCAGGAGCAAGGGCATCCGTCTGGTTTTGACATCAAGGCCCGTATTTTTGATACGGATGGTAACGAGATTGTCAGTCAGTTCCCGGTCAATGAAGTTACCCATGACATGCAAGGCTGGCCGAGCGTGACAGCCCTTGCCAATGGCCATTTCGTCGTCACCTGGCATTCTCTTGACGGGCAGCAAGGGGATACGTCCAGTTCTGCCATCAAGGCCCGCATTTTCGATGCAAATGGCGATGAGATTGTCAGTGAATTCCTGGTCAATGAATACACCAATGACGCGCAACTATACTCGAGCGTTACAGCGCTCGCCAATGGCCATTTTGTCGTCACCTGGCATTCTTGGGACCAACAGCACGGGGATACGTCTTGGTCTGCCGTCAAGGCTCGTATTTTCAATGAGAATGGCGATGAGATTGTCAGTGAGTTCCGTGTCAACGAATTCATCAACTTCTGGCAAGAGGACCCGAGTGTGACAGCCCTCGCCAATGGGGGTTTTGTTGTCACCTGGGGGTCTCATGACCAGCAGCAAGGGGATGCGTCCGCTTCTGCCATCAAGGCCCGTATTTTCAATGAGAATGGCGATGAGATTGTCAGTGAGTTCCTGGTCAATGAATTCACCGATAGCTGGCAAGTATACCCGAGTATTACAGCGCTCACCAATGGCCATTTTGTTGTCACCTGGATGTCTGAGGACGGGCAGCAAGGGGATACGTCCGGTACTGCCATCAAGGCCCGCATTTTCAATGAGAATGGCGATGAGGTTGTCAGTGAATTCCTGGTCAATGAATTCACCAATGGCTGGCAACAGAACCCGAGTGTGACAGCCCTCGCCAATGGGGGTTTTGTTGTCACCTGGGAGTCTCATGACGGACAGCAGGGCGATGGGGACCTCGCCATCAAGGCCCGCGTTTTTGATGCGAACGGTGTTGCTCAAAGTCACAAGATTATCACAGAAGATGTTGTCACCCTGATTGAGACCGCCACGCTTCTGGCCAATGACAGCGATGTGGATGGAGATGCGCTGACGGTGATGGATGTGTCTCCGACGAGTGCACATGGCGCGGCCCTGACGCTGAACACAGACGACGGGACGATCAGCTATGATCCAACCGGCGCAGACGCTGTTCAGGCCCTGGCAGAGGGTCAGACCCTGACGGATACATTCACCTATACGGTCGAGGACGGTAATGGCGGGGAGAGCACCGCAAGTGTTTCCGTGGTTGTTCATGGAGCCAACGATGCGCCTGTTGTGGCGATTGTATTGCCTGATCAGTCTTCCGTGGAAGATGAGACCGTGAGCTTTGTGCTGCCGGCGAACGCATTCACGGATGTGGATGGGGATGCGCTGACCTTGAGTGCGACACTTACGGATGGCACGGCCCTGCCGGACTGGCTGGTGTTTGATGCGGTTGCAGGGAGCTTCTCAGGCACACCGCCGCAGGATTTCAATGGCATGGTCAATGTACTGGTGACGGCCAGTGACGGGTCTCTTTCAGCAAGCGATGCCTTTGCGCTTGAGATTACCCCTGTCAACGATGCACCTGTCGCAGTTAACGATGTTGTGCAAAGTCCCACTCCGATCACCGAAGATGTTGTGACCTCAATTGATACCGCCACGCTTCTGGCCAATGACAGCGATGTCGACGGGGACGCACTCACGGTGACAGCGGTTTCTGCCACAAGTGCGCATGGTGCAGCCCTGACGCTGAACACTGATGGGACCATCAGCTACGATCCCACCGGGGCAGCTGATGTTCAGGCCCTGGCAGAGGGCCAGACACTTATCGACACATTTTCCTATGCGACCGATGACGGCAATGGCGGTGTGGGCGTCGCAACCGTTTCGATCATTGTGCACGGAACCAATGATGCCCCTGTTGTGGCACTTGCATTGTCCAATCAGGCTTCCGTGGAAGATGAGGCCGTGAGCTTTGTGCTGCCGGCGAACGCATTCACGGATGTGGATAGCGATGCGCTGACCCTGAGTGCGACACTTACGGATGGCACGGCCCTGCCGGACTGGCTGGTGTTTGATGCGGCTTCCGGCAGCTTCTCAGGCACACCGCCCCAGGACTTCAATGGCACATTGAGTGTCACGGTAACGGCCAGTGACGGGTCACTTTCAGCCAGCGACACCTTTGCGCTTGAGA
>NZ_JBQFSH010000011.1:0-4161 GCF_056537865.1 Ruegeria sp. BJ5
GCCGGGGCCTGGGTTGGGACCGGGACCTGGATTGGGGCCGGGGCCTGGGTTGGGACCGGGACCTGGATTGGGGCCGGGGCCTGGGTTGGGACCGGGACCTGGATTGGGGCCGGGGCCTGGGTTGGGACCGGGGCCTGGGTTGGGGCCCGGGTTTGGAGTGCCGGGACCTGGGCTTGGATTTGGACTGGGGTTTGGAGAAGGTGATGGGCTGGGACCTGGGTTTGGAATACCGGTGCCTGGATTTGGGCCGGAGCCTGTCTCAGAGTCTCCACCACCACCGCCTGCGAGAGAAGCTGCGAGCCCAACTGCGGCGAGCCCAAGGGCGATCGAACCAATTCCGAAGGTCTCCCCTGTGCTTAGCTCCGAAAGGGAAAAACTACGGATGTCTGGTGTCCGGTCTAAGGTTTGGTTGAGGTAGTCCTCCATAATTGCTGGTCGGCTCAGGAGGATGTACTTGCGTGCATCCTCGAAGGTTGATGGATCGCGCGCATGCTCACTGACGAGGAATTGCAAGGCCTGTTGATTTGAATAGGAGGTGAGTTGATCCGAGTAGATACTCGCCGCGACGGAGGTGGCAAAGGTGACAATGGCCGTCGTGGTCAGGGCTAACGTCTTAAACAGGCGCATGATGATTGCTATTCTTTAGCTGTTAGATTGTAACTGCTCGGTTGCGACCGCGCGCCGTTGATACCGATGAACCGCCCGACCCACCCGGCTCGCAAGTAACAAGCTGAATGTATTGCGGATATTGAGGATTGCTGACCGATCATTCGGTAGGCGGGCCATTCGTTTCCTGCCCAACTTTAGAACCCAGTTACTGTATTGTGAAATACTCCGATCCTATGTTTGAATAGACATCGGCTATGGTGCGGCCTGCGCACGCCATGAGATCAGTGGCAGGAGCTTCACCACCTCAACCCAGACGAAAAGACCGAGCGATTGAAGCCGGATCAATCCAAATTAAGGCGGTCCGAAATCCAAAATAATTCGATCCGGTCTACCGCCCTTGAAGACCCAGGATTCAGATAGCTCAGGATGCGCATAGATACCCGCGAGCGCCCAGCCAAGCGCGTAATCCTTTTCCACCACGTGCGGGGTAAGGCCCTGCGTACTGGCAAGTCCAAGGATTTCGCGCTTATCGATCATGCGGGGCGTCCTTCATCCAGCTATCCGGCACACGCAAGCGCCAACGTGTGATGAGACGCGGACACTCCAAAGACGGGTCCAGCTTGGCATGCCCCTTGGTGAGATGCTTGCGCGCTTTGCGGGCAACTATTCCGCCCTTTTCGTGGCGTTCAGCAAGAAAACCGAGCCGCTTGAAGACCGCGCCGTTTCCGTGGCGCAAAGCGTAGTCGATCAACAGATCAGGGTTGCAATCAGGCCGCTGTAGGTAGCGATCAAAACACTCCGAGACATGTTGAATGCCCCCGCCAACCCGGGGATCATCGAGCATATCGATGATTGTGCGGTTAATATCAGACACCGGAATACGGGTCTGGCCACGCCAAACCGTTTTCGTCCCGAATATCATCTCATTCTTGATGTGCTTGAGTGTAAAGACCGCACCCTGCCGCTCGACTGTCCGGCCGGCAACCGAGCGGGCCGTAAACACAAGAACATCGCGAAATATCTGTTCGGTGAGGTCCCAATGCTCGGCAGCGGTCCGTCCCCCAATGTAACATGGCTCAAATAGCGTCGGCACAAGAATCCAAGGGTCCTGCAAGACCTGCCTCGCATCGAGAAGATCAAGCTGAACAGGTACATATGCCCCGCTACCAACTCGCCTGAGCCAGCCTTGGGCGGTCCATCTTGAGAGTAATTTCGCGGCCTGGTGACGGTCGATATCCAAAGCTCGCACTGCATCGTCAATACGCACGACATCCCCTGAAGCCTGAATGACTGTAGTGAGGCGGGCGCGCCCGCGAGCCAGCGGTGGTCTCGAATCGTTCATACTACATTAGAGTACACAAAATTCTCGGAAATAGCGAATTTCTATCTAAGTATAGTACTATACTTCCGGTATATACCGCATACCGGAATTCGCGAATTTCATGAATTTTCGCCTGCAAAATATAGCGGCCAGATTTCCGGAGTCGCAAGCAATTCCACATTTGAATGGCCGCAATCCAGACTCTTGGAAGGAGCAATCGCGTTCGCAGCGAACTTCCGCTTTCCGCCGATTCTGTTGAAAAACAACGTGTTGCAGTCGCAGAATGGGGTGACCTGAGCACGGCACGAGCGCCTTTCTGGTCAGGCGTTTCGCGTTTGCTGCGGTGCGGGAAAGATTTTCGCCAATTTGCGGAGGTTCTGGGCGGTGGCGGCGAGGAGGAATTCGTCATTTGCGCCGCACGGTCCACGTAATCGGAGCCGTCCAAGGCCTAGGATGCGCTTGAGGTGGGCGAAGAGCATCTCAACTTTCTTTCTGAGCTTCATCGCAATCTGGTACTCTTCAGTTTTGGCCAGATCTCTGGCGACCTGGCGCGCATCTTCGTGCTCTTCGCGGGTGATTTTGCGTGCATCAGCGTTGGGGCAGCATCTTTGTTTGGACGGACATACCTGGCAGACTTCTTTCAAGGCGCGATAGCGGGCTGTGCCCTTGCCCGACGGCCCCCGGTTTGGATCAGAGTAATTCCGGCGGAACTGTTTAAGCGCGTGACCCTCTGGGCAGATATATTGATCATGCTCAGCGTCCCATTCGAAGTCTGTGCGTGTCCAGGTGCCGTCGGGGCGTCCGGCCTTGTCGATGACCGGGATGTAAGGATCGATCTTGCGATCCACGAGCCAGCCGAGCATCGGGCCTGAGCCGTAGGCGGTATCGGCGATCATCCAGTCGGGGACGAGGTCGAACTTGTCCTTCACCCGGTCCAGCATCGTCTTTGTCGACCCCACTTCGGCTTGCCGGATGGATCTGGTCGCTTCCACATCCACAATCACGCTGTGATCTGTATCAACGAGGTAGTTATCAGAGTAAGCAAAGAAGGCTGGTGCCTTGTGCGCCGCTGTCCATTGGCTGGCAGGGTCCGAATATGAAATGAACTTAGGCTTGACTGGCGAGGCAGCACCAAACGCGGCCTCATCCAGGGTTTCCAGATATTCCCGAACAGCGCGCGGTGCGGTCTTGGCATCGATCTGTGCAGCATCCCATTCTTCTTGTGACGCTGAATACTGCTTGGTCGCTTCTGCCTCAATCAAGCTGGCATCAATCGCCATACGCTGGCCGCTGACCAAACCTTCTGCGATGCACCGCGCCACTGTCGTTTCGAACACGTGCCGCAAGAGTTCACTCTCGCGGAACCGACCATGGCGGTTCTTGGAAAAGGTAGAGTGATCCGGCACTCGATCAGTCAGATCGAGGCGACAGAACCAGCGATACGCAAGGTTCAGGTGCACTTCTTCGCACAACCGCCGTTCCGACCGGATGCCAAAGCAATAGCCCACCAGCAGCATGCGGATCAGCAACTCGGGATCGACGGAAGGGCGACCAGTATGACTGTAAAAATCCGCCAAATGATTGCGGATACTACTCAGGTCAACAAATCGATCAATCGACCGCAGCAGATGATTGTCCGGGACATGTTCCTCCAGGGAGAACTCATAGAACAGCTCAGCCTGAGTTTCCTGTTTTGGTCCCATCATCATCCAAACTCCCATTCAATAAGAGAATTGAATCAGCCAGATGGCCTTCGATCAAGACAGAGTTTTTCAACAGAATACGAGCTGCTAATGCAGCAATCTTACCTCGCGGTCAAGGTCGACTCTGGGCTGTCTCCGGAGATCCGCAAAGTCTGGTGTTTGCGATTGGCGGACGTTGCATAAGCCCTTGGCGCGTTCAGTCCTTTGGTCCCGCCGTAGTGATGGCCCAACCAACATTGATACCATATCTACGTCTGGCCGCCGCTTACAGCGTTAGATTTATTGCTCTTGCGCGACGCAGCTACCGCTAGGGCAACGATCGTTCGGCGGTATTCAATCACCCCCCTCAATGACAAACTCTACAGCGGCTCGAACACCGTCTGCGGTTGTGGTGGGTCGCGGGTCATGGCGCGCCTCGTCGCCAGGTTGGTATTTTCCGGTTCGGACAAGAATGGCTGCGCCTAAGCCAGCCTTCAAAGCGCCTGCGATATCGCTTTCGGCATCATCGCCAATCATTACTATGTCAGC
>NZ_JBQFSH010000012.1:0-2203 GCF_056537865.1 Ruegeria sp. BJ5
CCCGGTCCCAACCCAGGCCCCGGTGCCAACCCAGGCCCCGGTCCCAACCAAGCTCCCGGTCCCAACCCGGGTCCCGGTCCCAACCCAGGCCCCGGCCCCAATCCAGGCCCCGGTCCCAACCCGGGCCCCGGTCCCAACCCTGGCCCCGGTCCCAACCCAGGCCCCGGTCCCAACCCAGCTCCCGGTCCCAATCCAGGTCCCGGCCCTAACGATCCCGCCTACTACCAAACCCCGGAATTCAACCGAAACGAGGGCCTGTCTTTGATTGGAGCCGATGTGCGATACGCAAAGGGCGCACGAGGGCAAGGTGTAAAGATTGCAATCCTGGACACGGGCATTGATGTCGACAATCCGGAGTTCGAAGGGAAAATCGACTTTGACCACAGCCAGTCCTACTTTGTCGGAGACCCCAAAGATATTTCTGAACCCTTCGGTTCTAGCTCTGCCAGTCATGGCACGCATGTCGCCCGCATCGCTGCAGCCAGGAAAGACGGTGAAGGCATACACGGCGTTGCCTTTGTATCCGAGCTTGTCATCTTCAAGGGAATAAGAGCACGGGGCACCACCACCGAATTGACCACCCCTAACACTGTAGAGATATGGCGTGATGCCATAAACCGCTCAATCGATGCCGGTGCGCACGTCATGAACAACAGCTGGGGTACCACCTATAGTATCGGTGGTATCGAACGCACCTCACTAATCACTGAGTTTATGCATCCAGCTTTCACTTTGGACCAAAATCGCAACCGTCTCATAGCAACTCTTGGAGGCGAGACTGTCTTGGCCCCCTAAAACTGTGCCACAGTTGGCTTAGTTTTGGAGACGGGATTGATGGCGCGGAAACGGTATTCGGACGAAGATATTCTGCGGCTTTTGCGCGAGATTGAGCTGGGCCTGGCATCTGGTTCGGATGTCGCGACGGCGTGCAGAACGGCTGGTGTCAGTGATGCGACCTATTACACATGGCGCAAGCGGTTTGGTGGGATGGGACGATCTGAGATGGCCAATCTGAAGGCGCTGCAGAAAGAGAATGATCGGCTCAAGAAAATCGTGGCTGAGCTTGAACTGGACAAACTCATTCTCAAGGAGAGCCTTGATTATCTAAAGCCAAAGGCCTGACGGCAGACCAGCTTCGTCAGGCCGTGGTCCACACCCGACAAAAGCTGGCAACCTCTGAACGGCGCACCTGTCGCGTGATTGGATTGGCGCGGAGCACGCTGCAATACCGCGCAGCGCCAAAGGATGATGAGGCGTTACGTCTGGCGATGATCCGATTGGCCAAACGGTATGGGCGCTACGGCTACCGCAAGGTCGCCGAGCTGCTGCGTGTCGAAGGCTGGGCAGTCAATCATAAAAAGATCGAACGACTATGGCGCGAAGAAGGCTTGCAGCTCCCACAACGGCACAAGAAACGCAAACGGCTGTACCACAAGGACAGCTCGATCATCCGGCTCCGACCGCAACATCCCAATCACATCTGGAGCATTGACTTTGTCCACGACAAGCTGAGCAACGGACAGAGCTACAAGATGCTGACGGTGCTGGATGAGTATACCCGTGAGGCGCTCTGCGTAGCGGTCAAGCCGAAGATGAACAGCGCAGACGTGCTGGATGCGCTCTACCCACTCTTATTGCGGCACGGGAAGCCCGAACACATCCGTTCCGACAACGGCGCGGAGTTCATCGCAACGGCCCTGCAGACCTGGTTAAGAAAGGTGGGCATTAAGCCGATCCAAATCTACCCGGGATCACCTTGGGAGAATGGATACAACGAGCGCTTCAATGGCACTCTGCGCCGGGAAGTCCTCAACGCAGAATGGTTCCACACCACCAAACAGGCTCAGATCGTCATCAATACCTGGCTTAGACAGTACAATCGTGTCAGACCCCATCAGGCTCTAAACATGCGACCGCCCGTTCCAGAAACCTTGCTCAAAACTGGCCCATAGAATTGGGGCTGGACAAGGCATCTCAACAACTGTCATCGAAATTGGCTTTGGACTTTATCGACGGTTCGCCGGTTCGCCGGTTCGCAATAAACTCGAACCTCTTGCATTTTTGAGTTTTTCAACACTATCCGGACTTACCCGCCGTTCGAGGCGCTGAACTTACTGCGACGAGCAACATAGGTCTGTTCGTATAACCACTCGGTTACCCCAGTACGTTATTTTGGGGGTCGGACAGATATGCAACTCGAACC
>NZ_JBQFSH010000013.1:0-1976 GCF_056537865.1 Ruegeria sp. BJ5
GGGGCAATCGCGTGCTGAGATAACCCAGTTCACAGCCGCGGGAAGATCCGGAAAGTCGACCCAGCCACGCGGATCGTCACATAGTAACTTGCCGCGATAAATTGCCTGCGCGTGATACAGACAAACCGACAAACCAAACAAAACAACAAGTCCCGCGTTCGTGAAACGGTCGAGCATTTTCAGCAAAAACCATATCAAAAGCAGCTTCAGGACCGTTGTTACCGAATAGGTAAGAAGCAGAGTAGCGGAAAGATCATTCACACGGTGCACTCAAACCAATCATTGGTCACTTGTCGAGGCATAGCCGAAAGACCAAAGCCTTCCGCTGACCCCCGCAAGGCTTTTCAGCCCTGCGATATCTGAGGTCGCCGGGCTGCTAAGCCTTGCTTCCGTCGCGCTCTGTGGTGACACTTCTGCTTTGCAAACCCGGTGACATTTCTACTTGGTTGCAACACTGACTCCGCCAAAATCCTTCACTCCGGCTGCCAGTCATCGTCGAGCGAGGATTGCACTCCGCTATCTGTGATCGAAGCATAGTGCGTGGCGGTTTCGGTACCCATTTCTGTACCGTCCCCAGACATGTAGGCCTGCGCGAACTCGGTACGCTTGAATACGGATCCATCAAGTTCGATTGTGGTGCGATCCTCTGCCGTCGCGCGTGTCACAGAGCCATCATACCAAACCTTGATCCGCGTCCCGTCTGCGATCTGTACCACAACGGCCATCGGCTCGATCTGCACACCCAGCCAACCGTCATCGGTGTCCCGCCGCGCGATGATCTTGTCAGACCGGAACTTGACCTGAACATCGCCCGACAAACTGTTGCCGCTTGATTTCAGAACAACAAAAGCCTCTTGCTCGGCCGGGTTTGGGTGGATCGTAACATTTGCGTTCTTCGGCGGCCAAACCTTGGCGGAGTCGCGTTTCTTGCCCTTCTGGTCGCGGTGAAACCCAACATAGAGCTGGGCCGATTTCCAGATGCGCGTGGCCTTCCTTGAAAGTGCCGTGGATTTTGCAGTCATGTCATCGGACCTTTTAGAACGGATATTTCGGATTGGTGCTTACGGTGGCCATGCGGATCTGACGGAACGAGATCAAAGGGCAAGGTATCAAGGGTGAAGCGCCCAATGGAATACCTATGAAGAAAACCCAGCAGGTAGACCGGATCGGCGGGGTATGGCGCACAGTTCCATGCATGGCGCAGTGCGGCTGCTTCATTAGAAGAATACGCGGCTATGAGACACCTTGCCTCACGCCATTTATCGGCACGTTGTTTCCGGCTGCGTTTCTCTTGCCGTTCCCAATCCACTGCGCGTTTGAACATAACCTCATCTTCACTGGGTTGCTGCTCTGCGATCTGATTGGCCAGCAATGGAAAAGCCTCGCGTTCCTTCTGCTGTTTGCGGCGCAAGGCGGCACGCTTGCGGGGTGTGTCTTCGAAGGCAAAACGGGGCCACATCTTGAACCTCATGGCTCGATCCCTCCCTGCCAGCGGGTGCGACTATTGCGGAGATGCTGAAGACAGGCCACTCGCCCGACTTCTGCATGCATCCCGTTGTCGAGCGCGAACCGATGGCGAGCCTCCCAGTCCCGAACCCAGTCTGCGGCCAAACGGTCGTCAACCCGACCACTCTGAAAAGGATTGTCCTCGAGCAGGAAGCCCTTGCAATGTGCAGCACCGCCATCGGTGGGAGCGCGCAGGGTGTCGTTTTCGTACGCGACCGGATCCACGCCACACCCCATGGGATCGGCGCGGCTGCGGTCGCCTGGCGCTAAGTCAGTCATGATCGCCTCCGTTCGTAGCGGTTTGCGAAAGCTTGAGCTGGCGGGCTTCTTCGATCACGGCGTCGTACATATCGACATGGCCACAAGGGTTCTCCCATGTCTGGATTTCGTACCACTCACCATCCTCGCAGTAGCGTCGAAACACCGGTTTCCCTCTAGGCTTGCCACAGAAGGGACAGGTATTGGTGATC
>NZ_JBQFSH010000014.1:0-1838 GCF_056537865.1 Ruegeria sp. BJ5
TGTTATTAAACGGCTTTCCATGACCGAGCCCTAAATTACGTTTGTCTTGCGAGACGTATCTGGTGGAGGCGACGGGCGTGTATCCTGTTCCTTCTTGGCGTTGTCTTCTTCCTCTAAGCGGCTTCAAGATTTAGAGCTTGGAAGAGCCTGTGGCGGATTTCGAAACCGCTGAAAAATTCCCCGACGCTGCAGATACGCGCGTCACACCGCTTTTCCTTCAGTTTGCCTGACGTCAGCGCCAATGGGACAGTTTAGGTTGATTTGATAAGAGAGGGTTTCTGGCTCATCGTAACCGCCAAGGAGTGGATCTATGGACGCCCCCTGCGCAAGGTGTTTTTTGTGATGATGTTGACGGCATTGGATGCGTGAATCTATCCGGCCTTTGATTGAAGCATCTTTGCTCCTGGCCTCGATGGGATCCGCTGGTTTCAGTGCCTTCCAAGATGACCGGCCTTTCCTGGCCACCACTCCTTACAGGCTGTGAATTGCGGCCCCTGCCGTTACACCATCGTCTCGTCACCTCGCATTCTTAGAGCGCCAGTACTTTCCGGGCTGCCCGCTACGCCGCTTTGTAGCCTTCTCCGCTCCGCAAAATCGCCCAGGCAATGCGTGCTGTCTTGTTGGCGATAGCCACGAGCGTTTTGTTGTGACCTGCGCGTGCCAGCAAGCCCTGCGCCCATCTCGCGCGTTGATCATCACGATTGGCGATCCTGATCAGGACGGACCGGGCGCCGTGGATGAGCTGGCGCCGCAGGTATTGGTTGCCTCGTTTGCCTATGCCACCAAGCCGGGGCTTGCCGCCCGTCGTATATTGTCTGGGAACCAAGCCTATCCATGCCGCGAGTGCCCGGCCAGACGAAAAGTGTCGACCGTCATCAACGGCAGCGATCAAGGCGGTGGCGATCACAGGCCCGACGCCGGGGAGGGTTGCAAGACGTTTGCACCGCTCATCGGTCCGGCAGATCGCGATTAGCTTACGGTCGAGCTCAGCGACGTGTTTGTCCAACGCTTCGAATTCGGCGATAAGTGCGTTGAAGTTTTCCGTTGCCAGCGCTGACAACTTGGCCTCAGCGACGGCGTTTCTGATATCCTTTCGGAACCGAAAGGCACCGACTGGAATGACAACGCCATACTCCCCCAGAAGGCCCCGAATGTGATTAATCAATCCGCTCCGTTGTGTGATGAGACGATCACGTGTTCGATGCAGCATCTGCAAATCCTGTTGCTCCGTCGTCTTCACTGGGACAAATCGCATAGTCGGGCGCAGTGCGGCCTCATAGATCGCCTCGGCATCAACAGCGTCGTTCTTGGAGCCTTTGACAAACGGCATTACGAACCGCGGATGAACGAGGCGCACGGCATAGCCTTGCGCCTCAAACTGTCTGCCCCAGTGATGAGCGCTGGCACAAGCCTCCATGGCGACTGTTTCCGGGGAATACTCCTGAACGGCAGCGGCGAGTTTTGATCTGGTCACCTTCTTCGAGATTACCTCGCCCTCATTGGTGATTCCGTGGATGTGAAACGACTGTTTGCCTAAATCAATCGCAAGTAACTGCATTCTGTGAACTCCTTCTGCTTGATACGTCTGCCGAAAACTATCGGCATCGGTGCAAGGGGCGTCCATTCCATAAGATGAGAAAGAAACCCGGAACCAAGCAGAGCCACGGTGAGAAGGTCGTAAAGGACATTCGCCGTGCGACCCGCAAACAGTACTCCGCAGAAGAGAAGATCAGGATCGTGCTGGACGGCCTAAAAGGCGAGGACAGCATCGCAGAGCTGTGCCGTCGTGAGAGCATCGCGCAGAGCCTTTATTACAGCTGGTCCAAGGAATTCCTGGA
>NZ_JBQFSH010000015.1:0-1779 GCF_056537865.1 Ruegeria sp. BJ5
GGCTATGCCGTGCGCCTCGTTCATCCGCGGTTCGTAATGCCGTTTGTCAAAGGCTCCAAGAACGACGCTGTTGATGCCGAGGCGATCTATGTGTAGCGGCTTGAGATCATAATCCGTTGGGCGCGAGATCATCGCTGTTTCTGGCTCAGATTATTTGAGACTATAATTCGATTTGGGACCACTTTATTTGAGAACGGGCTCAGAATAATTGAGACGGGCTCACATTTCTGAGACTGGGATCGGTGGGGTGAGACCATCCACATGACCTCATAGCGACAACCCCGCCATCCGCATTCGCTCTGCCAATTCGCGGGTCCGCGCGGGTTCAAGCTGCCCGCACAGGAAGCGTTTGATCTCGGCAGGTTTGGACTGGAACTGATCCGCCAATACCTTCACAGAATAGCCCTGCCGGGTGAGACGTGGCTCCAAGTCATCAAAGTCGGGGGCCAGGGTGGCCGACACAATATCCGGCGTGATTGGTTTCTGGCCGATGCGGAACCCGGCCTCCAATGCCCGGTTTAAATATTCGGCAAACTGTAAGGGTGTGGTCAGGCGCTCTGCCAGTAGGTCCAGCGCCGCCGGTTCGATAATCTCGTCAAGTGGAGCGTCGTCCTCGGTACACTGGTCCAAAAGCCAGTCGAGATAGGTTCGGGACTCTTCCCCCAATCCTTCGAAGGGCAGGATATCAGTGCGATGCCCGATCTCTTCCATCGTTGGGCGGCGAAGGTCGTTTCGCAGCTTCGGATGGCCGACCAGAATAACGGACAGATTGCCTCCGCCGCGCGCGATCACTTCCATCAGGCGTTTCAGCCCGATCAATGTCTTTCCATACAGATCATGGGCCTCATCGACAAACAGCGCCACGGGCTTTCCGGAGCGGGCTACCAGCTTCTGAAGTTCTCGTTCCCTCTTTTCACCTTGGGTTGGAATCTTTGGTTCTTTCTCTCGTGAGAGATCGTAGAACAGGGCTGAGATTAGCGTCGGAACGGTCGTGCGGGCTTTGTCCACCGACAGGCTTTCGGCGACAGTGACCTTCTTTTCGCGCGCAATTTCATCTTGCAACCGGTGCAGGAACACAGTCTTGCCGATGCCAACTGGGCCTGTCACAGCGATCAGGCGTCCGGTTCCAATGCCCGCCCGGACGGTGTGGGTGATCTGACGATGGTTCTCGGTCTCATAGAATCCGGCAGCTCGCCAGTCCTTGATCAGCCCATATCGCGCCATGATCTCGGCATTCAGCATTACTCGCTCTCCTCTTCAGCGGCCGGTCGCTTAGGCGAGAACCGGGCAGTTATTCCTTGTTTGATTTCCGTCTTGTCGAGCGTGCGGTCGACAAGATCATTCACGAACGACAGATCCTCGTCTGTCAGGCGGGCCAGCGGCTTGTGCAGCAAATCCGAGACCCCGCGCAGCGCATCCAATCGGCTGCTATAGGTGAACTCTCCATAGGGATCCGGATCGACAAAGGCCTGGCTGGCGAACGGCAGTACGTCTGCGGCTTTGGCCAGGCTTGAATCCAACCCGGCAAGCGCCGATCTGGGCACCGAGATCTTCTGCGCAAGATCTCCGATCCTGTCGGCCCGTGCCTGTGTTTGTGTTTTCTTGGGCTTGCGATAGCGATGCAGCGGGATAGGCCCACCTGTCGGGCGGTAGGGGCCAAAGCGCTTGTCGTTCCACTCAACGAACAGCTCGTGATCAAACACCTGCAGACCTGGTTAAGAAAGTGTCTTGGCCCCCTAAAACTGTGCCACAGTTGGCTTAGTTTTGGAGACGGGATTG
>NZ_JBQFSH010000016.1:0-1640 GCF_056537865.1 Ruegeria sp. BJ5
GCTTCCTGCCTCGGTCCCATCATCGCCAATTCCTCCCTACAGGACGAATTGAATCAGCGACTTACCACTCAATCAACCAAGAGTTTTTCAACGAAATACGCCGATTCTGTGGAAAAACAACGTGTTGCGGACGCAGAAAGTGGTGTGCTGAACCGAGCGCGAGTGCCTTTCTGATCAGGCTTTACGTGTTTGCTGCGGTGCGGGAAAGATCTTGGCCAGTTTGCGGAGGTTCTGGGCGGTGGCGGCGAGGAGGAATTCGTCGTTTGCGCCGCATGGGCCACGTAATCGGAGCCGACCCAGGCCGAGAATGCGTTTGAGGTGGGCGAAGAGCATTTCCACCTTCTTTCTGAGCTTCATTGAGATGTCGTACTGGCGGGTCTTGGCAATGTCTCGAGCCACCTGGCGGGCGTCTTCTGTTTCTTCGCGGCTGATCTTGCGGGCATCCGCGTTGGGGCAGCACTTGGTTTTCGATGGGCAGACCTGACAGACCTCTTTCAGAGCGCGATAGCGAGCGGTGCCCTTGCCCGTCGGACCGCGGTTGGGGTCTGAGTAGTTGCGGCGGAACTGCTTGAGGGCGTGACCTTCGGGACAGATGTATTGGTCATTCTCAGCATCCCATTCGAAGTCGGCGCGGGTCCAGGTGCCGTCATTGCGACCGGACTTGTCGAACACCGGGATATGCGGCGCAATCTTGCGATCAACCAGCCAGCCCAGAAGTGGGCCGGTGCCATAGGCGGTGTCCGCGATTAGTCTCTCCGGATGCAGATCGAACCGTTCCTTTACTCGGTTCAACATGGTCTTGGTCGATCCGACCTCAGCCTGACGGATTGATCTGGTGGCTTCGACGTCGATGATAACTCCGTGATCTGTATCGATCAGGTAGTTGTCGGAATAGCTAAAGAATGCAGGGCCTTTGCGGGCTGCGGTCCATTGGCTCGCCGGATCGGAATGCGATGTGAACTTGGGCTGAACCTCGCTGGCAGCGCCGAACGCAGCCTCGTCCAGCGTGTCGAGATACTCGCGGACGGCGCGGGGCGCGTCGGTCGGATCAACGGTTGAGGCGTCCCACTCTTCCTTCGGCGTTGAGTTCTGCTTGTTGGCATCGGCTTCGATCAAGCTTGCATCGATGGCCATACGCTGACCGCTGACGAGGCCTTCCTCAATGCTGTGTGCCACGGTCATCTCGAACAGGTAGCGCAGCAGTTCGCTTTCGCGGAACCGCCCATGCCGGTTCTTCGAGAATGTGGAATGATCCGGCACACGGTCGTTCAGATCGAGCCGACAGAACCACCGATAGGCTAGGTTCAGATGAACCTCTTCACAAAGCCGCCGCTCGGACCGGATCCCGAAGCAGTAGCCCACGAGTAGCATTCGGATAAGCAACTCGGGGTCAACCGAGGGGCGTCCAGTATGGCTGTAGAACTCCGCCAGATGCGACCGGATGCTGCCAAGATCGACGAACCGATCAATCGAGCGCAGCAGGTGATCTTGCGGGACATGATCTTCCAGCGAGAACTCGTAGAACAACGCCGCCTGCGCTTCCTGCCTCGGTCCCATCATCGCCAATTCCTCCCTACAGGACGAATTGAATCAGCGACTTACCACTCAATCAACCAAGAGTTTTTCAACGAAATACGCCG
>NZ_JBQFSH010000017.1:0-1155 GCF_056537865.1 Ruegeria sp. BJ5
CAGGTTCGTTGCCACCGGATTGTTTTCACCCTGACCGATCGTGGTGATGCGGTTAAAGCTCACACCATTTGCCTGAAGGATGTCGGCCACCGCATTGGCGCGGCGCTCCGAGAGGCCCAGATTGTAGCCCGCATCGCCATCACTGTCGGTGTGCCCGATAATCTGAACGTTTGAATTGGGATAATTGACGAGGTTCTGGCCGACTTTGACCAGATCGGCCCGCAACGCCGGGCGGACGGTCGCGCTGTCGGTATCAAAAGTGATGTCATTCGGCACCGTGACAATCAGGCGGTCGCCCGCATTCACGATAGTAATCCCGTCATTGGCCAGTTGCTGCCGCAGTTCGGCCGCCTGCCGGTCCAGCTGGTTGCCGATGAGCCCGCCGCCTGCCGCGCCAATGGCGCCCCCTGCCAGTGCGCCCAGAAGCGGGTCAGAATCGTTGGCGACCGCGCCAACCCCCGCCCCGATCAGACCACCCAGCAGTGCGCCCTGTTTGGCGTTCTGGTTGGGATCGTTCTGAACGCTCAGCGTGCCGGGGTCCGTACAGGCCGCCAGCGTCACGACCGAACACAGTCCAGCCGCCAGAATAAACTTTGAAATCGTCATGATGTTACCTTCTGCTCTAGGACCTGTTGTGCAGGTATGCCTCTTGTGGCCTAGTATATCACGGCTCGCATAGGTGGGCTCAAGCAACAAAACGGTGAAATCGGCAAATACCTGCCATTCAGGCGGCACCTGCAGACTGGGGCGTCCCGTTTTGCTCTTGCCAAAGGTCCCGCAGTGCCTCGCCCTGGCCGCGAAAGTCTTCGTCGGTTGGTTCGCTGGCCCAGATTCTGTCCGTGCGGAAGTGGCGGAAGCCGTTGCGCAATTCACACCACCCGGCCAGCATCGTGCATTCGATATGGTATGTCAGTGCGACCGGCCGCACGATCCGTTCGGTGCGCTGATCATTCGAATCTACATAGGTGATCCGGATCTTCTGCTCTGCGCGGATTGCCTGCCTGAAATGTGCAACCGGGACGCATCCTTTCGCCGGATCGTCCGGCGGCGAACCCCAAGGCGCGACCTGCAACCAATCGGCTGGGCAATGGAGCGCGTCAATTTTTTGGCAAATGCGTTTCGCAGCGCGCTGCAGGTGACTGTCCCCGGTCCGCA
>NZ_JBQFSH010000018.1:0-1123 GCF_056537865.1 Ruegeria sp. BJ5
ACTACCAAGAGAACATGCGCAAGTTTCGCGAGACTTTGACGCCGGTTTCCTGACACACCCGGGCCAACAGGGTACAAGACCATGTCTGAAGATCTGCTCGCTGAATTTGTTTCAGCCGTTCCCATGCCCGCGCTGATGGTGGATCAGACCGAGCGGATCATTTCCGCCAACACCGACGCGAAAACGCTGTTGGGTCAAAACATCCAGGGCCGTCATTTCGCAACCATATTGCGGCAACCGCAGGTGATTGAGGCGCTGGAACAAAGTCTGCGCACCAAAGGACCGGCAAAAACCCGGCACTTGTCGAATGACGGCGCGCAGGACACGACCTTTGAAGTGCATTGCCGCTATATGACCGGGGTCGGTGCCGTGTCCGGCGGTGCTGTGATCGTGATCTTTCAGGACGTGACGCAACTGGAACAGGCCGGTCAAATGCGCCGGGACTGCGTGGCCAATGTCAGCCACGAATTGCGCACGCCCCTGACCGCCTTGATGGGCTTCATTGAAACCTTGCGCGGCCCGGCGCGCGATGACGCCCCCGCGCGGGAACGGTTTCTGCAGATCATGACCGAAGAGGCCAACCGGATGAATCGTCTGGTCGGCGATCTTCTGTCTCTGAACCGGGTCGAAAGTGAAGAGCGTGTGCGCCCCAAGGAACAGCTGGAGTTGACGGGGCTGTTGCAATCCACCCTGACCTCGCTGCGCCCATTGGCCGAAGACGCACATGTGACCCTGTCTATGGATGCGCCTCAAGGGCCTGTGTCGTTGACAGGTGACAGTGATCAATTGCGTCAGGTCTTTACCAATCTGATAGAAAACGCGATCAAATACGGCGGCAGCGGCGGCAGCGTCGAGGTGCGCGTAACCTCGTCCGAGCGCGATACCGCGATGCGCGGCCCTGCTGTTCGCGTTCAGATCATCGACAAGGGTCCGGGCATTGATGCGGTTCATCTGCCACGCCTGACAGAGCGATTCTATCGGGCCGACAGTCATCGCTCGCACGAGTTGGGTGGGACCGGGCTGGGTCTGGCCATTGTCAAACACATCGTCAACCGACACCGCGGGCGGCTGCGCGTCGAAAGCGACCTGGGCAAAGGGTCAGTTTTCACTGTGATTTTGCCCC
>NZ_JBQFSH010000019.1:0-1181 GCF_056537865.1 Ruegeria sp. BJ5
GCGCCTTACTCGATGATTTTGGACACGACGCCTGCGCCGACGGTGCGGCCGCCTTCGCGGATGGCGAAGCGCAGACCGTTTTCCATGGCGATCGGGGCGATCAGCTCGACGCCGAACGACACGTTGTCGCCGGGCATGACCATCTCGGTGCCTTCGGCCAGGGTCACGGTGCCGGTCACGTCAGTCGTACGGAAGTAGAACTGCGGACGGTAGTTCGCGAAGAACGGAGTGTGACGGCCGCCTTCTTCCTTGGTCAGGATGTAGGCTTCGGCTTCGAACTTGGTGTGCGGAGTAACCGAGCCCGGCTTACACAGAACCTGGCCACGCTCAACGCCGTCACGGTCAACGCCGCGCAGCAGGGCGCCGATGTTGTCGCCCGCTTCACCGCGGTCCAGCAGCTTGCGGAACATCTCGACACCGGTGCAGGTGGTCTTCTGCGTGTCGCGGATGCCGACGATTTCGATCTCGTCGCCAACGTTGATCACACCACGCTCGACACGACCGGTCACAACGGTACCACGACCCGAGATCGAGAACACGTCTTCGATCGGCATCAGGAACGGCTGGTCAACAGCGCGCTCGGGCGTGTCGATGTACTCGTCAACGGCCGCCATCAGTTCGCGGATCTTGTTCTCGCCGATTTCCGGGTTGTTGCCTTCCATCGCGGCCAGAGCCGAACCTGCGATGATCGGAATGTCGTCGCCGGGGTAGTCGTAGCTGGACAGCAGTTCGCGAACTTCCATCTCAACCAGTTCCAGCAGCTCTTCGTCGTCAACCTGGTCAACCTTGTTCAGGAACACGACCATCTTCGGGATGCCAACCTGGCGGCCCAGCAGGATGTGCTCGCGGGTCTGCGGCATCGGGCCGTCAGCTGCGTTCACAACCAGGATCGCGCCGTCCATCTGAGCGGCACCGGTGATCATGTTCTTCACATAGTCGGCGTGGCCGGGGCAGTCGACGTGCGCATAGTGGCGGTTGTCGGTCTCGTATTCCACGTGGGCGGTCGAGATGGTGATGCCGCGCGCTTTCTCTTCCGGCGCGCCGTCAATCTGGTCATACGCCTTGAAGTCGCCGAAATACTTGGTGATTGCTGCGGTCAGCGTCGTCTTGCCGTGGTCAACGTGGCCAATCGTGCCAATGTTGACGTGCGGTTTTGTACGCTCAAACTTTTCCTTTGCCAT
>NZ_JBQFSH010000020.1:0-1066 GCF_056537865.1 Ruegeria sp. BJ5
CGCGAGCGGTGATGCCCAAACGTACCGACATCTCGACCATCCTCATCATCGGCGCCGGTCCCATCGTGATCGGCCAGGCCTGCGAGTTCGATTATTCGGGCACGCAGGCGGTGAAGACGCTGAAAGAGGAGGGCTATCGCATCGTCCTCGTCAATTCCAATCCGGCCACCATCATGACCGATCCGGAATTGGCCGATGCGACCTATATCGAGCCGATCACGCCGGAGATCGTCGCCAAGATCATCGAGAAGGAACGTCACGTCATCCCCGGCGGCTTCGCGCTGCTGCCGACCATGGGTGGCCAGACCGCGCTGAACTGCGCGCTGTCGCTGCGCCGGCAGGGCCCGCTGGACAAGTTCGACGTCGAGATGATCGGCGCCACCGCCGATGCCATCGACAAGGCCGAGGATCGCCAGCTGTTCCGCGAGGCGATGACCAAGATCGGGCTCGAGACGCCGAAGTCGCGGCTCGCCAACGCGTCCGAGCTGAAGAAGTCGTTCCGCGACAAATACCAGGCCGAACGCGAGAAGCTGTCGGGCGCAGCGCTCGAAGAACTCGACCGGCAATGGACGCTCGGCGAGAGCGACCGCCGCAAGCGCTACCAGGAATATGCCTTCGGCCAGGCCATGATGGCGCTGTCCGAGATCGGCCTGCCCGCGATCATCCGCCCCTCCTTCACCATGGGCGGCACCGGCGGTGGCATCGCCTACAACAAGGAAGAGTTCCTCGACATCATCGAGCGCGGCCTGGACGCGTCTCCGACCAACGAAGTGCTGATCGAAGAATCCGTGCTCGGCTGGAAAGAGTACGAGATGGAGGTGGTGCGCGACAAGAAGGACAATTGCATCATCGTCTGCTCGATCGAGAACTTCGATCCGATGGGCGTGCACACCGGCGACTCCATCACGGTGGCCCCTGCCCTGACGCTGACGGACAAGGAATACCAGATCATGCGCGACGCCTCGCTGGCGGTGCTGCGCGAGATCGGCGTCGAGACCGGCGGCACCAACGTGCAGTTCGGCGTCAATCCCGAGGACGGCCGCATGGTCGTGATCGAGATGAACGA
>NZ_JBQFSH010000021.1:0-1057 GCF_056537865.1 Ruegeria sp. BJ5
TGCAATCCACCACGGTTTCCGAAGCCGCGCGCGACAGGTCACCCAAAGCGGTGATCCGTCCGTTCTGCGCGCCGATATCTGTTTCATGGATGCCGTCATGGTTGACGACGATGCCGTTTCGAAAAATGGTTTCAAACATCTGCATTTGTTCGCTTTTTGTTGACCTTAACCTAGGTGCCGGAGACGCAGGACGAGCATAATCCATGCACCTCAATGATATGACGCTGCGGCAGGAAACCCGTTTCTTCAACGAAGCCGGAGCGGTTCTCGACAAGGCCTGGGGCGGTGCGTTCTTCAACAGTTCCGCATTCGTCGCAGATAGACAGTACCGCCGATTGATGACTGCCATCGCATTGGCACGCGATGTAGGCCTTATGGGACTCGACCCTGTGAACGCGACCGATCTTGGTTAATGCTGCAAGTGCGTTGTAGACGGTCGGCCGTGCTATCTTTGGGTGTGATGCCCGTAATCGGCGCAACACATCATAGGCGGACATCGCGCCACTGGCGGCCTTGAGCACGGCGAGTATCTCGGCCGGCACTTGTTCACCGCGTTTCGTCATGGAACATTTAGCTTCATTTGATCTGGGGGTTGTTTACAGGTGGCACCGGATCAAACCCTGATCCGCCCCATGGATTGCAGCGTGCCAAACGGTGAAGCGTTAACCATAGGCCGCGAAGAGGACCATGGGTTTCCAGAGCTTCGATCGCATAGACAGAGCAGCTTGGCTGAAAGCGGCATGAGTGACCAAGCCAAGGGGAGAGGATGAGCCGGTAGCCACGGATCGGAAGGATCAGGAGCCATGTGAAGAAACCCCTCATGCGCGCATCCGCCAACGGCTCTCACCGCCGGAGTCCTCGACTTCAACGCCAAGTGCCAATAGCTCATCGCGCAATGCGTCTGCGCGTGGCCAATCACGATCAAGGCGTGCTTGCGCGCGCTTTGCAACGAGCGCCTCGATCTGATCGACCTCACCAGCGCCCGCCTGAGCCCATGCTGATGGATATTGCTGAAGTAGACCGAGGAAACCGCCTGCCTGACGTAGACCTGCCGCGA
>NZ_JBQFSH010000022.1:0-651 GCF_056537865.1 Ruegeria sp. BJ5
CACCAACGTGCATTTCTTCCCGCTGGGCGGGATCAAGACCAACGCCAACTGGGCGATCAATAACGGCGGTGCGTCGGCACAGCCTGCAAACGCTTAAGGACCGGACATGACCCGTACAGTCGTCGAATCAAAAACAAAAACTGCCGTTCTGGGCTTTGACGAACCGTTCTGCGTGATCGGTGAGCGCATCAACCCCACGGGTCGCAAGAAACTGGCGGCGGAACTGGAAGCGGGCGATTTCTCGACCGTCGAGAAAGACGCGCTGGCGCAGGTTGCGGCCGGTGCGACCGTCCTGGATATCAACGCCGGGGTTGTCTACAACTCGAACCCAAACCCAAACGAGACCGAGCCGCCGCTGATGCGCCGGATTGTCGAGCTGGTGCAGGGTCTGGTGGACGTGCCGCTGTGCATCGACTCGTCGGTTCCGGGCGCGTTGGAAGCCGGTCTGGAGGCGGCTGAAGGCCGTCCGCTGCTGAACTCGGTGACTGGCGAGGAAGAACGCCTGGAACTGGTTCTGCCGCTGGTCAAGAAGTACAACGTGCCGGTTGTGGCGATCTCGAATGACGACACCGGTATTTCCGAAGATCCCGATGTGCGTTTTGCCGTCGCCAATACGATTGTTGAGCGGGCCGCCGATCACGGCATCCCCGC
>NZ_JBQFSH010000023.1:0-510 GCF_056537865.1 Ruegeria sp. BJ5
GATCCAGCGCCTCGGCCAGTTCTCTCTGACCGCTGCGGGTGGTCGGCAGGAACTCGTGCAACGGCGGGTCAAACAATCGGATACAGACCGGCAGCCCTTTCATGATCCGGAACAGCTGCACAAAATCGTCGCGCTGCATCGGCAACAGGCGTTCCAGCACCGCTGCGCGTCCCGACGATGTTTGCGCAAAGATCATTTCGCGCATGACGATAAGACGGCCGGGATCAAAAAACATGTGCTCGGTTCGGCACAGTCCGATCCCCTGCGCCTGAAAGTTACGCGCGGTTTGCGCATCCGCAGGCGTGTCCGCATTGGCGCGGACTTCGATATCCCGCTCGGCATCCGCCCAACCCATCAATGTCTGGAAACTGTCATCCAAGGCCGCTTCGAGCATGGCCGGCTGCCCGGCCAGAACCTGACCGGAACTGCCGTCAATGGTTAGTGTGTCGCCGGTTTTGAACACCCGGCCATCCGGTGCGGTCAGCAGTCTCTTTTTGGTCTGAAACCGCA
>NZ_JBQFSH010000024.1:0-506 GCF_056537865.1 Ruegeria sp. BJ5
TATCGCATGCCACAGGAACATCTCGTCCGGGTCACCAACGCCGGGCCAGTCAGCCTGCATTCCGTCAGTGGTCAGTGCCAGCTGGAAATGCACATGCGGCGCCCAGCCGCCATTCTGGCTGGCATCCCCAAGACGGGCAAAGGCCGCGCCTTGCGCGACCGGGTCGCCGGGTTTGAGGCGCTTACACACCTCGGGATCGAGATGGCCGTAAAGCGTATAAAACGGATCCCCGTCGGGTGTTTCGTGATGCAGGATTACGACGCCGCCATAGTCGAGATGGCGGTCGCGGTTTTCGACGGCTTCAACCCGTCCGCTCATCGGGGCGTGCAGTATGGTGCCGGCCGGTGCAAAGACGTCCACGGCCAGATGCACCGTCCGCCGGTCCGACGCTTTCCACGGGCCTTTGCGAAACCCCGGCTCGGCGTAGATCAGGCGCGGTTCGTTGTAGTAGCCCAGCCAGAGGCCGTCCTCGAACTCTTCCCCGACCCGCGCGGCCTCGTCCAAAG